>CAZCAE010000001.1:0-184044 GCA_964496635.1 uncultured Spirochaeta sp.
ATAGGTTGCTCATCTCTCTACCCCAACCTGTTGCTTCTCGAACTTGAAGACGGGCGAGTCGAACTTCTATCGCATCCTGCGCCACGAGAAGCTGCTGGCGCACCGTGGAAAGTCTGTCGAGAGACGATATTCACCGCCCGGACGCATATCTCGCTACTGGGGCGAATCAGGTGCGGTCGTAGGACACTACGTACCTAAGGGCCGCGATCCAGGGGCGGTTCTACTACCTCTACCTGATCGTAGACCTATGGAGCCGCAAGATCGTTGGCTGGGCGGTCCATGAGCGCGAGGATAGTGAACTCGCGGACGTGCTCGTCCGACAGGCAGCCTACAGGGAGCAGATCGAACTCGGGAGCCTGATCCTGCACTCCGACAACGGCGGTCCTATGAAGGGCACCAAGATGCTCGCTACGCTGCAGTGGCTGGGTATCGTCCCGTCTTTCAGCCGCCCCCGCGTCGCGGATGACAACGCGTTCAGCGAAGCGCTGTTCGCCACAGTGAAGGGCCGCCCCGAGTACCCAAGCAAGCCGTTCGAGAGCCTCGAAGCGGCAAGGATCTGGGTCGAAGAGTTCGTGCGGTGGTACAACCACGAACACCTTCACAGCGCCATCAGGTTCGTCTCCCCCGCAGACCGGCTCGAAGGCAGCGAGCACGAGGTGCTCGGCCAGCGAAAGCAAGTCTACGAAGCTGCGCGCAGGCGCAATCCCGAAAGTTGGACTCGAGAGACCCGATGCTGGAAACCAGTAGAGGAAGTAGTCCTCAAAGGGGACCAGCTGAAAGTGAAGCCAGATACTCAGGAGAGGAAGACGGCGTAGGTTAAATAAGAGTTACGCGACATGTTTCTTGACAAACAGCGTATGTCTGATAGTTTATACGAGACTTCTTGGCAGTTTACGACGGTAACGCGGTGAATACCATTTCCCATCCTCCCCGGGTCTCCACAATCATTCCCGTCTTCAACGCCGAGACAACCGTCCAAACGGCGGTGGACAGCATGCTTCGGCAGGATTGCCGAAACCACGAGGTCATTGTGGTGGACGACGGCAGCACCGATGGGACAGCGGACGTCCTTGACCGCCTGGGTCGGGACGGTCGGCGTCGGAACGGTCTGAATCCGGAGTCGCAAGGCAATCTCAAGATCGTCCGTATTCCCCATAGTGGCCTTGTATCCGCACTGAATACCGGACTGGATCACGCAACCGGTCGCTACATCGCCCGGATGGACGCCG
Source organism: uncultured Spirochaeta sp. (assembly GCA_964496635.1). Classification (GTDB taxonomy): domain Bacteria; phylum Spirochaetota; class Spirochaetia; order DSM-27196; family Alkalispirochaetaceae; genus Alkalispirochaeta. The sequence goes on from CAZCAE010000001.1 coordinate 1,230, forward strand.
ACGATGAGTCACTGCCGGAACGAATATCCCTGCAGGCGACGTTTCTGGACAAGAACCCTCATATCGGAATATGCGGGACCGGGGCTATCATGCCGGACAACGGAAACAACGAAGGCTTTCGCCGATATACCGCCTGGGTAAATGGCCTGGTTACACCACGACAGATTCGGCGAGCCCGGTTTATCGAGTCACCCTTCATACATCCCACCGTCATGTTTCGTCGGGAGCTACCTTCACTGTACGGCCCGTACCGCGACGGCCCCTTTCCGGAAGACTACGAGCTGTGGCTTCGCTGGATGGAAGCCGGTGTCATCGGCGCCAACGTTCCCCGAAAGCTGGTCATCTGGAATGACGGTCCGGGGCGGCTAACCCGGAAGCCGGGGCCCCATTCCAATATCGACTCCTTTTTTGCGGTGAAAGCACCCTGCCTCGCGCGGTTTGTACAGGCCGCCGCAGGAGATCGGCCCATATTTCTGTGGGGCGGTGGAAGAAGGACGCGGAGGCGGATGGAGTACTTTGACCATGCGTTGCGGGAAACTGGATGCGAACCTATTGCATTATGCATCGACGTAGCTTCGCCGGAGACAGCCACTCCCGGGGGACGGATAAACGGCAGGAAATGCCCCGTCATCACACCTGAAGCCGTGCCGACTCGCCGGGACTGCTATATCATTTCCGCCGTCACGTCGAGAGGCGCCCGCAGGCAGATTTCCCGGTTTCTGGCTCGACGGGGCTTTTGCTATGAAAGGGACTGGATAGCTGCGGGGTAAGCTATTCATCTCTCCGAGTCACCGCCCCCAAGCAACAGTTCCCCGCACTCAACGTCGGTTATCAGCCTGGTTACGACGCCGGAATTGAGGGCCGCCCGTAGCGCTTCGGCTTTTCCCGCACCGGCGGCGGCTATGACGACGTGCTCCACCTCTTTCAGCTCAGGAAAAGGAAGCCCCACAATGCGTCCGGAGATAGGATCGTCCACAACGTCGCCGGCGGCGTTCAGGATAGTGAAGTTGGTGGCACAGACACCGCCATGCTCCCGCAGGGACGCAAGTTCGCCGGAGGAAAAAATACCGCTTCGAAAGGCAGATGTATCTTCGTCCAGGGCGGACACGCTCATGATGGCAATATTCAGGTTCTGCCAGAGCTCCCGCACCGCCCGGTAGTGGCTGTCCCGAAGCATGGAGTCGCGGATGGACCGGTCATCAACCACTGCGGGAATGTTGACCATGTATGATGTGCCGTGGAGGCGCTCGGCAAATTCCCGGGCAATGCTGTTGGGGTAAATGCCCGTGTCCACCTCTCCCATGGCGCCGATGATGGGGACAACCTTCAGATCCTGACTTCGGATGGGATCAAGATTCTCACCGATTGTTTTCAGAGTCACACCCCAGCTGGTGCCGACGGTAGAACCCGGCTTCACCAGGCGATTCAGAAGGTCCGTCATGACTGACGCCATCTGATGGTAGGTGTGCTCCAGCCGGTCATATCGGGCCACTACGGTGCATTCCTGCAGGTGCCAGCGCTGCTCAATTTCCGCTTCCAGTTCGGCTGACCCCCGGGACGATTCGTCGATGGATATCTTGACGATGTTCAGTGTCCGCGCTTTCTGCAGTGCCCGTGAAACGGTGGCGATACTGACGTTCATCCGCCGGGCAATCTTCTGCTGGCTCAGATCTTCTGTGTAATAAAGACGAGCCACCTTTGCCAGATATGATCGCTCACCCGCACCCGGGCCCGAGACACGGCGAGAACTTTGATTGCTTGACATACAACACACCTTTGATTACAGTAGTAGTGTAAAACATTTCTTATTGTGTAAATATTTTCATATTTCGCTGGAAAATGCAAGAGGAACAACATGGCAAAGAAAAAATCGGAAGAACGAACCGATCTGTCCCCGGAAAAACTCCAGGACATGTACATGAAGATGCTGTATACCCGTAGATTTGAGGAAAAAGTAGCGTATTTCTTCTCCCGGGGTATGGTCCACGGTACGACTCACCTGTGTATTGGACAGGAAGCGAGCGCAATCGGCGCAATCGCGGCGCTTGAAGAGAACGACTGGATGACTGCCACCCACCGTGGGCATGGTCACACTATCGGCAAAGGTCTGGAACTGAAGCCGATGATGGCGGAACTTCTGGGCAAGTCCACGGGCTACTGCCGGGGCAAGGGTGGATCGATGCACATTGCAGATATCACCAAGGGCCACCTTGGGGCCAACGGTATTGTCGGTGGCGGCATTCCAATAGCAACAGGGGCGGGACTCACTGCAAAGGTACAGGGGGAGGACAAGGCTGTTCTCTGTTTCTTTGGTGACGGTGCAATCAACGAAGGAACTTTTCACGAGTCTCTCAATATGGCGTCGGCCTGGGACCTTCCCGTAATCTATCTCTGTGAAAACAACCAATACGGCATGTCCATGAGTCAGAAACGGGCCACGAATATCGACGACCTTTCCGTACGAGCCCAATCATACGGAATCCCCGGGGCACGGATAGACGGAAACGATATCTTCACCGTATACGATGAGGTAAAGAAAGCCAGGGAACATGTCATGCAGAACGGACCTTACCTGATTATTGCGGAGACGTACCGCTTCATGGGTCATTCAAAGAGTGACGCCAACAGGTATCGTACAAAAGAAGAGATAAATGAGTGGAAAGAAAAAGATCCTATACCCCGGATGCGTTCTTACCTGCAGAAGAACGGCGTTTTCTCTGCCGGCGAACTGGACGCGATGGAAGAGAAAGCCACGCAGGATATAGAAGAAGCGGTGGAGTATGCCCAGAACAGTCCTGATCCGGTCCCGGCGGATCTGCTCAACGACGTATACGCGGTGTAATGGAGACGACTATGAGTGAACGAGAAATAACCTACGCAGAAGCAATTAAAGAAGCCATGAGCGAAGAGATGCGCCGGGATCCCAGCGTCTTTTTCATGGGTGAAGATATCGGTGTGTACGGCGGTGCCTTTGGAGTGTCCGTCGGCATGGTTGAAGAGTTCGGTGAGGACCGCGTCCGCGATACCCCTATCAGTGAAGCTGCCATTGTCGGTGCCGCTGCAGGCGCTGCAGCGACGGGCAGCCGTCCCATCGCCGAAATTCAATTCAGTGATTTCATCGGTATCGGCATTGATCAGCTGGGAAACCAGGCGGCAAAGATGCGCTACATGTTCGGCGGCCGCGCCACGGTGCCTATGGTTGTCCGGGCACCGGCGGGATCGGGAACGGGAGCGGCGGCACAGCATTCCCAGAGTCAGGAAGCGTGGTATTGCCACATTCCCGGCCTCAAGGTAGTGACTCCGTCTACTCCGTACGACGCCAAGGGGCTTTTGAAGTCGGCCGTTCGGGACAACAATCCCGTCGTCTTCCTGGAACAGAAACTTCTCTACCGCAAAAAGGGTCCTGTCCCTGAAGAGGAATACACTATTCCGCTGAGTGTGGGCGACATCAAGCGGGAAGGGTCCGACCTGACCATTGTCACCTGGGGCCGAATGGTACCCATGGTGCTGGAAGTGGCGGAGAAACTCGCCGACGAGAAGGGATACTCAATTGAAGTGGTAGACCCGCGTACGCTGATGCCCCTGGATACTCAGATAATTATTGACTCAGTGAAGAAAACAGGACGGGCTATGGTAGTCCATGAAGCGGTGAAGACCGGCGGTTACGGCGGCGAAATCGTTGCAACCATTACCGATTCGGAAGCGTTTTTCTATCTGGATGCACCAATCCGTCGAGTAGCCGGTCTGGATGTACCTATTCCCTATAATCCCGAACTGGAACGGAACGCCGTCCCCACTCCCGAAGTAATAGAGAAGAACATCCTGGATCTGCTGGACCAGTAATTGGAGGCGTTATGGCTACAGAAGTAATCATGCCCAAGGCCGGAATGGCCATGGAACGGGGCACCATCATCCAGTGGTTCAAAAAACCGGGAGAAGCTATTGAAGCGGGCGAGCCCCTTCTGGAAATTGAAACTGACAAAGTCGCTATGGAGGTTGAAGCGGAAGTCTCGGGATACCTGCTGAAAACACTCTACAGTGAAGGTGACGAGGTTGATGTCATTACCACCATCGGGTACATCGGCGAGAAGGATGAAGTTCCGCCGGAAAGTGACAATTCATCGGCGGCGCCCGCGGCTCCGAAGGCTCCTGCGGCTCCTGCTAAGGCGCCTTCCACCGGATCCGACACGGACGCTTCTGACACCGCTGCACCGCCAAATACGGACGGCTCCGGGTCGGACGTGCGAGCAACCCCTGCTGCCCGCTTTCTTGCCCGGCAGGAGGGAGTGTCTCTCGCTTCGGTAACGGGTACGGGGAAGTGGAACGAAATCAGACGCCGGGATGTTGCGGCGGTTCTTGAAGACGGCGGTGGTACCCGGGCAACGGCGACCGCGACCAATACTGATTCCGGCGAGGACCGCATTTCACCGGTTGCGCGGACACTGGCGGATCGCCACGGCGTGAACACCGCCGCATTGGCCGGCAGTGGCCCCGGTGGCCGCATTGTGAAGCAGGACGTCCTTGACGCCGTTGAGGCCAAAGGTGCGCCGGCTACCCCGGCGGTGGCGGAACGCAAGGGGGATACTGAGCGCCCCCTCACCGGTATGCGCCGGACAATTGCGCAGCGGATGACGGAAAGCCACCAGACAATACCGCCGGTGACGATGAACAAGAAGATCGACGTCACCTCACTGTTTGCCCTGCGGGATCAGGTAAACAGAGATCTGGATGAGTCAATTTCGTTGACCCCCTGGTTCGTCCGGGCTGTCGCGCTTGCTCTGATTGAGGCACCGTACATGCGCACCGTCCTTGGTGACAAAAAGCTTGTAGAACGGGGAAACATCGATATTGGAATTGCCGTTGCCCTCGATGACGGGTTAATGGTGCCGGTTCTGAGAAACGCCGACACCCTGTCAGTGAGAGAAATTGCCGTCCGGACGAAAGACCTGGCGCACCGCGCCCGGAATCGCGGCCTCACTCCGGATGAGCTGACGAATGGTGTCTTTTCCATTACCAATCTGGGGATGTACGGGATATCGTCTTTTACACCAATTATCAACCAGCCCGAAACGGCCATCCTTGGCATCAACGCCGCGGAGGACGAACTTTACCTCACGGAAGACGGCGCCGTTGCCTCCCGGAAGGTACTGACACTGAGCCTGACAATAGACCACCGTGTCATTGACGGCGCCCAGGGAGCCCTTTTTCTGAAGGTGCTGGAAGGATACCTCACCCGGCCCATACGGTTGCTGGTGTAAATTGTCGGGTATCATCTCCGGGCCGGTCCAATGTGAACGGAATTTCACATTGCGGCCGCCCGGTCACAGCCCTTCCTGTCTGTCCCGGTCGAAATCGGTGGTATCCGACCCTTTGCCGCCCGTTGAATCGTATCCCCCGGAAAAGTCAAACTTTACACCCATGATTCCGCCGATTCTCCGTATCAGGGTGGCTGCGTTGAGGCCATATTCCTCCATCAGATATGCCTGGGATGCTCCGTGGATGTACGTATCTTCTATCCCCATCGGTACCAGCCGGGCGGCCACACCGTGGCGGGCCAACAGTTCTGCCGTAGCCGTTCCCAGACCACCGAAGGTACTGTGGTTTTCAAAGGTGACCACACCGTAACGGGACCGCCCTGCAGACTCGACTACTGCCTCGTCCCCAAAAGGCTTCAACGTGGAAATGTGAAAATGGTCCACTCCGACACCCTGGGTCTGCAGGTACTCCACCGCTGCCATCGACTCAGCAGTGCAGATTCCACTGGACAGAAGGGTTATATCTTTCCCGGATGTAATATGCCGCGCCTCACCCAGAACCGTAGGCTCCGTCACCGGAAAGAGCCGGGGAACCGCCTTGCGCAGCATCCGCACATACAGAGGTCCGTCAACATCGTCGGAAATGCCCAGGACCGATTCCACATCCGTGGCATCCCCCATTTCCATGACCGTCATGTTCGGCACCGAGCGGAGCACACCGATGTCATTAATCGCCTGATGACTTGCGCCGCCGGGTGTGGTCACTCCGGGCAGAAACCCGAAGAGACGCACCCGCTGATTCGGATATGCCACAGACATTTCAATCTGATCCAGGGCGCGACGATACATGAACACCGCAAAGGTATGAACCAAAGGAACATATCCCTCCCTGGCAAGACCGCCGGCAAAACTGATCATATTCTGCTCCGCCATACCCATAGAAAAAAAGCGCTCGGGGAAGCGGTCCCGAAACAGGCTGATCTCCGTTGATCCGGTCAGGTCTCCCGAAAGAACAACGCCTTCCGGGTGGTTTTCCGCCCAGGAAACCAGATTGTGCATATGCGGGTTTGCCACCATTTCAATCATGCAAGCCTCCCTGCAGTGCCACCAGATCGGCCTTCAACATGTCCCGTTCCGTATCATCCTTTATCCGTACAAAGTGAAGATGGGGCCGTCGGGAATCAAGAGCGGGAACACCCCGGGCCGGATCGGTATAGCAGAGAACAAACAGTGGCTTTCCTGCATGGTCCACCGCAGCGGCCTCTACCAGGGCATCCACATCGTGTCCGTCAATGACCTCCACATGGGCTCCAAAAGCGGTCAACCGGGACTGCAGCGGCTCGATGTTCATTACGTCTTCCGTCCGTCCATCCACCTGCTGGCCGTTGACATCGACGAAAACCCCAACCGAGTCCAGCCGGTAGTGGGACATCGTCTGAATCGCTTCGTATGTCTGGCCTTCCTGGAACTCCCCGTCGGACATGAAGACCCAGGTCCTGCCGGTGTCTCCTTTCAGGCGCCGACCGGTTGCTATACCGGCAGCCTGACTGAGGGCTTGCCCGAAAGAGCCGCTGGTAATTTCCATTCCAGGAGAGTGTTCGGCCCCGATCATTTCAAGAGAGCTTCCGTCACTGTTGAAGGTCTCAAGCGCCTCCGGAGCCATTCGTCCCGTTTCCACCAGAACTGCGTACACCGCCACGGCATAATGAGCCGCCGAGAGCAACAGTCGATCCCGATCGGCGCCGGGCTCGCCATTGTACCGGCGTCCGGTGCGATGAAACCCCGCTTTGGGAACTCCCGGAAAGGGCTCCGGAACAAATGGAGCCGAAGAAGGTTCCAGCCGAAGAATCCCGGTGTACAGGGCCGCCAGAATCTCAGCGGAAGACAACGCCTGACTGAGATAGCACTCGCCCGTCCGGAGGGTGATTTCGAGTGCCCGTTGTCGGATTCCCCGGGCAACATCTATGGTGTTCATAGGGGGCAATTGTATACCCTCGCACGGTTTGTTGACCAGTGTGCGGCGGCGTGATACCGTACGTCTTTCCGGAGGACACGTGAATCTGAAACACAACGCCATAGGAATTTACGAGAAAGCTCTACCACCGTTCAACAACTGGGAAGAGGCGTTGGAGACGACTCGCGACTGCGGTTACGACTTTCTCGAACTCTCTGTAGACGAATCGGATGAACGCATCAAACGGCTCTACTGGACCGCGTCTGAACGGCAGGCGTTGAGGCGGGCAATTCTCGACACCGGTGTGCCGGTTCGTCATCTCTGCCTCAGCGGCCATCGACGCTTTCCGTTTGCGTCGGAAGATCCGGTAATTCGCGAGAAAGCCTGGGACATGATGGAGCGGGGTATAGAATTGTCCGCAGAGCTGGGGGTGCGCATCATTCAGACGCAGGGGCACGATGTCTACTACGAACCGGGTACCGAAGCTACCTGGGAACGTTACATCGGAGGGCTGGTCCGGGCGGCAGAATTGTGTCGTGGAGCTTCCGTGATGCTCGCCCTGGAAAACGCCGACATCGATTCTGTCGGCTCTCCCGACCAGGCTCATGAAATTATTCGACGTATAGGAAATCCCTGGTTTCAGATGTATCCCGACATTGGTAATACCATCGCTCACGGATACGATATACCCGGCCACTTCGGTCGCGCCGCTGACAGTATTGTCGCCGTCCATATCAAGGATGCCCGGCCGGGAGAATTCCGCAGAGTTCCCTTTGGCGATGGAATCGTTCCCTTCAAAGAAGCATTTGAGACGCTGGAAGCGATGAACTACCAGGGGCCGTTTGTCATAGAAATGTGGAATGAATCCAGTACCGATCCAAAAGGTGTTATCAGGGACGCCCGCAACTGGGTGCTTCAGCGGATGGAGTAATACCGGAGGCATACCGCAGCCGGTACATCAACTGATCAGTTTCCGCGGGCTTCCCGGACGGCGCCCATAAACGCCTTGACCCGTTCCGGGTCCACTTCGTTCCAGATATACCCGTCCCGTTTCAACGCCGTTCCGACAATGGCACCGTCGGCTATGGCAAGCTGCTCCGCCACGTTTGTGACGCGAACACCTGTATTTGCGAAAACCGCCGTCTCCGGCACGGCCTCCTTCACTATTTTCAGCTGTTCCGCCGATGTTTCCGCTCCGGCGGTCAACCCGGAGACGCACAACCCGTCGGGCCGGGCGTTGAAAACCGTTGACCTGGCGATATCCTTCAGAGAGCGGTCTCCCAGATACGCGGCGGCTTCCGGAACAATATTGAACAGTAACCGAACGGCCTCGCCGGAAACGGCGGCGCGGTGACGGACCACCTCTCCGCAATTAGTATTCCAGATGCCGAAGTCGCTTCCGTAGACGCCGGTAAAGATCTCCCGGACGAACCCGGCACCCGTTGCAACGGCCAGATCAATACTTGCCGTCGGGTCCCAGAGGACATTCACACCGAAGGGTACGCGGATTTCTTTCTTCAACTCTCCAATGACCCGGGCCATGGAAGCGGTAGTAATGGTTTCCACTTTGGTAAGGTAGGGAAGGCTTGATTCATTGGAGAGCATAATGGCGTCAACACCACCTTCCTGCAGCGCTTCCAGCTCCCTCTTTACAAAATCGACAACGCCCTGCATTCCCCCTGTCCTGTCATATTGGGGATCACCCGGCAGTGCCGGCATGTGACACATCGCTATTACCGGTTTACGACTACCCAGTTCTTTTTCCAACCACTTCATGTTCTCACTCCTTCTTCTGAAGATGCTGCCGCAACGGCTGCGGACGCTCAATCTCCGCCGGGCGCTACGATCAGCTCTGTTCCGCTACCTTCAAGGGCGTCCCGGAGTTCCCGGGGCGGCTCTCCGCCGGTTACCAGTATGTCCATATCATCCAGGTTACCGACTCCACACAACGCTGTCCTTCCAAACTTTTCGGAATCGGCAAGGACGATGACCTGCCGTGCCGAAGCGATCATCTCCCGTTTTACCGCGGCGTCTTCCATATTGAACTCCGTCAGCCCGGTGTCACGGGATATGCCCGCCACTGACAGAAAGAGCTTGTCCACATGAAACTGCCTGAACGCCGACACCGCCAGAGCCCCCGTCAGGGACAACTCTCCCCGACGAACGACTCCGCCGGAAACGATCACCGTGTAAGACGCGTTTTCACTCAGTTCCCTGCCAATAGAGAGACTTGGGGTCACCACCACAAGACGAAGATCCGGCGACTCCCGTAGATATTCGGCGAAATACATCGTTGTAGAGCCCACATCAATGGCTATGGAATCACCCGGCCGGAGCAACTTCATGGCTGCTTCGGCTATGCGTCGCTTCTCTTCGGCGTTCTCGGCGTAGCGCGTCACCACGGAGGGCTCAAAACTGCGCTGGGCCTCCCGTACGGCGCCACCGTAGATCCTCCGGGCGTATCCGATGCGCTCCAGTTCCGCAAGATCACGTCGGACGGTCATCCCGGAGACGCCCATTTCCTCGGCCAGGTCGCCGACGGCTACGGTATGCTCTTCTGCAAGGCGCCGGGCAATGATGGAACGGCGCGTATTGATGTCCATGCTATGTGCAAAGTAACATCTATTATGTGCAATTGCAATTGGAAATTGACCAAGTTCTGCACCTGTGATACCGTTAGCCGTGTACAATCGGTATTACCCTCTCTTCAGGCAGCTGTATTCCGATACCTCCGAGATGATCCATCGCGAGGTTGCAATCGATAAGAAAAGGCAGGATCCATGACACTGATGTCGAAACAACCCGCTTGGGACGAAGTTGCAAAAATACTGGTGGATTACGCAACCGCGGTGGCCCCGGGAGAAAAGGTACTCATCATCATGCGGGAACCCGATATTTTTCCGGCGGTACGGGCGGTTCATCGCCGTGCCGTGGAGGCGGGAGGACAGGTGCAGATCCTTTTCTATTCCATGTCTCTCCAACGGGACCTGCTGCAGTTTGGCTCGGAGGACCAGATTGCCTGGGTACCCGAGGTCTGGAGAGACGCCATGCACTGGGCGGATGTCTGCATCGATCTGCGGGGGGCCCGCAACCTCAACGAGTTCAACGGGATCGTCTCGCAACGGATCACCAATCTGCGTAAAGCCGAAGGGGTAATTTCATCTCTTCGGACGACGGAAACGAAGTGGACCTTACTTCGCATACCCAACGAATCTTTCGCTCAGCAGGCGGGAATGAGCACCGACGAAATGGGAGCGTTTTTCTTTCGGGCGGTTCTTCAGGACTGGGAATCTGAATCGACATCGTATCACAGGCTGCGGGACCGGCTTCACGGAACCGCTGAGGTCCGGATAACAGGGTGGAAGACGGATCTGAGCTTTTCCACGGAAGGACGCCGTTACGTCGTTGACGACGGACACATCAATATGCCCGGGGGTGAAATTTTCACCTCCCCGGTTGAAGACACCGTCAACGGCACCATCTGTTTCGAGAACCCCGGCGTCTTTGCAGGGACTCTTATCGAAGGAATTCACCTCACCTTTCAGGACGGTGCAGTTGTTGATGCATCGGCCGGAACCAACGAGAAATTCCTCTTCGAGCTCCTGGATATGGACGCCGGTTCACGGCGTATCGGCGAGTTCGGTATAGGCACCAACAGGCAGATCACTACATTCTGCAACGACATTCTCTATGACGAAAAGATTCTCGGAACGATCCACCTGGCCCTGGGAAGATCTTACTCCGAGTGCGGAGGGGTCAACTCATCGGCCCTTCACTGGGATATCGTGAAAGACCTGAGAACAGAGGGTGAAATAGCAATAGACGGAACAACCGTCTTCAGGGGCGGTGCATGGTCGCTCTGAAACTGAGAACGCGGAGTGAATGGCCAAGATCCGCAAGTCCTGTTATAATAAAGGTATAGCTGTAAAAAGGAGGAGACGATGGCAAATTACGTGCTGGGCATCGACGCGGGGACTGAGAGCTTTCGGGCGGGAGTATATGACTCCTCGGGACACTGCCTGGGTTTCGGTATCAGCTCCAATGAAAACATCCACAGACACCCCGGATGGGGTGAACAGAACATCGACCGCTGGGACTCCGCAATGGTTGAGTCCATCAAAAAAGCACTTGCGGCCTCCGGTGTAAAACCGGAAGAGATAACCGGCGTCGGACTTGACGGCACAAGCTGTACCGTCGTCTTCCTTGATAAAGCTGGGCGTCCTCTCCGGGATGCGATCATGTGGATGGATATCCGGGCCGCCGGTGAAGCCGACGAGATTGCCGCCAGTGGTGATGATGCTCTGGAATATATCGGTCACGCCAAACTCTCGGCCGAATGGTTCCCCTGCAAGGTGCTATGGACAAAAAGGCACGAACCGGAGGTGTACGAAAAGGCCGCAACTGTGTTCGAACAGACAGACTGGATGGTCTACCGGCTGACCGGGGAGATCACCGGCAACATAAATACTTCCACTGTCCGCTGGTTCTACAACAACCGGAAGGGCGGTATTCCCAGGTCTCTCTATGACAAAATCGGCCTGGAAGACGTGTACGAAAAATTACCGAAACGGATCGTCAAGATCGGCGAAGAAGCGGGACGCCTCAGCAAGGAAATGGCGGAAAAAACGGGGCTGCCGGCGGGTATTCCTGTGGCCGGCGGCGGCGCCGACGCATATATCGGTGTCATCGGCGTAAACGCGCTGGAAGCGGGAAAGCTTGCACTTATTACTGGTTCGTCGCAATTGCACATCGGTATATCCCCGGTAGAACTCCACACCAAAGGCCTTTTCGGCAGCTTCCCTGATGCCCTCCTCCCGGGCCTGAACATCGTTGAGGCCGGCCAGATTTCCACCGGAAGTGTGCTGAAATGGTTCCTCACTAATTTTCTGAACAGCACAATTGAAGAAGAAGCCAGAAAAAGCAATCGCTCCGTCTATGATGTCCTCAATGAACGGGCCGCCGCCCTCAAACTGGGCAGTGACGGCCTTGTGGTACTTGAACACTGGCAGGGAAACCGAACTCCCTGGGTCGACTCCAACAGCCGAGGCGTCATACGGGGACTTACCCTGAGCCACACGCCGGTTCACATCTACCGTGCCATCATGGAATCGGTAGCATACGGCACCGCTATGATTATCAGGCAAATGGATCAGGCAGAATTTTTAGTCGATGAGATCATTGTCTGTGGTGGCGCTACCCAAAGCGACCTGTGGATGCAGATACACGCCGATGTCACCGGTAAGCCGATGACCATACCTACAGAACAGCAGGCGGTTAGCCTCGGCAGTGCTATTACTGCAACTGTTGTCGCCGGTATGTACAACGACATTCGGGAAGCCGCTGATAACATGGTATCAATTCAGAAACGGGTAGAACCGATTCAGGCAAATATGGAACGGTACCGGGAGTACGTGGATCAGTACGAGGCTACCTATCACGCGCTGAAAGACCATTCAAAACGACTGGTTCAGACACTCTGAGCCCGAAAAAGGAGATATGCTATGGCAGAAAAAACGGTAAAGATTCAAAAAGCAACGGCTGATGCTCTCCATTCTTACGGAGATTTCATCTCATCCACCGGGGGCGAGCCCGCCTTCGATTCCGAAGTATTCTCCTTCTGGAACGATCTTGCTCTGGGCGAGTTCGACGGTACGGAATCCTTTGGAATGGTCCTTACCAAAACCGGTGAAATGACGGCCCCTATGCTGGAGCGCCACCTGCAGACAACAGAAACCCTCGTTCCGCTCCAGGAAGAAATTGTCCTTGTACTGGCAAAACCCAGCGCCGATCCGCGGGAGGACGACTGGCCTGATCTGGATACACTCGCTGCGTTCCGGATACCTACGGGAACAGCGGTAACTCTGAAAAAGGGAACCTGGCACTATATTCCTCTGGTACCCGGCAAATCACCGGCACGGACTTTGGTTGTCTTTCGGCAGGGAACTCCGGCTGAAGACCTTGAAGTGCGACAGCTGCAAGAAGAAAAGGACACAGTAATTCGGGTCGTTGATTGATCACCACTATGAACACATCTACACTGCGTACATTCGAGAAAATCGACAGTATGTTTCGGTGGAACGGGGTAGATCTCAAGAACTACCCCGCCGCCGGGACAATTTCCGACCATGTAACCAAACAGGTTCTCTTCCAGGCCGATGATAGACTTTGTGCGGAATGGCGCTATTTTGAGGTGGAACCCGGAGGCTATTCCGCGCTTGAACGACACGACCATGTGCATGGGGTGCTCATTCTCAGGGGTCGAGGATCAGTGTTGATAGGAAGTGAAGTGCATCCGATACAAGAACACGATCTGGTATATACCCCACCGCAGACATGGCACCAGTTCTACGCGGCACCCGATTCCCACCTGGGGTTTCTTTGCCTGGTAAATGGAGAGCGGGACCGACCATCCAGACCATCAGCGGAAGAGCTGGTTGAGCTGGAAAAAGACCCGAAAATAAAAAAAGTGATCCGGTATTAGACCGGATCACTTTTCGTTTACTGCCTGGTCACAAACTGACCACGAAAACGATGTGCAAGTGACTTGATCTGTCCCGTATCCCGGTAATGCTGAATAATCATTACCAACAACAGCATTATTCCATAAAGAAAATTACGAAAAAAAGGCGTATAGCCAAGGAAGGTCGATCCGGTTGCGACAATTTGCAAAGTTAAAATCGCCAGGAAAACTCCAAGGACGGAGCTGAAACCGCCATCCGGATTCGTCCCACCCAGGACAGACAGTAAAACAGCCAGCAACAGGTACTGTTGACCGTAGTTCGGCCGCATGGTGGCTACCTTTGACGTGAGAATTATTGCAGAAATACCGGCGAGAATTCCGATAATCATGAATGTCTTCATGATTATCACCCGGTTGTTCATTCCCGAAAAACGGGCCGCTTTCGGGCCGGCCCCCAACATGCGCATCTCGAATCCCAGAGAGGTTCGCTCCAGAAAGAACCAGAGGACGCCGGCAGTAACGACAAAAACGACGAAAGGAATCGGAATGCCCAGAAGATTGCCGTTGGCCAGACGTATATACTCCAGAGGGAAATTGCCCAGACCACTGCCTCCGGTAAGACCCATTGCAATGCCAAGATACAGACCGTTCGTCCCCAGCGTAGCGATTATCGCCGGAACACTCGCAACCGAGATTATGATTCCGTTCAGTAATCCGCAAACCGCTCCTGTCGCAACAGCAGCGACAATTGCAATGATAATTACCAGCCAGGGCGATAATCCCAGCTCTTCGTGGCGGGACAGAATGCCGGCGGCAACTACACCGGAGATACTCAGAATAGAAACACCGGACAGGTCAATTCCGCCGATGGTCATTGCAAGCATAATTCCAAAAGCGAGCAATGCGTATTCCGGCAGATTTCTCATCATATTCTGAAGGTTGTTAATGCGAAGAAACCGCTCCGGCATTGCAATGGTCATGATTGCGCCAACCGCAATGAATGCTATCAGCAAGGTCAGGTTATTGGCTTTCTTTGTTGTCACTTTTCGTTCCTTTCGGTAATCATTGGGCCCGTTCCACGATAAGCTCACCCTGTCGCTGTTTGGCGACTTTCATTCTCAGGTGGGTCGCAATAACACCAATCACAATTACGATACCTATGAAAAACTCCGTCCATTCCGAAGGAACTCCAAGCATTATCAGATGTCGGTCTAACAAAACGATCATGACCACCCCCAGCATGGTACCGGTTATCGTTCCCCGACCGCCAGTTATGGAGGTTCCTCCCAGAATAACCGCCGCAATAACCCGCAATAACATCGTATCTACAATATTGTTGGGGTGGGAATACCGGATCAGGGATACATGAATTATTCCCATCACGCCCGACAGAAAGCCCACATACGCGTATACAAAATATCGAATGCGAGTGACGTTGAAACCGGCCCGTCGAGCTCCTTCAGCGTCGCCGCCAATCGCATAGATTCCGCGTCCCAGCATTGTCTTTCTCAAGATAAACCACGTCAGGGCAATAGCCGCAACCAGAATTGCCACAAATACCGACACCCCGAGTGGGCCTTGTGCAGTTTCAAACTGAATTACCATCATGCGACCAAAGTCCGTAATGGCAAGGGGCATTCGCCCTACATTTACCGCTTCCGTACCGAGGAACTCAAGCAAACCTCCATGAAAGAGATTGAAAGTTCCCAACGTTGCTATCATTGGGGGTATTCGAAAACGGGTTATCAGAAACGCATTGAACAATCCATATACAATTCCAATAGTGATGGAAATGGCAAAGGCTACCCAGATACTGTCGATACCGTAAGAAACCATCGTTCGGATCGCGATGTACTGACCGGAGATTGCAATCGCAGGAAAAGAAATGTCTATTCCCCCGGCAACCAGAGCTGTGAAAAAGGCCAGAGAAAGCAATCCCAGACCGGAACCACCCCTCATTACGCTGAGCAGATTTCCCGCGGTAAGAAACCCCGTAGTAGCATTGGCAAGAACGATAGAGAACGCCAGGATAAGTAATGCCAGATACGTCTCGTGTCGTCCTAACAGTGTTTTCACGAGTGAGTTCTTTTCGTTCATGAAGCTACCTCTTCGTCCAGGTTGGCAACGACGTTGCTGATTTCCGCTTCCGCAACGTTTTCGAGGTCACAATATTCCTTCACAATTCGGCCTTTCCGCATGACCAGCGCGCGACTGCAAACCTGCAGTATCTCTGTAACTTCGTCAGAGATAACCAGGATACCCATACCCATACGTGCCAGCTCCTGAATCACGTCGTGAATTCTCGCCTTGGAAACGACGTCGA
This sequence comes from uncultured Spirochaeta sp., assembly GCA_964496635.1. Classification (GTDB taxonomy): domain Bacteria; phylum Spirochaetota; class Spirochaetia; order DSM-27196; family Alkalispirochaetaceae; genus Alkalispirochaeta. The sequence continues at coordinate 17,222 of CAZCAE010000001.1, forward strand.
CGCCGATTGTAGGACCATCAATGATAAATATCTTCGGATCGAGAGCAAGCCATTTTGCAAGTACCACTCTCTGCTGATTTCCACCGGAAAGGGTCGATACCTTGTTGTTACCGTCGGGTGTCTTGATTTTGAGCTGTTCAATCCAGTTCGACCAGATACTGGTGCGTTTCTTCTCGTCGATCATTCCGGCGGGACCACGAAGCGTTCTGATCACCGTAGCGATGATGTTGTCAGCGATTGTCTGGTCACCGAACAACCCCTGTCCGTGTCGGTCTTCCGGCAAATAGCTGATGCCGTAGCGTTTCGCGTCTTCCGGTCCGGAAATGTGTACGGCGTTATCTTCAATCAGGATTTCCCCGCCGTCGGCAGGATTGAGCCCAAAAATCGAAAGGGCCAGTTCCGTCCGGCCGGATCCAACAAGACCCGTCAGCCCTACTACCTCCCCGCCGTAGACCTTCAGATCTACATCATGAAACTGGTTCTTCTTGTGCAGCCCTCTGGTCTCCAGGAGCAGGGGCGCGTCTGCCTTTTCCGGATCGAAAATGAAGGGTTTGTATTCCAGATTCTGTCCGCTCATGAGGAACGTCAACTTGTCCTGATTCAGCGTACCTGCTTCATAGTCACCAACCTTCCGTCCATCTCGAATGACGGTAACGGACTGAGCAATCTCGAACACTTCGTTGAGTTTGTGACTCACAAAAAGCATCGCCACCCCTTGTTCGTTCAGGCGGCGGACCGCCCTGAACAGGCGCTTCACATCTTCAGCGGTAATTGCCGAGGTGGGTTCATCCATAATGATCAGCTTCGCGCCCTGAGTCAGTGCCCGGGAAATTGCCACAATCTGCCTCTGTGCCATAGAGCAGGAATCCAGCGGGGCATCAATATCGATATCTTCTTCTATCTGATTCAGACTCTGCCGGGCAACTTCGCGGACCTTTTTCCAGTTCATAAGTTTTCTTCCCTGTTCAATCATCTGATTCAGGGAAATATTTTCTGCCACGGTCAGGTTGGGAAAGAGACTCAAGTCCTGATAAATAATCTGGATGCCCTGCCGAATCGACTCGATTACATCGATGGAACTGCCAAAAGAGTGCCCGTTGATTATGATTTCACCGGAGTCCGCCTCTACCGCACCGCCGATTATCTTAATCAGTGTTGACTTTCCCGAACCATTTTCGCCCACGAGACAATGGACCTCTCCCGGTGCCACCGTAAGACTCACACCGTCGAGAGCCTGGACACCGGCGTAAGCCTTGCTGATATTTCTTACCTCGAGCAGTGTTTCCGCCATCTCGGGAAGTCCTCCTTACTCAGTACTTCATAAAAACAGATTTCCCGGAGTGCATCATACCAATCATTGATGCACTCCGGGAGATGTACGCGGCGGAACCACTCCGGTTCCCACCGCGTATCGGTTGGTCACCATACTCACCGACATACCCGGACTTTCGTTCCGGTATGCCGATGATGTAAGGTCTAAAGGAACTCAGAGCTCCCAGTCACCGGAAGCAGTTCGCCATTCGTCCAGATTATCGATGTTCACATCCTGCCAGGCCTGACCGTATACAACGGGAACTCCGTGGTCGTTGGTCTGGATAGTGATACTCTCATATCCGGGACGACCCAGGTCAAGACCTTTCGCGACATCACGTCCGGTAAGCAGGTGATACGCAATATTCGCGGTCACGTAACCGGCGTCAGCGGGAACCCAGAAGTGGATGGACTTCGCCGCACCACTCTCAATGTAATTACCGGCAACAGAAGGCAAACAAGTCCCGAAAGCGGCTACCTCACCGACAAGGCCAAGCTCCTCGATCGCCTGAGCGGCACCGGGAACTGTCGTCATAGCACTACCCATGATCGCCTGAATATCGGTATTGGACCTGAGAAGCTCAAGGCTCCGTTCGTAGGCTACCTGCTGGTTCTCCGTATCTTCCTGCCGTCGATTTGCCTGTACGATATTCGGAAAGTTTGCTTCCAGAAATTCCACCTCACCATCAACCCATTCGTTATGTGTTGTAGAGGTCAGGTGACCAACGAAAGGCTGCCAGACTCCCTCGCCACCAAGCCAGTCGGCCATGATAGAGGCCATATTGGCTCCATATTCGAGGTTGTCAAACGCTTCCAGATCGAAGTCCGCATTGCGAATGTTGGACGCTTCGTGGGTTACAACAACGATACCCTGGGCACGCGCGCGCTCGATGACCGGAACAAGTGATTCCGGGTCATTGGGAACGATGAGAATCGCATCCACACCCTGGGCAACCAGGTCTTCAATAATACGTACCTGAGCGGCGGGATCAGCCGTATCGGCACCAGTCTGCCATGCCTCTACGTCGTCATGCTCCTCGTTGAAGCGCTCAATGCCAAGACGCATATTGTCAAACCACGCAACACCTTCAACCTTCACAACCATAACGATTTCAAACGGATCATCCGTCGAAGCCGCCTCACCTTGTCCACCGGCAACGGTCACACCGGCAATCAACGTCGCCAGAACAACAAACAGAATAGCTGTTTTCCTCATAACATAGTCCTCCTTCTTCTTTACAGAAGATCTTTTTTTTATCAGTGCCAAGGCACCGACATTCACTGAATTACTGTTTCTCCAGCACGGAGAAAAAACCCTGCACAATAAGGGCTCCGGCCGTGGCACCCGGATCGGGTTTTCCCTGGGTCTGCTCCCGGTAAATTGCGGCCTTGCCGTGCTGGGAAATCATTCCCTTTGCGGCTTCCTCGCCCGCTTTCGCCGCTTCAATGGCGGCCCGGGCCAGACCCGGCCCGTCCGCTTCTGCTGCGGCCGCCTGCGCCAGAGCGGTCGCCACAGGGTCGGTCACATCGACTATTGTCTTGTTGCCGGGCTTCGTTTTGCCGCGTTCCATGATTCCGTCCGAGAAGGCGCGGAAGAACTCGGCAATATCCTTTGCTTCCATGGCAGATCCACGACCCGACACAGCCTTTCCGCCCTTCATGAAGCCCGTCGCCACCAGAGAACCCATAGTTGACGGCGCAGCTTTCGCCATGACCATTCCTGCTTTTGCAAGGAGCTTACCGATGTCACTTTCGTCGGAACCGGACATATCCTGGTCGGCCGTTCTGAAAGCCTTGGTCATGGTAAGTCCCAGGTCACCGTCACCGATGATCCCGTCGATTTCGATCAGACGGTCCTGATTTTCTTCCATGAGCAGACGGATTGCGTGCATAGCTTCCTTCGCCAGTCCAAGGTCTATCACGAGAAGACTCCTTTACAGGGCAACCTGTTCAAAGAAGGGCGACCTGGCCGCTTTGGACAGCAATCCCTTCAGTTCGTCGTCGAGCTTCAACACTGAAATAGAGAATCCAGTCATTTCCAGGGATGTTGCAAATTCACCCACGTAAACTTTGAAAACTGTTATTCCCTTTCCTTTGAGTATTTCCGCTACCTTACGGTACGCCACATAGAGCTCTTCCTTGGGAGTTGCACCAAGCCCGTTCATGAGGACCGAAACTTCGTCTCCCTTCTGATATGGAAGGTCCGGCATGATCTGGTCCATCATCTCCTGGACAACTTCGTCGGCGGTAAGAAGCTTTCCGCGCCGGATTCCCGGTTCACCGTGAATACCCATACCGATTTCCATTTCACCTTCACCGATTGTAAAGGACGGTTTACCCACTTCCGGTACGATAACCGGGGAAAGGGCAACGCCCATTGTACGCACGTTGGCGCCGGCTTTTTCGGCAATTCGCTTCACTTCATCAAGGTCGGCACCTTCATCGGCTTTTGCTCCGGCACACTTGTACACAAAGAAAATGCCGGCTACGCCGCGCCGTTTTTCTTCTTCTCCCTTTGGAGCGCTGGCGACATCTTCGCCGGCTACATACGATTCCACACGAATATCTTCCATGTCGGCCATTTCTGCAGACATATCGAAATTGATGATATCTCCGCTGTAGTTGCCGTAGATGTAGAGCACGCCTTTGCCGCTGTCAATCGCTTTGGTAACTTCAAGCATCTGTTCGGAACTGGGACTCTGAAAAACACCGCCTACGGAACATCCATCCAGCATGCCCTGCCCGACATATCCCAGAAAGAGAGGGAGGTGGCCCGATCCGCCGCCCGTTGCAAGCCCCACTTTGTTTTTTACCGGTGCGTCGGCCCGAACAATACACCGCAGATCATCGCCGACGTGTTTCAACTGGTCGGGATGCGCGGCGAGAATACCCGTGAGCATATCGTCCACAAAATCTTCCGGTTTATTGATAAATTTCTTCATTGCCATATGGCCTCCCCAAAAGTAATAAACATTTACTAAAACGATTCTGGTTCGATTCTAACATGGTCCGGCAGACTGTCAACCAAAAACTGGTTATATCGCGTAAATCCGGCTGCAAGCCCTACTTTTTGGTTAAAATGCTGAAAATATTTTCATAAGATTTCAGTGAAACCGTGCAAACATGCCACTTCAACAAAAAACAAACTAAATTTTTAGTTGACAGAAAAAGGGCGTGGACCTAAGCTGAAACGTACGTGATGAACACCCGAATAAAGGACATTGCAAGACTTGCCGAAGTTTCCATCGCCACGGTATCACTGGTTCTGAATGAAAAACCCGGCGTCGGTGTAGAAACGCGGGAACGGGTTCTTCGGCTGGCCAGGGAGTTGCAGTATGAGAAGCCCGGCGGGTCTTCAATACCCGGAAGGAACGGAACCACTACTGCCGCCGGTGGAACCATACAGTTTCTGAAAATTGCCCGTCACGGACATACCGTCAACCGCGACCATACGGTCTTTGTCGCCGACTATATCGACGGCATCGTTCACGGGGCCAAAGCACACAACTACAGACTGGAAGTCTCCAGCTTCAGCGGCACCCCCGTGGAGGAAATACTCAACGGCATTCGAAGGGACGCAGATCTTCGGGGAGCCGTCGTTCTGGGTACGGAACTCAGCCGGGAAGACGTGACGGCTTTCAGCGGTCTGGACATCCCGGTGGTTTTCCTGGACACCTTTATAGACTTTCTTCCCTTTGATTTTATCGATATGAACAATCAGGATTCGGTCTACCGGATCGTGGAACATTTTATCGAGAATGGTCACAGTGAGATCGGCATGGTCAGGTCCCTGGTGCAGACAAGAAACTTTCAGCTTCGCCACCTTGGATTTGTACAGACCATGGCGGCGCTGGAACGGCCCCTTCGGGAAGAGTACATTTTTGACTGCGACTCTACCTTTGACGTAGCCTACCGGGACATGCAGAACATCCTGCGAAGGGGAGTTACCCTGCCTACCGCGCTGTTCTGTACAAACGACATTATGGCCTTCGGTGTGATGAAAGCCCTCCGGGAGGAAGGTATTCATATTCCCGATGACATTTCCATTGTTGGATTTGATGATCTGCCCACATCGGCCCTGATGGACCCGCCACTGACCAGTATTGCAGTCTCCAAGTGGGAAATTGGCAACACCGCCGTTACCCGTCTTACAAATCGTATGATCAATCCGTCCATGCCGGCGGTAAAGATCGTTGTGGGCGGCACCCTCATAGAACGGGAAAGCGTAAAAGACCTGCGTACATGAGACCCGCTCCACAGGGCGCGGGTCTCAATTCGATTATTGTGCGGTCAGTCAACCGTCCCAACCGTAGTCACGCCGGTCTTTCCAGGGTGTGCCGTTTTCATACCGCTCCGGAAAGAGAGCCTTCGGCCGGGGATCTTCTGCAACATCCAGCTGCATGACCATCCATTTCGGGTAGGGCGTTCCCGGATCACTGGCTTCGTTCAGTTCCTTCAGATCCTGAGCCGTCAGTTCCAGGTCGGAAGCGGCAATGTTGTCCGCCAGATGTTCTTTCTTCCGTCCGGCAATAATTACACTGGATATTGCAGGCTGCGCCAGTATCCACGCCAGAGAAACCCGGGCAACGCTCACGCCGTGGCGGTCCGCAACCTTTCGGGCCGCATCAACTACGTTAAAACCCAGCTCTTTGTCAAAGGGCACAAAATTGCCGTTTTCGTCGAAACGGGTGCCCGCCGGCGCCGGTTTACCCCGCTCGTACTTGCCGCTGAGAAAACCACCCGCCAGGGGGCTCCACACGAGAATCCCCAGACCGTGGTATTCCGCCATTGACTGGAAATCGAACTCCAGACCGCGGCCGACGAGGCTGTAGTACATCTGTGCTGTTACAAAACGGTTCAACCCCAGTCGCTCCTGCATTCCCAGGGCGGTTGCACCCTGCCACGAAAGATAGTTGCTCAAACCGATATAGCGAACTTTACCCTGTCGGACCAGATCGTCCATAGTCCGCAGTGTCTCTTCCAGGGGTGTGTTGCTGTCCCACCCGTGAAGCTGATAGAGGTCCAGGTAGTCCGTCTGCAACCGTTTGAGGCTACTTTCCACGCCACGCATAATATTGACCCGGGTTGCGCCGCTGCGGTTGAAATTGTCGCTCATAGGAAGACGGCATTTAGTGGCAATGACCAGCTCTTCCCGCTTCCCTTTGATTGCATTTCCGACAAACTCTTCGCTCTGTCCCTGGGAATAGACGTCGGCGGTATCGATAAAGTTGATTCCCTGATCCAGCGCGAATGCCACCAGGGCGTTTGTATCCTTCTGATCCAGGTTGCCCATATTCATTTTCCGGCCAAACTGCATTGTCCCAAGGGCAACCTCACTGACAATGAGGCCGCTGTGTCCCAGTTTTCTGTACTTCATACGTTGCTCCTCTATGTATAGATATGAGCATACAAGTGTATCACGCTGCCGTCGTCGGTCAAGATGCCGGATTGCTGCAAGGGTCCTGCAAGGTGGACGGTTGCCCCCCGGTCGCGCTATTGTTACAGAGAACATGCGTTTGCCCGAACTGGAATCTGCGAAAATTTCTTACCGCTTCATGGGAACAACCGCGCTGGATCGTTTTTTTGGCCTTCCCGCCGGACCCGTCCTGTATGCGGAGGCGGATACCGACATGGTAAACCTGGCGGCCATATTCGATGACCCTTCCTTCCCGGGTCACCCGAAATGGGACATGGCAGTTCGGTCCGGGGGAAGGGGCGTGTTTCTGAAGGAATGTGACACTGAAGGAGAGGCAACCGATCCCCTCAGCGACTTTTCCTGGGATCCCCGCCGACAGGCCTACGACGATAGAAACGGCCTGTATCCCCTTCTCAAGGAAGCCCGGAGCAGTCTGAAAGCCGCCCCATTTACCGATAACCAACCGGTACCGATTGAGAAGTATCCCGAGATTAACGAGTTGCTTGGAACACTCAGCGCACCGCTGGCGGCGGTCGTTTCCGCCCGGCTGCCCCTTGCCGTTCCGGCGCGGTCTGTTTGTCCCTGGACATCCGATGACGCCCTGCCGGAGGTGTACCACCGGAATCTGCTGATCGAAATTATCACCGGACCCTGGCCCGCCCGGGGTCTGAAAATTCTCCAGAAATCGGGGTATCTCGCCCGGGTCATACCGGAGTTGCACAATCTGTCCGGTGTTGAACACAGCAAGGAAGGCCATCCGGAAGGTGACGCCTGGCAACATACACTGGAAACGTTCAGTCACAGGAAGAGTCGGGACCTTTCGGTTGGGCTGGCCCTGCTTTTCCACGACAACGGGAAATCCGTTGCCCGTCCCAGCGGCAACAATCGCTTCGACGGCCACGCCGACATCGGCGCCCGGAGGGCGTTCAAAGCACTTGAACGCATCGGGTTTTCCCGGAACATAACTACTGTCGTAGAATGGCTCATCCGGTATCACATGATTCCGGGAGCACTGCCTCGTCTTCCCGACTATCGCCGGGACCCGATCATGGAGTCGCCCCTCTTCCCCCTGCTGCTGGAGGTATACCGGTGTGACCTCAGCTCCACCTTCCGGGGACCGGAAAACTACTACAAGGCGTGCACCATTTACCGAAAATTCCTGAAAACCCGGCGGCGGCGGGCTCAGTTCCCGACCAAAGAGCTGGTAAAAATGTACCTCCGGTAACTGCCGCCTTCCCGTTTCAGGCGCCGTCTGATGAATTCCTTGTCATTTCTCAGTAGAATCGTTCCAGGAGTACCCTTCGCAGCGATTCCAAAGTGTTGTCCACAATGGCCGATTTCTTTTCCAGCTTCAGAAGCCTTGCCAGGCGTTCGGGAATCTCCGGCTCCCTACCGACAGCGTGCCGGCATACCTCCAGGAACTTCGCCGGATGGGCCGTTGCCAGGGTGACAATCGTTGCATCACTGCCACGTTCATTACCCAGGCGTTGCCGCGCGGCGTGGACACCGGTTGCAGTATGGGGACAGACAAACTCGCCGGTGCTTTCATATACCTCTTTCATGGTGCGATAGATCGTCTCATCGTCCACTGCGACACCGGAAAGAACGCTGTTAATATCCAGGACTCCTCCGGAAAAAATGGCCTCGAGTCGCTCAAAGTTACTGGGATTTCCCACATCCATCGCGTTAGCGGGGGTCCGGATGGACGGTCGTGGTGAAAAAACGCCCGTTTCCAGATACTCGGGAATGACGTCATTTGAATTGGTGGCGGCGATAAAGTCCGCAACGGCCATCCCCCAGCGCCAGGCCAGGACGCCGGCAGTGAGGTTTCCGAAGTTACCGCTGGGTACACAGAAGACCAGCTCATCCTGCAACTGCTCCTTCAGCTGGGCAAAGGCCCAGAGATAGTAGAAACTCTGGGGAATAAGTCGACCTACATTGATACTGTTCGCCGACGTAAGATGGAGGGACTCCCGGAGAAGGCGATCTACGAAAGCCTCCTTCACCATTCTCTGGCAGTCATCAAACGCCCCTTTCACTTCCAGAGCAAGGACGTTTCCTCCCAGGGTAGTCAGCTGCTGTTCCTGCAGGGGACTTACCCTCCCGGAGGGATACAGAATAACAACGTCGATATTATTCTTACCAAGAAAAGCGTGAGCCACTGCACTCCCGGTGTCGCCGCTGGTAGCGGTGAGAATGACCGCCCGCTCTCCCCGACTGATGAGCTGTTCTTCCATGACCGCCGCGAGAAAGGAAGCACCGAAGTCTTTGAACGCGCACGAGGGCCCGTGAAAGAGCTCCAGAAGAACGATCCCGGGCTGCAACCGGGAGAGTCTCGGCTCAAAGGGAAAGGCCTTCAGGGCCAGATTTCTCGCCGTCGCCGCATTGTATTGTGTCGGGAACAGAGCCTGGATCATCGCGCCGGAAATATCAACAAAGGATGCGTCGGTACCGAAACTGCGAATCAAGGCGCGCAGATCAGGTTCTTCCACAGGATGGTACAGACCCCCGTCCGGAGCGAGTCCATGCAGTACGGCCTCGCCAAAATCAACCGGTTCAACTCCGGGGTTACGTGTACTCGAAAATTTCATCAGTCCTCTCCCGCTTTTCCTCAGTTTACCGTTGTATTCACTGTATCCAGACGGTACCATACGCGCAACATGAGTTTTTTCAGGTCCGTTGCCGCTGTATATCTGATTACTCTCGTTTTCACCGGATGCATGACCAGATTGCAGCAGGACGAAACTGATGTAACTGACAGCGACGATCCAGCAGAACTGGAGTTGTCCCGCACGGATGATACTGAAAAACCCGGAACTGCACATCCGGAAGAAACGGAAACAATTGCCGCGAAACTGCATGTATCGGAAATCCTGCGTCACGTCACTGCCAATTCTCCCGTCGACTACCGGGTCATTCAGTCGTCCGACGTGCCGCTCGTACAGATCGCGTCTCCTCCGGGAACACCGCAATCAGTGCTTCTGGCCCTGATAACGAACGATCGTCAGCTCAGTCTGTACCGGGAAGACCTTACCTCTTCCGGTCGTTTCCGAGGAGGTCCCACCACCGAGCCTCTGGCGTTGAACGTCCGGGTGGACGACGTACACACCGTCACGGTGGATACTCGCTCCGGAAAACCTAACGGTTTTCATGTAACTCTGCGGTCAGCCGATCGAGGAGAAGAACTGTACGTTGTCGCTACGGAGGGAGGAAGCTATTCGGTCCGACTCCCATTTTCATCGGTAAGCCGGACGGTCCTTCGTGATCTCAATGCCGACGGTCTGGCGGAACTTGTGCAGTACTCGCGGGTATTCGAGGCGGGTGGCAAGCGAGAGATCATAGTAGATTCCTATGAATGGGACGGACAGGGATTCGTCCATTCACGGTCCCTTCCGCTGTTGCGCCGGCTGAATCATCGACTTCGTCGCCTTCGGTCGGAACTCGAAGCAGCGCCGCCGGGATCCCGTTATTTCGATAATGCACTGCAACCGGAATCGGCCGCTTCGCCGGTCTCGGAGCTTCTTCCCGCCGATACTGTCCGGGTACCGGAATTGTCGGAACTGACGGTGGATCTGGGACGCCCCGGTTGGGAACTGGAGCACGATATCGCTATCTATCACAATTCCGACATCCCGATAATTTTTCGAATACAGATCGTAGTTCGAGCAAATCCTTTTCTGCCCCATCCAATAACTATACGTGGACTGGATGAGGACGTAACCGGCAATTGAAAGGAAAACCAATGTACAAGTACATCATTGACGGTGGATTCCCCGTAAACGGTACTATCCGGGCCTCCGGTAACAAAAACGCCGCCTTGCCGTGTATCGCAGCGACGATACTCACCACTGAACCGGTACGGCTGATGAACGTCCCCGATATTGAAGATGTTCATGTGATGGTTGAAATTCTTGCCAGCCTGGGTGTACAGGTTACCCAGGAAGACGAAAACACCTGGCTTTTCGATGGTTCCACCCTGCAGACTTCCAGTATTGCTCCGGAAATGGCTCAGAAAATCCGGGCGTCAATACTGTTTGCCGGCCCTCTGCTGGCACGGACCGGGTCGGTGACGTTGCCCCCTCCGGGTGGTGATGTCATCGGTCGACGCAGACTGGATACCCACTTCGTCGCTCTGGAAGGGTTAGGAGCGCGGGTTCGATACGACGGCGCCTTTGTACTGCAGGCAAACAAGCTGGTGGGAGAAGAGCTCTTTCTTGATGAAGCGTCGGTTACAGCCACGGAAAACGCCGTCATGGCAGCGGCTCGGGCTGAAGGAACTACTATCATCGAAAACGCTGCCAGCGAGCCCCACGTCCAGGATCTTTGCAGGATGCTCAATCAGATGGGGGCGGACATCACCGGCATTGGATCCAACATTTTGCACGTCAGAGGTGTTCCCCGCCTGAAAGGCACGGAGTTCAAACTGGGAGCGGACTTCATGGAGGTGGGTAGTTTTATCGGACTGGCCGCGGTAACCCGGGGCGACCTGATCATCGAGGATGCCGGGGTCCGCAATCTCAAGATGACACGCATCGCCTTTAACCGTCTGGGTATCCACTGGGACTCTGACGGCGATACCATCCATGTGCCGGGTCGCCAGAAACTTCAGGTCGAACCGGACCTGGGAGGAATGATCCCGAAAATTGATGACAGCCCCTGGCCCGGCTTTCCCGCCGACCTGACCAGTATTATGACTGTCGTGGCTACCCAGGTGGAGGGTACTGTTCTCATTCACGAAAAGATGTTTGAGTCCCGAATGTTCTTCGTTGACAAGCTGATCGGTATGGGTGCGCGAATCGTTCTCTGCGATCCTCACAGAGCCGTCGTCAGTGGCCCCGCCCGGCTGAGCGGTTCACCCCTCACCTCTCCCGATGTGAGAGCGGGCATGGCAATGGTTATCGCCGCACTGTGCGCGGAAGGGCGCAGTGTCATCAGGAACGTCTATCAGATAGAACGGGGCTACGAACACCTCACCCGACGCCTGCGTTCCCTGGGAGCACAGATAGAACGGGTGACGGTGACCGAGTAACTCGGACGGATCAAACACCGGAGCGGTTCCGTTTTTCCAGCTGAAACAAAAGTTGATCGTAGGCGTTGCGAATGCGGAGAAATGCCTCTTCCAGCTCCTGCCGCTGGTACTCGTCCAGAACGGCGCTGGTATCCGGGTGCAGATTCGCTACCAGACGCCGGTACACCCGCTTCAGTTCATCCCGATCGATCGTTGGGGAAACCCCCATTATTCGACACGCCTCACTGTCCAGTTCACGATAGCGATATTCCAGCTGTTCAAGGCGCGATTCTTCAAGACCGAGGAAAAGACCGACCCGACGAATAATCTCCCGCTGCGCCGGTGTCATTCCGTTATGAAAGGAACCGGCTGCGAGGATAAGGAGTTCTACCAGGCGATCAGCTTCCTTCTCCCCGGTGTCACCAATGCGGCGTTTCAGATCTTCCAGTATCGGCAGAATGCTTTCCGCGGTACTGCCCGTCACCAGCGACAGGGCACCGGACACATACCGTTGTCGCTTACTCGCAAGACGGCTTCCGATTATCCTCTCCGGGTCATCGTTCGGCCATGGCAACCCGGCGGGAACGCTGATCGCCTGTCCTGTCGGGACGGGAACAACCGTACCGACAAGGATAGCCGTTGCAAAGAACACCGCTCGATCATCGTTTCGTTCACCTTCCGGTCGGGAAAGATAGAGACGCAAGCGGCGAACGCTGGTGGTGGTGGAACCGTACTGGTCGACAAGGGCTCCAATCAAAAAGCCGAAAAGCATCCCTGCGGGTCCCGCGGGTATACCCGCAATCACCCCAATCCCACGACCGACAAACCGTTTCATGAACCAATTCGGCGACGAACCAGAAAGGCTACCGTAACAATGAGCGCCAGCAGCAATACCGCCGAGACTATTATGATCGTCCAGGCGCCTGTCAATTCCGGCACAAGGCCAAATACAAGGAGGGCCAGAAGGAACGCGGGAATTCCTCTCATCCACCAGAGAAGGGCGGGAAAGAGCGGAATGGCCAACAAGGCGAGGAAGGGCGGGCGGGAAAGGTAGAAACTCCGGTAACGCCATCCGAAAGCGACAGATCCGAGGGCAACGATAAAAAAGCCGAGAATACGCATTATGCGGGAGACGGCGGCCATACCCGCCGCCGATTCAGAGCGGCCGTGCGCAGAAAAAAGACGGGGTAATTCAAAGAGACCCGTTACCGGAATTCCTTCGAAGTTTTCCGAACCTGCCGACAAAAGAATCACTTCGTCGATATCGGGGATTAGGGGTATATAGCCGGGAATAACTGCCGAAGAATTACCGCCCAGCCGTCGAGGACCGTGTATCCGTTCCTGGTCGGTACCGAAGGCGGGATCACCTTCGATAGCACGAAAAAAGAGGTTATCTTCAATTCGCTTCGCAAAGTCCGCCTGGAAATGGAGATATCCATCGTCACGCTGCTGCAGTATCTCGACATCAAAGAAGAAATCACCTTCCGGAGACTGAACCATTCTCTTCGCCGTCACATATTCTACCAGATCCGCTCCACTGCGGTTCCGAAAGAGGATGTTGCTCCTCCCTGTAAAGTGGTTACCGCTATAGAGCCTGGCGTCTTCAACGTAAAAGGATATCGATTCAACCTGCTCCTCCGCTTCCGCTCCAAAACGAAGGATATCGGGATCATTGGGAGCGGCTTTCAGAAGCTCCTGAAAACGAAAATGTGCCAGAATGAGAGCTTCGGGGTTCTCCTCCGGATCACCCCGCTGAAGCAATTCGTACGCGGCAAACTTTCTTCGAAAGAGGTCTCTGGCCGGCTCGTCTTCAATTTCGAACGACTCACCCTGGATTGCGTTCAACGCTTCCGCCTGAAGTGACCGAGTATCCTGTCTCCCGTTCGTCATCTCTACCGCACGGGATGCAAAATAGTGAGCGCTGAAATAGAGGCCATCCCGAAAATACTCCCGGGCCCGGTTCATAAGGTCTGCCACGGACATTTCGGTCGCTTCGGAGAAACGTCGACCACCGACACTGCTGTCGCTACCATCGGCAGTACGGTACGAAGCAACCCTTTGACTCGCCTCTTCCGCATGAATTTCCGCTTTGACTTCATTCAGAAACGTTCGGACATCATCGTCTTCACCAATCACGGAAAGGTATATTTCAGCGTACCTCTGAGCTGCGTTGAGACGTCCGGCGAATCTCGCCTGCCGGGCGTCCTCCCAGGCGGTTCGGGCAACAGAACTATAGTAGGTGATCTGTTCCATCCGGACTCGCTGTCGTGGTCCGATAACACCGGTCCATACCCCGTATACGACTCCAACCAATAGAATAAAGACCATTACCGGCCGTATTGCCCCTATCAGGCTCCCCCGATTCCCCAGGTCATAGGGTCCGAGAGCAACGGAAAAGGTGATAATGCCTGCCGTACCGACTACCAGGGGCAGAAACTGGAAGAGCTGGTGTATCCAGAAACGAAACCGATAGGCGTTCTGAAGTTCTTCAAGAATCGGCATAAATGCCATTGTTGCGATTGTGTCGTAGACGATAAAGGCAACGGCTACCAGCAATCCTGTAAAAAAGATGACCAGGTACCGGACGAGGGCCTTCATTTTCCACCTTCCTCTTCCATCATCTCTCGTTGCCAGCGGTCCAGAGGAGGGAGAAAAACGGCAATGATCAAAAGGACAAGGGCCGAAAGTGCCCAACCCGGAACTACGGGATAGTCACTGAGCACGCCGGGAATCCAGTCGGGCAGGGAAAATAATTCGATCAGGGACTGCAGCCAATCCGGAAGTGCCAGGACGGCACGCAGATAGGCCAGAGAAATGACAAGATTCAGCAGGGGCCATCGGAAAAGCCTCGCCGGTGTCCAGACTGCCAGCAAGGCAAGAAGAAATGCAGACCACACCATCACTGCGTGCACCAGTCGGCCCGAAAAAAGTGGCTCGGCCAGTATCATAAACAGATTTTTACTATCGGCGGCTATGTTTCGGATCGCCGGAGGAATCCGCCACCACAGCACCTCCGAAAAGTTCTCCGATTCTATTTCCGTTCCATTGGGGAGCACAATTTGCGACTTTTCGGCGTCCCACATCGCTTCCGGAATGACTTGAATAGAAGGTATATGGCGGTGATACACCAACAGTACGTCTGACAGAATCACCCCCGTTGTATCGTCTATACGGACGGAGACATCACCGCCGGAAAGAATAACTCCCGTGGGCAAGTAACGTTGCAGTACCGGATCGGAAAATGGCATCCCACCGTCGGGATGATGTAAAAACACCGCACCGGTCAAAATCAGTGCGGAGGTGACAAAGAGCAATACCAGAAAGAGTACCGGTACAATTGCCTTAAAAAGCGATCGTAGAATAGTAAACATGACCGCCGGAAAGAGTGCTATCAGCAAAATAAGACCAATATGATCAAGAATTGTCACGGGTGACGGTTCGTACAAAACAGCGAAGACAACGATAAGGCCGGAGAACAGAACCATATTCACCAACATCAGCACTGGTACCAGCAATGTACGTTTCACGAGATCTCCAGATTATCATATTGGTCACGGGTTTTCCACATCTTTTCCACAACGAAATTCGTCGGGACTAATACAAATTTGTACATCAACCGTAGCAAATTGACACAAAAATACGCCCCTAAGACCCTTGACATAAAATAAATATCGACAGGTAAAGAAATTAAATTCAGTTGAACATGTGTGACAAAAGAACGCTCTGGCGGGTAAAATACCGAAAATTTCGGGTAACCACTTACAGGATAAAAAGATCGGGGGTTATCCACTACTTATCCACAATCAGATTAGAAATATTTACCGTCTCGGGATTGACTCGATAGCCTTTGCCCCTGACGGTCTCAATGCTGTTGCCATAGGCTCCGAGGGCGCGTCTCAAACGGGCAATTTGCATATCCACCGCTCGGGAATAATCCCGGCCATCGGTGACGAGACCTGCAATATCCGCAAGTATATCTCGACCGACAACCCGTCCGGGCCGAGCAGAAAGATATCGCCAGATAACGGCCTGCGATGCAGAGACGACAACGGTAGTATCCCCGAGAACAAGGACCTGGCCGAGCGTCTCCTGGCCGCCCGAAACGAGACGTTGGACCCGCACGGTCAGCTCAACGGGTGCCCAGGGACAGCAGAGGTAGTCATCAACCCCCAGAAGAAACGCCTTCTCCATGTCCTCAACTGCCCCGAAAGCAATTCGTACGGCAGCGGTTGTACCGGTCCAGATTTCACCCCCTATAAACGAAACCGGCACAGCCACGGCGTCGGGTCTCCGTTGCAGGTATGGCAGCGCCCGATTTGGTGAGACAACGATAGTATCTGTTCGGGATTGCATCATTCTGCCGGCCCGACGTACCGAAGGCGATCCGTCATCCACTACCAGCAGAAAACCCACGGTTTACCCCTGAGAGTTCTTGCTGGGTGGTTCTTCCTGGTTGAGGGAGCGTTTCAGATCTTCCAGGGTGCGATCAATATTGGTATCGCTGCCGACGTCGGCACTGGTGCCAATTTTCTGTCGCAAGTCTTCCAGAAGCGCGTCGCTGTCAGGTCGGTCAAGGGCGGCAATCTGATCCTCGAGACTTCTATCGCTGCCGGCATGCTCCAGTTCCGCCATGGCATCCGTTTCCGTTTCCAGCTGCTCTACCCGGCGGGACATCTCGTCAAAGGCATCGAACGCGGAAGTGTCTCCCAGTCCGTGAATGATCTCCTGAATCTTTTTTTGAGCTTCCGCCCGTTTTGCCCGGGCGACCAGGAGGCTTTTCTTACGTTGCGCCTCTTCTATCCGATCCTGAAGCTCCCGTAAAGATGATTTGAGTTGTTCTACCGCAGCGTGCTGCTTCTCGTATTGACCCGCCAGCTGTTCGGCGTACTCCGATTCCCTTTGTTTGCGGACCAGCGCTTCCCGCGCCAGATCTTCTTTTCCCGCCCGTAAAGCAACGATGGCTCGCTGTTCCCACTCATTGGCACGACTACGTTGTTCTTCTACATGACGCTGCAGGCGTTTTTCCTCGGTTATTGCGGTGGCGACGTTTCGTTTTGCCTCGGTAAGCTGCTTGTTCATGTCCAGAACGAGCTGATTGAGCATCTTCTCCGGATCTTCAGCCTTGCGAACCATATCATTGACATTTGATCGGATCAGTCTACGTAAACGCTCAAACATACCCATTCACACTACCTGGAAAAGAGTTTGGAATCTCGAAAAAGTTAGCCCAAAAATACCTGACCACCCGCATCGATAGCAAGAATCGTTTTGCAATTTGAACACCTGAAACGACCCGGCTTCGACGCTTTGAGTTTCGTTGAACATATAGGACACTTGAAAATCTTGGGAAATACTTCCGAAGACTGCTGCGTGGGGCCACCTTTGGTAAAGTGTTCAACAGCGTCGTCCAGAGAATCTTTGATATGAAAAAACTGGGAAAATCCGAGAAGTTGGAAGACCTCATAGACTTTGGGTTGTATTTCCAGCAGAACCAGATCTCCGCCCTTAGGTTTGACCGCCTTGAGAAACGCTGTGAATGAGCCTATTCCCGTGCTGGATACGTAGTTAAGGCCCCCACAATGAAAGATGAGACGGTTAAAACCTGCCTCTATCGCTCTGTTGACCCGCTTCTGGAAAAAATTGGAATTATAGGTATCAATATAACCGGTCAGATAGAGAACAACGCATCCTTCTACGCTGTCGATTTTCTGCAGGCGAATCTTGAGACTTTCATCTTTTTCTTCGTCAAAGCCCGGAACGATGTCGTTATTATTCATACTCGTCGCTACTTCCTGGATTTTTTAATAGTAGAGCGGTGCTCGGAAATTGTCAAACCGGGTTCCACCGCTCCCGCAACTTGTTACACAAGTCCCTGATCGATAGTAATTATCGATCCATTTATATCAGGTTCTTCGGCAAGAATCAGCTCGGTTATTAGCCGGGCAACTCTTTCCGGTTGTATCAGCGCACCCCGTGGAGCCTTCCGTCGCGCTTCCGCCCGGGCAGCCTCGGTCAAGTACTCGGTATCAATATAACCCGGTGATATCAGATTTACCGTCACATTCCTGCCCTGAGTAGCCGCCGCGGCAGATTTACACAGACTGACCACCCCCGCTTTGGCCGCTGCATAGGCAGGTATGTCCCGAAAACCGCGATGCTGATCCGCCCGGGGACCGCCAAAAAGAACGATTCGCCCCCATTTACGTCGAATCATGCGGGGGAGGAAATAGGAGACCAATACTCCCGGAAGGGTCAGATTCAACTGAACAATTGTGTTCCACTCTTCCGGAGAGGTCGCATCGAGTGGTCCGTATCGCACCGGACCGATCGCCACAACCAGGATATCTATCTGACCCACGCTATCAAGAGCGGGCAGGATGTCTGCCGCCGTACGAAGATGTCTGAAAAGCGGAACAGCGGTGCCACCGTGACTGCGAATATATCCCACCACCCGCTCCAGACGTTTCCGGTCGTTTCCTCCGTGACAGACAACTTCCGCACCCTGCGCCGCCAGAGCATAGGTGGCGGCCCGGCCTATTCCACCGCTTCCACCGACAATCAGGGCGCGATGTCCCGCAAGACGCGTACTGTGATAATCTGCTCGTGACAGGAGCCCCATAGGGGGAAGAATACAGTTGTATTCCACAGATGAGCAACCTATACTGCTGGTATGAAACGTACGATCTTCTTTCTGGTCGGAACAATTCTATGTGTGTCGGCAATAGCGGCACAGGCGGCAATCGAAACGCCCGAAACCTTCCGCAGCACCATCGATCTGCAGACATCACTGGCTGAACTGGATGCGGCCGCTGAAGATATGATTCTCCTGGAAACTCTGGCCGAAAAGGTTCTTATCCTGGACGGAACGGTGAATTCCATCACGGTATATCCTGAAGAACCCGATGATTTCTACGTCGAAATGGAAATTGTCTCCGGCAGATGGAACGGTGTCGAATCGGTGCGGATATTCCGGTCCTACATCTTTTTTGATGATGCCGCTTTTACCGGCAGAATGGCCGAACGATCTCCCCGGCAACCGGACCCATCGTTGATTCTGCGAAACGACAGAGTACTTGTGGCGGGACGGCTGGTCAGTCTGGCAGAAGACCCGGAAGGTCGGCCTGTTCCCGTAATACACGCCTACGATATCCGCCCGATCCGATAGACAATTCGTCTTCATCAAGTTCGATGTGGCCGACATCCATAACGGTTCCGTCGACGTTGACGAGCCCCCGACCGATAACGGAGTTCAGTTCCCTGACGTTTCCCGGCCAGGCGTAACGATGAAACCATCGAATGACACTGTGGGACAATCGTACATCATCTCTACCCCGACGCGCGAGGAGATGATATGCAATCTCTTCGATATCTTCCATATGATCCCGCAAAGGCGGAACATCTATTCGTAATGCGGCAATACGGTGCCACAGATCACGACGAAACGCCCCGGCGTGAACGAGGAACCTGAGATTTCGATTCGTCGCCGAAATAACCCTCACGGAAACTTCCTCCTCCCGGTAGCTTCCGACCCGCCGCACCTTGCCGGTTTCAAGAACCCGCAAAAGCTTTGGTTGGAGGGTATACGCCAGTTCACCTATCTCGTCCAGTAAGACAGACCCGCCATGGGCCGCATGAAAAATTCCGTTTCGCGTCTCCCCGGCGTCGGTAAACGAGCCTTTCTGTACACCGTACAATTCCGATTCGAAGAGAGTTTCCGGAACAGCCGTAACGTTTATCGACTGAAGAGGCCCGTTGTTTCGCCCGGAAAGGCGATGAATTCCCTGTGCCACAAGTTCCTTACCGACACCGGTTTCACCGGTAATGAGCACCGATTCATCGGAAGCTGCCACTCTCCGTATCTTGTCACGAAGAACATTCATAATACGACTTTGACCGATCAGGAAAGACCGAATTTCCGGGACGTCCTGGATCGTCGATGAGAGTCTGCGGTACCGGGTGAAGGTGTCCAGCACGGCGGCCCGAAGTTCCTTTGTGAAACAGTCGTCGGGCAGACACCGATCTATGCCACGATGAGCAAGATCCCCCGCCAATAGAACATCATTTTCAGAAACAACTGCGAAAAGGTAGGTGTGGCGCCTAAGGGATACGGTTCGATCAATCAACTCAAGTACCGTATCGTCGGACTGTCGTACGTCCAGGACAACAGCGGTGATCCCTTCCAGGTCATGACACACCAAACGCCAGTTGTACTCCCGGAAGGTTTCGCCGACCACCCAGACTTTGGACGAAAAGGCATCCTCGATACGCTGAGAAAGGTCACGTCGATCGGAGACCACGACAAACATATTTACTTACCTTGTGTAATTTTTAATGATTATTATTTATTTCATAGAATTGTCGTTACGTCAAATATTTAACACAGGATTTGTGAAACATTCTGTTTTTACCGTTCCTCGTCTATACTGTTGGCGAAAGGAACATTTCGTGAGCTCCGAATGGTTGTATTTTCTCACTCACCGCAGCCGACTTATCAGGTTTTTCTCACTGCTCACCGGGATCAGCATCCTTATTCTTGCAGACGGATTGCTTCTGGTACGGTTGGCCCGAATTAGAGGCGTCTATTTCGCTCTGGCGCTGGAAGGACTGGTAACCATTGCAGCGGCAATCGTTCTGGGAAGCACCATCAACAACCTCATACGAAAAATCCGTTCCGATGCACAACGAGGCTCATGTATACCCCGGCGATACGCCCATCTGGCAGCCGTTGTTACCGCGGGAGTTCTGCTCTTCATTCCCGGCTTTATTACCGACCTGGTTGGGCTGGCTATCTATTTGCCCCCGGGGCGCTTCTTCTTTACCGCTTTCTTTCAGAGACGCAACATTTCTTCCGTAGCGAAGGCATACGAATATCTTACGCTTGAGATATCTTCATCGCCTTTCGATGCAAACGCAGACGATGAATGAACAGGGGAAGAGGAAGAAAAACTCGAAAAGGTAGCGTAAGAAGGGTCATCGGCCATACTGTGACTCGTCGTCCCGCCATTCTGCCGAGTCCTCCGGGAGCAACAACGGTCAGGACCGGACCGATACGATCAGCCGATGCAAGGACCCAGCGCAGGAACGTATTGTTTACTACGCCGGACAGTACGATCCGGGGAGCCGCTTTTCGAATCGCTGTAGTCACCGATGCAATAGACACGGGGTGAAAAACGGCCCGGCCAACCACCCTGACACCAGGAAACGTTGCACGAAGGTTCTGCTCTATTCGCTGGAGTTCATTGGTGTTCCGTCCCAACAGATATACAGGAGCCGCTGTCGCTTCGCCATGTGAAAGCAACCGAACAATCGTCTGAAACTCCGGAAACGGTCCCACAGAGCATCCGGTAGCCCACCGAATCTGTCGGGAAGCCGCCGGTTCAACCGGGACAAGGAAGTGTTGATCTTTTCCAAAGAAATCCCGGTACGATCGATTACGAACGGCGCGCCACAACAGACGGCGACCAACCATAACTAAAACTGCGGGGTGAGTGCGTTCTTCCGCCCAGTGTTGCGACAGTTCGCTACCCTCATCAGGAACGATACGTGTTCCGAAGAATCGTTTTTCAATGCATTTCATGAATAACCTGCCTGCCCTTTGAAACGGGAAGTGTATTCACTGCGGATGTACTGAACAAGTGCCCCCGCGGTAACTGCCGCAGTTTCAGCACGAAGTACAGGGAACGGCAATCGTCGGATACGCCAATTCCGGTCAGACAGGATCTTCAACTCGTCCGGCGCGAGACCACCTTCGGGACCGATCAGAAAATTCCACTCCCCTGCCGCGTCGACACCGTCCAGAGGACCCGGAAATACAGTTGAACTCTTTTCGTGAAAAGCAAAAGAGACACTCTTGTCCGGCTCCACCACGGGAAGGCTGTCAATAGTGAAGGGATCGCCCACAGTGGGCACCGTCATCCTCCCCGACTGCTGTGCCGCCTCAACAGCAATCTGCTGCCAGCGTTTCTGTTTTTTCAGCAACTCTCCCCGCTCGGGCCGGCTGACACAGTGTCTGGTCAATACAGGATAGACTGCGGCGACTCCCTGTTCAGTTGCCTGACGAACCACAACGTCAAATTTTTTGCCTTTGAGAAGCGCGAGCCACAGCGCAACCTTTCCGGTGAACCACTGCGCATTCCCGGCTGGTTCAACCCCTTCACCAAATTGCTCAGTCGTCAGCACCATGGAATCGGGAGTAACCGCCACTACCCGCATATTTGCTACGCTACCGGAACCGTCGGTACAACGAAGTGTATCATCAACCTGTAACCTCCGAACCCTGGCAAGATAGTGAAACTGGTCACCCCTGATAGTCCTGGACATACCCGGGTCCGGCAGAGCGTCAACAACAAGGTGTTTCACACTGTTGTCCTATTCCCGCAGAAAGTCCACCGCCCTCTGAAGAATAAGATCGTACTCCAGATCGAACACCTCAGTGCTGTTGGACAGGCGGTTGGCTTCAACCCGGATCATTCGGCGAATCCAACGCTCATTAAGAATGATCCCGTCGTTCCGCAGTAACTCTATGAACTCGTTAATATGTCGCTCCGTAGGGTTTCTCGTCTCCGACACGAATGTGGCGATACGTTCTTCTTCACGCATTCGGGCGTAGGACTCCCGCTCTTCCTCGGTAAGTTCGGGTTCCTCTACCACAATATCCGGTTCGATACCAATCCGATCTATGTTGGTTCCGGCAGGAGTATAGTATCGGGACATGGTCAGACGGAATCCTGCGTCACCGATACTTCGCACCTGTTGAACCGAACCCTTCCCATACGTCGTTTGACCGATAAGGGTTCCCCGTTTCCGGTCCTTGATAGCCGCTGCAAGAATTTCCGCAGCCGAAGCGGAGCCGCCGTCAATCAGTACGGCTATTTCAATATCCCGACCCACAATAGTTCCACGGCGAGCGTTGAACTGCTGGTTCTCTCCGGCCACCCGGCCCCGGGTTTCCACAACGAGACCGCCGTCAAAAAAGAGACTCGCCACATCAACCACCCCGTTGAGAACGCCGCCGGGGTTGGACCGGAGGTCAATGATCATGGATCTGTACCCCCGGGCGGAAAAATCTTCTACAGCTTCTCTGATCCGGTCGTCCGTATAGGGGGTGAACTGGATAACCCGAAGGAAGGCAATTTCGTCGTCTATCATTTCCCATTTTACGGTGGGCACCTCAATGACAGCGCGCTCAAGGGACACCGGAAATTCGAGGTTTTCTCCGCGAAGGATAGTTATCTCAACGGTTGTACCCGGTGCGCCACGGAGACGTTCCACCACGCCATCTACCGAAAGGTCCGCCGTTGACTCTCCTTCAATCGCCTTGATCAGATCTCCCGCCTGCAGACCCGCCCTGTACGCCGGCGTATCCTCTATAGGCGACACGATTTCAACATAGCGGAGTTCTCCCTGCCCTTCCGAGGGTTTGGAAATAAACATCCCTACCCCGCCGAACTCGCCGCTGGTTGTGTCGGTAAGTCCCCGCATTTCTTCCAGATCAAGATATGCGGAATGGGGATCATCCAGAGCGTTGAAGAGTCCTTCCAGAGCGCCTTCAATGAGCACATCCGGATCAACCTCATCGACATAGTTGCGTTCAATAAATCGAAATACCTGTTCAAAGAGCCCCAGAGCCTGCTCCGACGAACCGTGAGAACCCTGGGCAATTACCCCGGGAACCGTCGAAAGTGCGATCAGCACCGCAACCAGTACGGCCGACAGACTTACCCAGACTATGGGGCGCTTTTTCTGAACATCCTGGTCCATTGAGACCTCCTGCCCATATTGTACTCATGGCAGTCGAGTACCAGCAAGCGCCACAGCAACGGCTTGACCCCAGAGGAGTCACTTCGTAGACTCTCTGGACGTGAAACTCTCCACCCCTGTACTGACAGTTGTCGGGATATATCAACTTCTGCGCTTTCTCTCTCTCGGCCTGTCCGCAATGGTTCGTCAGCCTCTGGCAGAGGATATCATTCTGCGCCATGCGGTTATCGGACTTGCCGCCGGGGGGCTTTTGATGGTGGTTCTGATTCTTCAGTACGTTCTGAATCCTCAACCTGTACTGGTGACCGCTTTGCGCTTCGGAAAACTGCTGGAAATGGTCGGGGTCTATCTCGTCTTTCCGGCGATCTATCCGGAACTTCATCTGATTACAGGAGATTCTCTGGGGGCAATTATTTCGATTCTCGTCCTGACAGATACTATTGTGTTCCTGTTTCTGCTATTATTGCCGGGAAAGGACACATGATGCACATCCTTCCGGTAGCCAGTGGAAAAGGCGGAGTTGGAAAATCTCTTTTTGCAGCTAACCTGGCAATCGCTCTTGCTCAGACGGGGCACCAGGTTGTCCTGGCAGACCTGGATCTTGGCGGTTCAAATCTCCATTTGATTTTGGGTATTCGCGGCTCATCCCCTTCCATCGGAACGTTCCTCGGGAACAAAAAACAGGCCTTTGAAGCGATAATCCACGAAACAGACGTCCGCAATCTGCGTTTCGTGCCGGGTGATGCCGAAATTCCCGGTCTGGCCAATATCAACGCGTCACAAAAACGAAGTCTGATACGTCGTTTCGCACGGATACCCGATACAGACTATCTCATTCTGGACCTTGGTGCCGGGACCAGCCAGAACATCCTTGATTTTTTTCTCATGTCCTCCCGCGGTGTAATCGTGACTACCCCGACACCAACTGCGACGGTAAATGCCTATCTCTTTTTGAAGAATGTGGTCTTCCGTATTCTCCAGACTTCGGTAAAGCGGAATTCACCGGGTGAAGCGTTCATCAACGATATCATGAAGAACCGTTCATCACTTCAAAGGGTCTATATTCCCGAAATAGTACAGCAGCTGGAAGAGAGAGACCCTGAATCGGCGGCAGCATACCGAAATACTATGGCGAAGTTTCAACCCCGGCTGGTCATGAATATGATCGAAGATCCAAAAGACGCAGAAACGGTCACCCGCCTGCGGAGAAGCGCGCAACAGTATCTGGATCTGGACATTCTTCACCTGGGCGTTATATATCGGGACGAGCTGCAGACGAAAGCCTTAAATGCCAGAATTCCTATTCTGCGCTACAAGCCCAGCGCCGTCCTCTCCCAGGCCGTTTATCGGATCTCCGAAAAGATCGTACAGTTGCAGGATGACGAATCCGATACCTTTCTCGATATGGAGGCCCTGAACGACTCATTCGATACCGCCGAAACGGAAGCGGAACAGGATTTCGATACCAAGTTGAATTACATTGAAGAACTGTTGAACACAGGGGCACTTTCCATGGGCGATCTTGTGGAAACTGTAAAGAGCCAGCAGTTTGAAATAACCCAGTTGAAACGACAGAACAATCTATACAAAGCGAAACTGGTCCGGGCGATGCGCCAGGGGTTTAAGGACATATAGTTCCATGGCGGAAGGAAAAATCGTTACTGTCACCGGTGTTCTCAGGATAGAAATCCCGAACCCACCGATAAAACTGACCCTCACATTTGAATCGAGCGAAGACGGAGACGCGTGGGATCCGGAACGGCTGGAAGCAGCGCTCAATGAGCGAGGCGTCAAAGAGGGCGTTTCCCGGGAGTCTCTGGCAGAATTTCTCACTTCCGCAGGTCGAGCCAAGGACGGACCGTATACCCGGGATCTGTTGTCCGGAAAAGAGCCCCTGTCGGCCAAAGCTGATTGCGTCACATGGGAGGAATTTCCGGATGTACCGGCAGAGTTTGATGAAGTCCGGGAATCGGTCGTTTCGGCCCAGGGAGCGCCGGAAATCTATCAGGATATCCGAGAAAAGGTGGAGAAACAGAAAGAGGTTGTCCGAAAAGGAAAGATCCCCTTCGGTCAGGAAAAGACCGAAATTGTCACCGTCACTGAAACGGTAACACGAAAAGAACGGGTATACGTTGATCCAAAAGTGGTCAGATGTGACTACATACCGGCAGAACAAGTACTGGGAACCTTTATTCCCCGGGAACCGGGTCTTCCGGGAAAGGATATTTCCGGGAGAACAATCCCGGTGAAACAACTGGCAGACCCCGGTTTCTACCTGGGTGCCAATATTCAACGCCAAGGTGACACACTCACCTCGACGCAGGCGGGATTCCTGCGAATCGGTAAAAACTGGGCCGACATTATCCCCTTTGAACCCCACAGTTGGATAGTCGAACTGAGCCGCGATAAGGCAACCTGTTATCTTGAACTGACACCAGGACACCCAAAAGCGAAAATCCCCGATTCCCAGGAGATCCGGAACGCTGCTATTGCACTTCCCTACCCGGAAGAGTCTTTGGTATCTCTGCAAGACCTGGAAAACCTCGTTCGCGGTCAGTTGGAAACGGGCGAAGCCGCCCGGATGCCAATCGCCCTGAGCCGAGACGCGTCGTTTGATATCCTGATAGACAACGACAAACTGACAGCTTATCTCAATGCCCACAAAGGAAAAGGACGAGGAAAACAGCTGAGCCTGAAGGAAATCGGGAAAGCCATCAAGGAGAGCGGGCTTTCCGGGCTGGACTATAAGAAAATCAGCACCGATATGACGACCTTCTACGAAGGCCCCGACCTCGATCTCACCGGATATGTCCTGGCCGAAGGGATACCACCAACCCCCGGACCGGAACGACACGCTGAGTTCGCTCCGACTTTCGAGAACGAAACGAAAACTGCCGCTGCAAAGGAGCGTCTACAGGACGCGACGGGTTTTGAGTCTTTTGACGACTTTCCGGTACCGGCAATCACAAAGATCGCCAAGGTAGAGGCGGAACAACTGGTCTGTACCATCGATCCTCCTACCCCCGGTGAACCCGGCAAGGACGTCTACGGAAAGACCCTTGCCGCAGAAGAGGGCCTGAAACCAGAAATCGTTCTTCACGAGAACCTGGTTGAGAAGAACAACATTATTGCCACCACCGAGGCAGGAATCCTTGATTACGGAGAAATTGACGGCGTGGTGCACCTCCGGGTACGACCCCATGTTGATTCCGAAATTCGGGTGGAAATCAGCGAAGATCGTATGGAAGCCCGCCTGTCCCTCAAAGAAGGGATAGGCACGGGCCTTCGGCTGAACCGGGACCAGGTGGACAAGGCGCTTGAAAAGGTCGGAGTTACCCACGGGATTGACGACGACAGGCTTGCCAAGGCCTTGGAAGCTGCCAAAGCGGGTGTTGCGGTCGACGGCGTCGTAGTTGCCCAGGGTACGCCCGCCATTGATCAGAGCGAGAACCAGCTTGAGTTTCTCGTCGATATTTCGGCAGACCCAGGAGTCCGCATACGAAAAGACGGCACGGCCGACTACAGAAATCGCAATACCATTACCAGCGTGACTGCGGGACAGGAAATCTGCCGCATTCTCCCGTCCCAGCAGGAGGCGGTAGACGGCACGGACGTCACCGGCAAGGCCGTTCCGGCCAGACACGAGTCCGGGCTGCAGCTTGAACTGGGAGAGAACGTAACCAGAGGGGAAAAGGAAGATGGGCTGGTCGTCATTACAGCTACAACCGATGGTGAAATTCTTTACGAAAAAAATCGCATAGCGGTACAGACAATTCACACCATCAAGGGCGACGTCGACATGAAAGTGGGAAACGTCAAATTTCCCGGTACCGTTATTGTAGGTGGTAACGTACGTACCGGCTTTTACATCATGTCAGGGGGCGACATCAAAGTCGCCGGCGGCGTTGAAGGAGCCCTCCTCTCATCGGACGGCGATATCCTGATCAAGCAGGGAGTAAAAGGTGTCGGTAAGGCAGTTCTGCGAAGCAAACGAAATATCATGAGTCCCTTTGTGGAGCTGGCGACACTCCTTTCAGTTGGCGATATTACCCTGAAGTCGTCAGTCGTTCGATCCCGAATCAAATGCAACGGAAAAATCACCTTCCAGGGGGACAAAGGCCGCATTGTAGGTGGCCAGATCCGCGCGAGAAACGGCCTCGAAGTTTCCTCCGTGGGTTCCCCGGGAGGCGTCAAAACCCACCTTTCATTTGGCCAGGATTACCTTATTGCCGACCTCATAGAAAAAGAGGAAAAAGAGATTGAAAAGGTCAAGAGCAGAATAACGCAGGTTGACCAGTCCATGAAGAAACTGGAACGGGACGGAAAGGATACCGACGGACTGCAGAAGTTACGAAAGGAAAAGGTACAACTTCTGAAACTGATTGAAAAACGTGGACTTCGCCTCTTCACTCTACGTGAGCGGTTTGAACAGCATTTTCCCAGTAAAATTGTCGTAACGGACGACGTTCATATCGGTACCGTCTTTGAGAGTCACGGACGTTTTCTTGAGGTAACTTCTACGCGAAAAGGCGTTGCCGTGGAATTCAATTCCCAGACAGGCAACATAGACATGAAAGAGCTGAAAAACGGGAGTGATGAATGACCCTGTATATACCATATCCCGACTGGATCTCACCGGTGATTATTCCGGGGCTGCCCTTCCGATGGTACGGCATGATGTATCTGGTGGCTTTCGGACTTGCCTATATCTTTACCCGCATACAGTTGAAGGAACCGGGAAACCCGTTACACGAAAAAGTATCCGACGACGAGGTGGTGAACCTTTTCTTCTGGACCATTATTGGTCTACTGGTCGGGTCGCGGATATTTGCCACCTTGATCTACGACACGTCCGGGAAATACCTGCAACAACCGTGGCTTATGTTCTGGCCCTTCGACGAGAATATGAATTTTACCGGACTTCAGGGTATGAGCTTCCACGGGGGACTTTTCGGCGGCATTGTCGCCGGAATGTTCTACTGCCGTGTCCGCAGGATCGACATACCCGCCATGACCGATGTCATTATTACATCGGTTCCGTTCGGTTACACCTTCGGGCGCATTGGAAACTTTATCAACGGTGAGCTCTACGGCCGCATCACCGACTCTTCCTGGGGCATCCTCTTTCCTTCCGCCCAGGGTGTTCCCACAAGCCATCCGGCCGTTCGGGAAATCGCCGCTAATGTCGGAATTGACATCGCCGGCAAATCCTCCGTCAACCTGCCCCGGCATCCGTCCCAGCTGTACGAGGCGGTACTGGAAGGAGTGGTTCTCTGGGCGGTGATGTGGTTCTTTTTCCGCCACCGGAAGCCCTTTCGGGGCTTCATGCTTGGAGTATATATGGTGGGATACTCTATCGCCCGTTTTATTGCCGAGTACTTTCGTCAGCCCGATCCGGGGCTTGATTTCATCATCCAGTGGGGGCCACAAAACAACCCCCGGTGGCTTCTGATGTCACCATGGAATCTGACGACGGGACAGGTACTGAGCCTTATCACTATGGCGGTGGGAATCATCGCGATCCTGGTCATCCGCCATTTCGTCGGGAAAAAAGCAACGGTGGAGACCTTTGACGTTGCTTCCGGCCGGAACCAGGCCGGTCCGGCTCATCCTGCCCGGCGCAGAAAATCTAGAAAACGATAGCCTTCAGCTCCACCAGTCGGGTAATCCGGTAGGTTGCCGGGTGAGCGGGGATCGCGGTTTCCGTCCCGGCCTTCGAAATTTCCCGGCGGGTGCTCCCGCCCCGGTCAAACCACACCGTACCCATCCCCGCGGCGTTCCCGCCGGCAATATCGGAAGTCAGGGAGTCACCCACAACCAGGCATTCAGCGGGGTCCGGGTCTCCCAGCTCGGCCAGGACATGAGAAAAGAAGCGGATGTCCGGTTTGTTGAACCCCACCTCTTCAGAGATGAAGAGCCGGGAAATGTACTCGTTCAGACCGCTGGCGGCAAACCGCGGACGTTGTACATCGGCAAACCCGTTGGTAATCACCGTAACCGGCGCCAGCGCCTTCAGAACCGCCCGGGCCGTCGGAACAACCGCACCACAACGGCTCAGTCGGGCAATGAACTGTCGGTTCAGGAGGTCCGCAGGCACGGGCCGGGTTATGGCTGTGTAGTCAAGCAGCTCCGAGAGCTGCCGAAAGCGTTCAATCTTCAAAGCATCGGCTTCAATTTCGCCCCGCTCCAGGGCTCGCCACAGGGCTCCGTTTATACGGCGGTACGCCGTCGTCAGGTCTTCATCTTCTACCGTACGGGGCATAAACCCGTACTCGCGGGCTATGTCTTCAAGAATGCGCTTCTCGCAGACCGAAAAATCGAGAATGGTGTTGTCCGCGTCAATCAGAATGTGCCGGTATCTGCTCATGAGCGCATGATACCGGAGACGGCCCTTCGGCGTCACCACACCGCTTGACCACCTTCCCGGCAGAATCTATGCTCACTGTATATTTATACACTGTCTGACTGGAGGACTCCTGTGAAAAAGACCATTGTACTGTTTCTGCTGACCCTCATCGCCGTCACCCCCATCTTTGCGGGTGGGCAGAGCGAAGCCGCCGCTACCGGCGGACTGGACACTATGGAAGCGCGAACCATCAAACTGGCCCACGTCGTAAACGAACAGGACGGATTTCATATCGCCGCCGTGAAGTTCAAGGAACTGGTGGAAGAGCGCACCGACGGTAAACTCACCGTTGAACTCTATCCCAACGCACAGCTTGGCGACGAGCGCACCCTTCTGGAAGGTATGCAGATCGGCACCGTTGACATGGGCGTCATCACCAACGGCCCGGTGGCCAACTTCGTGGAAGAGATCGCCGTGTTCGAGCTTCCCTTCCTCTTTCCCTCCCCCGAGGCGGCCTATGACGTTCTGGACGGCCCTATTGGACAGGAACTGCTGGCTGAGCTGGAGCGGGTTAACCTGAAGGGTCTGGCCTACGCGGAACGCGGTTTCCGCAACCTCACCAATGACGTCCGGCCGGTGAACACTCCCGCCGATGTCCAGGGACTGAAAGTCCGGGTTATGGAAAACCCTGTCTACATCGATACCTTTCGGGCACTGGGCGCCAATACCGTCCCCATGGCATGGACCGAGGCACTCACCGCCATGCAGCAGGGAACCATCGACGGACAGGAAAACCCCGTTAACGTCATTTACTCATTCAAGCTCTATGAACCGCAGAAGCACCTTTCCTTCACCCGCCACACCTACGCCCCGGCCATTTTTGTCATGGGCATGAGCGTGTGGAACAGCCTTCCCGGGGACGTTCAGGAGATCGTCCAGACTGCAGCCCAGGAGGCAGCGGAATACGAACGGCGCATGAACGCCGAGATGGAAGCGGAGCAGATCCAGGCTCTCCGGGACAACGGCATGCAGATTGTCGATAACCCCGATATTGCCGCCTTTCAGGCCGCCGTTGCACCGGTATACGAGAAGTACGGCGACCAGTTTGGCGACTACCTGACCCGGATTCAGGAACAGCTGCGCTGATACACCATGCTATCCGCGCTGAAAACCATTGAAGCGGGAATAGACACGGTTGTCCGGCGGGTGGCCTTTCTGGCCCTCGCCGGCATGATCGTCGTCATCACCCTGCAGATAATCTTTCGTGTCTTCTTTGACGCCATCAGCTGGTCCGAGGAGCTATCCCGCTTTCTCCTGGTCTGGACCACCTTCCTGGGGGCAACCCTGGCGTGGTATCGGAAGAGGCATATCGCCGTGACCTTTGTCGTAGAAAGCCTGCCCGGACCGATGCGGTTGGCCGGAAAAGCACTGACACAGATCATCGCCATTGCCTTCTTCGGAATTGTCGTCTCCGTGGGCATCAAATACATGAGCATGCAGGGCTTTCAGGTTTCCGCCTCCCTGCGGCTTCCTATGCCCTATGTCTACTCTATTATACCCGCCACATCGGCGGTAATGCTTTTTTACTCGCTGGTAGACCTGGTGTCGCTGATCACCGGCGGCGACGACCCGGGCGAATCCAAGCCGGCCGTCCCCGCTCCACCCCGGTCGCCGGAAGGAGCCGAGTGATGGCAGCAATACTCTTCGGCTCTTTCTTCATCCTCCTCCTGCTCGGCCTGCCTGTCGCCCTGGCCATCGGCGTCAGTTCACTCATCGCTATCCTTTCCGAAGGCGTCCCCCTCATGCTCATCACCCAGCGCATGTTTGCCGGGACCGACTCCTTTGCCCTCATCGCCGTACCCTTTTTCATCCTCGCCGGAGACCTCATGGCAGAAGGCAAGGTCAGCGAAAAGCTGGTTGAGTTTGCCGACGCCATTTTCGGCTTTCTCAAGGGGGGGCTCTCCATCGTCTCCGTCCTGGCGGGCATGTTCTTTGCCGCCATCTCAGGGTCCGGGGCGGCAACCACCGCCGCGGTAGGAAGCACCCTGGTACCGGAACTGAAGCGAAAGGGGTATGAGGAGGCCCCGGCGGCCAGCCTGATCGCCGCGGCGGGTACCATCGGCGTCGTCATACCACCGTCGGTTCCTATGATCATCTACGCCGTCATCGCCGACCAGTCGGTGGCGCGCCTCTTCATGGCGGGGTTTCTCCCGGGAGTGGTCATGGGCGTCGGTCTCATGGCAATCGCTATCGTCCAGGCGTACCGACGCAACTACCCCAAAGGCTCCCCCTTCAGCATCAGGACGATCCTGGTCACCTTCAAGGACGCCATCTGGGGGCTTTTGACACCGGTAATCATTCTGGGGGGTATCTTCTCAGGGATCTTCACCCCCAGCGAGGCGGCAGTCATCGCCGTCAACTACGCCCTGCTGGTATCGCTGTTCATCTACCGGGACATGAACCTGAAGGATATTTACCGCATCATGATCCGCTCGGTCATCACTACCGGGGTGATCATGTTCGTCATCGCCACCTCGGCCATCCTGAGCTGGGTCCTGGCCAACTGGAACATCCCCACCCTGGTGGCGCAATGGGTCCTCTCCATGTCGGAAAATCCCTACGTCATCATGTTTCTCATCACCGGAGTGATCCTGGTAACCGGCGTATTTGTAGAGACCGCCAGCGCCCTGATCATCCTGACACCGGTCTTTCTGCCCCTGGTAAACACCCTGGGAATCAACCTCGTCCACTTCGGCCTCATTATCGTCGTGGGCCTGGCCATCGGCATGATCACCCCGCCGGTGGCGATCAACCTCTACGTCGCCTCGTCCATCACGGGGCTCTCCCTGGAGAAGATCACCCGGGCCATCATACCCTATCTTCTCGGACTGATCGTTGTACTGCTCCTGGTGGTGTACGTACCGATTCTTCTGGGGTTTTCAGGATAGATTGAACGCCAGCGTTCCGCGTGGCGGCAAAGAACACCCCCGTCCCTCCCCGGTAGTGTGAGTGGCGAAGAGGTGATAACCGTATGGAAGGATGAAAAAATGAATAACCAGTTGAGAAGCCTGACCAGTACCGCCGGCCGCCGCATGGCGGGAGCCCGCAGCCTCTGGCGCGCCAACGGCATGACCAAAGAGCAGTTCGGCAAGCCCATAATCGCGATCGCCAACTCATTCACCCAGTTTGTCCCCGGCCACGTGCACCTCCATGACATCGGCCAGCGGGTGAAGGCGCGCATTGAGGCGGCCGGCTGCTTTGCCGCGGAGTTCAACACCATCGCCATAGACGACGGCATCGCCATGGGCCACGACGGGATGCTCTACAGCCTTCCCAGCCGGGAGATCATCGCCGACAGCGTTGAGTACATGGTCAACGCCCACAAGGCGGATGCCCTGGTGTGCATCAGCAACTGCGACAAGATCACCCCCGGGATGATGATCGCCGCGATGCGCCTCAACATCCCCACCATCTTCGTCTCCGGTGGACCCATGGAGGCGGGCAGCGCCCACGGCCGCCACTACGACCTTATCGACGCTATGGTGATGGCCGGCGACCCCGACATTGACGACGAAACTCTGGCGGAAGTGGAAGCGGCGGCGTGTCCCACCTGCGGCTCCTGCTCCGGTATGTTTACCGCCAACTCCATGAACTGCCTCAACGAGGCGCTGGGCCTGGCGCTGCCGGGCAACGGCACCGTTGTCGCCACCCACCGCCTGCGGACGGAAATGTTCGACACCGCCGCCGACCGCATCGTCGAGATGGCGTGGGCGTACTACCGCGACGGCGACGACTCCGTCCTGCCCCGCTCCATCGCCACAAAAGAGACGTTCCGCAACGCCATGAGGCTGGATATCGCCATGGGGGGCAGCACCAACACGGTGCTCCACATCCTGGCGGTGGCGCAGTCCGCCGGGGTGGACTTTACTATGGCCGACATCAACGAGCTTTCCCGGAAGACCCCCAACCTCTGCAAGGTGGCCCCCTCCAGCCGGTACCACGTCCAGGACGTCCACCGCGCCGGGGGCATCCTGGGGATCATGGCGGAGCTTGACCGTCTGGGCCTGCTGGACCGCAGCTCCAACCGGGTGGACGGCCTCACCCTCGGTGAGGCGCTGGACCGCTACGACGTCATGCAGGGCGCCCCGGGCGGCGCGTCCCCCGACACCCTGGACCCGATTGTCCGCAGCCTCTACTCCGCTGCACCCGGCGACGGCCGCCGGAACCTCACCATGGGCAGCCAGGACAACAGCTTCACCGACCTGGACACCGACCGCGCCACAGGGTGCATCCGCGACGGAGAGCACGCCTACTACGCCGAGGGGGGCCTCGCCGCCCTCACCGGCAACCTGGCCGAGGCGGGGTGCATCGTCAAGACCGCCGGTGTAGACCCGTCGATTCTGGACTTCACCGGCACCGCCCGCGTTTTTGAGTCCCAGGACGACGCGGTGGAGGGCATCCTCGACGGCACCGTGGTGGAGGGTGACGTTCTGGTGATCCGCTACGAAGGACCCAAAGGCGGCCCGGGTATGCAGGAGATGCTCTACCCCACCAGCTACCTCAAGAGCCGCAAGCTGGACAAAGTCTGTGCACTTCTGACAGACGGCCGCTTCTCCGGCGGCACCAGCGGGCTCTCCATCGGTCACGCCTCACCGGAGGCCGCCTCCGGAGGCCTCATCGCCCTGGTCCAGGACGGCGACACGATCCGCATCAGCATCCCCGAGCGCTCCATCACCCTGGAGCTCCCGGACGCCGAGATCGCCCGCCGCCGCGCCGCCGAAGAGGCCCGGGGTGAAGCCGCCTACACCCCCCGCACCCGCACCCGCGTCGTCTCCGACGCCCTCCGCGCCTACGCCTTCTTTGCAGAGAGCGCCGACAAGGGAGCCGTTCGCCGGGTTCCCTGAAAGAGCATCCGGTTCTGCGGAGCCTCCCTCCGGGTGCCCTTGGGGGCATCCCGGATCGGGAGGGAGGCCACCCGCTTTTCCATCATCACCGTTACAATACTGATGGTCGCCTCACTTCTCACGTACGTTGCAGTACGCTTCGCTGTGGTGAGCGTCGTCGAAAAATGGGGACGACGGGTCGTGGAAATCCAGGTTCTCAACGATACCGCCCTGATTCTTCGCCCTTTGGAGCGGGAAATCCTGCTTGCGCGGCAGATGGCACGGTCGGAAACACTCGGCCGTTGGGCCGCTGAGCCGGATAATCCAGAGTTGGAGCGGGCGGCCACAGAGAAAATGGAAGAGTACCTCCGACGCGTGGTTTTACCGTCTCATTGATGATGGTCTCGACTTTCACCTGAATGTGAATCCCGATGCCGAGCTGGGTATTACGAGTCTTTG
Source organism: uncultured Spirochaeta sp. (assembly GCA_964496635.1). Lineage (GTDB taxonomy): Bacteria > Spirochaetota > Spirochaetia > DSM-27196 > Alkalispirochaetaceae > Alkalispirochaeta. The sequence continues at coordinate 52,405 of CAZCAE010000001.1, forward strand.
GATCGATGTTCTGATGCGTGCAGGAGGCACCGACGACGGCGAAATTCTGGGCGTCGTGGTTACTGGAATACCCCTTGGTGAGTTTCTTACCGAGATTCTTGATATACACGATACTGGTGTGAAAACACTGTTTCTCGATCGATCCGGGGCGATTCAGCTCTATCGAGATCCGAGGATGATCGACTACGGAAGCTTCGCAAAGCCGGAAGGGCAGAAACGTACGGTGGACCTGCTGTTTTCAGACCCCAGTGACAGCGAACAAATCTTCCGATTGATGGAAGAACTACAAAACTCTCCTCGTCCCGGTACGGTACGTACTGTTTTCGTTGAGATCGAAGGCGTTCAGAATCTGGCAGGATTGACCTTCCTGCCGTCCATTGGGTGGTATGAAATGTCCCTGCTGGATATGGAAGAAGTAATGCCTGTCGAGAATTTCGCCTGGGCGGTTGTTGTATTTGTCGTGGTTCTCGTCCTGGCGCTGCTGGCGTTTAATTTTTTCCTCCGCAGGAAGGTGCTTCATCCCATTGCGACCCTGCAGGGGGAGATAGTCCGCTTTCGCAGTGACTCCTGGCACACACCGGATCTGTCCCAGGCGGGAGCCGAGATCGGTACACTGATGAAAAGCTTCGTTGAAATGGCAGAAGTTATCAAACGGTATACCACCGAACTGGAACAACAAGTACAGACACGGAGCGCTGAACTGAGCCGAATGAGCCGTACCGACCCGCTTACCGGCCTGTTGAACAGACGCGGTATGGACGAGACGCTGTCGGAGGCGAAAGAACGGAGCCTTCGCACAGGAGAGGAGTTCGGCATTGTCTGGATCGGCGTTGATCATTTCAAGGAAATCAACGATACCAGAGGACACGGTGCGGGCGACCTGACTTTGGCCGGGATTGCGACAGTTTTTCGCGAAAACATACGTCCATACGATCACGCCGCCCGATGGGGTGGTGATGAGTTTCTCATTCTGTTGTCGCCGACAACAGTCGGGGGCGTACAGAATTTTGTAGATCGGATTCTTGACGGAGTTCGCGCATGGGACGATTCGGAAGCTCCGGCAGTGACAACGAGTATAGGAGCAACCCTGAGCAGGGGGGACGAGCCGATGGACAGTGTGTTCCAACGAGCCGACGAAGCGCTCTATCTGGCAAAACAGCGCGGCCGCGATCGCGCCGAGATGAAAAATTGATACTCTGAGCAGACTCTGCCGCCCAGCGGAACGCCGGCGTTCAGTCTTGCGATTTCGATTTTACTTGACCGCCCCTTCCGGATTATCTACCCTGTTCTGATCTTCGTTTCGTATGCCGCTTCGCGGCACCCGAAATGAACAAAAATACCCGACTTCGTCGGCTATTTTCGTATTGGCTGAGCGGCTGAAGGGCTGCGTTCACAAGGAGGATCACGATGATTCGACGTTTTCTATCAGCGGTATTAATTGGTACCGTTCTGGCAGGTGCGGCGCTGTATGCCGGAGGAAGGGCGGAGGAACCGGCTCCCGCGGAGGGAACGGACCAGGCAGCCCTGGAGCGAACCACCATGGACCCGCGTCTGTTTGAGCCGGGAAAACTGACGGTGGCGACGGGAGACCCCGTGTATCCCCCGTGGATGCTCAACAATGACCCCGCCGGCGGCGAAGGCTTTGAAAACGGTATCGTCTACGCAATCGCAGAAGAGATGGGTTTTGACTACGACGATGTCGTCTGGATCACCCAGACCTTCGACCAGGGTATTGCTCCTGGACCCAAGCCCTACGACTTCTCCGTTCAGCAGTTTTCGGTGACTGAACCGCGGAAAGAGTTCGTCGATTTCTCCATGGTCTACTACCAGCCGGACAAGGCGGTCATCGCTCTTTCGGAAACCGGGATCACCGACGCCCGGACCTTTGCCGATCTGAGGGATTTTCGCTGGGGCGCCACCATCGGTACCACCGACCTGGACTATCTGGAAAACGTCATTGGTATTTCCAATGTTGCGGTCTACGACGACCAGATAGGCACCTTTCAGGCTCTTCTGGCCGGACAGATTGACGGTACCGTTCAGTCCGTTCCTACTGCCCTGTACGCAACTGCCGTTCAGGTTCCTGAGGCGGAGATCACGGCGATTCTTCCGGCAGACAGCAACGACCTGGGCCACGGCCTGGTCTTTGAAAAGGGAAATCCCCTGGTTCCATGGGTCAACGACGCTCTGCACGCTATTATTGACCGCGGGGTGATTGATGAATTGAACCAGACCTATCTGGTTGGTGACACCTCTATTCCGGAGATCACCGAGTGAGTTCCCAGCGTCCCGCCCCGGGCCCGTCGGTTCAGCCGGCGGGACGCGTTGTTCGTGCCCGGGACAGATACCTTCCGCCGGTGATCAGCGTTACAAGTGTGCTGGTGGCATTTCTTCTGGTCCGACAGGCGGTCGTCTCAGCGGAACAGTGGCCGCGAATCAAGGCGCAGTTTTTCGACTTTGACGCTGTTGTCGAGGTCTTTCCCAAAGTCCTGAACGGTTTTGGCATCAATATGGCGGTCTGGGCAATAGCCCTGGTGGTTATCGCTGTCTGGGCGCTGATTCTGGCGGTATTTCGCTCTCTGACGGGCCCGTGGTTTGCCCCTCTGCGAGTCTTTTCCATAGTGTACATCGATCTGTTACGGGGACTGCCATCGCTGTTGCTGGTGCTTCTCTTCGGTTTCGGTATTCCGGCGCTGCAGTTGCCGGGACTTCCCCGCAGCAGTCTTTTCTGGGGTGCCACGGCGATGGTTCTGAGCTATTCCGCCTACGCGGCAGAGGTGTACCGCTCCGGTATGGACGCCGTCCACGACGGGCAAAGGGCGGCGGCAAAGGCCCTGGGGCTGTCCCAGTGGCAGACTTTGCGCTTTTCTATCGTTCCCCAGGCAATCCGCAATGTCGTACCGTCATTGCTGAATCTTGCAGTAGCATTGCAGAAAGACGTAGCTCTTCTCAGTGTTCTGGGCGTCCGGGACGCCGTCCGGGAAGCGCAGATTTATACTGCCCGCACCTTTAACTATTCTTCCCTGATAGCGGCGGCGGGTCTTTTTCTTCTGGCAACCATTCCTATGGCCCGCCTTACCGACTACGTCGCCCGGAAAGACCGGGAACGGCGACTTCAGAGGACCGTATAAACATGCACCGTATACAGATTGAAGGCGTAACGAAGTACTACGGTCACAACCTTGTCCTGGACGATATCAGTCTTGCCATTGATGAGCATGAAGTTGTCTGTCTCATCGGGGCGTCCGGATCGGGAAAGTCTACGGTGCTGCGTTGCGTCGGTAATCTTGTTCCGTATGACGCAGGCAGTATACGCATTGATGGTGTACCCATTCACGATCCTTCCCTGGGCAAGAACGGCCTCCACAAGCGGATTGGCATCGTCTTTCAGGCGTACAACCTTTTCCCTCACATGACGGTTATGGACAATATCACCCTGGCACCACGACGGGTTCACCGCATGGACCGCCGGGAGAGCGAAGAGAATGCACTGAGATTGCTGGAACTCTTTGGCATGCAGGACTTCGCCCGCTCCTACCCCGAACAACTGTCGGGCGGTCAGCAGCAACGGGTCGCCATTATCAGAGCCATGGCAACCAACCCGGACGTTCTGATGCTGGATGAAGTCACCGCTGCGCTGGATCCGGAGCTCATAGGGGGAGTGTTGAAGGTTATACGAGACCTGAAAACACAGGGCATGACCATGCTCATTGTCACCCACGAAATGGGTTTTGCCCGAGACGTGGCGGACAGGGTCTGTTTTCTCGAGGGAGGGCGTATTCTTGAAGAGGGGCTCCCGGACACACTGTTTTCGGCTCCTGAACACCCGCGAACACGACAGTTTCTGCAACGGATTATCGAAGCGGGGCGACTGTAGGTATATGCCATGAAGAATGCTTTTCTGATTTTTCCGATTCTCCTGCTAATAGTCGGCTGCGCCGGCGATCCTGAGGCGGTACCGGCGCCGTTACCCCGGGTACCTGAAGTGGCACCGCCTCCGGAACCCGAACCAGCCCCACCACTGCCCGAGGAAGAGCTTCCGGAAGGCCACGCCCCACTGGTAGAGACACGGTGGGCCCTGAAGACGCTGCACGGTGACATGCGCACCCTCCTGCCCCCGGATGATCCGGTCTGGCTGGAGTTTCGCTCCGACGGCACCGTTTTTGTCCAGGGTCCGGTGAATACCATGACGGGAGGATTTACCCACCGTGTCGACGAGGCATCACCGAAACAGGCCTACAACTTCCAGGAGGGACGTCTTTGGGGAGAAAACGTAAACCGCCACCGACGGGCAGGCTCCTTTTCAGACTTTGAGGACGTCCTTCTTGAGAACATGCAGCTCTTGAAAGGATACTATATTCGCGGAGAGACCCACGCCGAGAGTACTCTTACCATATGGGGTGGTTACCGCAGCGAAGAGGTGGTTCTCCTGGAACTGGTGGCGGACACTACCGGGCGGGACTGATCGATCGGGCGGGGACGACCAGCTGGACAGGACTGATCGGTCCGGCGCCGGGAGAATCGCCATCCCTGTAATCACACGGAATACCGCGTCATCGCCTTGGCCAACCGTTTCCGGGACGCCCGGATTTCGTCCCCGTAGTCTTCAAGAAGCGCTCGCAGTTTGTCTTCCAGACGGGCCATACCGAACTCCCGACTTGCCACGGCAAAGTTGTGCTCAACCAGCTCGCGACGCAGGTCTTCGTCGGTCAGAACTTCGTAGATGCGGTCCAGCACCGAATCTTCAATAACCAGGTGCCCTTCTCTGTCATATCGATCCCTCACCTCGATATTCCGGAGCCCTGCCACCATAATATCCGTTTTATAAACCAGGTAGGTTGTCGTCACTACCGGCACTCCCGCTGCGACCGCCTCAAGAAGTGCGTTGCCGAACCCTTCCCAGATAGGTAGATAGGTGACCAGGTCTGCGTTGGCCAGAACGTCCCGATTGGTATACAGGCGGCGTCCATGCTCGTCGGTGCCCCGGACGCTCTGGACGCGCTCGCTGATGATGTGCAGCGGTACACCCCACTGCTCCGCCCGTTTGCGTATTATCTCAATGTAGTTTTCGTCGGGTTCATCTCCCTGATAGAGAGATATGATGTAATGCAGCCGTCCCCGCCACTGCGGAAAGCGTTCGGCAAGGCGTCCCACCAGAGTAACTGAATCCTCTATGCGCTTCCGCGGTACTATGCGGGTCGGCTGGACCACAAGAATGTCCTGTTCGTCAAAGGCGAAGTCTTCCCGGAAGGTACCGTTATACTCGTCGAAGCCGACGGGATGCTCGAAGTCCTCACAGTTGGGAATGATGTGGGGACTCACCCGTTTCAATGAAGAGAGAATATGAGCGGCATAGGATGAGATCACAACGTGCTCAAGGCCAAGGTCGACGGGAGGCATGATTTTCGTAAGCAGGGTCTCAATGCGGCTGTTGGAAAAGCGACTTCGCTCCCACCAGAAATCGTGGTGATGAAAGATTGCAGCCACCCGCTGGGTTGTGGCAACGTAGTACATGGCAACCCCGCCGAGAATGGTCATTGGCATGGCATTGGTGTTCTGACCGACGAGAACGTCCAGACGGTGTTCCTTCACGATTTCGTGAAGGGTAATGCCCAGCTCCCGTCCCCGGGTTTCTATCTGTTCAATCAGCTGGCGCAGTTCGTGACCACCGGGGTGGTAGGGTCTGTCGGTCATATGGGGAAAAACCTGCGTCTCCACATGCTGCTGGAATTCACTGTCAAATCGAAGCTCCGGCAGGGTGATCCGCCGTTCTTCCGGAACCAGTGCCGGAGGCTGAGGGTAGCTTCCGGCTATAGTGAATACCTCGTGACCAAGGCGGGTCAGAATCGAAATCCACTTATCCACCTCAAGGGAAACCCCATCGACACCGCCAAGCTTGCCGCTGACAATTCCAATTCGAAAGAGATCAGAACTGTTACCCATCGTTGATCTTCCTCCTGTCCCGTAACCCCGGAATATAGCGCCCCGCCGCCCCGACGAGAACAAGCAGTACGGCAAGAAGCAGAGTGACCCGGGGAAACCAGTCACCCCACCGATAGTACAGTGTCTCCCGGGAAGACCCGTCCGCCGACGGCGAAAGAGACACATCGGCGATCAGATACTCTTCAGAATACTGGGGAACAGTTGCCACAATTCGCCCCTGCCGGTCAATGTGGCCGGTAAGACCACTGGCAGTTGACCGGACCATAGGACGCCCCAGCTCCACCGTCCTGAAGAGGGCCGCTGCGAAGTGCTGTTGTGCCGCCTGTTCCCGAAGAGACCAGTAATCGTTGGATATATTCACTATCACGTCCATACCGCTCCGAGCAAACTGCCGGACCAGACCGGGAAAGACGTCTTCAAAGCATATAGGAGTGGCAAAGTTGAAATCCCGGTGACGGAACACCGTGTACTCCGACCCCGGCGTCCAGAAATGAATGTCGACGCTCAGGAGCATATCATACACCCAGGGAAACTGATCCCGGTAGGGAAAGTGTTCCGTAAAAGGAACCAGTTTCACCTTGTGATAGGTATCCACCCGGCGATTGTCCGGTGAGAAGAGAACTGCCGCGTTGTAGCTGTCTCTACCGATTTCCCTGCCGTCCTCGTCAAGGTGACGCTGGTAATCGTCGTTACCCGTCAGGAGCCACGTATCGACAGAATCCAGATAGAGGTAGAAGTCTCTGACCAGCGCCGCGAGGGAATAGCGATCAGGATCTTCCTGAGACCATCTGCGGATATTTGGCACAAAAGCCGTTTCGGACCACACCACCAGATCTGGATTATGCGCCAGAGAGCTGTTCGTCAGTTCCATGAGGGAGTCCAGCGTCCGGGTGTATTCGTGCTTTCTGGGATCGCTGTTCTGCTGGATAAGGGCAATTTTGACGGTACTGTCAAAGGGTTCAGTACCCGCCGCAGATAGGACCAGAAGGCCCGCCAGCGCGTTAACAGCCACAACCGCGCCCGAAGCGAACACCCAGGCGGACCGGCGCCGCAGCACCGCCTCGGCGAGAAAGGCGTTGGCCAGAAGAATGATGAAACTGACCATCCAGACCCCTCCCAGGCGGGCCGCCTGGATCATCCACGGCAACTGGTACTGACTGTGCGCGACCAGAAGCCAGGGATACCCGAGAAACCCGGAACTCCGGGCCAGCTCGAAGGTTGTCCATGTTAACGGGAGAATCAGAAGGGACGCGAAGCGAAGAAAACCGGTGACGACGCCAGTCCTTTCACCGGCAAAACGCAGTACCACCAGAAAACCGACGGTTACGGGCATGTATATGAGATAGAAGCCGAAAAAGATAACCCCCACCGCCTGCAGACTGATCAGGTTGAACGTTCCCAGCCAGTAATTGCCCAGCAATGTGAAGAGAACACCGTAGAGAAGACCGTACCAGATTGCCCGACCGGCGCGATGGCGCTCTACCTCCCGCCGTAAAAGAACAAAAAGCGGGGCAAGGGAGAACCAACCCAGAAGGGCGATACCCTCCTTTTGGACGAAAGAGGGAAAGGACAGGACCGAAAGAGCCACCGACAGGAGCATCAACACCGCCGGGATATTCCGTTCCCGTTGAGGATTCCGGATTATCCCGTAAAGCACCCAGACAGCCAGGTCGGTAAGGGCCAGTGGAAGAAGTTTCCCCGCAACAAGATGCCGCTCCGTTCGGGTGTCCGGAGCAAGCTGTATCGTACCTCCTCCGGCTATAAACCTCTGAACGTAGTCCATTCCGGCATTGCCGGCAAAGATGTAATCGAAAAGAAAGAGAAACATCCCGAAAAAGAAGAAGACTTCCGCCGCCCGGGCGGTATGACTCCGCTCCGGAGGAACTCCCCGAAGCAGTCCATAACCCGTCTGGAACGCCCAGACGATGTGCAATGCGAGAAACGCGATCAACAGGCCGTCGCCGGTACCGATCGGCGCCACAGAATGCTCCGGGGTAAACGTTACCAGTATTCCGATCAGCGAAGCGGCAAGGAGAAGCAACACCATCACAACATCACTTCGGTATTCCGTAATCCGACGCATGCCTCTATACTACTGAAAATACGGCATGAGTGAAAAACGCAGACAAAAACGCAAACGCCGCCGGGACAAGCGACGAGAGAAGCGGCGCATTCATACGAATCCGCATGTGAATCGGATACTGCGGACCCTTACACGGTGGCTTCTCGTTTCGGTGTTTAACGTGAAGACGGACAACCTGGAAATGGTCCACCGGCAGCGGGGCTCATTCCTTGTAGTAGGGAACCACAGCGCCGTCATTGACCCCTTTCTGGTGGGTTGTTTTATGAACCGACCCGTTCACTTCGTCGCTGCGGATTCTCAGTTTCGCTCCCGTCTCGTTTCGTTTGTCTTTGGTCTTGTCGGTGTCATTCCCAAAACCAAGGTTATGGCCGACCTTGATACGGTAAAAAAAATCGTCGCCGTCAAACAGACGGGTGGGGTCATCGGTCTCTTTCCGGAAGGTCAGAGCGGTTGGGACGGTCACAGTCTTCCTATTATCAAAGCCACGGACAAACTGGTGAAGTCGCTGAAAGTCCCGGTTATTGCAGCGCAGATTCGGGGCGCCTATTTCTCCTGGCCGCGCTGGGCACGGGGCATTCGCCGCGGCGAAATCACCATCCATTTCAAAAAGATCCTTGAACCGGCAAGCCTTCGGTCAATGACGGCGGATCAGGTGGGCGATGTTCTCAAAGAAGCCCTTTCCCTTGACGCTTTTGAGCACCAGCGGACCGTCAAGGTTACGTACAGGGGCGCCCGTCGGGCGGAATACCTGGAACGGGCGCTGTTCATCTGCCCGGAGTGCCGGCAGGTTGACTCGCTTCGTTCCGCGGGACAACGTCTCTCCTGCAAGCAGTGTGGATACACCGTCAGAATGAACGACAGCGGGTTTTTCGAAAGCCTGAACGGCCACATACAGTTTGAGACGATCCGTGAATGGAATCTGTGGCAGATCGAAGAGTACCACCGGTACATCGACCGTACCTCCGATAGCCAGGTGATCATCACCGAAGATTTGGTCCTCATTCAGGAGGGCTACAAAACCCAACCCCTGACGTCCCTGGGCACGGGCCCCATGATGCTCTTCAGGGATCGAATTGTCGCACGTCCTGGTAGTGTAGAACTGGATTTTCCCGTCCGGTCCGTTGAGGGAATCAACGTTCAGAACAACGAGCATCTCGAATTTTACGTTGCCGATACTCTCTACAGAGTCTCTTCGGTGAACCCCCGGGGAAACACCTACAAATGGGACCTGGCGGTGCGGTACCTACAGGGACAACCGATTCAGGACCAACCGACGGTACAACAACGGTAGGTTTTGTGGCCAACCGGGAAGGCATACTTGACCGTTCCGGTCCCTCTGTGATAAACATACGTTCGCATGCTCCTTCGGGGCACCCGAAATGAACAAAAATACTCGGCCGGCGCCGTGTATTTTCGTATTTGTGCTCCCAAAAGAATCGCAGGAGAAAGACAGTGGCTAAACCGAAAAAAGGCAATCTGGTGCGGGTCCGGCTCAAGAGTACCGAGAGCGGATACTGCTATTACACGGAAAAAAACAAGCGGAATACTCCCAATAAGATGGAGTTCATGAAGTACGATCCGTTTGTCCGCAAGCACGTCCTGTTCAAAGAGTCGGGCAAGGTTTAATCAGTTTTGTATGCCGCTTCGCGGCACACATAATAACAAAATTACCCGGCTGACGCCGTGTATTTTCGTATTTGTTTTGCATGCCCCTTCGGGGCACACAAAATAACAAAAATACCCGACTTCGTCGGCTATTTTCGTAATAGGAGTTTCCAGATGAGTCGAAGATGTTCCATTTCCGGCAAGAAACCCATGGCCGGCAACAACGTTTCCCACGCCCATAACAAAACCCGGCGTTGGCAGCGGCCAAATATTCAGACGAAGAGACTCTTTGTTCCCGAACTCAAGCGGTTTGTACGCCTTAAGGTCAGTACCAGAGCCTTGAGGACCATCAGCAAAATAGGTCTCTTACCGTATCTGCGAAAAGAAGGTCTTCAGCTGAAAGACGTAGTGTAACGAAGAGGATCGGTTTGCAGGGGCGTTGTGTGTCAGCGCTCGTACAAAAAACCCACCGCACGGCATTGCCGGCACGGTGGGTTTTTTTGTGCCCTTTCGATCAGTTGCTCCGTTCAGCGACGATTACCCAGAAACCGCAGCAGGAATAGAAAGAGATTGATAAAGTCAAGATACAGCTTGAGGGCACCCATGATAGAGACCCTCATATAGTCCGCTTCATCTGCGGAGTTACCCAGCTGGTCACTCCAGCGCTTGATAATCTGCGTGTCGTATGCCGTCAGACCCATAAAGAGAAATACTCCAATAAAGGAAATTACGTAGTTCACTGCCGCACTGCGGAGAAACATGTTCACCACCATGGCGATGATAATTCCAATGAGTCCGGCAAAAAGATACTGACCCAGACCGCCGAGATCCCGTTTTGTCGTCACCGCATAGAGACTGAGAGACCCGAAGGTTGCGGCAGTTACAAAAAATGTTGTTGCAATACTGACCCCGGTATAGGCGAGAAAGATCACCGAAAGGGTAGTACCGTTCAACACCGCATACCCCGCAAAAGACAGTGTCGCCATTGTTGGACTCATGCGACCGATGTTCGCTGAAAGAATCCACACGAGAGCAAGCTCGCCAATGATGAGACCCATGAAAAGACCTCGGTTCATCACAATGCTGCGAACCAACTGGGTGTTCCCGGAGACGTAAACCGCCACTACACCGGTAATGGCCAGTCCAAGAGCCATCCACGTGTATACGTTTCTCAATATGCTTCGCTCACGGACCGCGGAGCTTCGTAAAGCCTGAGCCTGTTCCTGAAATGCCATATGCTTTTCCTCCATATCGGTGGTATCACCGATTCTCGAATGAAAAGGTATCACCTGAGAAATAAAAGTCAAGTCGTCAGGAAATCGTGGTATAATCTGAACTTAGAAGAGCACGCCATATGGGAATCGAAGGGGTTGCAACCACAGAATTGCACGAAGCGCTGGTATACGCAATGACATCGCCTATCGTTGTGGTAGATCGGGACGGTACAGTGGTCGAGTGGAATCACGCTGCAGAAACGTGTACCGGTATTTTCCGTAACGACGCCCTCAATACAAGAATCTGGGATATTCAGGCCCGAATTGCCCCGGCTGTGGTTCCCTACGAAAAAGCTCTGTCCCGTTCGCGGAACCGTTTTCTGTCCTTTGTCGCACGGAGCGAACAAAACCGATGCGCATGGAAAGAAGAGTTTGATTGGGACATACTTTCCACGCGGGGAGAGCTTCGTCATCTCCACACAGAGGTCTTTCCTCTGGTGGTCAGGGACCATCTGGTCATAGTGAACGTTTTGTGTGGCGATTCCAACCACGACCGTTCAACACAAGAGTTCTCGCAGGCGGTCACAGGCTGCTGAAATCGTATGGTCCCTGTGAAGGGAAGTAATCACTATCCACGGTCCCTGATGGGGAAACGCCTCTTCTGTTCCATACAGATATCCGGGATGAACATACACACCACTTCGTTGCAGTAACGCGACGGCGATACCTTCGTCGTCCAGGGTACCGAACCGTTCCGACGCAACGATCGGGTCTATTTTCAGCATCCGGTGAATGCCTCCGTGGATAGAGTTGCGACGGTAGTCCTGTAAGACAGGTATCTGCGCCAGAGCGGCATCAAGGGTTTGCCGCCGTTGCAGCACATCTCTCCGTATACGCTCCATCGCTTCCAATCCCGGACGGTCTGAAAGAAAGACGGGTCCTGCCGCCTCGGCGTAACCCGAAACGGTGAGGTATGTATCGTGGACAGTATCCAACCCCTGTACCAGCTCTTCGCCTTCACCGGGTTTCCCTCCGCACACGGCAATCCAACCGAGTTTGACATCCGGCGCTGCGAAAGCTTTTGATAACCCGTTTAGCCGTACCGTCAGAGCCGTAGACTCTTTTACGATGTGGTCGTCGAACGCACCCGCCGTTACAAAACTCTGAAAAACTTCGTCGATCAGAAGGATTGCGCCATACTGGCGACACAACTCATCGATACCCGCCAACGCGGAGCCATTGACAACAACGCCGGTAGGATTTCCCGGAGATATCACCACAACACACCGCGCCCCTTCTTCCAGTCTGAGTCGAATCTCCTGAAGATCCGGCTGGAAACCACTTTTCGGGGACGTACCGTACCACTCCACGGATATACCTGCATGAGCCGCCAGCTCTTCGAAGAGGGGATATCCCGGCCGGGGCAAGGCAACGAGTGGTGGCCCTTCCGCGCCGACCGTCCCCGGCGAAATGTGACGTAACCACGAAAAAATCAGGTGGTAAGAAACGCTGGAACCGGCCGTAGCGACAATGAGTTCCGGGCCCACCGGTGATCCGACATGCCCGTGACGGTTCATGAATTCCGCAATGGCGTGGCGCAGCTCGCGACCGCCCCGACCGGAGGGACGGTACGTCCGGTCAGCCCGCCACCGACGGTATGTCAGATCGTATAATTCTTCCGGGGGCTCAATTCCGGCTTTACCGAAATGGCTGTTTGTCAGATCAAGGAGTGCCGATTCTCCGTGCCCGGCGATATAGCGCTGCCGGGCCTGTTCCAGAAGGTTCATTGCACCGATTGTCCCGGTGAAGCGCTGTCATTACAATAGCGACGATGATAATCATACCGGCCATCGACATTATTGGTGGAGCCTGCGTTCGTTTGCGGCAGGGTTCTTACGATGATACCACCGTGTACGATGAAGATCCCGTTGCCATGGCACGGCACTTTGTGGATGCCGGAGCGGGGCGTATCCACCTGGTGGATCTGGACGCTACCGCCGAACGCGGCAGCAACCGAAAGACCATTGAGGCTATCCGTCGGGCCGTTCCGGCTGTGCTGGAACTGGGCGGTGGTATTCGCAGCCTTGAGGCGCTGAAGACAGCTCTGGAGCTGGGTGTTGACTACGCCATTGTGGGAACCATTCTGGCCCGGGACCCCGAGACGGTGGGAACGTGGGCCGTTGACTACGGTTCACGTATGATAGCGTCTATTGACGCCCGGAACGGGAAGATTCAGGTATCGGGATGGAAGGAGTCCACGGAAATACCGGCCGCTCATCTGGCCGCCATTGCCGGAGACATGGGCTGCGCCGCCGTGGAATACACGAATATAGCCCGGGACGGCATGCTCAGCGGACCCGATATTGTAGGTACTCTGGAAATTGCCGACGCCACCGGGATACCGGTGATACTCTCCGGCGGCATTTCCGAAACAGCCGACGCCGATACCGTCCGCATAGAAGGCGGAGGCGCCATCGCCGGTATCATTGTGGGACGTGCACTATATGAAAAACGATTTGACCTGACCGAAGCAATTCGTCGGAGCGGATCCCCCGGGAGAACCTGATGAAAAACACCGGACTGATTGTACGAGACGATAAAGGACGTATCGTAGGGGTCACCCTCTGTAACGAGAAGAGCCGCAACAAGACAGTTGAACGGGGCGAGCTGTGGGTGGTTGACCCCGATACCGGAAGGGTTCTGCCCTTTGCCGGCGGCGGAAAAGCGGTAACTGGCGGAATTTCCGATCACGGCAAATGGTATGAGATAACGCTGGGGGGCAACACGCTCTCCGGGCCGGCAGACGGCAGCGTCACCGACCCGGAAAATACGGTACAACCGGACAACTGGACCGAGCCCGTCGTCAAGAGGAGTGCTGAGGGAAATGTGGAGCAGATAGGTACCGTACTGGCGGAGTTGACGGAGATCATCACCGAACGCCACCGGACAATGCCGGAAGGTTCCTACACGACGCATCTTTTTACCAAAGGTAGTTCAAAAATACGGAAAAAAACGGGAGAGGAAGCGGTAGAATTGATCCTGGCGAACAACAAAGACGAACTGACGTCGGAGGCAGCCGATCTGATTTATCACCTTATGGTCCTGCTGGAAGCCGAGTCGCTGACTATCGGAGATGTCATTGACGTCCTTGCCCACAGGTTTTGAGAACGCTACAGCAGCCGGGTACCGTCCGGGACGGGTGAGTCGGGACCAGCCAGGACTACCGCTCCATCACGGTCGTAGAACCCCAGTATCAAACACTCCGACTTGAAACCGGCAATCCGTTTTGGCGGAAGGTTTGTTACCGCCATAACCTGCCGCCCTGACAGATTTTCCGGCGAATACCGGTCGGTAATCTGGGCACTGCTCCAGCGCCGGCCGAATTCACCGAAATTGATACACAGTTTGATGGCGGGATGGCGGGCCTCCGGAAAGGGGAGAGTCTCCAACACCGTGCCGACCCTGATTTCCACCGCCTGGAAGGCAGCGTAGATATCACTCATCCCCGGGCAACCGCCTCTGCAATACGGGAGCCCATCTCAGCGGTCCCGACGACGGTATCATTCGGTGAAGCGATATCCGCCGTCCGCAAGCCTGTATCCAGAATCGCATTAATGGCGCTGAAAACAGCGTCGTAGGCGTCGTCCATACCGAAGGTGTACTTCAGCATCATCGCCGTCGAGAGAATCTGAGCAACCGGATTGGCCACACCCTTCCCGGCAATGTCAGGAGCGCTCCCGCCGGAGGGCTCGTAGAGACCAAACTTCCCGTCCGCCAGACTGGCGCTGGGGAGCATTCCCAGGCTGCCGGTGAGCATGGCCGCTTCGTCCGAGAGAATGTCACCGAACATGTTTCCCGCGAGAATGACGTCAAATTGCCGAGGGTTCCGGACGAGCTGCATAGCGGCGTTATCCACATACATGTGGGTCAACGCCACATCGGGATACTCTTTTCCTATTGCGGTGACTGTCTCCCGCCAGAAAACCATGGAGGTAAGGACATTGGCTTTGTCGATGGAACAGACCTTCGGCTGCCCGCTTCGGGCACGGGCAGCCTCAAAGGCGACCCGGGCAATGCGCTCTATTTCGCTTTTGTGATACACCAGAGTATCGAAAGCCCGGGGATCACCGCTACCGTCATCACGTCCCTTTGGGGTACCAAAATAGATGCCGCCGGTAAGCTCCCGAACCACCAGTAAATCAAGTCCCCCGGCAAGCAGCTCGCCCTTCAAAGGCGATGCGTGAGCAAGCTGCGGAAATACGATGGCCGGGCGAAGGTTGGCAAAAAGGCCGAAAATCTTTCTCAACGGGAGAAGGGCCCCCCGTTCGGGTTGCTCCTCCGGAGGGAGATGTTCCCATTTGGGACCACCAACAGAACCGAAAAGAACGGCATCGCTTTCGCGGCACGCCTCTATGGTGGATTCCGGCAGTGCCGTACCGTGGCGATCAATGGCAATACCACCGACATCGGCTTCGGTAATCGTAAATGATTCTCCAAACCGTGTTTCAACGGCGGAGAGCACCTTCCGCGCTTCGGCCATTACTTCCGGTCCGATTCCATCACCGGGAAGGACCGCAATGTTCCTGTTCATCCACCTATCCTACCGGTCCCGTCCCGTCCTGCTCAAGACCGGTTTCCGATGGCCGATACTGTGAGTGAGATGTATTTGACATCCCTTCTTCGCTATATCGCCGTCATTCTCTTTGGAGCAGCCTTGCTTTTCGTCCCTGGTACCCTCCGAGCACAGGACGATGGACTGCTGCCGTTCTCTCTCGACGAAATACCGGAAGAGTACGAACGGAGCATTCGCGACCTGGTTGAACGGTATGAACAGGCGAGGACGCTGTTACGGGAACAGATACGCCTGAATGCGGAGCTTTACAGCCGCAGGGAGCTGGACGCTGCCGTTGGGGAACTCCAAGATGAAACAGCCCGCCTTGAGCAGGAAAATGAGAAACTGCGCCGGGATTACAAGACCCTTCTGGTCACTGCAAAAAACTCCCTGGATCACGCCTATTCCTTTAAAAACCGAGCTATCAAAACTGAGAACGATCTGGACCGGGAGATTGCCACCCTGGAAGGGACTCTGAACTCCATAGAAGAGGAAAATCTCTTTCAGATTGGAGCCACCTTCTCCCCCATCGGCCGTATTGGCGCCATTGGACTTCTGAACCTCCCGGGAACCACCGTCAGCCTCGTCACCGAGGGGCTATATGACCTGCGAGACAAGAAATTTACCACAGCCTTTGGCGTTGCCTTCGGGTTTCTTCCCCAGCGGGCCATAGTAGAAGGATATCAACGGCTCCTCAGCCGCCGTCCCGCCGAGTAGTCTTCCCGGCTTGCCCTCCTGCCGGCACCTGTTTTGCCATACCAGCACCCTCTGTGGTACACTCCGGCCAAACAGGTATCAGGAGGATACAAAACCTATGAATAATAATGCGGTTGCCGCGGCAGCTCTGTCCGTTCGGACGTTGACGATAGATGCCGTTCAGGCGGCAAACTCGGGACATCCCGGTATGCCTATGGGAATGGCTGAGCTGGGGGCGCTGCTGTACGGCGAGATCATGCAGCACAACCCTGCAGAACCATCCTGGCCCAACCGGGACCGGCTGGTGTTGTCCGCCGGACACGGCTCCATGTTTCTCTACAGCCTCCTTCACCTCTCGGGGTATGACCTTTCTCTGAATGAGATTAAGAACTTCCGACAGGTAGGCAGCAAGACCCCGGGGCACCCTGAATACGGCCATACGGTTGGTGTAGAGACCACAACAGGCCCCCTGGGTCAGGGTGTTTCCAACGCGGCCGGTATGGCCATTGCTGAGAAGATGACTGCCGCCCGGTTCAACACGGCGGACCACACCATAATCGACCATTATACGTACGCCATTGTTGGCGACGGCTGTCTCATGGAAGGTATTTCCTCGGAAGCAAGCTCTCTGGCGGGCCATTTGAAACTGGGTAAGCTGGTGGTCTTCTATGACTCCAACAAAATTTCCATTGAAGGATCCACGGAGCTCGCTTTTACCGAGGATGTTGCTGCGCGCTACCGCGCCTACGGATGGCAGGTTCTGGAAGGTGACGCCTACGACGCCGACACCGTTCGTAAACTCGTGGCGGAAGCGAAGAAGGAGACGGGAAAGGCGAGCCTCATCATCATGAAGTCTATTATCGGGAAGGGTTCACCAAACAAGGCGGGAACCCACGGCGTTCACGGTGCCGCGCTGGGGGACGACGAGGTTGCCCTGACCAAGAAGGAACTGGGCGTAGATCCTAAAGAGATGTTCTTTATTGACCCGGAGGCGAAGGAGTTTTTTGCAGCCCGGAAGAAGGAACTCGCCGAAGCAGACGCCCGATGGCGGAAGACCTTTGATGCATGGGGTGCGGCCAACCCCGGCCTGCTGGCCCAGTGGAAAGAGACGATGGAGGACGGTTACAAAGCTCTTCTGAAGGACATTGCCCTGCCGCAGTACGAAGCGGGATCCAAGGTGGCCACCCGGCAGGCAAGTGGAGCCGCCCTGAAGGCCATTGCCAAGATGCTTCCCAATGTCGTTGGAGGTTCCGCCGACCTGGCTCCGTCCAACAACACGGCACTTCCGGAATACGGTGACTTCGGGCCGGATACGCCGGAGGGCCGGACTCTTCACTTCGGCGTTCGTGAGCTTGCCATGGCGGCAATAGGCAACGGTATGGCCCTTCACGGTGGTCTTCGTCCCTTTGTTGCGACATTCCTCGTCTTCAGCGACTACCTGCGTCCCGCCTTGCGCCTCTCCGCACTGATGCATACACCACTCATCTACATACTGACCCACGATTCCATCTTTGTCGGAGAAGACGGACCCACCCACCAGCCCATCGAGCACCTTGCGGCAATGCGGGCCATACCGGGCTTGCGGGTACTTCGACCCGCCGACGGTGAAGAGACCAACGAAGCGTGGCTGATGGCGCTGGAACATGACGGTCCCACTGTGCTGGCACTGACACGGCAGGGTCTTCCCACCCAGGAGAAAGCGGACCCGAACTGGAAACGGTCCATGCGGAAAGGCGCATACGTGGTCAAGGACGTGGACAAGCCGGAAGTGGTGGTGGTGGCAACCGGCAGTGAAGTTGCTCTTGCCGTGGAAGCGGTTCAAATGAGTGGCCGAAAGGCCCGCGTTGTCTCCATGCCCTGCCGGGAACTCTTTGAAGCCCAGGACGATTCTTTCCGCAAGGGGGTCATTCCGCCGAATGTTCCGGCAGTTGTGGCCGAGGCGGGTATCCGTCAGGGCTGGGAAGGAATCGCTCCCCGGGAGCGGATCCTGTCAATTGACCGCTTCGGTGAAAGCGGACCCGGTAATGAAGTGGCAGAATCTCTGGGCTTTACCGCCGAGAAGCTGGCTGAAATTATTAAGAAGGCCTGAACCTGCCCGGAACGGGGCGGTCCGTCCGCCCATGGTCGCACTGCCGGTCTTGTATACATATTGTTGTTGAGGTTATCGAACCTGATCGCCGCCGGTATGGAACTGTTCCGGCACCGCCGCGGCGGGGTCCGAGTCCGGCCCCGGTACGTAGTTTACTAGTGACCACTGGCCGTAGTACCACCGGAGGGGCTCGCCGCCCCTTTTCCGACTGTGCACCGGCCGGACGTCAAAGGCAAAGACCGCGGCGTTGGATGCCAGAATCAACGGCATCCAGGGAACGCCGGCTCCTGCCGTAGCCCCGAAGCTGACCTTCAGTATCCATTGCAGCATTCCGCCATGGGTCACCGTCATAACCGTGGCGAGCCCGCCGTCCCCCGTCCCGCTGTTCACTTCATTTGCCGCTTCCACCATCAGTTTCCACGTTTCCAGACCCCGGCGGATCAAAGAATCCACCCGTTCCGCCCCGGGAACAGTTTCCCAGCTGCCAACGACAAACTCGGCAAACTCTTCGGGAAATTTCTCTTCGATTTCCGCAAACGAGCAGTTTGAAAAGATGCCTGTTTCAAGCTCCATTCCGCTTTCAAGGGGCACCGGTTCCGGAAAATCGGCAACACCCGAAATGATTGAAGCCGTTTCTGTCGCACGCTTCAATGGTGAAGCAAAGAGGCGGTGGACGGCTATACCGCTGCGTTGAAGCCACCGTCCCGTCTGTGCAGCCTGCTGCCGGCCCGTTTCTGTGAGAGGACTGTCGTTGCGGCCCTGCATTTTGCCCTGTGTGTTACCCTCCGACTCACCATGTCGGACGAAGTAGAAACGGGCCGGTCCAGTAAGACCGGTAAGAAGCTGATTAATGTTCTCCATGATCCGTGTATTTCCTCGGCTGTTGCAGTCAGGCATCGGCCTGACAAAGTTCAATATCAGTTTCGCATGCCGCTTCGCGGCACCCGAAATGAACAAAAATGCCCGGCTGACGCCGTGCATTTTCGTATTAGTAGTAGAGGAAGATATCTTCCTCCGTGGAGTTGTCGGTATATTTGATCATCAGTGTCTGCGTGGACGAATCGTAGTGTCGACCCTTTATATAAGACTCGAAACTGATGTCGTTGCGCCATTGCAGGCCGAAGAGCTGCATTGAATTGAAGGGTGGAATGCCGTGCATGATGATATAGTGCGTCTGATTTGCCGGATACCGAAGACGAAAGGAGATCTGTTCGTCCTTGACGTCGATGCGGGTGAAATCGGCGATGGTCCAGATGAAGCTGCCGGCACCGAGGTCTTCATACAGTGATATGGCCTGGGGATACCATGGGTTGTCGGAGAAGACGGTGTAAAGACGCTCGGGACCAAAGCTGCCTTCCCGGCGCTGAACCCCCGTTTCGTTAAAGAATAGATACTCCGGAAGGAACCCCTGGGGGTCCGCCAACTGAAGCCCCGACATGACCAGGTTGCGTCCAACAGTAATATAGAGGTCGTTATCCTCCCGACGTCCCACCTCTTCAATGAGCTGTCCCGCCCGGATAGACCAGTAGACATCCACCTCACCTTGGGCGGTCTCCAGAAAGAAAAACTCTTCAAAACGGCGTACCGCCGGGAAGAGACGTTCTTCAATGATAGCAAGAAAACGTCGGGTAGCCTCTTCTGCTTCCGGGCTGGGAAAGTCTGTATCCACTGCGCCGGCCAGCATACCTGTGGCTGTCGGTATTCCTACGGTGCGAAAATCGACGCTGCCGATATAGCCAAGGAGGCTCTGGTACAGACGTTCGTTTCCCCTGACGGCTGCAAATTCAAGGACGCATTCATCCCGGAAGACCGTTGGATCTCCCGAGGCGATTCGCTCAGCCAGACTGTTTGCCCTCTCACTGTCGTTGGTTACGAACTGCGCCGAAACGGTTCTCAGGTTGCCCAGAAATACCGCCGATAGGAAACCCACCTGCTGGGGGTGGAGATCTGCGGCACGACGCATCTGGTTGAAAGCGACGGAGTATTCATTTCTGCGCCACGCTTCGGCCAGGTATGCCGTGAGAATCTCTTCAGAAAACCTGGGAGCACCATCACGCATGCGCCATGTACCGGAGCCGCCGTTGAAGCGCTCTGTGGACCACCCGATATATCCCAGGTCCAGATAGTCTCCAATGGTCTGTTCGTAACGGACTTCACTGATGGTACGCTGTCCACCGCCAAAGGCTGACTCTATTACGTTTTCTTGCTCGGCAGACATTTCCGCGTATCGTACCATTTGGCTGCCGCCGCTGAGGGGAATAATCATACTGTTACGGGTATCGTCAAAGGCGGTTCGGGGCGGCGTAGATAGAAAGAACCGCCGCTCTTCCAGAAGAATTTCGCGAATCTCGGGGTTGGCGTTGTCCACCGGCTGCGCTTCGGCATCGCCGGTCAGACGGTAAGGAATGACCAGTTGTCCCTTTCCTGGCCAGTTACTGGTCGGAACGGGAATTAGATGAAGTTCCGCGAGTTCTGAGTCGGAGACGTTGAACCGGAGAACACTTTCGTCGTTTAAAAAGATCCGCAATTCTTGTTCTTCAATTTCGAACCGTCGGGGGAGAAGCTTCGTATCAGCCCCCTCGTCCGAGGTAATAACTATCGGTTCCGATTCTGAAAATGAAAAGCGTATCCCGTCAAAGTCCAGGCGGGCCGCGGTTATCTCATTGCTTGTCTCGTCTGCTCCGGCGATAAGGGTACCGGTAAAGTGCAGCTCCTCAATGGAACGACGGACGGTAAGCCGCCCGGAAAACTGCAGAAAGAGAAGACCGAAAATGACACCGATGTACAGCACCGGGAGAAGCAAGTAGCGTCGGACTCTGCGGATGCGCATAGGTGCAATCTACCAGAGGAAGGGAGTTCTGTCAGCTCCGACGGCGGGCACAAACCAACCACGATGAGGGTCCAGTGCAAGACGATGATGCTCCGTTCCGTCATTGAACGCCAGTTCCAGTCTGTTTCTCCGGAGAAACTCCTCCGGCGAGCCCGTTTCCACCGTTCCCCCCGCTACAAGAAGGAGACGATCGCTGAAATGGAGGGCCAGATGGAGCTGATGGGTGGCAATAGCGACACTCTCAATGATTTCTTCGCCCGCCAGGTCGCGGAGTAACAGAAAGAGCTCGCTCTGATGGGGAGGATCCAGGTGCACCGCCGGCTCGTCCAGAAGGAGAATGCGTGGTTCCTGGGCAAGAGCCCGGGCTACCATGACCCGCTGGCGTTCGCCGTCGCTCAGCTCTCCTACAGGACGCCCTGCCAGAGAGGTTATACCGCTCTGATCGAGGGCACGGTCAATTGCCATCGTGTCGTCCCGAGGACTGTCCCGGTAAGGGAGACGGCCGAGACTCACCAGTTCGCGAACCCGGAGGTACGCCGGTGTAACGTGATGGGTGAGAACTACTGCGATTGTCCGGGCACGCCGGCGGCGGTCCAGGGCGCCCCGTCCGTACAGGGTGTGCCCTTCCAGCAGGACTCGCCCGGAACGGGGTCGGAGAAGGCCCGACAGAGACCGCAGGAGTGTCGTTTTACCTCCACCGTTTGGTCCGATGATACACAGCAGTTCGCCTTTCCGGATATTCGCGTCGATACCGGATACGATGTCCGGACCCCGACGGTATCCGAGGCGCAATTCCCGGGCGGAGATCAGAGGGTGTCCGTCACGCGGCTTCATCTGCGGCCCCTCATAACCCGATACCTTCCTCCGTGACACGACGGCCGGGCCTGAGAAGAACGGTCAGAACTATCGGCACTCCCACCAGGGCCATGACCGAGTTCAGCGGCAGGACCCGATCCACCCCGGGAAGCCGGGATACGATATCCGCCGCGATTCCCAGGCAGCTACCCATGAGAACTGTCGCCGGTACGAGAAGGGCGTGACGGGAACTTCGGACCCAGCCCCTGGCAAGATGGGGCACCGCCACTCCGATAAAAGTGATTGGCCCGGTAAGAGCGGTGACCAGACCGGTGAGAACTCCCGAGACGAGAATCAGTGTCCCCTGTACGGTCCGGGCGTTGAGACCCGAGCTTTCAGCGTACAACTGGCCCAGCAGAAGTGCGTCAAGACGCCCTCCGGTAAAGGTAAGCACCAACACCACAATCAGCACCGCCACCGCCAGAAGGGGGGGGGCCGGTCCCGGCGGAAGAGCAAAAGAACCAAAACTCCATACTACGTACCGTTCAAGCCCTTCGGCGGGGCTGGATGCCATCAAAAGAGTTGTACCGGCACTGGCGGCATATCCGAAAAGCAGACCCAGAACAAGCAGAATAACCGGTTGCCCGATAATGCGGTTTACCAGAAGAGCCAACACCAGTACCGAAGAAGCGCCGATAACCGCAGCGACTCCCACCGGCATTACCGCCTGCGCTCCCGCCCCGCTGAGTAGCACTACCGCCACCCCGAGGCCCGCCCCGGAGGTCACCCCCAGGACGCCGGGCCCTGCCAGGGCGTTACGGAAGACGGTCTGCATGAGGAGCCCCGCAAGACTCAGGGCGCTTCCCGCGGCAATTGCCGCCACCGTACGGGGCGCCCGGACGTCCCGGACTATTATGCGGTAGACCGACGCTGCGGCGCCGTCACCAGCCACTTCCTCCGCTGCGGCCGCCGTATCCGGCAGGACCGCCCGCCACAGCTGGTGCAAAGGAACCCGGATAGACCCCACCGAAAGGGAAATCAATATGAGAAGGAGAAGAAGCGGAATCAGCCAGGCAATGCGCCCGTTCAATCCAGCCTCCGGTAATAGACCAGTTCATGGTCCTGCAACAATTGGGGATGCATGATGCGCACGAGATCCGCCAGAACAAGATCGGGCCGGGTGGCGCCGGACTCCCAGAAGTCGTTGGCACCACGGGACCGCACACGCCGCGTGTAATGGTACATTTGTTCAGTCCGGTACGCCCGGAAAAGGGTCAAACGCGGGTCCAGACGGCGGGCGTCTTCCCGGGACTCCCAACCATAATTGAGATTGAACCAGAAGTCCCCGTCTACGGCGCGTTCCAGAACCGCTTCCAGATCGAGAAAGCGCGAACCGCTGCCGGATGTGTCGGCCCAGAGATAACGCCCCCCGGCGTCGGCAAAGAGGGCGGCAACATAACTTTCTCCACCCGGGATAGGCCACGTTCCCTGCCAGGGCGCGTTGGCAAGAACAGTGGGACGGTCACCTGCCGGCACCTCCGCAACCAGGGCAGCCACAGCCTTGTACGCCTCCACCCGTTTCCGAAACAGCTCCTCTGCTCTGCCACTGTGATCAAAGAGCACCCCGAACAGACGGATCCATTCGGCCCTCCCCAGCGGAGACTGTTCTCGCCAGTCTCCCAGAACGAGTACGGGTATACCGGCAGACTCAAGACGCCGCAATGTGGGGTCATCGGCACCAACTGCGGAGGTCACCACCAGGTCCGGCCGGGAAGCAACAACCCGTTCCATATCGAGGGAATCGGCGGAACCGACCTCGGTTATCATTCCCGAGCGAATTTTACGATAAACCTCATCGTCATAGATATACCGGCCTGTATCCACACCCACCAGCCAGTCCAACAAACCGAGATCGCGAATATGGGGTATCACGGTGGAAGAGAGAGAAATCAACCGCCGCACCGGTACGGTTATTACCGCGTCAAAGGAGGCCGGATCGGGGGCGGGATCACCGGAACGGACAAGGGCGTACCGACGGGGTTGAGATCCCGGCCAGGAGTCTGTCACGGTCACGACCGTCAGGGATTCGCAATCTTCGTCAATGACGAGAGATGAAGAGAATTCCTGGGCTCCGATAATGCCGGGACCTGCACTTTTCCCACCCGGACCGACCCCAAGGGCCACAACTATGACGATGCACAGAAATGCGACCGGACGGGCCGGGATGAATCGCCGGGCTTGCCGGTCCCACCAGAAATGACAGATACTCATTCGATTCCTTTGACTCCCCACAGATTATGAACGGTAACGCGGTGAAAGGCCAACCGGGCTTGCGCGTAACTATCGAAAAAGCTTTCTCTGACACCGGCTTGTTTTCTCGCCGTTACGGGGTTATATTTGCGATAAATATGGTTATCCATGCAATCAACTCTCGTTTCCAGGTAAGATAGAGGCAATACTGTGTCTTCCGCTGGTAAAGAGTCTGCACACATTACAGAGCTTCAGAATCGCATACAGGAACTTTCTGAGAGCGAAGCCCGCTTTCGCAGCGTTGTCGAAACGTCGATTCACGGCCTCTGTATTACCGATCCGGACGGTATCTTTGAGTACGTAAACGACGCCTACTGTGCGATCTATGGTTACAACCGGGACGAACTTATTGGTCAATACTTTACTATTGTTGTACCTGAAACAGAACGGAAACAAACTGTAGAGTTCTATAACGTCTTTTTTGCCGGTAAGGCGGAACTGCCCGGTGAGTTTCGTGCCACCCGGAAAGACGGCACGAACTTCACAATCCTTGCTGCGGCAAACCGTTTTGTCGGGCCCGACGGACGACTCCGAAAGGCAACATTTGTCGCGGACATTTCTGAACAAAAAGAACGGGAAGAAGAACTGCGCCGGTTGCGGGCCGCCCTGGACGCTTCCGGCGACGCAATTTATCTTGTGGACGCAGAAACGATGGCCTTTCTCGACGTTAACAACGCAGCTACAGAGATGCTGAAATACTCACGTGAAGAACTGCTGGCCATGGGACCCCATGATATCGACGTACAGGTTTCCCGCGAGGAAATGACGGAGCGCTTTCGGAAAATGGTCTCGCTGTCCGACACGCGACGGTCACCGTTTCAGACCACTCATCGGTGCCGTGACGGCGTCCTTGTTCCCGTGGAAATGCAGATTTCACTGTACCGCTGGACCGACAGAAACATCGTCATTGGAATTGCCCGGGATATAACCGCCCGGGTACGAACCGAGAGCGAGCTTCGCCGGGTAAACCGCGAACTGGATCAGCTGGTGAAGGAACGGACAAGCTCGTTGAGCCACGTGAACCGGGAGTTACAGCTGATGAACAGCGTTGTTGAGTCTTCTCTCAACGGCGTAGCAATTACCGATAACCAGGGTGTAGTACAGCAAATTAATACTTCTTTTTCCCTTATAACCGGCTACCAACAGGACGAGATCATCGGTAAAAAGACCAGCGTTCTCAATTCAGGGCGTCACGATGAAGTCTTTTTTCAGAAAATGTGGGCCAAACTGGTAAACACCGGAGAGTGGCAGGGGGAAATCTGGAATCGTCGGAAAACTGGTGAAGTCTACCCGGAATGGCTGACAATTCGGGCCATTTATGATACGTACGGAGAAATCACAAACTACGTTGCCGTCTTTCACGATCTGACGGAACTGCGGGCAAAGGAAGAAGAGGTAGAGTTTCAGACGAACTTTGACGCTCTTACCGGCCTTCCTAATCGGCTCTCCTTCCTGGAACGGACTGATTCAGCCCTTCGCAACGCCCGCCGGAATGAAACGAGCGTGGCCGTGGCCATTGCCGATATCGACGACTTCCGGAAGATAAACGAGACTATCGGACATACGGAAGGGGATGCGTTTCTCGAGCAGTTTGCCACTATCCTCAAACAGACGGTGGGTGACCGCGCAACGATTGCCCGGATTGGTGGGGATGAGTTCGGCCTGCTTATGGAAGGGATTACCGATCAATGGGACTACGCCACAATAACTGAAGAGATTTCGGCCATCTGCGGAAACCCTCTTCAGATAGGAGATGCATCGATAACAACCACTATCACAATCGGTGTCTCCCTCTTTCCCGATGACGGAGACCAGGCGGAGGTGCTTCTGAATAATGCAGAAGTGGCCATGTACCAGGTCAAGGAACGTCCTATTGTGGAAGAACGCGGCCGTATAGGTATGTTCACTGCTGCACTTGATGAGGCCCTTCGTCGGCGAATCTCTCTGGAATCACAGCTGCGTCATGACCTCAAGAAGGGACGGATCGTACCTTTCTATCAGCCCCGGGTAGACCTCACCTCGGGTCGCGTTATCGGTGCGGAGGCGCTGGCCAGGTGGATTCGGGAAGACGGTTCCGTCGTATCTCCGGCTGAGTTCATTCCCCTGGCGGAAGAGACAAACCTCATCATTCCCCTGGGAGAACTGTTACTTCGGAATATCCGTAATGACATGGAAGGCGTACTTCTTCCGTTCATGGACAGAATCAGACTTTCCTTCAACGCATCCATAAAGGAAATTCGAAACCCTGCATTTCTGGAGCGTCTTTCTTCAATCTTTAACGACGAAAGACTCAATGGCATCGTGGAAATTGAATTGACTGAAAGCGTCATTATGGACGACATAGATAACACAATTCCGATCCTTCACGGGATCAAGGAACGGGGACTGACTCTTGCCATCGACGACTTCGGTACCGGCTATTCTTCACTCTACTATCTCAAACGGCTGCCTCTCGATGTGCTGAAGATCGACAAGTCATTTGTTGACGAGGTCGCGTACGATCCCAACGATCAGGCGATCGTTGCCACAATTATCGCTATGGGTCACGCTCTCAACCTTGATCTGGTTGCGGAGGGAATCGAAACAGAGGAACAACAGTTACTTCTTGTCGAACAGGGTTGCACCGAAGGTCAGGGCTACCTGTTCGGAAAACCCATGGACCCCGCCGCGTTTGTTGAGTACCTTCAAAAAAGGAAAACGGAATATATCAATGAAAATACTCTTGGTAGACGATGAAAAGGTCATTCTTACCGTTTCCAGACAGGCTCTTTCGGGAACAGCTGAAGAAATTGTCACCCACACCGACCCCAAAGATGCGCTGGAGGAAGATCTTGCATCCTTTGACGTAATTCTCTCGGATTTCTATATGCCCGGGATGCGGGGTGATGAATTTCTCGCCCGGGTCAAGGAAAAGGCCCCTGAGGTTCCCTTTATTTTTCTGACTCAAAACGACGACCTCGGAATAGCTGTAGAACTCATCCGACACGGCGCGGATGACTACATCAGTAAGCCTATTGATCCGAAGACCTTCGTCTTTCGGGTAAAGAAGATCATCAGCGAAAAGGAGCGGGAACAGCAAATTCGGCAGATTCTGGACGAACAACGACTCCTGGACCTGGAAAACCGGAAGCTCAGTAACTGGCGCCTGTTGTACGCATCCAAAGATTCGAGACAGACGGAGACACTGGTCGCCAATCTTTCTCGTAATCTGAATCAGAGCGGCGGTTTTCTCTGGGTAGACATGCTGGAAAGCTCCTTCTCGGAAGCTGACGAGGCAAATTACATCGTTCCAAAGGCTGTCCTTGATATGGCGCTTACATCTGCACGTAACCAGAAACGCCTTCTGGAACGAGTTGAGTTCATCGGGAATCTGGACACCATGGACTTCGACCTTGAAACAATGAAGGTACAGACTTTTCACGAGAGGCTTCGCGAGTTGGCAACGACCCGCTTGAAAGACATCGCCGAAGCCCATAAACGTTCGATTAATCTGGGACTTGTAGACTTCTCCAGGAAGAACGAGGAGCGAACCCTGCTTGAAGGCAAATCGGTGCGGGTGGATATGTCGCAACTGGAAGACGTATTTCACGAATTGGTAGTCAACGCCATCAAGTATTCACCTGAGGAGACTCCCCTGGAAATAGGCACCTCCCGTATCGTCGAGGGTGGAAAAGAAATACTCAATATTCATATCATGAATGTGGCACGACGCCTCCAGGCGATGGACCGTGAAAATAAACAGATCTACGGTATACCCTATGATTATCAGGAGTTGATTTTCGATCTCTTTTTCACTATTGAAGCCTTTCCGGAATACCTGCCGGAAGAGAAGTGGACCGATGGTGCTGGTTTGTACATCGCTCGAAAGATAATGAAACGCCTGGGAGGCTGGATATCTGCCCATTCCGGTATTGATTACACATGGAAGAAACCCCAGCCTATCGTTCGTTTCTCTATTCGGCTTCCCATTCACGACAATGAATAATCCCGTTAACACCGAAGACGTTTTGCATGCAGTCAAGGATCCGGTGAATGAAATTATTCGTATGACCGATATTCTCCGGCGGACGGAGCTTTCCGGCACTCAGACGGAATGTGTCCAGGTAATCGACGGGAACGCGCACGAGTTGAAAAAGCTGCTGGAAGCGTTGGACCTTCACCACCGGCAGGATCAGTCGAAACAGAAGTTGCACGTCTTCAACCGACGGGATCTGTTGAACAGAGTCGGTAACACAATCGAAATAGCTGAAGAAGTGCTGCACAACATCCGCGAAAGCCTGCCGGAACACTTGCAGCAGTGTCGGACTGCCTGGGAACAGAGAAATATTCACGATCTTCGACAGATTGCTCACACCATTAAAGGATCCGCCGGGACCGCCGGCGCCGAAATCGTAGCTGATCGGGCGGGAAAGATCACCAAATTGATTCGCGACGCCACGGAAGACCAGGACATACTTGGGAGTCTTCTTGATGAACTGGAGAAAGCAGTCGCCACGTTTCTACATGATGCAGAGCACAACACCTTCGGTGAGACCGATACGATGGAAAAACAGATATAGTTCGTCATGTTTGTCGGGAAAACATTCGACTTTCCGTTCAACAAGGGCTATTCTTTACACAGGATTGTCAGGGGCGTAGACATCTTCCGTTCTTCTTTCTGTCCGCGATCTTAGGGTTGAAGCCGCGCATGGTAGCGCGGCTTCTTTATTGTGACGGATGGAACCCGATTCCCACCAGATAGGTTTCGAAAGACTCTTTACGAACTGACCCGGGACGAAAGAGAGTTACCCGGGTGAATCGGTGCTGAAACTCGTTTCGCAACAACTGCTCACCGCCACCCTGAAAAATTTTGGCAACACAGAACCCTTCCGGAGCCAGCCATGCTGAAAGGTTCCAAAGAATAGACTCGACCAGCGCTTCACTGCGCCCGGTATCCACAATCCTGTTACCGGTGGTGGCGGGCGCAGCATCACTCATGACCAGATCAAACGGTCCACGTGCGGCCAGGCGGGTTATCGTTTCAGACTCGGTAAAGTCGCCGATCAGACAGGTAGCTCCGGCCACATCCATAGGGACCAGGTCAATTGCCACAACTGACGCGCCTTTCTCTATAGCATATTGTGTC
This sequence comes from uncultured Spirochaeta sp., assembly GCA_964496635.1. Taxonomy (GTDB): domain Bacteria; phylum Spirochaetota; class Spirochaetia; order DSM-27196; family Alkalispirochaetaceae; genus Alkalispirochaeta. Next base: position 81,707 of record CAZCAE010000001.1, read on the forward strand.
CATGAGCCGGGAGCCGCACCCAGATCAAGTACCCTGGAGACATCGGACGAAAAGATTCCGTACTTTTTGTCGATGTCGGCAAGTTTGTAGACACTTCGGGCGTGGTACCCCTCACTGTGCGCCTGTCGGGATAGGTGGTCCTGCCTGCGCCGTCCGTGTTTCGCCATAGCAAAAACGCTACCACACTTGACCGTTCACCGGAAAGGCAATACCGTTTTTCGGTGATACAACAACCTATATGGCGACGTAAACTGCCCTACCTCGACGGCAACATCACGTTTATCCTTATTGGGATAAATCTCTTTGTCTTCTTTCTCGGCAACATGAACGGTAAAATTGTGTCCTATCTGGCCATGAACCCCGCTTTGACGGTGGTGGAAGGGTTCTACTGGCAGCCGTTTACCTATATGTTCGCCCATTCCGGTATATCCCACCTGCTGTTCAACATGCTGGGGCTCTTCTTTTTTGGAACCCAGGTTGAACGACAATTGGGCAGCTGGGAGTTTCTGCTCTTTTATCTCGTCACCGGTTTTCTGGCGGGCCTCTTTTCACTGGCAGTGTACTGGTTTACCGGCAGTTACTATGTTTTTCTCTTAGGAGCATCCGGAGCGGTGTTCGCGGTACTGCTGGCATTCGCTACCTTCTTTCCCAATGCAGAAATTTTCATATTCGGCATTATTCCCGTCAGGGCATCTGTTCTGGTAATCGGATATACCGTGCTGGAAGTCTTCTCACAGATGAGCGGGCGAGGTGGCAATGTTGCCCATCTGACACACCTGGCGGGGTTTGCCTTCGCTTATCTTTACTTCGTCATACGGGTGGGAATAAGCCCCTACCGCCGCTTTTTCGGTTAGGGAGCGGGGCCTCGGTGGAACGACAATTCCGTGCAGCGATATTTGCGTCGGTGTTTGTTGCGGCTTTCCTTCTTTCTTCCTATCACCCGGCCGCTCAGACCCCCGTTCCGCCGGAACCCTGGGGAGATGTTCTCAACATGGAAATCTGGTCAATTTCCGACCGGATCATCCACGGAGACGCTCCCGTTGAAGAACGTCTGCTGCGGGAAGCGCAGTACACCATCTCAGCGATGATTTTCGGTTTTGACTTCATCTATACCCCGGAGTACCCCGCACGCAACGTGGAGCGCTATTTCAGTCTGGAGCCGGTGGGACAGATACCCTGGGGAGATACACGTCTGATGCTTCGGGAAATTCGGGACGAGCGAACCACTCTGTACGGTTTGATCGATTACGAATTGTCGGAGTATGAAAAGATACGACTACGCTCCTGGCAGAACAGAGATGTGGAACGGGCGGCCGGTCACGGTTCGGCTCCACTTCTGGACGGCCTGGAGGGCAAGCTTGCTGCCGTTGAAGAGGCGGTACATCACGGGCTACGGGAATTTCTCAGGGGACGTTACATTAACCGACCTCGGGAGGTAACGGGTACGGTGGTACTTCGAGAGCCTCCGCGAATACGAACCCGCGCCGGCATGTACGAGGCCCAGGTACTTCTGTACATTCACATTCGGGAAATCCGGGAGTACCTGGCGTTCTGAACCGTTCTACACCTCCGGAGCGGCAGTACCGTCGGTAAGTCCATGAAAAACGGCAACCACGAAAACCGACAGAAACGACAGATACACAGACGTCACCAGTATGGTCAGAATGGCTCCCAGCACTGGAATCAGAGCGATAACGAAATTCACCAGACCAACCAGAAGGCCCAGGGCGATCATAACCAGAAAGAAGATAAACGACGATGCAAAGTGTCGTCGAACGGTGGTGAAGCTTCGTGCCAGGGCGCTGAAGGGGCTCAGATCGAGCACCATAAGAGCCACAAAACTGAACATCAGGAAGAAGGCAAGGACTACGCCAGGCAGAACCAGCAACATCAGCCCCACACTCACGAGAAGACCGACAATAATGGACGTTCCAATCAGTGCCACAATTCGGCTCCGAACCTTTTGCCACGCCGCAGTCAACTGAACGGGCCGCTCGTTCAGAGCGTCATCCGCCATCAGGACGGTCATACCGTGAGCAAGAAGACCCACGATGGAACTGATAATGAGCAGTGCCACCATTCGTCCAAACGCCATGCCCGCATACCCTGCCGCTTCATCGGCGGAAATTACCGCATCCGATCTGATCGGACCCAGCTGGGGAACCATAGTTCCAACAAGAATGAGAGATACAATCGCAATGAGAATCGTTGACGCCAGCACCGGGACAAGAAGCGCCGGATTCGATTTAACTTTCAGAAATGAATCCTGTAACAGACCCGCAATATTCATGAGTTCCTCCTGTTAAAAACTAATACGAAAATACACGGCGACAGCCGGGCATTTTTTACTATTTCGGGTGTCGTAACGCGACATGCGAAACTAATTCATTCCCAGGGCAAACATCAAACCCCAGATGATTCCTGCGGCAACCTCCGGTACAGTATGGCCGATGTGTTCCGATACGGACGCCTGGTCTTTCTCTTTCCCGCCTCCTCGTGGTTCAGAGTGTATTTCAAGCCGTGGTTTCAAGAGCTGGTTTAAAACCTGGGCATGTCGCTGCACATGTCCCCGCAGGCGGAACGAGTCATAGACAACAATAGCGGCAAAGACAAAGGTCACCGCAAAAATATCGCTGAAAAGCCCGTTCCGCAGCGCTAGTGCCGCAGCCAGGGCGGTAACCAAGGCGGTGTGGGCGCTTGGCATCCCACCGGCGTTGACAAATCGGTCCAGGGCAAATCTGCGTTGGATGACGGAATACAGAATTACCTTAAAAATCTGCGCGCACAGCTGGGATGTTATTGCAATTACCAAAGGCAGCTGAAGAAATTCTCCGAATGCCATATCTATAAACTACCGCTTCAAGGGCCTCTCGTAAAGTCGACGGCCAGGAATTACAATAGAGGTATGAGAATTTTTCTCGTGTCTGTTTTGTTCATATGGGTTGCATCAGTGCCATGTACCGTGTCTGCCGAAGATGCTGAGTCTACCCCGCTGCAGAGTGTACTGGTCATCCATTCCTACGGCACCGACTACCAGTGGACCCGAGACCTCGATACCGGACTTCGAAACACCATCCGTGCCGGCCGGGAGGAAAGGGTCATTGTCCACAGCGAGTTTCTGGATTCGAAATATCATGCTTCGCCTGAATATTTTGCATCCACCGCCCGGTATTACTCGGAAAAATTCGATGCATGGAAACCCGATATGCTGGTAGTAACGGATAATCTGGCCCTCGATTTTGCAAGAACGTATCGCGATGCTATTTTTGGGCCGATACCAACTGTTTTTACCGGCATTAACTTCTACGAACCGCAGCTGGTACGAGGCCTGAACAACGTCACCGGTGTGGAAGAACACCTGGATATAGCTCCAACCATTGAACTTGCCTTTTCTTTTCAGGACGGAGATAACGTCTGGGTCCTGGGAGACGGAACGGTGACGACGTACCGGAATCTGTTGCTCGCCGGACAGGCCCTTCGTGAATCGGGTACTTCCCGACGAGTACAAACGTATCCCGAAGTGAACACGACCGAGTTACTGCAGATCTCAAAAAGAGTTCGCCCGAACGATGTTGTCATTCTGATCGGGTCTGTACTGGACACCTCAGGCACCATGTTACCCGTTGACGTCGCTGGAACGATCGTCGCCGAAGAGATGCCGGCTCCCGTTTTCGTTTCCTGGGATTTTTTTATGGGAACTGGAGTCCTTGGCGGAAAACTGGTCAGTGGCTGGGAACAGGGCCGGGCTGCCGGGGCGATGGCCCGGCGTGTTCTTGATGGTACAGACATAATTGATATTCCTCTTCTAACATCAAGCCCGAACCGGTGGATATTTGATGCAAACGCCCTCGAAAGGTTTGACATTGACAGGGCTCAGCTTCCTCCGGGATCAACAATAATAAACGAAGAACTGTCGGTATGGCGTCTGTATCGTAGAGAAATCATAGCAGTCATTCTTGTACTGCTGATGCTGCTGGTTCTTGTCTCGCTTCTGATAGTCAACATCCGACGCCGGGCGTTAGCCACAGCCGAGCTCCGGGAAACTCTCCGGGAAAAAGAGGTTCTTCTGAAGGAGATTCATCACCGCGTAAAGAACAATCTGCAGGTCGTTTCGAGCATACTGAACATGCAAAGTATTGCGGTAAAGGATCCCCGTGCTCTGGAATATTTCAAGGATTGCGAGACACGCGTTCATTCAATGGCGCTGGTACACGAACAGCTCTATCAGACTACCTCGCTGTCTCACATTTCCATGAAGAACTACGTAGAAGATCTGCTCTCATCCCTCTACTCTGCCATGACCGCCTCGGTGGACGGAATTTCCATTCACCAGAACATCGATGAGACGCTGGAAATGGATCTTGACCACGCCGTCCCCGTCGGGCTTGTCATCAATGAACTGGTATCCAACGCCCTGAAATACGCCTATACCAGGGACAGCGGGGGACAAATAGATCTGTCGCTGACTAATGACAGTGCCGATACGTGTCGACTTGTGGTCAGGGATTACGGCGTTGGTATACCCGATGGTTCAATCGGTACCGACGGCCCGAGAAACGGCGACACTCTTGGTGTGCAACTCGTCTTTGCTTTGGCCCATCAGCTTGCAGGATCGGTAATCTACAATACCGACGGCCCGGGTGTAGAAGTGATTTTGGATTTTCCTGCGGTAAAAAAAGCGGTGTGAGGCGTGGTACCGACAGTACCCTTTACTTCCGCCGTCTGAAGGCAGCAATTCTCCAGGGCTGCATGAGCAGAATTGCCGTAGAGCCCACGGGCCACTCCTTCAGTTTTTCAAGGCGAACAACTGCGGGAATGAGCACAAGAAAAGCGGGCAGAGCCAACCGGAAGTACATCCGGTACACAGCCAGTCCGGTATACCCTGCGGATGACAACCCGCCCAGAATTCCACCGCCCAGAACAGCACCGGTAATCCCGGCAGTCGCACCCGAGACGATCCTGAGAATGAGGGCACTTCCTACACGGTCAGTAGTGTGGGCGACGTTCAGAAAATAGTGGCTGGTAACCGACAGAATACCGTACTTGCAGTACCCCGATAGAAAGAAAGCAATCGCTGTGGGAAAAGCCATCAGCCTCATCGGTGCAAACGCCCAGAAAACGGCAATTGCACCCAGGGCTGTCACGTAAATGACAAAGAGAGGTCGGGGACCCACCCGATCCGCAACAATACCGTTCACGACGCTGGCAGTTATTCCGCCGGTCAACGTCAGAAGGGAGAACAGAAGTGCCTGATGATCCGACAGTCCGTATCCGTTCTTGAGAGTTATGATAGCGAAGGGAATAACTACAGTGAAGGCGGCGAAGCCTGCGGCCCAGGCGAAAAGGAGTTTTCGCATCCGCCGTTCCCGAAACAACGTGGAAAGGACGTGCCGAAACGGTTTTTCCGCAGACTCACGGGGTATATCGGTCTCCGGTACTCGCGAAAGAATGATTCCCACGTACATACCGATAATCGCTGCGACTGCGATAATCACCTGAAACACCCAGGTAGCCGGCGTACTTCTGAGAATAACTACCATTGCCGACAGAGAGATCAGTTGGGCCGTCGTTGTTCTGACCCAGTTACCCGACAGGAAGCGCCCCCGGTCGAACTCGGTGGTGATTTCACCGATTACCGGAGAATTTCCTACCAGTCCTACAGCCCGAAAGGCGGCAAAACCGAAAGCCCCAAGCAACACTATTCCCGTTCGGATCGCCTGGGGGGATCCTTCGGGAACAAACGGCGCGGCAATCATGACAAGGGCAGAAACGTTCCGCAAGAACCAGCCTATCCCCCACGTTCTGGCGGCACCAAACCGTCGGACCGCCGCCTTGCCGAGAATCATGAATGGCATGGTCAGATGAATAAAGGACGCCAGGACCGCAAGCGCAACATCACCAACACCGTTGCGAATAGCATAGAGAATGAGGACACTGTCCATCAGCAATGCCACAGAAATACCGTTTAACGCCGCAAAACGGCGAACGAGAAACCGACCGGTTCGAATTTCTGAAGATGACAATTCGGACCGAAAAGAATTCACCGTTCTGCTTTCAGGCAGATCGCCGCTTCTGAGAGAGGCGCCGTGTTATCCAGCTGTAGTGGCGTGATTGACACTACACCGTCCACCGCGACCGCATAGATATCGTCGTCTCCGGCCAGTCCGGTAGCGTCGATATCGACGGTTGTAACGGCCGCTCCGATAGGCGTTTCCGGTCCGGCATCGTCCATGAGGGACATAAAATAGTGTCGATCGGAAAGACGGGTAAAGCGCTCTTCCGTTCCTGGAGGACAGATATCGGGCACATCGACCTTCAGAACGTCAAACGGAAGAAGACCCGCAGGATGGTTTTTTGAACCGTCCGTAGGCACCCGACCGTTCGGTGGATGATAGGCGCCATTGAAACTGACCTCGAGAAGACGTTGTGCCCATTTCCGGGTGACCCGCTCAGCATCGGTCCAGTCCAGTTCCCCGTACGAAAAGTGATGGGTGATGTCGGTCTGTCGTGACATTGCCAGAGCGGGAACGCCCTGGGCGGCAGCCTGGAAAGCGGCACCGAGGGTGCCGGAGATCATGATATTGTTGCCCAGGTTTTCTCCGTAGTTAATGCCGGAAATGACCAGATCGGGGTACCGGTCCCGAAAGAGCGTAGCCAGAGCGTGGCGAACCACCAGGGCGGGCGAGGCGTTCACGTGCCACGCCTGAACGGCCGGCAGATTCGGGGCGGACTGTACCGCCAGCTCCACGGAATGAAAAAAGTCACCATTTTCGCCGACGATGCTTCTGCCCCGGGCAGTCTGCTGGGTTGTCGGTGCAGCAACAACCACCTGACCGAGTGTTCGTGCGGCTTCAACCGCTGCTACCAGGCCCGGTGACGCGATGCCGTCGTCGTTTGTAACGAGAATAAGAGGGACCCGGGGATCCCATTGCTGTGTGTCCATTGAAAGGAGTATGGCAGAAAAGAAAGATTTGCAGAACCGGGGCGGCCACGGCGGCCGGCGCGAAGCCGGCTTGCGTGCATCGGCCTGCACGCGCCGGTTACATCAGTCTGTTTCTGATCTCCGCGCTGACATAGTCCAGCGTCGCCACGGTGATGGCGATAAACCACACAGCGATTCCGGCGGAACGGTAATCCAGCAGACGTATGTACTGGACCAGCAGGAAACCGATACCACCACCACCAACCAGACCGATAACGGTGGACATGCGGACGTTGATATCCCACCGATAGATGGAAAAGCTGATGAACGGCGAAATCATCTGGGGTATCACCCCGAACATGATCGTCTGCAGGCGGTTGGCGCCCGTTGCCTGAATTGCTTCGATGGGACCGGCGTCAATACCTTCAATCGCCTCGGAGTAAAGCTTGCCCAGGGCTGCTATCGAGTGAAGCGTAAGGGCGACAATACCGGCGAAGGGCCCCAGGCCGACCCACACTACTGCGATAAGCGCCCAGATCAACGGTTCTATAGACCGAATGATATTGAGAATGGTCCGGGTGATGTAATAGAAAGCCATGGTCAACCTGCTGCCGGACATGATGTTGCGGGCGGCCAGAAAACTCACGGGAATAGAAAAGATGATTCCGAAGAACGTCGCCATCATTCCCATGAAAATGGTCTCGATCATGCGATTGATAGTCAGCTTCAATGCCTCCGATGCTTTTGGCAGACCTACCCGGGAAACCTGCCGGGCTTCCACGATATGTATGAAGGGTCCTTCAGCACTTGGTGGCGCCAGCCGGTAGGGCATGGTCATTTCCAGCTGAAATGAACCGTCACCGTCGGTCTGGAAGATGAGATACTCTCCATCTTCCCGGGGACGGAACTGGTTGCCCAGAGGATCCCGCCACCAGATTTCCGTCTCGGTGTCCGGGGTAAAATTGGTACCGGTCAGGGTTATCCGCGTGCCCGGTACGGGACGGTAGTTTTCGTCCTGGCTGGACATCTGCCCCACATTGGGCTCTACCCGCAGGTAGGGCTCATCTTCCACCGGCTGGGAGCGAACCGGCGGCGTTCCCTCGCCGGCAAGGATCTCCGCCCGGGCGGCAAGGGATTCCGTCTCAAAGGTCACTGCCGCGGACCAGGGCCACATGACCCGGGACAGAGGCGGTAACGCTTCGGGAGCCTGACGCACCAGCTTCACGACATCTATTTCGGCAATCTGCCAGCCCAGAACAAAAAAGGACATGAGAACCAGGGCAAATACTCCCGTGGTGGGCCGCTTTTGGTCCCGGGAGCAGCGATAGGCGTCCCATGCGGTGACAATCCATACAAGAGCCAGTGAAAGTGCCACAAGAATGACAAAGCCGGGGCTTCGTTCCAGAGCTCGATTGATAGTGGGAAAGAAGCCTTCCACCCGCCTGCCCAGGTCTGCGACGCGCCAGACAAAGATTCCCAGCCCCGTTGCAAAGGCGGAAAGAATGAGAATCCCACGCTGGGTTTGACGACTGAGAATCTGACCCAGTCCGGGAACCAGCAGCGAAAACAGTGCAGACAGCGCCGGTGGTACCAGAGGGTCCTGAACGGCGGTGCGGGCGGTGATTCGTGCCTGTCGGATGCGCTCTTTCTGCTGCGGTGTTTTGGCCATTACCGTTCCCCCTCTTCCGACCGGGCAGGTTGCCCAACAGCAGAGGCCGTAGCAGTAGCGGCAGCAATCGGACTTGCTCCTACCCGCTCGGCTTCCTCACCGTATATTTCCTTGAACTCCTCGTCGGTCATACCGCGGATGTCCGCACCTGTGCCGCGATAGACAACTCGTCCGTCCCGCAGTCCGATCACCTTTGTCGCGTACCGCTGGACGAGATCGAGATAATGAAGGCTGCAAATAACGGTAATCCCGTCTTCCTTGTTGAGCCGTTCCAGATAGCCCAGAATAGTGTGGGCAAGGACGGGATCGAGGCTCGCTACCGGTTCGTCCGCCAGGATAATCTCCGGCTCCTGCATTAACGCCCGGGCGATTCCGACGCGTTGCTGCTGGCCGCCGGAAAGCTCGCTGGCCCGTTTGAAGGCCTGTTCGGTAAGACCAACCCGCTCAAGTGCCCGAAACGCGCTTTCATGGTCCGCGGTGTCGAAGCGGTAGAGCATACTCTTCCACGTATCAAGATATCCCAGGCGTCCCGACAGCACGTTGTTCATGACACTGAGCCGTTTTACCAGATTGAAATGCTGGAAAATCATACCGATCCGGCGCCGAATTGTACGAAGCTGGGTATTGTCTGCACCGGTAATATCGAGACCGTCCCAGGAAATTTTTCCGGAGGTCGGTTCTATCAACCGGTTGGTACAACGCAGTAACGTTGACTTTCCCGATCCCGAAAGACCTATCACGACGAGAAACTCCCCCGGTTCCACCGAGAAGCTGACCTCTTTCAGGGCTTGCGTCCCATCGTCATACGTCTTTGACAGCTGTGTGAATTCGAGCACGACTATTCCTCCCGGGCAATACTACATGACAAGAAAGGCTATCTCGCCGACGGAAGACCGCCGGGAGATAGCCTCTTCTGATTTTACAGACGATCAGTCACCCATCAGCGACGCGGCGTCAACACCGGCCGACTGCAGTACCTGTCGGAAGGGATCGTAGAAATCGTCGCCGTGACGTTCCAGGCCCTGCCACTGGTAGGCCTGGCCAAGTGCTTCGGCACCTGCGTCGGTTGCGGCGATGTCCAACAGCGCCTGAATGATCTTTTCCTTCATCTCTTCAGGAACGCTCGGGTGAAACTGCACACCGTCATTGGGAATAGGTGCGCTTACCTCGATAACCTGTACTTTCTCGTAGACATCGGGAAAATCTTCTTCCACGTTGCCCCGGGCATCCACGTAAGTTGCCCCTGCATCGACGTCACCGTTGTAGACCGCTGTAACCACACCGGTATGACCACCGGCGTCAACAACCCGGGAAAGATCGGTATCGGGATTTACCCCGGCCGCACGAATGGTCAGACTCGGAATAATCCAGCCGGATGTGCTCAAGGGGTCGGGGCGGGCAAAGCTCTTGCCGTCAAGGTCCTCAAGGGTGCGGATTCCCGTATCGGCGCCTGCAATGATCTGTCCGTCATAAAAGGGACGACCGTAGCGCACTGCCACCAGTTCCGCTTCCGCAACACCACGATCGGCGGCAACAACATATGCGAAAGTTGCCAGGGAAGCCATGTGGGCACTGGGGGGATCGCTCTGCAGCGCTTCGATAACACCGGCGTACTCCGTTGCGACACTCGCTTCAACCACCAGACCGGTGCGTTCATAGATCATGTCCGCCACAGCACGGCCACCGGCAGAAATCTGCTGGGTGTCTCCGGACGGGACGAAAGCCCAGACTATCGGGTTGTCTTCCGTGCCAAGAGCCGGCCCTTCCTGTGCGCCTGTAGCAAATACCAGCGACGCCGACAGAAGCAGCAGCACCGTCATGACAATTGTTCGTTTCATACATTCCTCCTTATGAATCTGATCCCACGCTAGACCAAGAGTGTTAGGGATCTGTTAAAGATTGAACCCCTTTATTGATTTTTGCAAGTATCTGCTGTACCTTACATGTTACCAAATGTACGGTATCTACCGAACAGGCGGTAACATAATATTCTGGAAAGGAACCGATGACTGCCAGGCTCAGCAGACAACGAATTATCGACGCCGCATTTCGTGCCTGGGGACGCAGTTTCTTCATGCGCACCGGTCTGGAGCTGGTGGCGCAGGAACTGGGCGTAACAAAACCGGCAATGTACCGATACTTTCGCAACAAAGATGAAATTGTCCTCGCAATGGAAGAAGACTTTCGGCTGTGTGCCGATCGGTATCTGACCGGTCCGCTGTCCGGGTTTTCGGCGAACATGCATCATCGTCCGTCGGTGACGATGGAAACGGTAGCGCGTACCTACTTTCAGGCAATGTTCCGGCTCTTTCACGAAAAGCCGTACCACTATCCTTTTTTTCTGCGCCGTATTCTGGGACGCTCTCTCCGGGAGAGTACCGGTACGTCCCACAGCGGATCGGGAATGACCGGCCTCGTTGCATCACTTCTTCACGGCGCATCAGGTCGGGATGATTCAACGGCGGCGGCACGGTACCTGACCATGTCCGCGGTCTTCTGGATGACCCACCACTATCGAAAAAGTCTCGGCCGCAATCCGCTGACGGATTTTACCTTTGATCCGGAAGCTATGGATCATGGTAATGAGGTACAAACCGCCCTTATCAATACTGCTACCGACCATTTCATGAACGGCTTCGCACCAGCTGCTCTGGACCACGTCGATTTTGAAGCGGTAGAGCGGATTGCGGCGATTTCATCGGAAGAAGCCCCTCCTCCGGACAGAGTTATCTCGGCAATCGCTACGGTTGTGGAGCGGTACGGGTATACCCGGGCAACGGTTACCCGTATTGCCAAAGTTCTTGGGATGACCAAGTCCAGTCTCTATCACTACTTCCGGAACAAGGACGAAATGCTCTCCCGGACGATGATGAGTTCACAGGAACAGTTCGCCGGACTCGCAGCCCTCCGGTTCCGGCAGCTGGCACATGATGAAGAACGACTCTACGCGCTCTTCGTCCTTCTGGGAAACTACGCCCTGCTTAATCCGGCGTCGGCAGTCGTAGAAAACTGGGTGCGGGAAAACAACATTGAGGTGCAAATTCCCCCTTCTCACATTGTTGAAATACAGAAGATATACACTTTTATCACGGATATGCTTGTTCAGGGTAATCTGGCCGGTACACCGGAGGACGCCTTCGGGATTCTCCAGTTCGTCAAGTTCATTGTCATGCAGGAAATTACCGTACTGACGGTGCCCGGCGAGACGGCACAGCGTTACCGCCGTACCATTCGGGAGCTTTTCCGGCGTTTTGCCGGTGGAATGACCCGGAGCGGCCCAAACGCAACAACAGACGACCTGACATATGCCCTGTCCGGAGAGGGAGAGAGACAATGAGAACAAAGATGGCCCTTATACTGGGAATGGTTCTGGCGGTAATGGTCCCGATGACCGCAGCGGCAGAAGAGATCGATCTGGAGACCGCCGTGGCCATGGCACTGCAGAGCAACCTGGGTCTGGAAAACGAAATGCTTGAGCTTATGCAGAAAAAGCTCATTTCCGAAACGTGGTGGAACCGCTTCTATCCCAGTGTCAGCGCCCGGGCAACCATGGCGCGGAGCAATGAGGTACAGGAGGCGAGCGGGCTGGCACCTTTCAATGTCCCGTCGGCCACCTCAGCGCCACCGACCGGCGCCTTTGACTACGTCGCCCCCTTCTCGGAAGACCTACCCCGCTGGAACCTCTCTACCGGTATAGACATGCAACTCAACCTGACCATGCAGATGGTTCCGGGAGTTCGCCTGGCTCTGCTGGATTACGAAAATGGCCAAATCACTATGGAAGAAGCGCGCAGAAAGGTCGAACGGGACGTGACAAAGCGCTTTTACGACCTTCTGCTGTTAAAAGAGCAGATTGACCTGACCCGGCAGCAGATTGATGCGGCGGAACGGCGTTACGAACAGGCCCGGATCAACTATGAAAACGGCCTTGCAGACGAGTACACCATGCTCAGCGCACAGGTAGCCTGGGAAAACCAGAAGCCCCGCCTTGCCGGCCTGGAGGTACAGTATCAGCAATCCCTGCTGGTATTTCGCAATGATCTGGGTGTCTCTCTGACGCGCCCGCTTGAACCAACCGGAACTATCGATCCGCCGTCGCTCTCCATGCAGCTTCGGGACGTTACAAGAGACCTGCTTGAGCGTCGCCTTGACGTCCGACAACTGGAATACCTGGATCGCATTCTGGAACAACGGTACTCTCTCGCCGACACGGGTCGGGCCCCGGTGCTCAGCTTCGGCTGGTCCTGGGACCCCGCCTTTGGCGGCGATCCCTGGGAAGACGACCTCTTTGACGGTGACCGGTGGAACCAGCGCAGCGGTGCCTTCACCATCACCGTCCGCCAGCCCCTGGACCCCTGGCTTCCCTATAGCCAGCTCCGAAACGAACTTGCCGACGTCCGCAAACAACAGCGGCAGAACACTATCAGACGAAACCAGGCGATAACCGGCGCGGAGATAGAGGTACGCAGCCTCATCCGGGCCATTCAGGCCGCTGAAGAAACGGTGGAAACGCTGGAATCAAACATCCGCCTGGCCCAGCGGGCCTACGAGCTGGCTGAAATCGGATACGACAACGGACTGCGGGACCTCCTGGAAGTTCAGAACGCCGAGGTGGAGCTCCAGAACGCCCGTTTTGAAATGTTGAGACAACGAAAACAGATTATGGACAATCTTCTGGACCTTCAGTTTGCCCTGAACGTCTCCATAGACGAGATTGCCGAGGAGTAATAATGACCGGAACTACCAGGACCCGCAAAACGGTGGCACCAGCCGTCGCCGTCGCCACGGTGGCCTTTCTCCTGATCCTCTCTCTGGCCGGATGTGACCGTCTGCCGGACAGAAGAGCCGGCCGCCCTGAACCGCCCGACACCGGGGAGACAGAAACCGAAGAGCGCACTGTCCGCGGAAGCAACGTCGATACGGTCTTTGCCGTGAACGTGACACCGGCGGTACAGGGTCCTATCAGCAACTATCTGGAAATCAACGGTGATGTAGAGACAACGGCCAGCGTGGACGTCTACTCCAACGCGGCGGGAGAAATTGTACGTCTTCACACAGCCACCGGCCGGACCGTACAGGCGGGAGATCTCATTGCCGAGGTGGATCCCTCCCGACCAGGGCAGAACTTTGCCCTCAGTCCGGTCAACGCACCTATCGCCGGTACCATAACGCGCCTCCCTGTCCGGGTCGGTTCCCGAATCACTCAGAGCACCCCACTGGCACAGGTATCCCGGACCAACGAACTGGAAATTGTCGTCAACGTGGCGGAGCGGTTTGTCTCGAGGGTCCGGGAAGGTCTCCCTGCCGTTATCCGGCTGGACGCCTTTCCCGACCGTGAGTTCCGGGCGGTTGTCCGTGAACTCAACCCCGTGGTGGACCCTATGACCCGGACTCTGGAGGTGAAACTCCGTTTCAACGGCCCTATTCAGGGCGTTCGTCCCGGCATGTACGCCGAAGTGCAGATCATCACCGAACAGAAAGAGAATATCGTCAAAGTTCCGGCGGACGTTCTGATCCGCCGATTTGGCGAAAACTTTGTCTTTGTGGTGACCGATGAAGGCACCGTGGAACGCCGCACCGTCAACCCGGGTATTGAAATAGACAACATCATGGAGATTACCGAGGGGCTTTCTCCGGGAGAGCTGGTGGTATATCAGGGCCAAAACCTTCTGGAAGGCGGCGCCAGGGTACGAGTTATAGATACCGTTGAACCGCTGGGTGGAGAGTAACCATGAGTCTCAGCAAAAGCGTCGTCGGCAGACCCACCACGGTACTCATCATATTTATTCTCATTGCCGGATTCGGCCTCTACTCCGCCAGCGATCTGGCAATAGACCTCTTTCCGGAAATCAACCCACCGGTGCTCATTCTTTTTACCAACTACGAAGGGGCCGGACCGGAAGAGATAGAAAAATCGGTGACCAGGCCACTGGAAGGTCAACTTTCCAATGTAAGCAACATCGAACGGATTTCCAGCACCTCCAGCGAGGGGTCCAGCCAGCTTGTCCTGGAGTTTACTTTCGGCACCGACATGACCGAGGCGACCAACGAAGTCCGGGATCGCCTGGAGCTGGTGAAAGACTTTCTCCCCGACGATGCAACAACACCGCAGATCTTCAAGTTTGATCCGGCACTGATACCTATTCTCCAACTGGAGGTATCGGGTAATCGCACTCCCGAAGAACTGCGAGAAATCGCCGAGAACGTTATTCAACCCCGGGTGGAGCAGATTGAGGGAGTTGCCCTGGCGGGCGTGCGGGGCGGCCGGGAGCGAATTGTCCGGGTGGAAATTCCCCAGAACCGCATGGAAGCCTACGGTCTCAATTTCACCCAGATAGCCGGCGCTCTCAGGGCAAACAACGTCCAGCTCTCGGCGGGAAACATCAGCGAGGGCAACCGCACCTACCTTGTCCGTACCGCCGGTGAGTTTCGCTCCATCGAGGAGATCCGGAACACCGTCATTACATACCGGGGCGGCGCGGGGGGTGCCGGGGCCGTTGCGGTTTCTGTAGCCGGGGCTGCCGAACCCCAGAGCCGCAGCGCAGCGGTGCGCCTCCGGGATATTGCCAACGTTTACGACGGGTACCGTGACGAATCAAGCGCCGTCTATATCAATGGTCAACCCGGCGTCTTCATTATCGTTCAGAAGCAGAGCGGCACCAACTCCGTCCAGGTTGCGGACAACGTCATTGACCGTGTGGACCGCATCAACGAAGCCCTCCCCGTCGGTGTAGAACTGAGCGTGGTTCAGGATACCACAACCCTGATACGGGACAGTCTGGCCGACGTCTCCAGCTCCGCAATTACCGGAGGTCTCCTGGCAGTGGCGATTCTCTTCTTCTTTCTCAGAAGTCTGAAAACCACTTTGATTATCGCTATCTCTATACCGGTGTCCATCATCGTGACGCTGATGTTCATGTACTTTGCCGGTCTGACCCTGAACCTGATGACCCTGACGGGACTTGCCCTGGGTATTGGAATGCTTGTGGATAACAGCATCGTTATCCTCGAAAACATCTTCCGCTATCGTGAAAAGGGATCCAAACTCACCTCCAGCGCCATCCTGGGAAGCCAGGAGATGATCACTGCAATTACCGCCTCTACGCTGACAACCGTCTTCGTTTTTGTACCTTTGGCCCTTTTTCGAGCTCAGCTTGAGGTTATCGGCGAACTGTTCAGCGACCTCGCCTTCACCGTCGTCATCAGCCTGCTGAGTTCTCTGGCGGTGGCGGTTTTTCTCATTCCCGTTCTGACAAGTCGGTATCTGCCTATACACTCCCGGAAACAGCGCCCCCTCCGGGGCGTCCTCAGATGGATAGACGACCGTATGGCACGGATGTTTACCGGCCTGGACAACGCCTACAAGCGGAGCCTTGCCTTCTCATTGCGCCACAAGTGGCTCGTCATCGTTGTCGTTCTGGGAGCTTTTACAGGCAGCCTTTTCATGATCCCTATGACCGGATTCGAGTTTACTCCCCAGCAGGAAGAAGATTCGGTGCAGCTCAACCTGGAAATGCCTATCGGCACCCGGCTGGAAGTGACCCGTTCTGTACTGCAGCAGCTTGAGGCGATCGTAAAGGAAGAAGTTTCGGTCTATCGGGATATCATTATTGAAGTAGGTGAGCCCGCCTTTTTCGGCTTTCTCGGTTCCGCCGACACAAGCAAGGGCAACATCACCGTTATCCTTCCGGAATATGCCCGGCGAGTAGAAACAGATGTGGATGTGGAGGACATTCTCCGGAGTCATTTTGACAGCTTCCCCGGCGCAGTCTTCACCTTCGACAGCGGTGGCGGTGGCGGCGGCGGCTTCAACGCGTCACCGGTGGAAATTACCCTTCGCAGTGAAGACCGAAACCTCATGCGTACGACAGCGGAACGGATTATCAATCTCATCGAGAAGGAAGTCCCCGGCGCCACGGAGCCGCAGATGAACCTGGCGGAAGGGCTCCCGGAAGTGGAAATCGTCATTGACCGGCAGAAAGCGTATGAGCTGGGCCTGAATGTATCCACCATAGGACAGGAAGTGCGGGCAAATATCGACGGCATCACCGCGGGAAGGTTCAGAGAAGGAGGTAACGAGCGGGACATCCTCCTCGTACTGGAGGAACGCAGCCGCAACCAGATACCGGATCTCCAGAAGATCTTCATCAACAGCCAGTTCGGCCAGCGGATTCCCCTGTCCAGCATAGCCGAAGTTCAGCGGACCACCGGACCGGTGAACATCACCCGAGAGAACCAGAGCCGCACCGTTACCATCACCGCCGGCCTGGCTCCCGGCGAGACAATTAACGTTGTCATGCCGGATATTCAGCGCCGTATCCAGGAACAGATACCCGCGAACGACGAGCTCATTATCACCTACGGCGGTGATTTCGAGGATCTCCAGGAGTACGGACGAACCTTCATCTACGTTCTGATTATCTCTATATTCCTGGTCTTCGGAGTCATGGCCAGTCAGTTTGAATCATTTCTTGATCCCTTTATCATTCTCTTCACTATACCGCTGACCCTCATCGGTGTGATCGTGCTGTACGTCGCGACATCCACCAACTTCAGCCTCTTCACTGCGGTAGGACTGGTCGTCCTTGTGGGTATCGTCGTCAACAACGGTATCGTTCTGGTGGACTACACCAACCTGTTGCGCAAACGGGGTCTGGTAATCAATGATGCCTGCGTAGAGGCCGGGGGAAACCGGCTGCGTCCCATCCTGATGACTACCCTGACTACCGTTCTGGGTCTGACTCCGGTGGCCTTTGCAGCCGGTGAAGGTTCCACCCTGGTGCAGCCCATCGCAAAGACGGTGGTGGGCGGACTCACCGTGGCAACCCTGCTGACCCTCTACCTGGTGCCGGTCGTTTATGCCATTTTCAACAGGATGAGTGAAAAGCGTCTGGCCCGGAAAAAGCGCCGCCGACAGCGAAGGATTGAAAAGCATCGGAAATGGGAAGAACAGCAGGGCGTGAAAGAGCAGGGGGAGGACACCGCACATGAGTGATATCGTCAGAGTGGAAGTGATCGCAAACCGTTCTGTTCAGGAAGACTTTTTCGACGGACTGGAAGAAGCGAAAGCAGGGACCCACTACACCCTCTTTCCGGAGGTTCAGGGCGCCGGCAACGCCGGTCCCCGTCGGGGTGACCACATCTGGCCGGAAGAGAACTTCGTCTACGTCGCCTATGTGAGCATAAACGAAGCGAGGACTATCCGCTCCGTCACGGAGGCGTTGCGAGGCGCCTTTCCCGACGAAGGCATCCAGTTCTTTGCCGTTCGGGGCGTGGACGTGTAAGATCAGTTCATGGCTGTACGGACCGGCAGGCAGGGACGAATCCTGAGAGAAAAGACGGTACTCCTTCCCGTCTGCCTCATCCTTCTCGCGTCGGTGGTGCCTCACAACGCCGCCGCCGAGACCCCCGCCGACGCCGGCTGGGCGTACCACGACGTGGAATTATCCGGCAACGTCGGGACGGCCCCCAAGGTGCCCCCTTCCGGGACCATCGCCGCCACATTGCCTCCGTCCCGTGCGCTCCGTTTCCGCATCATCTATCGCAGCGACGACGAAGCGTCGCGGGCCGCAGCAGCAGAAATTGCCGCCCTGGCACCAGGGGTAGCAGCCGCCACCACATCCTATATGGACTACACCCCCCGGGAGCGTATCCCCGTAGTTCTGCGGCCGGATACCGCCCGCGCCAACGGCTATTTCACCCCCCTGCCGCCTCATATAGAGCTTTTCATCTCCGCACCGTCCCGGTATCAGCTCGGCGCCGCCACCTCCTCCTGGATGGAACTGGTCTTCGCCCACGAGCTGATACACTACCTCCACCTTACCCGCCCCCGGGGGTTTTTCGGCGGCGCATCCCGCCTCTTCGGACCCCTCACCGCCGCCGGAAGCGTTCTGTTCATGCCCGGCTGGATGGTGGAAGGACCCACCGTCCACGGAGAAAGCACCCTCACCACCGGAGGCTACAGCGGTCCCGGAGGACGCGGATCGGACCCCTTCTTCGAAATGACCTGGCTGGCCCCGATCCTGGAAGACCGCATGTACAGCTACGACCAGGCGGGCTACGCCGCCCCCCTGCCCCCCCGGGGCCGTATCTACTCTGCCGGCTACCTCATGACCGACTACATCCATCGAACCTACGGCGCCGACACGTGGCACCACGTCAACGACACCTTCATGAACCTCCCCTTCCTGGGTATGCGCCGGGCCCTTCGCAAAGCCACCGGCACCCGCGCCCCGAACCTCTTCAGGGAAATGGTTATGGAAATTGAACTTCGTTCCGCTGAGCGCCTCTCCCTTCCCGAAGGCACACCGGTAAGCCCGACGGATATTTCCGGCAACTGGCATCTTGTCGGAGCCACCGCCGGCGGTGTGGTGGTGTGGGCGGAAGGGCCACGCTTTCCCGGGGGGCTGTATCTGATCAGAAGGGAGATTTCTTCTGCCGGGGAAGCCGGCCGGGCGGGCCCGGTCTCCGGGCAGACCGTGCCCGCCCGGCCACACCACCTCTTTCCGGTAACCCCCACCGACGAAAGCTCCGTCACCACCGACTACAATCTCACCCTGGCGGTGGCTGCGGTAACCGTTCCCGACTACACCGGCGCCGGCGGGCGCGTCTCCTTCTCGGACCTCTACGTGATACCCCTCACCGACATCGCTCCCTCCGGTCCCCCCCGCCGGCTCACTGAAGGCAGGCAGCTTCTTCACCCCGCTCTCAGTCCCGACGGAAGGCGCCTCGTCGCGGTGGAGCGGCAGGGCAGCTACAGCCGCCTGGTTGAGGTGGCTCTCACCGACGGCTCGGTAGCGCCGCTGTACCGGCCTGATGCGGCCCGACTGCATACACCGCGCTTTTCTCCGGACGGTCAGCTCATTGCGGTGATAGAGAATGTGGCGGGCCGCCAGGATATTCTGATCCTGGACGCTGAAGCGGGGACGGTGCGGGCCGTAGTCGGAGACCCCGACGCCGGAGAGTACGACCCCTTCTTTGCACCTGCCCGCGATGCTGCCGGAAATTATCGCCTCATTTACGGCAGTGACCAGCCGGCGCGCCTGGTTCTCCGGGAAGCGTTCCTTCCGGCGGAGACCCTTTCGTCCTCCACCGGCCCAGCGGCCCGGTACCACGGCAGCACCATCATGGAAGACCGCCTCGGTGCCTTTGCCGGCCTTCCCGCAGGCGGCGAGGGAGAGGTGCTGTACGCCACCTACCGCAGCACCGGGTTCGCGGTACGCCTGGGTAGTATTGAGAAGCCTGTTGATAACAGGTCGCTAGCTTCTTCTACCAACTCGAGTTATCACTCAACGGCGCCTGCAGACGCGGTAAATCCTTCGGACTCCGAAGGTTCCGCAGAGTTGGTCAACAATCTTCTCAATACCCTATACAGGGACATTCCCCGGCCGGTCTTCTGGCTGCCCGTTGTCTCCCTTCGTGGCGGCAGCGACGTCGAAACCACCGCCGATTTCGGGCTCTACACCCTGGCAGCAAGCAACCTGGAACGTCATCAACTGGAGGCTACCGCCGCGTGGAACCCTACCTTCCGGGAGGCTACCGGTTCTGTAGCATATACCTTCACTCCAGGCGCAACTTCCTGGGGGCTCAACGCCGGGCGGTCCTTCGAGACAACTGATAGCGGCGAGGACGGCGAGGACGCGGCGGTGGAACGTGCCCGCTACGATGCGTCCCTGTCGGTCCAGCGCCCGCTCTGGTACTCCCGTGGCATCAGCAGACACCGCGGTCTGGTGGGCGGCCTCACCGGCGGGTACAGCTACTCCGATTACAGACCCGCCGAAGCCGACGGGCAACAGGACGGGCAGACCGTTACTCTCGACGCCGCCCTTCGTCTCTTCAGCAGGCGGGACGGTGCGGCGGGGCTCATCTTCGGCGCCGGTGATCGCGAATTTACAGCCCGGGCCACCTTCAAGCCGGCCCTCCTGGACCGCGATCGTGCAGACCTTGCCACCCGGACCGGTGCTGCCATTCGGTACTGGTTTCCCGGGACCCGTCTGTATATGACCCCGTCGGCGGTATACACCACTGCCCTTCGCGGCAACGCCGCCGCCGACGCGCCCTACCGCGCCGGGAGCTTCACCCCGGACGGACGCGGCGCCGTCATGGACACCCGGCACGCCGTTCTCGGACGCGTTGCCATGACTGTGGACCTTGGCCCCTATGACGTCGCCTGGCGGGGACTTGCCGGCAGCGGCTCAGCTCTGACGGCCTACCTGGAACAGCTTGCCGTTCCCGGTGACGGGACGATCGGCCGCCCCCTCACACCGGACAACCACAGCGTCGCCGGTGCGGAAGTGACAACGGACATCCACTTCAACACCGTTCCATTCCGTCTTACCGGGGGCGTGGCTATGCGTCTTCCCCACACCGCGGACGCCGGCGGCACGGATTTTCAGTTCTACCTCACCTTTGGTGGCGCCGCGGTGGATCAGGTATCAGGATTACAGGAATAACACGGCACAATTTCGGTTGCGCCTCCCGGCGTACCCGCGATATTACGGTACCTATGAATATTTCGGACAAAACATCGGGTGACGAATACTACGACGCCCTGATCAATCGGGACGGCAGTTACGTCGGAACCTTTGTCGTCGGAGTTGTCACAACCGGTATATGCTGTCTGCCCACGTGTCGTGCACGAAAACCGAAACGGGAGAACTGCGAGTTTTTTCCTTCCGTAGGAGACGCTCTTCGCGCCGGTTATCGTCCATGCAGGATATGCAGACCCACCGAGGAAATCGGCAGCCCGCCACCGGACGTATCGAGAGCTCTTGAGATGGTCCGAACCATGCCTGATCACCGTCTGGGCGATCAGGATCTCCGGGACAACGGCATCAGTCCCGGAGTGGTACGAAGGTGGTGCAAGACACACATGGGGCTCACGTTCCAGGGATATCAACGCCTGCTCCGTATCAATTCGGCCTACAGATCCCTTGTTGACGGCTCGACGGTAACCGACGCCGCGTTCAACGGTGGGTACGAGTCACTCAGTGGATTTGCCCACAGCTTCAAATCGATCATGCAGACGGCGCCCTCCGATGCAGGTCAAACGTCCGTTGTCACTATTGAAAGAATCTCAACTCCCCTGGGTCCCATGTTCGCCGGTGCTACCGATGACGGTCTGTGTCTGCTGGAATTCACCGACCGACGCATGCTGGAAAAGCAGATTGCCACAATCACCCGCCTCCTGAAGGCGCGGGTGGTGGCGGGATCCCACAACCACATACAAACCACCTACATCCAGCTCCAGGAGTATTTCGCCGGGACTCGCAGATCATTCGATATACCGCTGGTGCTGCCTGGTACTGATTTTCAGAAAATCGTGTGGGAGTCTCTGCGTACAGTACCCTATGGAGAAACCTGGAGCTACGCCCGACAGGCCGCTTTCCTTGGCAGACCCGCCGCGGTTCGGCCCGTTGCAGCTGCAAACGGATACAATCGCGTCTCGATTATCGTGCCGTGCCACCGGATAATCGGTTCCGACGGCAGTCTTACGGGCTACGGCGGAGGTCTTGCCCGGAAGCGACAGCTTCTGGAGCTGGAAAAGCGACACCGTCTTTCACAGACCTGACGGTGACGGCACCCCGCAACGTCCGGGTCGCGTTCAATACCGCCAGAATCGCAACTCCCACGTCGGCAATGACCGCTTCCCACATGCCCGCAATTCCTATGGCGCCAAGTCCGAGAAATACCGCCTTGATACCCAGGGCAAAGACGATGTTCTGGATGACAATTTTTCGGGTATATCGGGCAATTCCAATCGCTTCGGGAACACCTTCCAGCCGGTCGTCCATGATCACCACATCCGCCGCTTCAATTGCGGCATCGGATCCGATGTCACCCATGGCAAAGCCCACGTCCGACCGCATCAGTACCGGAGCGTCATTGATACCGTCACCCACAAATGCCAGCCGTTCTCCCGGCGGTAATTCACCTTTCAGCTCCTCCAGGACCTGCACTTTGTCCTGTGGCAACAGCTCCGCCCGGAACTTACCGATTCCCAGCTGCGCCGCCACCGTTGCGGCGATACGCTGATTGTCGCCGGTAAGCATCACCGTCCTGCGAACGCCAAGCGCCTTCAACGCCGCCACGGCCCGGACCGCCTCGGCCTTGATCCTGTCGGCGATCAGGACATACCCGGCGTAGACACCATCCACGGCGATGTGCACCATCGTACCCGCGTCGGTGCCGTCGTCGAGTTCTTCCGGCCATGCGATACCTTCCCTGTCCAGAAGACGCCGACTTCCGGCAAGAACCCGGCGCCCGTCGATGGTTGCGGCTATACCGTAGCCCCGCTCCTCGCTGACCTCCGTCACCGTCACGTCGGTTCCGGTTTCTTCAAAGGCCCGGCGGATGGAACGGGCAATGGGGTGGGTAGAGTGCGCCTCCGCCGCGGCGGCCCATTGCAACACTTCGTCACCGGAAAACCCGTTCCGGCCAACGGTATCGGTTACGACAAAAACGCCTTCGGTAAGAGTCCCCGTCTTGTCCAGAACCACCGTGGAAACATCCTTCAGAGCGTCCATGTAATTGGCTCCCTTGATGAGGATGTGCTTCCGTGCAGCCCCGCCGATGCCGCCGAAATATCCCAGGGGGATGGAAATGACCAGGGCACAAGGACAGGAAATCACCAGGAGCACCAGGGCACGGTAGACCCATTCACCCAGCGTTGCCCCGGGAACAAGGAGAGGAGGCAGAAAGGCGAGGGCCGCCGCAAGACCGACCATGACGGGGGTGTACACGGCGGCAAAGCGGGAAATAAACCGCTCCGTCGGCGCCTTTCGGGACGCCGCCGTTTCCACCAGTTCCAGCACCCGGGCCACCGCCGACTCGGCGTAGACGCTGGTCACGGCAAGGGTGATTCTGCCCGTTTCGTTGACAAACCCGGCCAGTACCAAGTCCCCCGTTGAGATGGATCGGGGTACGGATTCACCGGTAAGGGCCGACGTATCCACGGAGCTTTCCCCGGCGGTAACATCACCGTCCAGCGGTACCCGCTCACCCGGCAGAACTTCTATCACCGCACCGACTTCCACCCCCTCCGGGTCGACCTCCCGCACCCCCTCGGATGTGACCACTCGGGCAAAGTCGGGTCTCAGGTCCATGAGAGATGAGATGGAACGTCTGGAGTGGTCCACCGCCAGGTCCTGAAAGAACTCACCGACGGCGTAGAAAAGCATCACCGCCACAGCCTCCGCCAGTTCATGAATGGCTATCGCGCCAAGGGTTGCCACGGTCATGAGAAACATCTCGTCAAAGAGACGGCCGCGGAACATGTTGCGGAAAGCACCGGAAAGGACGGGCCATCCCGCAAGCAGGTATGCGCTCAGAAAGACGGCATATTCCGCCCACCTGTAGGGCGTGACCTCCAGGCTCCCACGAAACAGCACCCCCGCCGCGACCGGCAGCAGGGAAAGGCCGAAGCGGAATACGCGGTGTCGGTATTGCCACAGCACGGGCCCCACCGGAGAACCGTCGTCCCCGTCGGGGCCGTCCGGTATCACCAGCCGCGCCTCCGGTTCTGTTCGCCGGATCACTCCCTCAATCCGGCCGACACAATTCGCGCAATCCAGTCCGGATATACGGTACGTCTTTATCTCCTGATCATTTTTCATCGATGTAATGCTCCTGGGCAACCTTGATGAGCGAAAGAACGTGTTCGTCGTCAAGCATATAAAAGACGTTCTTTCCCTCCCGCCGTGACCTGACCAGACGCATCGCCTTCAGGAGACGCAAATGGTGCGATACCGCCGGCAGGGTCATCTCAAGCACGTGGGCAATGTCGAACACGCAGAGCTCTTCTTTCGAGAGGAGATAGAGAATCTTCGTCCGCGTCTCGTCGGACAGGACCCGGAACAACTCAGATAAACCCGAAACCTCTATCAGTGACTCCCGCAGACTGTCCGTCTCCACAACCTTGTGGGATGAACAATCGGAACACAGTTCGTTTTCTCTCATCATACGTCATCCTAACGATTAAAAGATTGCTTAATCATAAACCAGACATACACCTCCGTCAAGAAGGCTAAGTCGGGGAAATCAGGCTCGCTTCCGTCCCACAGAACAGGGAATGAACCGTACCTTTAATACATGAGTAAGTCAGAGAGAACACACCACAACCATAACGACCACCACCGTTCTCTTTGACAAGACCGGTACGCTTACCAAAGGAACGTTTGAAGTAAACGACATCGACGTCCGCACCGACAACTACACCCCGGAACACCCCATCGGCAAGAGCATACTGTCCCGAGCCCGGACAGATAAACTGTCGATCCTGTCCGCCTCCGACTTTGAAACCATCAAGGGCAGAGGCGTCACGGGAACCGTGGACGGTGAGACGGTCAAGGTGGTCAGCCCCGGTTATCTGCAAAACCAGGGAATACCGGTTCCGGAAGGAGCGGATCACGCCGGCGGAATAACCCGGGTCTTTGTCCTTGTACATGACGGAGTTGCCGGTTCCATATCCCTTTCCGACACCATCAGACAGGAGTCATACAAGGCCATCCAGGAGCTCCACAACCGGGGTATCAAGTGCTGGATGCTTACCGGTGACAACAAGGAGACGGCAGAAGCCGTTGCCGATGAACTGGGTATGGACGGGTTTTTCGCGGAAGTCCGGCCGGATCAGAAACAGGAGAAGGTGAAGGAGCTGCAGGACCGCGGCGAATACGTGGCCATGACCGGCGACGGTGTCAACGACTCACCGGCCCTGGCGCAGGCGCAGATCGGTATCGCCGTAGGCTCCGGAACGGACGTGGCCTGAGCCGCCCGGACTATACCTTGAACCGCCCCGCCTCCCGGGCGATAGTCTCAACAAACTGCCGGTTTTTATTGCTCTTCTGTTGAACCGCCTCGGTTGTACCGGTAATCATATTTGTTCCGCTTGAAATCTCTTCCATGAGCAGCGTGACCTGCCGGCTGATTTCGACGAGCTTGTTCATCTCTTCAACAATAGTGCGGGAACCGGTGGATATTTCGGATATTCCGCCGTTCACCTGGCCGCCGAGGTCCCGCATTTCCTGCAGATTGGAAAGCACGGATTCGCCGCCCCGCTCCTGTTCCCGCAGAGAGTCCCTGACACTCGTTTCCAGATCGTTTACGGTGTTCACCATTTCGCGCATTGAGCCGAACGCTTCGTCCACTTCGTTACTGGCGCGAACGGCGTTGGTGATGTATTCCCGGGTCTTCTTTAACTCACCCGAAATGATCTTGCTTTGACGGGCGGAATTTTCCGCCAGATTTCGTATTTCATCTGCCACCACGGCAAAACCACGACCATACTCACCGGCGTGGGCAGCTTCGATAGCCGCGTTCATAGCCAGCAGATTTGTCTGAGTACTGATAGAGGCAATCAGCTGGTTCGCTTTCTGAAGCTGCTCCGATTGTTCAACCACTTCGGTAATGCGTTCTTTCACCATACCCACGGTAGTTCGTCCGTGTTCCGAAGATTCCACCAGTTTGTCTACAAACGAGTCTACCCGTTCCAGGTTGCGGGTAATGGATGAAATGTTTGCCGCCATCTCTTCAACACCGGCGGCTGAATCATCAATGCTTGAGGACAGTCGTCCAATAACCTGTTCAAGAGAAGAAATGTTGCCGGTAATCTCTTCTACCGAAGCGGAAGACTGACTGATGCTTCCGTCCTGGTTGGAAATCTGCTCCGCCACTCGCTCAACCAGTCCTTCGATGGAAGTTGCAGAAAGCCGAGAATCTTCAGTATCGCTTTCAAGCTCAACCGCGTTTTCCAGGAGCATCTGAGTACCCTCCTGAACACTTCGGATAATCTTTCCGAGTCGTTCGACGAAATTGTTGAAGTGCCTGGCCAGCCTGCCGATTTCGTCACCCCTGGCCTCGGAAAGACGCAACGAAAGATCACCGTCTCCCATGGCAATTTGCTTCAGACTGTCGGCGGTGTGCTCCAGTGGTCGCGACACGGCGCTTCTCGATATGTAGTACACCGTTACTGCCCCGGCTACCACCAGTAACGCCACGACGACCAGCAAAACGGCAATTCGTCGCTCAGCTGCCGCAATCAGAACGGCGGCATCATAGACAACAACAATATGACCGCTGATTTTTCCGGAAAAGTCACGCAACGGCATGTAGGCAACCTGCATGGTCCCCTGTACATCCACCGCCACGTCTCCGGTCGCCCGGGTCGACTCGAGCAGCTCTTCCTGAAGTATCAACTCCGGTTCTAACCAATCGTCCGTAACAACTGATACGAGATTGTTACCAATCCGTCCCTGGAAATACTGTTCCAGATCTTCCTCAAAAAAGAGCTCCTGTGCCGCTTCGGCGCCAACCAGAAGGACCAATCCGGAGTCAACTTCTTCAGAATCGATAAAGGGTACGATTGCCTGGGGCGGGAAGTAGACTTCAACACTCCCCAGATATTGCCCCTCCGCCATGATCGGCGCAATACCGCGGATGACAAAACCGCCCCGACCCAGTTCTACCGCCCGCAAGGGCGCTTTCGTCCGTGCCACTTCCAGAATTGTGCGACGAAACCCCGAAAGGTCGTCCCCGGCCCGGTCGGTCCAGGTGCGATAGAAGCTGACCGCCGGCGCCTTGTGGAAGTGCACCCGATAGGCCTCGACTTCGGCGGCCCGGCCAAGCGCCCTCGCCAGTGGATCGACGGTACCGGCAAGCCGGGCCCGGCCCGACTCTTCGTCCTCCATCAGATACGCTTGCCGTACCTCTTCCAACTCGGACAGAACGGTCGCTACCTGTAACGCCTTTCCGGCCAATTCATTCTTCAGGTTTTCCACCAGATGCGCCTGGGAGCGCAAATTTGCCTGCAGGGTGGCACTGATGGTCCCGCGAATACTGACGACTGAATAGAAACCCAGTCCGACAAGAACCAGGAGCAACAGAATCACAAACAGAGCCGACAGGCGTTGTGCCAGCTGTAGACGGGAAAGTATTCTCATTTCTCTTTTTCCAATGGCGTATAGTATAATACTTTGAGTAGATATGAGAACCATTATTCTGGACTGTCCTTCTGTTTCCGCTGTATGCGAAAACTGGAACGCCCTGGAGATCTTTGGACAGGTAGAACGATATGCCTCCACTACACTTGCAGAACTCCTTCAACGGGGTCGCACCGCCGACGTCGTTGTCTCCTGGAATGTTCCGTTTCGTCGGGAAGTGCTGGACTATTTGACCCGGCCCCGGTTCATCTTCGTTCCGGAACACCGGATGCAGACACTGGTGGAAGGCGAAATCGCTGCACAGCTGGGTATCCGGGTATGGTCGTTCCAATTTGATCGGCAAAACCCATGCATATGGATTCATGAAATAGCAGATAAACTGAATAATTCTGACTTATTGGGTTAGATTTACCAGGGGGCACGTAAAAGAGCTCCTGTTTTTGAATGAATTTTCAAATCTTTCTTGCACTACCCCTATATATGGCGTAACATTTAGCCGATATAAAAAAAGAACACTATTTTAAGAAGTGACCTGGGAGGGGAGCTATGGCCGATACTGCTGCAATACTGCAGCCTGCAACAATCAGGAAAAAGACAACCGAAGATACTTCACTGAAGACACCTGAACACGCGACCAAACGGGACGGAAGGGTCGTTCCGTTTGAGGGCAAGCGCATCAAACGCGCCCTTGACCGCTGTTACGACGCTCTGGAGCGGCTTCCGGGTACTCCGATAGAAGAAATCACCCGTCAGGTGGTGAACGTCTTGGCCGCTCAGTATCCCGAGCCGACGGTAGAACAGATCCAGGACACTGTAGAGATGGTCCTTCAGGCCAACGGTGAGTACAAAGCCGCAAAAGCATACATTCTCTATCGAGCAGAGCACGCCCGACTTCGGCAGACGCGGGCCGTGCCGGCTGAGGTGAAACACGCTTTTGACGAGGCGGACCAATACTTTCCAACGCCGATTCAGCAGTTTCAGTTCTACGACAAGTACAGTCGATTCGACTACAACCTGGGACGGAGGGAAACGTGGCTGGAGACTGTTGAACGGGCGGTAAGTTATCTCCGGGAACTGTCGGACAATCGCCTGCCTGAAGAAGACTATCAGCGCATCCGAAAAGGCATACTGGAAATGAAGGTCATGCCCTCCATGCGCCTCCTCGCTATGGCGGGAGATCCCGCCCGGCGCAGTAATATTGCGATTTATAACTGTTCCTATCTGCCCGCCGACAGTATCGACAGCTTTGTGGAAGCACTTATCATTTCCATGAACGGTTGTGGCGTAGGGTACAGTGTGGAACGACGGTACGTAGAGCAACTTCCACGAATCAAGCGACAAACCGGTATCAAGCGCCCTACCTATATTGTTCCCGACACGTCCGACGGGTGGGCCCAGGCGCTGCGCCTCGGTCTGGAGACGTGGTTCGCCGGTGAAGATATCGAGTTTGTTATGAGCCAGATCCGACCGGCCGGGATGCCCCTGAAAGTGAAAGGCGGCCGCGCCTCCGGTCCGGAGCCGTTGCGGTCGATGCTACGATTTGCCAAAGATCGTATTCTGTCCCGGCAGGGTGGGTTCATGACCACCCTGGACGCACACGATATTATGTGTGCCGTCGGTGGCGCTGCAGTATCCGGTGGTGTCCGCCGAACCGCCATGATCTCGCTTTTTGATTACGACGATCTTGAGATGCGTCACGCCAAAGACGGCGACTTCTGGATTCACAACAGTCAGCGGTGGAACGCCAACAACTCCGCCGTCTGGCCCGATCGGGAACTCTCACAACAGGAAATTGCCCGGTTCGTTCTTGACATGGTGGAGTCCGGCAGCGGTGAGCCCGGCATTTTCAACCGCCGCGCCGCCATCCAGAACCGTCCGGAGCGTCGCAAGGTGGCCGAATTCGGTACCAACCCCTGCGGCGAAATCATTCTGCGACCATATCAGTTCTGCAACCTCTCCTCTGCCGTATCCCGGGCCGACGACACTTTGGAGTCCCTGAAAGAAAAGGTGGAACTGGCGACGATAATCGGCACTATTCAGAGCATGGCCACCAATTTCCCCGGCCTTCGGGACGTCTGGCGCAAGAACAGCGAAGAAGAACGGCTCCTGGGTGTGGACCTGAACGGCCAGATGGACAGCCCCGCCAGCCAGGATCCCAACAACCAGGAAATTCTTCGGGAACATGTCGTTGAGACCAACAAAAAATACGCCGCCATGCTGGGAATACCCCAGTCCACGGCAACTACCGCTGTGAAGCCTTCGGGTAATTCAAGTCAGCTTCTGAACAGCTCTTCCGGTATTCACGCCCGCTGGTCCAACTACTACGTCCGGAACATTCGCGTCAGCGCTCACTCTCCGGTATATAAAGTACTCCGGGACGCCGGTGTTCCTATGGACCCGGAAAACGGTCAGACCCGAGATAACGCCACCACGTGGGTAGTTCACTTTCCGGTGAAATCGCCGGAAAGCGCGGTGGTGCGGGGTGATCGCGGTGCTATTCAACAGTGCAATTACTGGCTGCAGAACAGGGAGCATTACACGGAACACAACCCCAGCGTCACCATCACATATAAACCTCACGAGGTTATGGATCTGATGCGCTGGATTCACGACCACCAGGACAAGATTGGTGGCATGGCCTTCCTGCCCCATTCCGATGCCCATTACGAACAGCTTCCCTACGAGGAGATTTCAAAAGAAGAACACCAACAGCGCGCTGCGGCGTTCCCGGAGATCGATTTCTCCAAGATATACCGGTATGAGGAGACGGACCTCACCACCGCCGCCCAGGAAGTAGCGTGCATGGCCGGTAACTGCGACGTCTGACCGGCCGTCTACCCCCTCTTTCCCCCGGCCGGCGGCCCTCGGCCGGGGGTTTTTTTTCGATCCTGCCTTCAGCCCGCTTCTGTTTCCGTATTTGTTGGAAAAACTGTCAAGAATCAGTTATCATGTGGGTATCTTGCTTGGGGAGGAATGTTATGTCCAGACGTACGTGGTTTATCACACTTGTGATGCTTTTTGCCGTGATTGCCCTGGTTCCGGCTCAGGATGCTATCACCCAACTTGCCATTGATATGGAAATGATCTTTAACGAACTGGGAAAAGAGGTTGTTCCCGGCCTGCAGAACGCATCGGTGTTGAACCACGGTCTTGGCAGCGCCGAGCTGGGAAATTTTCCACATATGTATTTTTCGTTGTCCGCCGGTGCAACAGTTGCTCCGGGTATACTCAAGTTCACAAACGATGCAGAGAAGTTTGAGAACTATGACCTTTTCAACAACCTGCTGGAAGAGGCCAATCTCAATGATCCCGAGGTTCGGGATATCACCGACAACTACGCACCCTACCCAAGCCTCCGCGCCTCTTTTGGCGTGGGTCTATTTGACGGGTACGAGTTGTCTTTGCAGGCCGGTGTAATACCCCAGCAAATTGCCGATATGGCGGGTCAGGAAGACCTCGTCGCGTATATAACAACTGTAGGGACACGGGTACGGAAGGTTCTCGTACGGCGTGACAGGGGAATTCCGGCAATTTCCGCCGGTATTGGATACGTCTACAGCGACATAGACATCGGGTACGACCTTTCAAG
Source organism: uncultured Spirochaeta sp. (assembly GCA_964496635.1). GTDB lineage: Bacteria > Spirochaetota > Spirochaetia > DSM-27196 > Alkalispirochaetaceae > Alkalispirochaeta. The sequence continues at coordinate 112,822 of CAZCAE010000001.1, forward strand.
CCTGGATCCCCTGGAAGTCTCCGGCAGTGAAGGTGATCCGGAATACACGACCCTGGCACTTGACGGTACGCCCAAGTTCAAGGCACTTACCCATTCGTTCGGTGTGGACGTCAGGGCATCTTCCCGATTTATCCGCGTCTTCTATCCTTTTGTCGGTGTCAGCACCTACTATCAGTACAGTACGTATGAGGCAGGTATAGACGGATTTGGAGGAACCCTTACCGTCGGTTCCAACGATCCCATAGACGTCAGTCCCCTGGTACAACCATTCAGCGATCAGTCATACAATAATTTCAACGTCGTCCTCAATACCGGTTTTGACCTCAAACTGTGGATCTTCAACAGTTTTGTTCATCTCAATTACGCCGTACCCTCTCGAGCTCCCGGCGCGATTGTGGGAATGCGGCTGCACTTCTAGCAAGTCGTAAACCGCCGACCACCCCGCTATCGGTCCCCGATCGGCGGACACAATAAAAAGGGCTGCCTCCTGAGGGGGCAGCCGGATTTTTTTAAGCGCGTTCGGCGCCGTATCCCTTCTAAGCCGTCATTCGATATCGATATCGGCTTCGTCAATCGTGATGACCGACAGTCCATTGTCCCCGGTGACGTAAAGGGTAATTACATCGTCATTGTTCTCGAGAAAGAGACTCTTCGGTGTTCCCAGTACCGCCGCCCGAACGGGCAGACGGAGAACCGGCTCACCGCCGAGGTCAGAGACCGATTTTACTAACAATACCTCATCCGTGCTGATAGCGACGTAGTCTTCAGTTGAGACCATACCAACCACACGTTGATTCAGAACGGAGCCGAGTGTCTCTACACGAGCAGGATTCACAAGCCCATTGGTTATGCCACCACCCTCATCGAATACCGACGTGGGGAAGTAAAAAGCTCCCCGGGGCGTGCCGATAATAAGCTGCTCATCACCGTCGTCATCGACCAACGTCATGTGGTTGATTCTCAACGGACGACCGGAACCGGGGTAGGCAACGGCAAAAAACCTGAAACCCGTTGTTTGATTGTCGGGATCAAGCAGTTCTGCCGGGTCAATTTCCCCTGCGTCAAAGAGTTTATCCGAAAGCCGAAATGTTCCGATAGTGGTGGAGAAATAGCCGACACTCAATCCGCTGGTAGCCTGCGCCCGAACGGGACTGGCCGTTTCGCTGAAGGCTTCGAATTCATCGCTGTTACCAATATCAATCCATTCCCAGTCGATATCCGCGGCACTGCTGGCCAGACCGGCGCCGAGACCGCCTTTTCTCTGGTAGAAAATCACCAGACCGCCGCCATCCTCTGCAGCGATGGTGAAAGCACCGGAGAAGGTGACGTCTTTTACCTTATCGCCGTCGATATTCTCCATGGACGTTGCGACATACTCAGATGCGCTCGTCAGATCCAGGGACCCTTCCTGGTAAATGAGCGGAAAAATTCCGTTTTCGGCATTTACGTAGGCAGTGTTCCTGGTGTAGTCACCGATATCCCGCCCCGGGGTGACTGAATAGATTTCGCCGAGGGCAATACTACCGGTATCCGTGCCCACAACCTCCGCAACACCGTTGGAGTCCAGCACCCGCACCGACTCATCCGACGCAACGACTACGGTGCTCGCGCCGTCGTTTCGTACCGACACGACGGAATGTACCAGTTCCCCGCGAACCGGGTAGTTAAGACCAAACTCAATCAAGTCCGGCTCGGCCGTTGCCACTTCGGATTCCCGGCCGCCGGCAACCCGAAAGGGAGACGATACGGAATAGCGAACCGGTTGGAAGACTCCGGTTTCGGCGTCGACAGCACCGAGTACCACAACAACGGTGTACCCGTCACCTTCAGGAATATCTTCAATGCTTACCGTTCCGCTCGTTCCGGATATTTCGGCAAAACCGCTACCTCCGAGGGAGTATTCGGTTCCGTTCCGGTACATCCACACGCGGATCGTGTCGACGACAAGTTCGTCCGCATCCACTGCGCTGCCGGCCAGGGAAGAGCTGCCGATGACGGTGCCGGCCTGTCGGGACACCGACAGTGTCAGACTTCCCGTCTCTTCGCCGGCGGGCTCAATGATACATCCCGCAAGAAGCAGGAATGACAGAATTAACACCGAAAATAGAATCGGTGCTGTTGTTTTCTGGTGTAATAGTTTCATCATAGGCCCCCTCATTGTACGGTAATAACGACGCTGCCCCGGGTCTGTCGCCCCGTCGTAGTTGTAGCGTCCCCGGCATCGTCGCCGTCATCACCACTACCCGTTGCGGTAGTGCTCGTTGAGCTTTGCTGTTGAGCCTCGGCGGCAGGGTCCGTCGGAGACCCCGGTCTACCCGAAACGCGGCTTCGTTGGCCCACCGATACGGAACGCTGCTGACCGTAGGCGTTTCTCAGGGCAACAATACCGTCCCGAACCTCCACCAGCTGACCGTCAAAGGAAAACTCCGTTCCCCGGACGGCAGCTGTAGAAATGGGGCTGCGTACCTGAAAATTCTGCGCCCGTCCCTCGGCCGTTCGAACGTTGGCACTCATCTTACCGACGCTGAGTGTGATTTCAGTCTCTACACCGTCGGCGTTCTCAACCATTTTTTCAAAGGCCATGCGTGTCAGCTGTTCAACTTCCACGGTAGAACCGGCGTACTCCAGGACGGCGGACGCGTTAAAACCGGTGGAAATGACGGTATTCTCATCTATTACCGTGCCCACCGTTGCGGCAGTCCATGAGCCCGATTCCGGCCGTATCTCCACTTTGCCCTGGATTTCCACAAACTCTGCCTGTCCCCAGACTGTTGCTGTCAACAGCATCAGAAAAACTGTCAACACTAATATGTTCCTTTTCACATGCCCCTCCTTGTTCTAGTAACTCAACGACGCGTTGATTTTGACCGCATAGTTGAGGGCGTCTGCATCTTCGTACAATGCGGCATCGTTTCCGAAGAAGATCCCTCCGGAGATACCGACACCCAGGTCACTGAACGGTCGCAGGCTCAATGCAAGATCAACTTCCGTTCCCAGGTAGGATTCCTCCGTAGCGGGATCTACCGCCGCAACCGATACCGGCCCGCTCCCGGCACTCCGGAAGAAGGAAAAAACCGTCAACCGGGTCTGAAGGCTTTTCAGCGCTTCCGGAGCGGAACGTTCCAGTGGTCGTGCAGAAAAAGATATCTCGGTGACGGTGGCATTTCCAGGCTCAAGCCCAAAGACGATACCCTTTCCGCCGGAAGTTACCGGTGTAAACATGGTTGCGTCGCCTTCTGTGTTTCCCTCGGTGAAACCGGAATAGTCGTCATCACCACTGGTATATGAAACCCCGGCAATGACTGACGCATTCAGAAACTGTGGCATGAAATACCGCAACTGGGCATCTACCATATGCGCAACAATGGCGGCGTATTGGTAACTTTCACCACTTTGCTGCGCTGTTTCGTCTTCCAGAAGACCCATGGTACGACCGCTGTTAAAGACATATGTCATCCGGTAGTACAACGGGGCGGATGGCGTCAGAGGCCCGGCCATCTGGGCAATTCCGTACTGCGTATCCAGAAGGCCGCCTGCGACATCGGTATTCGCCGGATCCGTTCCGTTCTCCACGACCGAATCGGGATCCCGGAGGTCCTGTTGAACCACGAACCCGAACCGAAGGTTCTGTCGGAGAAAAAGCTCAGGATACGCCAGCGTTGCCCGCGCCAGAAGTCGTTGCGGTCCGAAGTACACATCGCTGTCATCGGAATCCAGGATGTCCGGAATACTTAATGAGACGCCTGAGAACTTTTTGTTGATGAAGCCGGTGTACCCCGCGCCCAAGGCGATTTCCGAGCGGGCGCCAAAAATGGTCACGTTGACTCCGTCCACCGGATGGGACATGACCAGGCCCGTTCCGTCGTTGAGATTAATGCGCCCCAACCTGGAACGCAGTTCCACCAGGTTTCCCGGTTGTTCCACCTCGCTTTCCCGATACTGTTCGTCCGTCACGAAGTTCCGGGAGCGTTGCAGGTACAGCCGTTCAACATCGGCGGCAAAGTAGGGTTCGTTACTCACTACCGCGGCGGCGCTACCATACAGGGACCAGCGACTTCCCAGGGGAGCATCAAGATAGATATTCAATCGCTGAGTCGAAGACAAAGAATCGTCTCCGGAGGCGTCGTCAACGGAACGAAGGGTATTGTCACTGTTGATACTTCCACCCCAATCCATCGCCGAGAGCATGGCAAGCGGCGCTACCAGCACAACAAAAGATGTTACAATCAAGACAAGCCGTTTCATTACATTACCTCCCGGTCATTCAGGAAGAGACTCAAAATCCGTACAGCGGCGTCGCCGGAAAGGACGTCGGACGGCGCACGGTTAGTACCGGACCACTGCCGGTACCGGACTTCTCTCGCGGCATACCGCGGCCCGGGGAAGAGCCGATACATTACACCGCCGGGCACATCGAATACGGTCATCAGCAGATACGAATACTCACCGAAGGTGATCCCCGCTTCTGCTGTTTTACCGCTCTCTATATGACCCCGTTCCATTGCGAGACGGGCCGCTTCCTGGGGACTCGTTTCGTCCGAGACGAGACCGCCCGCGCTGAGAACCAGGTACGCCGCATGCCCTACCTGAGCGTTTTCCTGAGAAAGAACCTCGTCTATACGTTCGTTGGACTGCGCCGGTAACATGGCAACTGTCCAACACAACCCGAATAATACCATCAGAACACCATGTAATCGTCTGTTCATACCACTCACTCCTAAAATTAGTTCCCAAGTCAAGTATATTTCTCCCCAATTATAATTGCAAAGTATTACAATAGAAACGTTATGAAGATTAAAGACTTTATCGTTTGGGTACTTCCCATCATTCTGCTATTGGTCTTCAGTGTGCTCGAGTTCGCCAACGTCTTCGTTCGTGCGGAACACGGCGTATACGATGCATGGCTCCACCTGAAACCGGAAGTGGAACAGCGGGAAGAAATTCTCTTTCTTGACGTGGACGACCTTGCCATCAACCGCGTCGGTGTCTGGCCCTGGTCCCGGGACATCATGGCCCGTGGCCTCATTACCCTGCGGGAATTTGGCTCCGGACCGGTCGTCTTCGATATTGAGTACGTCGACGCCAGTCCTCTGGCCGTTGACGGACAGACATTGAACGAACGGATACCCGGCGTATTCGACCGGGAATTTTCCAATATCAACGGAAGTATGGAAGGACTCATACAGGCGATTGCGGCGGGACAGATTCCGCCGGAAGATGCCGTTGATTTTATTCAGGATCTGAAAGGTCTTAACGAAGAGGCTGAAAATCGCCTGTTGGCACGCGTTCAGGATATCGTCCGAAACAACGACCTGATTCTCGGTGCCGCTGCTGCCGCTCACGGGAACGCCTGGTTTACGGTGAACCTGATTCCCGATGTTGAAGAAGAGATCTCGGAAGAACTTAGGAGACTCGCTGTTGATGAGGTAGCCCTGGACGCCGTGAGCGGAGAAAACCTCCTCATGCTTGATGCCAAAGGTATGCGTCCCGCTATAGTCCCGGTGCTGCGGGGCGGATCCGGCGCCGGTTTTCCGAATGTCATTATCGACGAGGACGGGGTACGTCGACGGATTGAACTCTTTCGTCGGTACGACGAAAAATGGTTTGGTCAGCTGGTAATAGCGCCGCTGATAAGCTGGCTTGACGTGCAGGAGATAGCGGTGGGACGAAATACCGTAGTCTTACGTGACGCCCGCCTTCCCGGAGAAGAATCGCGCCAGGAAATACGCATACCCCTGGCCGAAGACGGAACGCTTTTGCTTAACTGGCCGAAAGGGGAATACACGGAGAGCTTTCGCCACCTCTCGTTCTATGAAGTGATCTATTACGAAAATCTCCTGGACGACCTGGCGTACAACCTTTCCGCTATGGACGATTCAGGTTATCTGCAGTACCACGATGGGGACAGAAACTTTCTGGACGCTTATGGATACGCGGAAGGGTTGGTAGCGGAGGTTCTGGATACGGGTGACGGAGTTGTTCTGGAAGAACTTGCCCAGGTGCGGGAGTACTTTATTTCCGAGACGACCGCGTTTCTGGACGGCTCCGCGGAAGAGGATATTTTGAGGGATGTTTCCGGTGCCATCGACGATCCGGGACTCTCCGCCGACATGCGGGAGTTTTTTCTGGAACTGCAGGAAGAGATCCCCTCCGTGTTCGCGGGAACCCGATCCATTCTGATGGACCTCCAGGAGACCCGGGGCGTTCTGGCGTCCAACGTGCCGGACTCATTTGTGATTATCGGTTATACCGGTACGGGCACTACCGATATCGGGGTGAATCCCTTCATCAACGAGTATGCAAATACGGGTACCCACGGTACCGTAGTGAACACCATTCTTACGGGGCGTTTCATAGACGATCTTCCCCGCTGGTTTTCCATCATCATAGCTGTGGTATTTACTGCGATTTTCGTCGTCGTGAGCCGGAAAAGAACGGCGAATACCACATTGCTCCTCGGTATTGCAGGCGTTTTGGTTGTAACTGCCGGTTCGGCGGCTGCATTTGTCGGCCTCCGTATCTTTCTGCCTATCATGCCGCCGGTACTTACCCTTTTTCTGTCCGCGGTAGGGCAGAGCACCTGGAAGTACGTCGAGGTAGCCCGGGAAAAGAACCAGATTCGCAACGCCTTCAACCACTATCTCAGTACCGACGTTATCAACGAAATACTGGACGATCCTACCCGTCTGAGACTGGGCGGTGAAAAGCGGGAACTTACCGCCATGTTCACCGATGTAAAGGGCTTTTCGACTATTTCTGAGGCTCTGGACCCCGAGGAGTTGGTAAAATTGCTGAACCGGTACCTGTCTGAAATGAGTGACATTGTGTTGCAGCTACAGGGTACCATCGACAAATTTGAAGGTGACGCTATTATCAGCTTTTTCGGCGCTCCTATACCGTATCCGGACCACCCCAGCCGGGCTTGCACGGCGGCAGTACGTATGAAAAAGATAGAAAATTTCCTGAACGAACATTTTCTGGAGGAAAACCTTTCTCCCAGTCCTCTGCAGACACGAATCGGCATCAACACCGGCGAAATGGTTGTCGGTAATATGGGAACCGCCAATCGCATGGACTACACCATCATGGGTCACTCCGTAAACCTGGCGGCCCGTCTGGAAGGGGTAAACAAGCAGTACGGTACGTGGATCCTTACCAGTGAACTTACCCATGACGCCACCGGCGATTCCTTTCTGGCCCGCAAACTGGACCGCGTTCGTGTTGTGGGTGTGAGTGAACCGGTACGATTGTTCGAGATTGTCGATGAAACGGAACTGGCTCCGGAAGAGAAGGTGCAGCTGGTTGGGGAGTTTCACCGGGGTCTTGAGTTCTTTGAGCATCGTGAGTGGGGTGAAGCGGCGAGCACTTTTTCGCGGTTGAACCGTGAGTTTCCCGACGACGGTCCCAGCAAAGCTTTTTTTGACCGGGCAGCAAAATTCCAGAAGGAAGCGCCACCGGCCGAGTGGGACGGGGTATTTAATCTGACGAGAAAGTAGTACCTTTCGGGGACCGATGGAAGAAAAGAGATTCTCTCTTATGCGGGAGGCGGCACCACATGTGACCTTTCTCGCCGCGATGCTATTCTTCTCAATGTACGCCCGCTTGCTGGTGGCACCGTTACTTGTCTTTATTCAAGAGGACCTTGGGGTAGGCCCCGCCAGGGCGACAAGATTGTTCCTGCCCCTTTCTATCGCCTACGCCCTGGCAATGGTCGGTTCGGGCTATCTGGCGGAACGTCTCTTTCACAGACGGACCATTGCGGCGTCGGCACTTATTGTCGGCATTGGTCTGATTATGGCCGCCTTCTGCCGTTCCATCAACGGACTGTACGTCGCCTTTACTCTTGTCGGTGCCGGTGCCGGGTTGTATCCCCCGTCCGGCGTCGCCGCGGTGACGAGCCTGGTAGAAGACCGCATTCGCGGCAGGGCCATCGCTATTCATGAAGTGGGACCAAATCTCGCCTTCGTACTGGCCCCTCTGGTTGTGAGTATTGGTACCTTTATAGCGGACTGGCGCTGGGTTGCCGGAGTTTCCGGTCTGGCTGCAGTGCTTTCGGGGCTGCTTTTCGACCGCCACGCCGTTGCAGGACGCTTTCCGGGAGAGCGGCTGCAGCTGCATAACCTGAAACCGATCATAAAGCAGCGCGCCTTCTGGGCGATATTTGTCTTTTTTTCTCTGGCCGCAAGTTCAACCATTGGTGTTTATTCCATATTGCCGACATTTCTTGTTCGGGTGGAAGGAATGGCGGTGGGCCCGGTAAACACTCTGCTCAGCCTGTCCCGAATAAGCGGTATCGGCATACTCTTTGTGGCGGGAGTGATGGTAGACCGCATTGGAGTTCCCCGACTGATAGGAATAGTCTTTCTGATTACCGGTGTACTCACCATCAGTATCGGAGCGTTCCACGCTACCCCTATGCTGATCGGAATCTTTCTGCAGCCCGTGGCAATAGCCGCTTTCTTTCCCGCGGCCGTGAGCGCCATGGCCGATCTTGGACCACCCCGGGTGCGAAACGTCGCCGTTTCTATCATTATTCCCGGGGTGAACATCATTTCCAACGGTGTTTTTCCGTCGGTAATGGGAATCCTCACCGAGAGAGGGACTGTCCGCAGCGGCTTTATAGGCCTGGGTGCCCTGATACTGGTAAGTATCGTCCTTGTTCCTCTGCTTACTCCCCCTGTCCCAGAGAGAACCCGCGTTCCCCGTCAAAAAGGTAAAGGTTTTCCGTCTTGATCACCTCATAGCCGTGTTCCGTCATAGTGTCCATAAGCCGGGTTATGTCCCGATGTTCAACCTGTCGATAATCCCCCGGGTCGTCGGCAACGAAACGGCACCGCCAGTGGTCGGTCAGGAACGTCTCGGGGAAGCCCTGAGGATACACCTTGACCCCCCGATTTGTAATCATCCGCAGTTTCAGTTTTGCCCCGGACTGTGCGGCAAGCTTCTCAAGGTCCTTGCCGATAACATCGGGGTCCATGGTTCCGCCGGGAACCGATCCCTGCCAGTCAACAAAGAGGTCCGAGCCGACAAGCATCTTCGATACCGCTTTTCGTTGATACACCGGCAAGGTTATCCGGGTGTCCCGTCCAGGTTCCAGGCTCCACCGTTTCAGCCGAGTCGGCGCCGTGCCTATCCGTTCGATAATGGCGTCGGCAAACTCCCGGGTTCCTACCAGATGTACACTGTGCCCGGGACGGTAGATATCCGCTGTGTGCAGTCCATCTTCAATGGTGCGCAACCACGCATTGTGAACCTTTTCTGCAATTTCAGACTGACCGATATGCACTAGCATCTGCATAGCCGCGTTAATCAGCCCACTGGGATTAGCACTGTTGGTACCGGCAATATCCGGTGCGGAACCGTGAATAGCTTCAAACATGGAGACCTTCTCTCCGATGTTGGAACTGCCGGCCATACCAACGGATCCGCTCATTTCGGCGACTATATCGGAAATGATATCTCCGTACAGGTTGGGTGTCACGATAACGTCATACCGTTCCGGGGCGGTTGCAACCCGAGCGGTGCCGATGTCTATGATCTGCTGGTTGGATTCAATATCGGGATACTCCGCGGAAATCTCGTCAAACACCTGGTGAAAGAGACCGTCGGTAATCTTCATGATGTTGTCCTTGATCATGCAGGTTACCTTCTTGCGGTTATATGTCCGGGCATACTCAAAGGCGAAACGGACAATCCGCTCACTGCCGGGACGGGTGATCAGTTTCAGACACTGGGTAACATCGGCGGTCTGGCGATGCTCAATACCGGCGTAGAGGTCTTCCTCGTTCTCCCGGACGATGACAATGTCCATATCGGGGAAGTGCGTTTCTATGTAGGGATTAAACGCCTGCACCGGCCGCACGTTCGCGAACAGTCCCAGGGATTTTCGGATAGTTACGTTCAGACTCTTGTACCCGCCGCCCTGAGGCGTCGTAATTGGTGCCTTCAGCAGCACTTTTGTTCGCCGTATAGAGTCCCACGCCGATGGTTCTATGCCGGTGGTATTCCCCGAGAGGTACACCTTCTTCCCGATGTCAATAAACTCCGGCTCGATGGCCGCCCCCGCCCCATCGAGGATGCGAAGAGTGGCATCCATGATCTCCGGCCCGATTCCATCGCCTCGTGCAACTGTAACAGCTATTTTCTGACTCATATACTGAAGAATATACTCAAGAGCGGTCGCGATTTGCAAAGGGATCGGCAACAGTGTACGCTTAAAAAAAGTGAAATTGTCATGACAACAGTACTATTTGCCATCGAAGACACTAGGGAACAGGAGATATTCCAGGAGGTAGTAGCAACTCGGGACCTCCATATAGAGATGATCGTCCCTGAGAATATCGGTGACGTTGACCGCCTTATTACTGATGGCACCATCGATATAATTATCACTGATCTGCACTTCCAGAATGGAGGTTTCGCCAACTGGCTGCATCTGTGGCAACATCCTTTTGTCCTGCTGGCCGACTGGAGTGAATACCACCACATCGACGACATCGTGAAGGGCCAGACGGCGGACTTCGTCATTCGGGATGGGGAGTTCCGACACATTGAGTTTCTGCCCCTGGTGATCAAGAAGGTCCTTAACAACGTTGAGAGCATAGATCGGCATAATCTGAATCTCCGGATGACTGAAGAACGCTACCGTGAACTGGTTCAGGCGTTACCCGACATTGTCTACTCCCTTGATGCTTCGGGCCATTTCATTTTCATCAATGACTCTGTCCGGGCCCTGGGATGGAACCCGGTTGAGCTCATTGGAAAACACTTCAAGGTTCTGCTTGACGATGGCTACGTGGAAAAGGTGAGCCGGGAACACGTTCTCAAGGGTTTTCGGGGAAAGGAAACGGGGCCCGATGCAGCACCGAAGCTTTTTGACGAGCGGCGAACCGGCCCGAGACGGACCAGAGATCTGGAAGTGAAGCTGCAGCGAAGAGATGACCAGAAAATGATCGAAGAGGTCTACGGGAGCATCATCGCCTACGGTGAGGTCAACGCCGTCGGTTTTTCCGCCTTCAGCGACACCCCGGGAGAAACCGGTTCCGTCGGTATAATTCGTGACATCACGGAGCGGAAGGAAGCCCTCCGCCTTCTCGATAACAGCCTCCGGGAACGGGACGTCTTACTGGCAGAAATACACCACCGCGTGAAGAACAACCTCCAGGTCATTTCCAGCCTTCTCAACCTGCAATCCGCCGGAATAGAGGACGTCACGGCTCTGGCCCGCTTCGCCGATGCCCAGATGCAGATACAGTCCATGGCGCTTGTTCACGAACAGCTGTACCGCAGCGACAGCTATTCCTCGGTAGAACTTGAAGCGTATATCCCTTCTCTCTGTGAACACCTCTTTGAAGCCTATGCTGTTCCCCGGGACCGTATAGCTCTGGATATCACCGTGGATCCTATACCCGTTACGATGCAACAGGCGGTACCGATAGCCCTTCTTCTGAACGAGCTGATATCCAACAGTCTGAAATACGCCTTTCCCGATGACGCGCGGGGAACTGTTCACGTTTTCTTGAAACGGACGGACAATAACCAGCTGCAGCTGGATGTGTATGACGACGGTATCGGTCTTCCCGCAGATTTTGATATCGCCTCCAGCAGCACTCTGGGCCACACCCTGGTGACGGGCCTGAGCAGTCAACTGGGTGGTAATATGACTGTGGATGGTTCTTCGGGCACGCGCTTCACTCTCGTCTTTCCCGTAGATGAGACCCCGTAGCCATTCCCGGCAGTTGCGACGGTACTGTCCGCCCCGCTACAATGACGCGCCATGACCATGCGCTCTCCGGGTGCAAGAGCCCGTTTTCAAATGCCGTCTCTGTCCGTTCTGATGTCTCTTCTTCTCGTCACCGTTATGTCGTGTTCTGAAGGTGCCCCGGACGCCACGGTGGACGAAGAATACCTGCTGGGAACCATTATCCGGGTAACCCTTTACGCCGACAACGCCTCCGATTTGCTGGAGGCGTTGTTTGACCGCGTTACCGACATTGAAGCGAAGATGAGCACCTCTGAAAACGACTACGAGCGGACGGAGTTGCTGGATGTGAACAGATCTCCCGCCGGAACGGCGGTGGCCGTCTCTCCTGACACACTCGAGGTTCTCCGCGAGGCGTTGCGGTTTTCCCGTCTCAGTGACGGTGCCTTTGACGTCACTATCTGGCCTCTGGTGAAACTGTGGGGTATCGGCTCGGGAAACGAGACGGTACCGTCGGAGAATCTGATTCAGAACGCACGTTCTCTGGTGGACCATCGCCGTCTTTCCCTGAATGACAACGGCACGGTAACCCTGTCAGACGAGGGCATGGGGCTGGACGTCGGCGCCATCGCCAAAGGCTACGCCGCCGATGAAGCGGCCCGGATACTGAAGAGCGGTGGCGTGGACCACGCCCTTCTGGACTTTGGTGGTAACATCCTGGTCATTGGAGACAAACCCGACGGTACTGCCTGGCGAATCGGGGTGCAGCGCCCGGACGCCAACCGGTCCCAATACATCGGGATTGTCTCTGCCGTAGACCGGACGGTGGTTACCAGCGGCCCCTATGAGCGCTTTTTTGTGAAGGACGGCGTCCGCTACCACCATATTCTTGATCCCTGGACGGGGTACCCCAGCCGCAACGGTCTGGAGCAGGTCACTATCGTCTCGGAGCGCTCCATAGACGCCGACGCGCTGTCCACGGCGGGGTACGTTCTGGGCCTTGAGAACGCCTGGAAGCTGGTGGAAAGCCTGGACGGGGTGGAGGCGATCTTTGCCACGGAAGATTTGCATGTGTACGTGACGCGAGGCCTCACCGATCCGGATGGGGCTGCATACTTCCGGAAGACCGACGAGGAGTACACCCTGATGGAGGGCGCCCCCGGTGCTGAATGACCCTGAAGGAACAGGCCGGGACGAGCGGAGCGGTTCAGAGGCGATCGGGCCGATGTAATCCGGCAGGTTCAGTCCAGGATTTCAGAATGCCGTGGCATCCACACCGGAATCTCCCGACGCCACTCCGGTAACGGTGATGAAAACACGGTTGGGAAGGCAGGCGGTCCATTCTCCGGAGGAGGTCAGTGCTCCCGCGGCGATGCAGATCTTGTCGCGACAGGGAGATTCGGTGAAGCGGGCGCCGCCATCCTCTATGACGATGATACTGACGCCAAGGGGGCCCCGGACGTGCACCTCCCGGGGAGTGTCCAGGGGGTAGATGAAGGTGCCCTCATCGGATTTGATCTCTACCGACCGGGCCGGACCACCCTGTTCCAGGGCATAAAAGGAGAATATTCCGAAAACCGCGACGGCTACTGCGAGTACGACGTAGTCATACGGTCTGAGGCGAATCTGCCTGAGAGCGGCAAGAAATTCGCCGAAGGGTCTGCGGTCTTTCACGCGGGAGACTCCGACCCGTCATCGTTTGCAGGCAGTTTCTTCGATGATCCTGGGGAGGAAAGGGCCGATGAAGACAAGGCCGCGGCAATCTGCTCAAGTTCAGTGCCGCCGGGTTGCTGGTAGACCCGGAGGTCGAATTCCGGGATCACCGCCAGCAGGTGGTCAAAGACGTCTGCCTGGATATTTTCGTATTCCGCCCAGCGCTGGTCGGCGCTGAAGAAATATACTTCTATGGGGAGCCCTTCCGGACCGGGCTGAAGCTGTCGAACCAGCAGGGTCATGTCCTGCCGTACCATTGGATGCTGCCGGAGATACGCTCCAACGTAGGCCCGAAATACTCCCAGGTTGGTCATGCGGCGGCCGCTGACGGAATCGGAGAGATCTATATGATGTTCCTGATTGTACCGGTCGATTTCAGCCTGACGGGTATCTATGTAATCCTGGATACGGCTGAAGCGGCGATACCGGGTTCGCATCTCTTCTGTGACAAAGCGGACAGAACGCATATCTATGTTTATCGCCCGCTTTATGCGCCGTCCGCCGCTTTCGGTCATACCCCGCCAGTTGCGGAAACTGTCGCTGGTCAGGGCGTAAATAGGGATAGTGGTGATTGTCTTGTCCCAGTTCTGCACCTTGATGGACTGCAGGGTTATGTCAATGACGTCTCCATCGGCGTCGTATTTGGGCATCTCTATCCAGTCACCGATCTGGACGAGGTTGTTCGCCGATAGCTGTATACCCGAGACGAAACCGAGTATGGAGTCCCGGAAGATGAGCAGGAGTACCGCACTCATTGCACCGAGTCCGCTGAGAAGACCGAGGGGGCTCTGATTGAGCAGCGTAGTGATGACGATGACTGCCGCAACGAGGAAGATAAAGATTTTGGCAAGCTGGATCAGCGCTTTGACAGGTCTTTTTTTTGCGTATTGCTGTTCGCGATAGAGGTCGTGAAAGACGTCTATGGAGGCGTCCACCGTCAGAGTCGCGGCGATAATGATCCAGGCGGTGGTTGTCCGGCGAATTACTTCGCCGATCCAGGGAATTTCGGGGGCGATGAAGGCGGTGGAACCATATATGACCAGGGCCGGGGCGATACGAGAGAGCCGCAGAAGAACTCCCCGGTCGGCGATGCGATCATCCCAGGTTACTTTGGTGCGCCGGAAGAGGGAGTGAATGAACCGGACAATCAGCCGTCGGGCCACCCAGTTGGCAATAGTTGCCAGCGCAAGAACCGCAGAAATGAGGATGAGCCGCTCCAGAATAACTGCTATGGCGCCGGTGATTCCCATGTCCCTGAGCAGACCGTCCCGGACAAGTCCGGTCAGGCCATTCCGTAACGTCTCGATAGGAAAATCCCTCAGCTCTTCCGTTTTTTGTCCCGGATGTAGATGTTATGGGCGGGGCTGTTTTCCATAGGCCGTTCGTCAACTTCAAAGAGCAGCATTGCCCGGATGAGTTCGCCCAGCTTCTTGTAGCCGTAGTTCCGGGGATCGAAGTCCGGATTGCTGTTGGCAACCTTCTGTCCAACGATACCCAGGGACGCCCAGCCCGTTTCGTCGGCGGCGTCCTCTATGCCGTTGCGGACCATGGTCACCAGCTTGGTATCCTGTTTGAGATCGTTGGCGCTGTACCTCTTCCGGGGCTGCTGCGCCGCAGCCCCCCGGCTGTCGCCGTTGCCGTCGGAACTCTGCTGTCGCAGGACCTCGCTGTAAATGAAGCGGTCACACGCCCGGACGAAGGCTTGCGGGGTTTTCTGTTCACCGAAGCCATACACGGTGAGGCCGGACTGTCGGATGCGTTGTGCCAGGGGGGTGAAATCACTGTCACTGGAAACGATGCAGACGCCGTCGATATTTCCCGAAAAAAGAATATCCATAGCGTCGATAACCAGTTTCATGTCTGTAGCGTTCTTGCCCCGGGTGTAGGGATACTGCTGTATAGGCTGAATGGCGTTGTCCAGAAGGATATGCTTCCAGTTTTTCATGGAATCCGAGGACCAGTCGCCGTAAATCCGTTTGATGCTGGCAATTCCGTAGTTGGCTATTTCTTCAAGGAGGCTTTCCATAATTGATGACTGGGTGTTGTCGGCATCAATCAATACGGCCAGTCGCATTTGTACGTTCTTTTCCATATTACCGAACAGGCTACTCCGTGCACTGTGCCCTGACAAGCGGTTCCGTTATATTATGGGGGAAAATGGAAGCGATAATGACAATAATTGGTGGTGGCGTTGGCGACAGCGGCGCTCTTCAGTGGTTGGGGCTGGGTATTTCCTATCTCTTCATCTTTCTGGTAATAGGTATTGCCCAGTTGTTGCTGAAGCGGGGTGTCCTGGGAGCCGGAGCCACCCGGAAAGTTGTGCATATTGGTGTGGCTCACTGGTGGATCATTGCCATGGTCTTCATCGAGGATCTGTCGATTGCGTTGGTAGGGCCGGTGAGTTTCATCTTTATCAACTACGTCTCCTGGCGCAAACACATTTTTGCCGCTATGGAACACGAGGAACCGCGGAAAAACCTCGGTACTATCTATTTCCCGATGGCGTTGACGGCGCTGGTTTTACTCACCTGGAGCGGTCTCTTTCCACGATGGTACGGTCTGCTGGCGATTCTCGTGCTGGGCTGGGGCGACGGCAGCGCCTCTTTGGTTGGTGAGCGGTATGGCATGCGATATGGCGGGGAGCCCGGCTCAGAGCGGCACCGCCTTTCGTGGATGTTCCGGCGATTTGTCGTTCCCGGAGGCAGAAAGAGCGTCATCGGGACGGCGGCGATGTTTCTGGCTACCGGAACAGTCACGTTTGTGGTGCTGTCGGTGATAGTGGGTATGCCGTCGATATCCCCCGGTCTTGACGGCGCCGGACCGAGAGCTGTGATGGAATGGTTTGACCGTTTCATTCCGGACGTTACCGCCGGAAGCTGGGTGGCCCGGGAAACGGACAGTGCCGTTCTTGTGGCTCTGTCCCGTCTGGATTCGCTGGTCCGGGTGGCCGCGGACCGGGCCGCCGAAGGAGTGGTGGGTACTCCGGTATCATGGGAACTTGCTCCTACAACGATCGTGTCAATCGCCCTTATTGTCGCCGCCGTCGCCACGGCGGTGGAACTGATCACGCCGTGGGGTCTGGACAATATTTCTATACCACTGACGGTCTTTGTAGTGCTTACGGTGCTCCTGGCGATGCCGGAAGGCTGGATTGTTCGCCTTGCCTGGGCGCTGGGAATGAACGTCTTCCTTGCCGCCGGTGCGTATCTGAAGCGGTCTGTCACCGCCGGAGGTGCCATCACAGGCGCCGCAGTTGGCCTGGTCATCTTTCTCTCCGGGGGCGGCTTCTTCTGGTCCGTTCTCATCGCCTTTTTCGTCTCATCCAGCGCTTTGGGCAGGTTGAAATTTGCCGGTCCCGGAAGTGAGGCGCGTCGCCGCCGGGAGGCCCGACGACAGGCGGAAATGGTCAATGCGAAAGGGAGCCGCCGTGACGCCGTTCAGGTTCTGGCAAACGGCGGTCTGGCGGCGCTGATGGCCGCGAGCCACGCCGTCACGGCGAGTCCTTTCTTCATGCTGGGCTTTGCCATAGCTCTGGCAGCGGCCAACGCCGATACGTGGGCCAGCGAGATAGGAGTCATGAGCCGTCGTGACCCGTTGTCGATTATCACCTGGAAACCGATTCTTCGGGGCAGCAGCGGGGGGATCAGCTCTCTTGGTCTTATTGCCGGCGCCCTGGGAGCACTGTTCATCGGAATCTGGTTTGCTTTCGGCTACGTGATTACCCGCGGCTGGGATCCTTTGGAAGTACTGCCCATGGTGGCCGCCATCACCGGCGGCGGTTTTCTCGGCTGTGTCATTGACAGTGTTCTGGGAGCCAGTGTTCAGGCTCAGTACTGGGACCATCTGCGTGACGCCTATACTGAGCGGCGACACGACGCCTCGGGGATGGCAAACCGGCTGGTCCGAGGGTTTCACGCTATGAACAACGACGCCGTAAACGCTCTGAGCGGCCTGGCGTCCATGGCGGTGCTCTTTTCTATTGTGGCATAGGGGCGACGCAGTGGAGGCGTCCGGACGCGGCAGGCGTGGTCCGTCAGAAGTGCGGGATGATCCCGAAGTCAGAAAGCAGCTCCCGGGCGAGCTCCTCGTCTTCATCCCGGACGCGCACTTCAAATGATTCCATAAAACCGATGGCGGGGTTGAGGCCTCCAGCATCGTCGCTCCAGATTATGGCGTCCACCCGATTATTTGTAAGAAAGCCGGCGGCGTGCTCCGCCTGATAACGTGCAGGAAAGGCTGCTACTGTTTTCATACACGATTACTCCGGCGGCTTTCGGCGAACCTTGAAGACCTGCCGGTTTTCCGATTCATCACCTACCAGACGCGCCTGAAGTCGCTTGTATGCCCCTTCCTGGGAGCGAACGGGTTTTTCCTTTCCGGTGGGCGCAATGCGGGTCCACGTGCCATCCGGGTTCAACCGGTGGGCTTTCGTGTTGTCCTGGAAGAAAAGATCCAGGATTTTTCTGACACGCCGCTTGATATCGGGATCGTCCACGGGAAACATCAGTTCCACCCGTTTTTCGAGATTTCGGGGCATCCAGTCGGCACTTGAAAGGTACGTCTCCGAGGTGCCCCCGTTCTCAAACCAGAAGATTCGCGAGTGTTCCAGATAACGGTCGATAATACTGACAACCCGGATATTTTCGCTGAGACCGGGAACCCCCGGAACGAGCATGCAGATTCCCCGGATATTCAATAATACTTTTACCCCTTTTCGGGACGCGTCATAGAAGGCGTCGATCACCTCCGGATCCGCCAGGGAGTTCATCTTTGCTATAATGGTGCCGGAACCGGCACCTTCCGCGCGGCTGGCCTCGCGATGAATCAGCTCGAGAACGCGGTTTTTCAGGGCAATAGGCGCAATGACGAGCTTCTTCAACCCCGGTATGACCGAATAGCCGGTAATTGCGTTGAAGAAAAGCCCCACCTCGTAGGTGAGTCGATCGTCCGCGGTAAGCAATCCGAGATCCGTGTAAAGTCGTGCGGTCTTGTCGTTGTAGTTACCCGTTCCAAGATGAACGTATCGTCGTATTCCACTGCGCTCCCGACGAACAACCATGAGTGCCTTCGCGTGCACCTTCAACCGCGCAACACCGTACACCACAATAACCCCCGCCCGCTCCAGCCGCTGGGCCCAACCGATATTCCGTTCCTCATCAAAGCGGGCTTTCAGCTCCACCAGAACGGAAACTTGCTTGCCGTTTTCCGCCGCCGTTTCCAGGGCGCGGATTATCGGAGAGTTACCGCTGGTTCTATAGAGGGTCATTTTGATAGCCAGCGTATCGGCGTCGTTGGCCGCCTCCTGAACGAGACGGACCACTGGATCAAAGCTCTCATAGGGATGATACAACAGAATGTCCCGACGTCGGATGTTCTCCCACATCGTCTCGTCTTCATCGACCCAGACAGACTGCATCGTCTTCCACGTCTCGTCCCGAAGGTGAGCGTACCCGTCTACGGCGGCGATATCCATAAGATTTCTGAGTTCCAGAGGGTCGGGACTGACGAAAACCTCATCCTCCTCGAGCTCGAATGCTTCTGTAAGGATCTGTCGGAGCCGGGTTGATCCTTCGTTGATGTTCAGACGGACGGCGTCGCTGAAGTCCCGGGTCTCAACTACCTGTTCCATCGCTTCCATGAAATCCTCGTCCCGCTCTTCGTCCACTCCGAAGTCGGCATCCCGGGTAACCCTGAAGAGACACTGATCCTGAATGGAATAGCCGGGAAAAAGCTGGTATGACTCCGCCAGAATTACCTGTTCCAGAAAGGTGAAAGCCACCGTATCTGGACGATTGGTGGGCAGATAGACTACCCGCTCAAGGCTTGAAGGCACCTGTACAACTACCAGAAAGGGTCCTTCACCGTCATCGGGTCGTTCCTTCAGCGTCTTCTCCTGCGGCTCAAGTAGAAACGCCGCGTGTAGCCGAAGGTTTCCTGTTGTTCGCAATGGCTCACCTATCGTTGCTCGGACCGGCGTCAGGACCGGAAAGACCCTGTCCCGAAAGAAGTGGCGCACATAGCCCTGCTGTTCGCTGTCCCACTGCGGCGGACGCACCCGTTGCAGGCCGTGCGCTTCCAGAGCGGGAAAGATCTCTTGAAGTAGCACCCGGTACTTTCGTGTATTGATTTCTTTGACCTGGGTGCGTATGCGTTCCAGCTGTTCCCGGGGAGTCATGCCGGTTGGACAGGTTGACGGCTTTCCGAGACGGTGCTGCCGTTTGAGCGTGGCGACCCGGACCATGAAAAACTCATCGAAATTCGAAGAAACGATACTGAGAAATTTCAGCCGTTCCAGGAGAGGTACGTCAGAGTTTTCCGCTTCTGAGAGAACCCGGGCATTGAACTCTATCCAACTGAGCTCCCTGTTAAGATAGGGATTGCGTGCCGTTTTACTCATACTACCGATACTCCATATCCAAAGACTTCTTCAAACAACCGACCCTTGATTCGCAGGCCGTACTCCTCAATAGAGATGTCGCCGCTGTATTCACAGTTCAGGATTACCTCTTCATCTCTCTGCTCGAGTTGAAAACCCCTGACGCGCTGTACGTGTCCCCGGTCCAGGGCGTCGGCCACCCGTAAAAGAGCCGCCAGTTTGAGAACCAGCATGCGGTGTTCTCGCCGCAAACTGGCGTAATCCGTATGACTCGATGAGGGATTTCCGCCGCGGTGATACCGTACAACGTTGGCAATAACCCGGATATCCGACCGGGAGAGACCGAAAACTTCGGAGTTTTCAATGATGTACTGCCCGTGTTTGTGGTGTCCCGAGGCGCGAATAAAATTGCCGATGTCATGCACGATTGCCGCTACTTCCAGAAGAAGACGGCCATGGACGTCTATACCATGTTCATCTGCAAACTGGTCAAAAAGACTCACCGCCAGTTTCGCCACATGCATGCCATGCGACTCGTCGAAGTGGAACTTTCGTCCCAGACCGACTGTAGAATTGATCACCTGCTCTGCAAACTCGGCGCGCATGGTTGTCTGCTTACCGACTGCAAAATTCAGCAGAACACCTTCGCGAATACTCACGTCAGGAACTATCAGCTGATCCGCCGAAGTGGCATCCATAAAGAGTTTGTAGGTAAGCAATGCCGGAACGAGACCTTCCACCTCGGTGTAGGTGAGTTTCAGTTCCCGGACGCATTCGTCTATGCTGCGATGTTGCAGATCCCGGAGAAAGCCGTCAAAGCGTGGCCGCTCTATAACGGAGAAATGCTCGCCTTCCTTGTGGCCTACCCGGGCAGCGGCAATCCGCGCATCACCGCCTACTGCAACAAAGTACCGAACTCTGTCAAGACGAAGCTCGGTATTCAGAACTTCCCGATTTACCCGGATATTTTCCCGAAGGTACTCTTCAATACGGTCATTGTCGGTGAGACTGGGCTGTACCTGTTGTTCCACCCGAAGGGTGCCGATTCGCAGAGAATGGGCCGCAACCATTCGACCCCGCTGCAAAAGCATAATTTCCGTTGTGCCGCCGCCCACCTCCAGAATCATGGCGCTGGAACGGGCAAATTGGGGACGCAAGTCATTTATTGCGTGCTGAACGGCAATGTAGGTGAGGTGATTTTCCTCAATACCTTCCACGATATCTATTCGAAAACCCGTACGAATCTGCACCCGGTCCAGAAAGGTGTCCCGGTTTTTTGCCTCTCGTATGGCCGCTGTGGCGATCACCCGAACGTCATCGGGTGCAATTTTCCAGCCGGCAAGCAGCTCCTTGAAGCCTTTTAGAATCCGGACAGCGTCCCGCATCGAATCGGCACCGAGAAAGCCCGTCATGAAGACATCCCGGCCCAGCGACAGCGGCCGCGACGCCCTGTCCAGACTTGTCCAGGAGCGATCGGCGTTGATCTGTGCCACAACAACCCTGATAGCGGTGGAACCGATATCGATCACCGAAACGAGGCGGAGCAACGATTGATCTGGTTCTGATTGTTGAGAGTTGGTCGCCTTCTTTTTCATTTCCTTCTATTCCTCACGACGGCCGGCAGCAGGGTTAGCAACAAGATCGGTGGCGATATCGGCGGCCCCGACGATTACTGCGTCGTCCCCCAGCTGTGCTTCCGCAACAACAACCCCGTCAACCAGGTTCTTCATTGCTCGGGCGCGCATCGTAGTTTCGGCGACATCAATGTATTGTCGTCCCAGCTTTTCTACAAGCCCTCCGCCAAGTAGAATCATCTCAGGATCGAAGGTATTTACCATAGCTGCCATACCGATTCCCAGAAACATCGCCGCCTGGTTTACCACATCGGCAACACCTTGATCACCGGCGTCGAGAGCCTTTTTGATAAGGCCGCTTTTCACCAGGGTAATGTCGGTGGCTCCCGCCGCTGCAAGAACGGGCGACTGTCCATTCATGGCAAGTAACGCCAGATCCCGGGCGATTGACGTTTTGGACGCTACCGTCTCAAGGCAGCCGTGATTTCCGCATCCACAGCGACGTCCATCGGTCTGCACCGTGATGTGTCCCAACTCGCCGGCCCTGCCCTTCTTGCCCCGGAAGAGCCGACCGTCCAGGATGATGCCCCCACCGATTCCGGTACCGGGAAAGAGCCCGATGACGTGACGGTAGCCCCTGGCGGCTCCGGCCACAAACTCCCCCCAAAGCCCCGCGTTCACATCGTTCTCCAGAAATACTCTCAGGTTCCTGTCCTTTTTCAGACGGTCGGCCAAAGAAAAATCCCGGAGAGCAATATTGGGGGGTTGGAGAATCCACCCCCGCTCGGTGTCTATAGGGCCCGGCACGGCAATGCCCATGACGGATACGTCCTTCACCTTGATGTCTGCCTTCCTGAGAACACCGTCAATGGTCTCCAGGATCTTCCCGTACACCGTTTCGTTATCGGTACCCTCGGTACGCGTTTTATTCCGGGCAATCACCTCACCACAGTCGTCAATAACGGCGGCAAGCATCTTCGTTCCACCAAGATCAAATCCAATACGCATAATCCATCCTCCTTGCCCGAAGCGTGTCAAAGCCGGTACTGTACCACCATAGCATGAACGGCGTTATTATTGGGCGGTTTATGCCGCCCCACAACGGACATCTGTATCTAATCGATTTTGCGCGGCACATGGTCGATACACTGTACATTCTGGTATGTACACTTTCCCATGAACCGATTCCGGGGGAACTGCGGTATCGTTGGGTCAGTGAACTGGCGCCAACGTGCCGGACTATTCATATCACTGAAGAGATCCCGGAAGCGCGGCGTGGCGCCGCCGGAGCCACCGCAATCTGGGCCGAGACGGTCCGCAGGGCCGTGCCCGAGGCGATATCCCGGGTTTTTGCGTCGGAAGATTACGGCTGGGAGCTGGCGGCCGAGCTCAAGGCGGACTTCGTACCGGTTGATCCGGGACGAAACAACATTCCCGTTTCGGCGACGGCGATCCGGCGGGATCCGTACGGTTTCTGGCGCTACATTCCCCCGGCGGTACGTCCCTATTTCGTGACGCACGTTGCCGTTGTAGGAAGCCCTGAAACAACAGTAAACCTGGCCGGCCGGCTGGACACCGTTGTTGTCCATTCGTACCGCTCTTTCTGGCAAACCGCCATGGTGACACGAAACGGAACGCAAGACGATCCGGAAGCGACAATCCGTCGCGGCATTTCTTCGACCGCCCGGGCGCTGGCCCGGCAAGCCAACAGAATACTCCTGTACGACGTTTCCTCTCCCCGAAATCTGAGCGAAATTGAATCGGTAGACGCCGTAGTGTGTACCGCGGGGGACAGGGAAGCGTGCATGGCTCTCGTTCCGGAACGACCGGTTTTTGACATGTCCTCGGTTTCCGCGGACCAACTGGAAAAGACCCTTCTGGAAACTGGGCTGCCGAAACGTCCGCCGTTGACGTGACGCCGGAGAGAACCTACAGTAACCCGATGACCTCACTGATCTGGGCCATAGCGGGACTTCTCCTGATTCTATCGGAGTTTTTCATACCCGAGTTTGTCGTCTTCTTTTTCGGCATGGGTGCACTCCTGAACGCGCTGCTGGTGGTGGTTGTTCCCGGCCTTGCCGAGAGACTGCCCCTGCAACTTGTAATCTGGGCCGCCACAAGCGGTCTCTCCCTGGCGTTACTGCGGAAGTACGCCTCCCGCTGGTTTCGTGGCGACGACGCTGGACGGAATGAAGACGCCGACCTCGGCGCTACCGCTGAGGTCACTGAAGAGATACGTCCGGATCAGTCCGGACGGATTCGTCTGCACGGCACAACGTGGAACGCTGTCGCCTTTGACGAGACGATACCCCCCGGAACAACCGTTACAATTCTGAAAAAAGAAAACCTGAATTACATAGTAACCGCAGGAGATCTGCTGGAAAGGAAGGACCCATGAGTGTTTTCGGTGTCTATGCCACGTCGGTGATTCTGCTGATTCTGGTATTCACGATTTTCTTCAAGCTGATTCGGATTGTACCGGAGCAGCATGCCTGGGTGGTGGAACAGTTTGGAAAGTACCGCCGCACTTTGGGACCGGGATTTCATCTGGTTATCCCGGTCATTCAGAAAGTCGCGTACAAGCAACTTCTGAAGGAGGAGGTTATCGACGTTCCTCCGCAACTGTGTATCACCGGAGACAACGTCCAGGTGAGCGTAGACGGCGTACTCTACCTGCAGGTTGTGGACTCGGAAAAGGCCAGTTACGGAATTGATAACTACCGCTTCGCCACCTCTCAACTTGCCCAGACCACTATGCGATCGGAGATCGGAAAGATCGAACTGGATCGAAGTTTTTCGGAGCGGGACGCCATTAACAACGCCATAGTAAAAGCGGTGGACGAAGCTTCAGACCCCTGGGGCATCAAGGTGACCCGCTACGAAATCAAGGACATCACCCCGTCGGAAACGGTTATGACAGCCATGGAGCAGCAGGTTCGGGCAGAACGGGAAAAGCGGGCTGAAATTCTCTCCAGTGAAGGCACCCGGGAGGCCCGGATCAATTCGTCCAAGGGCGACCGCCAGCAGGCGATCAACCTTTCCCAGGGAGAACGGCAGAAGCGGATCAATGAAGCCGAAGGCAGGGCCCGGGCAACGGAGATCATCGCCGAAGCAACCGCGGAGGGCATTGCCGATGTGGCTTCGGCCATCAGCCTGCCAAAAGGTCGGACCGCCGTGGCCATGCGCATTGCCGAGCAGTTTATCACCGGTCTGGGTACGATCATTCAGGAGAGCAATACATCTGTATTACCTGTGGAACTGGCCACCCTCCAGTCCATGGTGGAAACGGTACGTTCCGGAGGTGCCAAATGAATCCTTTTCTACCCCTGCAGATAGTCATCGGTCTCCTGGGCTTCATTGTGGTGATTGCCCTCGCGAGAAGTATCCGGATAGTTCCGGCAAAGACGGTCCTCGTGGTGGAGCGGTTGGGGAAGTACGCAACAACCCTGCAGGCGGGGTTTCACGTGCTGGTACCCTTTATCGACAAAGTTGCTTACTCCCACAATATGAAGGAACAGGCTGTAGACGTACCCACCCAGCCCTGCTTCACCTGGGACAATGTCAAAGTCGATGTCGACGGCGTTCTCTACTTCAAGGTCACTGACCCGAAAAAGGCAAGTTACGGCATCAATAACTTCCGCTATGCCACAATCCAACTTGCCCAGACAACCATGCGTTCCGTCATCGGCAAGCTGGAACTGGACAAGACCTTTGAGGAACGGGACGCGATTAACGCCGCCATTGTAAAAGAGGTAGACGCCGCCAGCACTGAATGGGGTGTCGACGTCACCCGGTACGAGATTCAGAACATCAACGTACCGGCGGATATTCTTCAGGCTATGGAGGCGCAGCTGCGCGCGGAACGGGACAAACGCGCCCAGGTTGCCCGATCCCTCGGTGAAATGGAAAGCAAGATCAACTATTCCGTCGGTGAAATGGAAGAATCCATTAACCGGTCGGAAGGTGAAAAGGAAAAGTGGATCAACGAAGCCGAAGGAAAGGCGTCGGAGATCAGAGCCCTGGCAAAGGCGACGGCGTCCTCCATCAGAATGCTGGCAAAGGCTCTTGAGACGGACGGAGGTGACGAGGCGGTTTCATTGCAGCTGGCGGAACAGTACATTACCGAACTGAAACACCTTGCCGCGTCAACGACCCGTGTTGTCCTTCCCCTGGACCTCAGCGACCTTGACTCCATGCTGGAGGGACTTCGGGGTATACTCAAAGGTGCGGGAGCGGACCTGACAAAATGAACGACGGATCCATCGTATATGTGGCCGGTCACAAGAATCCAGACATGGATTGCACCTGCGCCGCCTATTGCTACGCAGCCTTGAAAGGTACTCTTGATCCGGAAACAACGTACCTGCCTATCCGGACGGGTCCTCTGAATACACAGATCCGCGACGTCTTTGAATTTGCCGGTGCCGAAGAACCGAGACACGTCGATACAGTCGCCCCGACCATCGGTATGATCGCCCGGAAAAGCCCGGTAATCCTTGGACCAGACGATCCCGTTCTGGACGCCATCAGAGAGGTGGAAAACCAGACAATTTCTGCAATTCCTATTATTGACGCCAATGGTTCCTTTGCCGGGGTGGTCGGTGTGAATGAGATCACTTCATACATACTGGCCCAGAACAAGGGTCAGCGACCGCTGTATACCTTTCTGGTACACAACTTCAATCGGGTGCTTCCCGGTGAGCTCCTGCAGGAAGGCGAGCTGGACCGTTTTGAGGCCCCCATCGTGACCGGGTCCATGCCGGACCACCGGTCCATAGAGATGATCCGGATGCTTCCCACGGCGGCGCTTCTGGTAGTGGGCAACCGGGGAGAAATTCTGAAACACGCCGTGGAGTCCCAGCTTCCGGCTGTAGTCATCACCGGGCTGGAAAAGGACGAAGAGATCGCCACGGACATGAGCTCCTTTCGCGGAGCAATTTACCGGTCAAAAACGGATACCGCAGAGACGATACGGCTGTTGCGGCTGAGTTCGCCGGTCCGGACAATTATGGATTCCGATGCGCCCCGGTTGAGCACCGGCACCTCCTTCGACGAAGGAAAGGCGCTGCTTCTCAACTCCAAGTATCGCGGTCTGCCCGTCTTCGAGGGAAAAAAATATGTCGGCATGGTCAGTCGACGGTCTTTTATTGAACGGCCGCGACGCAAGCTGATCATGGTGGATCACAACGAGATTTCCCAGGCTGTTGATGGCGCGGAAGGGGCGGAGATCCTGGAAATTGTGGACCACCACCGGCTGGCACCGCCGTCTACAACTCAGCCTATTGCCGTAACAACCCGTCCCGTAGGCAGCACCTGCACCCTGGTCTACGAGGAGTATGCCGGCCGAGGCCTCGCCCTGGAGCGGGACGTGGCGGTTCTCCTTCTTTCGGGAATTATTTCGGACACTGTAAACCTCTACTCACCTACCACCACCGAAGCGGACCGACGCGCCATTTATCGACTGGAAACGATTACCGGTATTTCTGCCAGTGAACACGCCAAACGGCTCTTTTCACAACTCAACGCCCTGGAAAACCGCGAACCTCGTGAGATTATTCTCTCCGACTACAAGCAGTACACCCACGCGGGTATTCGCGTAGGCATAGGCCAGGTTGAAGTGACGACCCTGGCGGATTCGGGAAACTACCGGACACGACTGGTTGAGGCGCTGGAGACGGTGGCAAAAGAAAAACGGTGTCGCTGGTGCATGCTCATGGTCACCGATGTAATGAAACGGAACAGTCTGCTTCTCACCTCCGGTTATACCGATGCGGAAGAGGCGCTGCCCTTTTCCCGACTGGCGGAACAGACCTACGACATGCCGGGTGTCCTTTCCCGGAAAAAGCAGCTCCTGCCGGAAGTGATGCGCGTTCTCACCGAACTCGGGGAGAACAGCACTCCGATACCGGTAGAGGTGTAAGGCGGCGTCGCCGCCGGCCGGGGGGCGGGGACGGCGTTACGTTTCGGCGCCGGTCACTCCAGCAGTCCGTATTGTTCCTTCAGCCGCAACACCCGGCGGACACCCCGGTCGATGTCATCCTCGGTTACCCGTCCCGTCGCCACAAGCCCTTCCACCCGTTCAAGAATATCCCGATAGTCGTAACGGTCGTGAAGCAGAATGAGATCGACGTCGTACCGCAACGCCCGTTCCAGAACGAGATTGATATCGTAATTGTCCGCCAGGGCTCCCATCGACAGACCGTCGGACACGACCACGCCCTGATATTCCAGTTCGTTCCGGAGCAGATCGTGGAGAAACACCTCGGAAATGGTCACCGGATAATCCGGATCAATCAGGGGAAAGAGGATATGTGCCGTCATGATCGCCGGGACATTCTCCCCGATAGCGGTTACAAAAGGTTTCAGATCCCGCCGGGCCAGGTCATCCATAGTCATATCCACAACGGGCAAGCGTCCGTGACTGTCCACTCTGGTGACGCCGTGGCCGGGAAAGTGTTTTACCGTGGCGATGGTCCCTGCCCGAGTCAGTCCCTCCAGGTATGCGATAGCCAGGGCCGAGGCAAACTCCGGGTCGGGGCCCCAGGAGCGGTCTCCGATAATGCTGCGATCCGGCCGGTCCGTCAGGTCCAGAACGGGAGCGAAGTTTATGTTTATTCCCAGGGTACGGAGGTCCCAGCCGGTGATATACGCCTGGCTGCGGATATACTCCATTGCGTCGGCCGTGGCGGAAACGTGAGCGTTATCGCCGGCGCAGGCACCGGCGTAGGCCCCGGCCTGCCGGGCCATCACCGCAGCCGATGGAAAGCGGGGTAGATCAAAAAAGCGGTACGCCGCCACCCGCCCGCTCTCCTGATCCGCCGCAATAAGGAATGATCCGCCCAGGGGAGTCTCCGTCGCCAGGTTCTGCAGCTTTTTCGTCAGCTCCTGAAGTTCCCTGCGGTCCCGGTAATTCCAGGGGTATACGATCATTCCCGCAGGAACGCCTTCTTTTAGAAGGCTGACGTAGGATTGTGCCCCCGAGGAGCGGGATGTATCGTAACCGGCAGTGGACGACACGTGCGTCTGATCGCGACCAAAACCACGGGGCACGGAAATGAGAAAACGCTGTCCCAGTTTCTCTCTGAGCGACATCGCCGCCAGCCGTTCTTCTACGCCCAACGGCGTCCGTTCCCCCGGATGCACGACGGCGTCCTCGGTGAGTCCATCGGCCGGACCGGTAACGCAACCGGCCAGCCAGACCGTCGCAAAAACTGCTATAAGGAAGTATCCGAGGCGAGACATCGGCGTATAGTATCATGAAAACGGTGGCACCTCACAACTCGAATCCTTAACGGTGACCGGCTCGGGACCATCAGATTACGGCCGCACCCGCTTGCGGTCCCGGGGAAAGAGAGACGCCTCTTTGACGTTCTGCAGCCCCAGAATCTTCTGGGTGATCCGCTCCAGACCGATGGCAAAACCGCCGTGGGGCGGACAGCCATACTTGAAGATGGTGCAGTAGTCTCCCAGCCCTTCCTCGGTCAGACCGAATTTCGGCAGGGTATCGAGAATCGTGTTGTAGTCGTGAATCCGCTGGCCCCCGGTGGTAATCTCCAGCCCCCGGAACAGCAGATCAAAACTCCGCGTCTTCAGACCCTCCGGAAAAGTGTAAAAGGGGCGCTTTTTCCGGGGAAACGCGTAGACGAAGATCGCCTCCACGCCGTGTTCCTCCAGCGCCCAGTCACAGAGCACCCGCTCACCCTCGGGATTTATCTCAAAAGCGGTCTTACCCGTCCGCTCCTTGATGATCTTTTTTGCATCGTCGTGGCTGATCCGGGGCGTCTTCGCCATCTCCTGTACAGAAGGCACCGTCGCTTCGTATTCCTGCAGAATATCCGCACAGTCCCGGGCAACCCCCTCAAAGATGTGCCCCAGAAGCCCCACCTCCAGGTCCATCAGGTCCGCTTCACTCTCAATAAAGCCCATCTCCACGTCCAGAGAGACGTACTCGTTCAGGTGCCGCGGCGTGTCGTGCTTCTCGGCCCGGTATGCGGCCCCGATTTCAAAGACCCGCTCCAGCCCCGACGCAACCATGGCCTGCTTGTAAAACTGGGGACTCTGGGCCAGAAAGACCGTCTCGCCGAAGTAGTCCACCGAAAAGAGCCCCGTTCCCCCTTCCGTTCCCGACCCGATAATTTTGGACGACTTTATTTCGGTGAAGCCCTCTCCCCGCAGCCACTCTGCAAAGTACTTCAGAATTCCCGCCTGCAATTCAAATATATGTCGAACCCGAGGGTTCCGCAGGGTCACCAGCCTGTGGTCCAGGAGGGCGTCAATTCCCATCTTTCCGGCGTCCTGGTTCACCGCTACCGGCAGGTCTCCTTCTACACTTCCCAGCACCGTCGTCGAGGCCGCCTGAACCTCATACCCGCCGTCGGCCTTCTCGTTGGCCGCTACGGTGCCCGTCACGGAAATGACCGTCTCGTTGCCGAACTCCGGCTCCGAGCTGTATACCACCTGGACCATGCCGCTCCGGTCACGAAGCATCACAAAGGTGATACCTCCCAGACTGCGGATACGGTGAACCCAGCCGGATACGGTAATTTCCCGCCCTTCATGGGCCGATACGTCCTTTGCCAGCACTCTCATTCGCCAACCTCCATCAGTCGCAGAACCGTGTCATCCCGTTCCTCACCGTCGTACTCCCCGGCGGCCGCCTCAACCTGGGCGGCAATCAGGCGGGTCCAGGCGCTCTCGGTAGTGAGGGTTCCCATAGGGACGGCCCCTTCCCGCCAGAGCTGGTGGGCGGTGACGTACTCGGAAAAGTCCACAACACCCTCCTGCTGGGAGGTACAGAAGAAGTGGACCCCCCGCTCCCGGCCCTGGGTCAGGGCCTTTCTCAGAGAGAAGGGCGTCTCCCGGAGGTTTGCCGTTCCCGTATCGTATATCTCAAGGACAAAATAGCGGATTCCCGCCTCCATAAGGGCGATGAGCGTCTCTCCCCGCATGCCGGGGTACACCTTGGCAATGAAGGTGCGGCTTATCGCCTCTTCCAGCAACATCGTAAGCTTTTCCACGGGAAGCGTCCGGGCCGACGGCGCCAGGGAGTGGCCCGTCCGTTTCAGACCGCGTACGTTCCAGTTCCGGAACGCTCCGTCGGCGGTCTGGTCCCCCGTCGCCGTCGCGTTCCCGCCGGCGCGCTGAAACTTCAGGTTCAACGGCATGAAGTCGTCAGCCCCGTAGACGACGTGAATACCCCGGTCCGTCCCCGCGGCGGTACCTACCGCCCGGCGCAGGTTTTCCACACCATCTCCGCCGCTCCCGTCCTCGGTGGGAACGGCGCTGGCGGTAAGAACCACCGGTACCCCCGCGTCGGCAAAGAACCAGTAGAGAAGGCCTGCCGTATACGCCAGGGTATCCGTCCCGTGACCGATGACGATACCTCTGCTTTCACCCGTCTCCAGCCTCTCGGTGGTACGGCTGATCAGAGCGGCCCAGTCGGAAGGGGTGATTTCCTCACTCAGAAACCGGCCAAGCTGAATTTCCTCAAAACTCAGCCCTCCCGGCAGCGCCGGGTCTTCCTCAAGTAGCTTCCGGACGTTCAGAAGGTCCCCGGGGACGACAAGGCCGTTCTCCTGCCGGTATCCGGCAATTGCGCCGCCAAAGGAGAGAACATCAACGGTACTGACGGTAAAATGGTCCTGCAGAATCTGCTGTACCAGCGCCGGTTCGGCCCTGCCGCTGGTGGCCTGCATGATCTGGCCCACCAGAAATCCCCAGGGCTTCCGGTCTCCACGGCGTATCTGCTCTTCCGCCTGGGGGTGTTCCTTCAGTACCGCAGAGAGAAGCCCTTTCAGCTCTTCCGGGTCGGTAATCTGCTGCCACCCCTGTTCGGAGATGATCCGATCCGGATCCTTATCCTCCACGAAGATCATCGAAAGAACCTGTTTGGCTATCTTACCGTGTATTATTCCCTGGTCCAACATCTTCAGAAGCGCCGCCATCCGTCCGGCCGAAAGGGGACTTTCCGCCAGGGTCATACCGCTTCGGTTCAGCTGCTTCCGCACGTCCCCGGCCAGCCACGTGGCCAGCTGCTCCGGGTCGGCACCCAGGGCGACAGCTTCCTCAAAGAAATCGGCGGTGCTCTTTTCGTCACAGAGAAACTCCGCCTGGGCGTGTCCCAGGCCGTGGACCGTCTGCAGGCGCTCTCGCCGGGGCGCCGGCAGTTCCACCAGCGACTCTTCCACCCGTTCCAGAAAGGCCGCATCGCCGGTAAAGGGCGGAAGATCAGGTTCCGGAAAATAACGGTAGTCGTGGGCGCTTTCTTTGGTCCGCATGCTTTCGGTGACGTCCCGGTTCTCGTTCCAGAGCCTCGTCTCCTGGGCAACAGTTCCACCCCGTTCCAGTATCTCTTCCTGCCGTTCAATTTCGAAGTTCAGGGCCTTCCGGACAAACCGGGAACTGTTGAGGTTTTTTATCTCCACCTTGTCGCCCAGACCGGCTCCGGCGGTGTTTACCGAAACGTTCGCGTCGCACCGGAGAGAACCTTCCTCCATATTGCCGTCGCAAACCCCCAGATAACGGACCATCCGGCGTAATTCCTGCAACAGGATCTCCGCTTCCTCTCCAATTTCCAGATCCGGTTCGGTCACAATTTCCAGCAGAGGTGTACCCGCCCGGTTGTAATCCAGCAGAGACATATCCCCGGCGTGGATCATCTTCCCGGCGTCTTCCTCAAGGTGAATTTCATGAATGCGGACGCGCTTTTTTTTCTTGTGGAACTCGATATCGATATAGCCGTTTCGACCGAGCGGTTCGTGAAACTGGGTAATCTGATAGTTCTTGGGCAGGTCAGGATAAAAGTAGTTCTTCCGGTCAAAGACGCACCGGGGGTTGAGATCGCAGTTCAGCGCCCGGGCAACGGTGTAGGCCATGCGAATGGCCTCTTCGTTCAGCGCCGGAAGCACACCGGGATATCCCATGCACACGGGACAGACGTTGGTATTGGGTTCGTCACCGAAGTTTGCCCGACAGGCGCAGAAGACTTTTGTCTCCGTCAGCAACTGGGTATGAATCTCAAGTCCGATAAATGACTGGTACACCTTTTTCTGTCCTCGTTGTCAGTTTCACCGTTCGGTTATCCCTTTCCGTTTACGCCCTCTTCCCACACCGCAAAGCTCTTTGAGTCGGCCGGAAACTCCAGGGGCATCAATCCGGACAGATCCCGGGCAACGGAAAAGAGGCGCTCCTCGCTGAAGGCGGGGCCCATCAGCTGCATCCCCACCGGAAGGCCACCTTCCAGTCCCGTCGGGACCGTCAGGGCGGGAATGGCGGCAAGATTGGCAGTACCGGTAAACCGGTCGGCCACCTTCTGCTGAAAGGGATCCATACCGGCATCACCGTGGGCAAAGGCTTGTGTCGGGAAAACGGGTAGCACCATCACGTCAAACTCCCGGAACGCCTCATCCAGCTCCCGCCGGATCAGCGTCCGTATCTTCTGTGCCCGAGTGTAGTACTGGTCCTGAAAGCCGCTTCGCAGCACGTAGGTTCCAAGGATGATGCGCAGCTTCACCTCATCACCGAAGGCCTCCGACCGGGCGGCACGCATCAGCTCCTCAGGGTTTTCCGAATAGACCGGCCGATACCCGTAACGGACACCGTTGTACCGCGCCAGGTTGGCCGCAGCTTCGGCGGCGGCGATAGTGTAGTAAGCCGGTACCACATACTCGAGGGTGGAGAGCTTCACCGTCGATACCGCATGTCCTGTTTCTTTCAGAGCTTCCACAGTGGCCCGGTAGTTCCGTTCCACCGCGGGGTCCAGACCCAGGTCACCCGCCAGAACACCCACGGAGGCTTTACCGCCGGCCGTTCCACCAGCCTTCACGTCAGCTCTCCCGACCGAAGTATGGTCTCTGGGGTCCTTGCCGCTCATGGCGCTGTAAGCCGCCGCCAACAGGTCCACATCCGCACCCAGCAGACCTATCACTTCCAGAGATGACGCGTAGGCCACCAGGCCGTAACGGGATATCGTTCCATAAGTTGGCTTCAGGCCGTAGACACCACAGAAGGCGGCCGGTTGACGTACAGAACCGCCGGTGTCACTGCCAACCGCCAGGGGTACCAGTTGCCGGGCCACCGCCGCGGCAGAACCACCACTGGACCCTCCGGCAACCCGGCTAACGTCCCAGGGGTTGTGTGTTTTTCCCAGCGCGGAGTTATCGGTAGAGCTTCCCATACCAAACTCATCCAGATTGGTCTTTCCCACTACGGCGGCGCCCGCTTCGGCCAGGCGTTCGATAGCCGTCGCCGTATACGGACTGACAACCTCTTCCAGCATGCGACTGCCGCAGGTAAGGTGATACCCCGCAACTGCAATGTTGTCTTTTACGCCGACCGGAACACGGAGCGCCTCCGTCCCGGTTTTGGAGCTGCCGGCACCGTCATCGTCGGACAGACGGATATCCCACTGGACGGGACGGCCCAACTCCAGAAACGAACCAATATCGGCGTCCTGCTCCCGCACGAACCGAACATACTGCTCCCGTTTTGATTCAACTACTGTATTCCACATTGGCGTTATAGTACGTTGGGAATGGCCACGAAACGATCTTCCAGATCGGTGGCATTTTCGAGAAGTGTATCCGGATCAATCGGCCTTTTCGGCGTATCGACACGAGTACGGTTCTCTGTAGCAAGTGCGTGGGTGGTTGGTTCGACATTTTCCACATCAATAGACGACATGGTGGTAAAATAATCCAGCATCTGTCGTACGGCACCCTCTATCGCCGTGATATGCTGCTCATCCATTTCGAGCATGGCCATATCAACGGTGGTTCTCAATTCAGACGGGTCCATGGAGGGAACTATGACAGTGAGGTATAAGCCTGTCAAGCAACAGGAATTCTCGGTTGGCCACAATTGATTCCGATTTGGAGCGTTTGACTAACGGCAACTCTCGCGATATTTTGTAGGATCGCACCCCCATATATAGGATACATACAAGTGATTATAAAGAAAGAGTTTCCGACCATACATTTCTATGATCAGGATTTCGTAGAAATCTACGAACAGACCTGGGCGTGGATAAAGGATTTCTGGCAGAAAGGTACGGAGAAGAGCGGGTTCGATGCACGTGTATTCGTTGGTCCCGAGACGGATCGTATCAACCAGTTGGATGCCATCAATTCAACCTTTTTCCTCGTATACAGTAACCGGAACTACCCGGCAGCCCCACTTCTGGACAATTTTTACGGCAAACAGGAAGCAGACGGAGCTATTCGTGCGGAATACTCCCTGGAGACGGGCAAACCGATCTTTTCCGACGATAATCCCGACGGACTTTCGCCGCCTCTCTTTGCATGGGCGGAGTACAACCTGTACCACAAGGTGGGCAATAAGAAACGCATTAAGGAAATCATGCCGGTTCTGGAACTGTACTTTCAGTGGCTGGTGGAAAACTTTATGGATGACTCAGGGCTCTTTCAGGTACCCCTGGCCGCTACTGGTATGAAAAATGCGCCTCGGGACGGCATGCACTATCCGGTAGATTTCAACACCCAGGCGGCACTGAACGTTTCCTGTATGGCTCAGCTTGGTCACGTTCTGAATGACAAGGATATTGAGTTCAGATACCGTCGTCAGTATTTTTCCCTGAAAACCCGAATCAACCAACTCATGTGGAACGACGAAACGGGCTTCTATTACGACCTTACGAAAGAAAAGGATCAGGTTCCGGTGAAGACTGTTGCCGGGTTCTGGCCGTTGGTGACGGATATTCCCAACGAAGCTCGCTCAAGCCGCCTGATAGATCATTTAAAGAACCCCGAAAGCTTTGGTACCGAAAACCCATTTCCGTCGGTAGCTGTAGATGAAGAGAGTTTCTCGGAATCCGGAGAGGGTTGGCGCGGGTCGGTCTTTCCTCCCTATACCTTTATGATCATCAAAGGCCTGGAAAAGCAGCACCACTACGAACTTGCCCGGGAATACGCCATACGCCACCTGTATTACATGCTGGACACCCTGCACCCGGAAGGAAACAAACGGGGCAACGTCTGGGAGGCGTACAAGCCTCTGCGGGACGGAGAGGCGGAATGGCCGGACAACCTCGACTTCCCCCGCCCTATGCATATACCGTCGGTAGGTCTTTCAACCGTCGCCATGATGATCGAAAACGTAGTGGGACTCGAGGTTAGTCTTCCCCGGAAAACTGTTCGCTGGATCGTTCCTACCCTGGAGATTATGGGTATCGAAAATCTCAACCTCCGACGGAACACTATAACGATCCTCAGTCAGAAGAGCGGCCGGGGATGGGAAATCCGCCATGAGTCGGAAAAACTCTACTACTTCACTCTGGATCTTCTCAGCGAGAAGAAAGAAAAAACTCTGCCTATACCATCGGGCAAGTGTTCAATGCTGGTGGACAAGTTGTAGAAAACCCGGCCCATTTGGTTGGTGAACGGGTACTGACCGGTGGATAACCTGTGGACAGTACCGTTTTCGAACGGATCAGTTTCCGTCGGAGCCTTCCGGCGTATTCCGCCACGCCTTGATCTTTCGCTGCAGCATGGCGATCTGTTTCGCCGGATAGACACCGGTTGGACAAACCGTGCTGCAGGCAAGATGCCGGTCACATCCCCAGGCCCCCGTGTCGGTATCAACCTGCGGCAACAGTTCGTCTGACCGTTCGGGATGCTTGTCCAGTTCACGGTTGTACGCTGCCAGCCCGGCCGGGCCCATAAAGCCCCGCAGGGGTATCACCGGACACGCCGAAACGCACAGACCGCACTCAATACAGTTCTCAAAGCGGACATACCCGGAAATCTCCTCCGGTGGCATACTCTCCCGGTTTGCTTCACTGGCTCTCAGGTAACCAGCGGCTACAGGAAAATCCTGAAAAAGGAGGGTTGGGTCCACCGCAAGATCACCGAGATGGGTCATTGTCTGCAGGGGCCGCAGTCCGATCACCGTCGGACACTCTCCGGACATCGCCTCTTCAATCTCGTCGAGAACGTTGGTTGTACACGCCAGCATCTGACGTTCGTTTACCAGCATACCGCAGGTACCGCAACTGCCGTGATGACAGGAGTGGCGGTACATGAGAGTGCCGTCCAGATGAGTTCGTATCCACTCAAGTGCATCCACTACCGTTGTGTGAGGTTCAACCGGAACGGAATACTCCGCCCAGTGAGAATGCCGCTGCTTGCGCTCAATTCGAATGATGACGGTTGTCATAACGCCACCCCCGTTGCGAAGGAGGGATTATAAAAACTCCGGTACGGCAACAGAGGTGTTTCCGCGGTCCGACACGTTTCGTGCACCCCGAAAATCTCACAGACCAGATCAACAGTCTTTTCGCCCATGGCCCGGAGAACCGTCGCCTTTCCCCCGATAACGGAAATAAAACCGGCGAGACCATCGGTGCGACCGTGGTCAATAGCAACAAAATCGCGGCTCAGTTTTCGTCCATCGTCAATAAACGACGCCGCACCAGCCAGGGGTCGGCTCGCGGTCCAGGCGGCGTGAAACGACGTGTTACCGAATATCGGTATCATCTCGTTGGCGCGGTCGATCAGATAGGTAATATCTTCAGAGGGAACTTCGGTCATGTCAGGATCGTCAGTCTGCCACTGTGTCGAGCCGATTATGGACAGTCCACGCTGGGGTACAATGATATCGCCGTCACCGGCGCGGTGAAGCTGGCTTATAACCATGTTGTTCAGTCGCTTTTTCACCGCTACCATCGTCCCTGGGGCGGGAGTAACCGGTAAATCTATTCCTGCGGAGCGGGCGACCTTTCCCGCCCACGCCCCGGTTGCACTGACAACCATATCCGCCGAGATTTCATATTCCTCCCCGTCGGCGAGGCGTCTGACCCGCACACCCGTCACTATACCGTTCCGACGCAGAACTTCCACCACTTCCGTGAAGGTACGTATGTCGCCGCCGTTTGCTGTTGCGGTGGCAAAAAAATGGAGGGGAAGTCGCCACGCGTCGATGGTTCCGTCGGGCACCTGGACGGCCTTCAGAATTGACCGATTCAGGTTTGGTTCCATGGCCAGGGCGATCTCCAGGGGTACCTCCCGGGCGGGAATAGTCGCCTCATTGCAGGCCTCAACAAACTCCGGCGCATAGGCCAGATCATCATCGTTCAACGCCACAAAGAGCCCGTAGTTCATTTCAAGAGCTTCCGGCGCGATTCGCTGAAGAATTCTAACCTCTTCCATGCACTCCCGGGCGATATCACGGTCACCTACCGCATAGCGTGCTCCTGAGTGGAGTTGACCGTGGTGGCGGCCGGTGGTCCCACTGGTAAGCTCGCCACGTTCAATAAGGGTAGCCGAGAAACCCCGTAGCAGCAGATCGTGCAGTATCGCCGCTCCGGTCCCACCGCCGCCGATAACAACAACATGTCCGTGGATTCTCCGGGTATCCCCGACGTTCATGATCTACACGTTCTCCCAGTTACCGGATTTACCACTTTTCAACAGGGCATCCAGAACTTTCTGGTTGTTCAAGGCATCAAAAGGATCCGTTGGAGCCGGGTCTCCCTGGCGGACTGCCCGGGAAAATGCCTCAAACTGCTCCACGTATTGATCCGTCGCAGCGGTCTGAATAGTACGTTCTCCCACGCCGGTGCGTACGCGTACTTCCAGGGGCACATCCGGATAGGCATTAAACGGCAGGAGAACTTCAATTCCGCCGGAAGTACCGAATAGACGTACTCCCTGAGCCGATCCGGTCTGCGTTCCCACCGTAAAGGTCGCCTGAACGTCACCAAAATCGAGAATTCCGCTTGCAAGTCGGTCCGTTCCAAAACGTTCATCCCATTGAATGAGGCTCACCACCCGTTTTGGTTCCCGTCCCAGCAGAAATCGAGCAGAAGAGACGGCATAGCAACCGATGTCCATAATACCGCCACCACCGGCATCGGCGCGGTTTCGGATATTTTCGGGGTCCTGGTTGTTATAAAAAAAGTGACCCTGAATCGCTGTCGGTGTTCCCACTTCACCAATTGCCACCAGTTGCCGGACCCGCACCCATTGCGGATGAAACCGGTACATGAACGCTTCCATGAGTAGAACACCCTTCTTCCGGGTGTATTCGATAGCCTCTTCTACTTCCGTAGCGTTCAAACCCAGGGGTTTTTCACAAAGGATGTGTTTACCCGCGTCGGCGGCTTTCTTTATCCATTCCAGATGCAGATGGTTGGGTAATGGAATATAGACCGCTTCAATCTCGGAATCCGCAAGCAGGGCGTCATAGCTTCCGTATCCTCGCTCAAAACCCTGGGCCGCCGCCGCCGCTGTTGCTCTTCCCTCATCGCGGGAAGCGATAGCCTTCATTCTCACTGCAGTCGACCGGGACAATCCGTCGGAAATGCGCAGGCGATAATGAGTGGAAACGCTTAGAACACCCCAAACTGTTGGTTTCATGATTCTCCTCCCGGATAACGTATCGTTTTCTCACGATTTGATCAATTGTGAAAAGAAAAATTACAAACGTTCAGGAATCGTTCAATCTGTTATAAGAAGCCGGCGCAAATCGTCTTCGCTACCGTACTCGCTGACGAACCACTCAATAAGGCGCCGGGCAATACTGTATGTACTGGGAATTTCCGCGGGAATCTCGTCGGGTCCGAACCAACCGATATCATCAATTTCATCGTCTTCCGCGGTAAGCTCACCACCGGCGTACTCGGCGGTAAAGGCGATCATCAGGGAATTGGGAAAGGGCCAGGGTTGACTGGAAAAGTACTGTATATCCTTGACAAGAACACCGCTTTCCTCGTGGACTTCGCGGCTAACGGTATGTTCCAGAGTCTCTCCGGCTTCAACAAAACCCGCAAGTACACTGTATAAATTCCCGGGATGGCGTCTGCTGTGGGCCATAAGCAGTTTCCCCTCCCTGACCACCGCCATAATGACGGCGGGGGCAATCTGGGGATAACTTCGTCCCCCGCAGGAGGGACAGAACTTGGATATTTCCCCTTCGGACCGTTCCATCGGTGTCGCGCAGGCTCCACAGAAGCGAGTACCCCGGTCCCAGTTTGCAAGATGGAAGGCGCGATTCATGGCCCAGTAATCGTCAATATCAAGAATATCCGCCGCCTGTCTGCGTCCGACGATCTCAAAGGAGACAGCGACCCCTTCCATTCGCGCCCTGGCCAGTAGACGCTCAAGGCGAGAATGCTCGACAAAGACACCACCAACGGTATCCTCTCCCCGAACGGCCAGTTCCCAGAGGTCCGCCGGTAAGGACAGACCCTCTTTCTTCAGTTCTTCAACTGTGGGAATATGAAAACGCCCGTGACGATGCGCGTCATCGGAGACTTCACCATGTTGTCTGAGTAACACCGACTTGTTGTCGGGAAACACCGCCAATAACATTATTTCACCTCCACGGAACGAAGCACCCTGTCCGCCAGGGACGGAACGAAGCGCTCCAGAGTGAGCATGACCTTTCCTTTCAAAGAGATTCCCGTATAGATCATCCGTTTTCGTCGGGCCAACCCTGAAACGATGTCCGCGGCCGCCCGTTCGGGAGATATTCCTCCCCTCTGATTGGGGTCCATTTCACCATAACGGCTTCCGTCTCCTTGCAATGCGTTTCGGGAAATATCGGTCCGGACAAAACCTGGTATGACAACGGCTATCAGAATCCCGGTATGGAAAAGCTCATTACCCAGAGTTCTGAAATATTGAATCTGCGCGGCTTTGGCGGCGTTGTAGGAACTGCGAAGAGGTGAAGCCAGATGTCCGGCAATACTCGATACGGAAAGGATACACCCTTTGTCTGCAGCGACGAGATATGGAAGAATGAGCTTCGTCAAATGGACACCGGCGGTAAAGTTTACTTCCTGGATCATCTTGTCCACCTCGAAGGACGTATCTGTTGCCGGCGAGCGCTGACTCACCCCGGCGTTGTTCACAAGGACTTCCGGAACCATACCTCGCTGCGCCAGTCTGCTGAATGTACCCACCCGGGCGTCATCGTCGGAAAGATCAAACGGGTGTATTTCGATATCTGCTCCCTGGTCCCGACACCGCCGGCCAACCTCTTCCAGCGCCTCAACCCGGCGTCCCGACAGGACGAGGTTCCGTCCCGCAGCCGCCAGATTCAATGCCAAAGCCTTGCCGATACCGGAGCCGGCTCCAGTAATCCAGAAACTCCGCCACGGCAGAGCGCCTGAATTCATGATCTGTTCCCGGTAAACAGCGAAAGTACTATTCGGATTACCAGAAATGCCGCCACAGCAGGTATAGCCATAAGCACCGGCCGCGGCAACGGGAAACGAAGCAGACCATACATTTCCACTACCCCGGCAACTGCCCAACTCACGGCCCAGGAAAAGATCAGGACAATGGGATTGCGAACAGAACGAATCATGGAAAAATCGACCGCCCGTTTTACCACGGCCATAAGGAATAGCCAGGCGACAAAGAAGACAATGGCAAAGATCACACCATCCCGACCAACGGCGGCTGACCCGTTTTCCAGAATGTGGTATACCATTATTGCTCCAACTGCACCGACCAGGGCCGTCAACAGGTGGACCACCAACGCGTATATTTGCCGCCAGGGAGATTCTCGCCCGTCGTAGACGCCGTGGAGAAAGCTCATCCCGAAGGTGACAACCGGTAGAATCGCCAATGCAATGAATACGCCCCGTCGGAATTGCAACAGTAGCGTGTAAAGTGTTTCGAAGGACATGATGATTCATTCATTGTAAACGAGAAGAAAAGGGCAGGCAACGATTGAATACACAGACATTGGGACAACTTGCGGCTCTGGGGACCGCCTTCTGTTGGGCAATTACCAGCGTTTCCTTCGAAACAGCTGGAAAACGGGTCGGGAGCCTCCAGGTAAACCTGGTGCGATTGGTAGTAGCTTTTATTATTTTTACGATTCTTGCGGTTGTGGTTCACGGACGACTGTTACCACTTCACGCGGGAAGTCACGTTTGGATCTGGCTCACACTCTCCGGTTTTGTGGGGTTTGTATTCGGAGATCTTTTTCTCTTCCAGGCCTTTGTTGACGTAGGCGCTCGAAGGGCCATGCTGGTATATTCGTCGGTACCGCCAATAACGGCAATTATCGGTTGGATTGTGCTGAATGAGCGGCTTACACCTGTACAGATTTTAGGAATGGCTATTACTGTCGTCGGTATTGTCACTGTAGTGACCGTTAAGAAAAGGCTTCCGCCGCCGGATATGGCACCACCGATGACAAACGGCAACATCCTCGCGGGTGAAACAGAAACCGTTGCGAAACCGGCCAAGCGGGACAAAAATATTCACCATATCCGGGGCATTTGGTTTGCCCTGTTGGGTTCTCTTGGCCAGGCAACTGGCCTTGTCCTTAGCCGGTATGGCGCACCCGAATTCGATCCTTTCGGGGCAACTCAGATACGAGCTCTCGCTGGTGTGGTAGGGTTTTCTCTTCTTTTTACCGTTACGCGGCGCTGGGGGCGAATTGGTCCTGTTCTCACCGACGGTAAAGCAATGATTGCTATCAGCAGGGGAGCGTTTTTTGGTCCATTTCTCGGCGTGTCCCTTGGTCTCTTCGCCGCACAACGTGCCGGCACCGGCATAGCCGCAACCCTTATCGCTACGGTACCGGTCATCCTAATTCCGACTGCAATCATAGTAAAACGGGAGACCGTCTCGCTCCAGGAAATCATCGGCGCGGTTGTTGCTGTATCGGGGGTGGCGATTCTCTTTTTGCGGTGAAACGTATCCGGCAAAGCCCCGCCGCACCGGGAGCTTCACGCCTCGCCGGAAATCTCTCCAACTGCAGACTCCAGGGCAACTTCGACCATTTCGTGAAATGTAGACTGACGCTCCTGTGAAGAAAGCTCTTTCTGACTCACAAGACTGTCGCTGACCGTGAGAATACTCAGCGCCTCAACGCGATGCCTGGCGGCGAGGGTGTACAGCTGGTTGGTTTCCATCTCAATTGCAAGCACCCCATGGTCGGCCCACAGCCTCCACTGCTGAGGATCATCAGTGTAAAAGGCGTCGCTGGAGAGAATCCCCCCGGCGTGATACTCCGTCCCCCGGGACTCCAGAACCGCGACAGCGCGACGAAATAGCGGCCAGCTTGCGGTAGGGGCGTAATCCATGCCGTGGAACCGCAACCGGTTCATTGCACTGTCGGTGGAGGCTGTCATGGCAAGGATAATATCCCGCAAACCTATCTCTTCTCGGATGGCCCCACAGGAACCGATGCGAATAAGCCGTCGGGCGTTATAGAAGCGGATCAGCTCATTGACATATATTGCCAGACTGGGCATACCCATGCCTGAACCCTGTACCGAAACGGGTGTTCCCCGATAGGTCCCTGTAAAACCGAACATGCCGCGGACACTGTTGTATTGTGTTGCACCGTCCAGAAACTCTTCGGCAACAAATTTTGCCCGCAAGGGGTCGCCCGGGAGCAGAACCGTCTCGGCAACCTCTCCCGGAGATGCTCCAATGTGAATACTCATGATGATTCTCCTTTTTCGGACCTTTTCAGCCTATCATGGAAACAAGCCATTCCCTGACATCTTCGATTTCGCTCTTCCGCTCCGGCAAAGCGTTACCCACCGCGACAACAGCGAGATTCAGATCATCCCTGTAGTATCGCCTGCCTGTCAAAGATTCCTCCAAAGCGGTGACCATTTCCGGATCCATTGCGTCGGA
The DNA here is from genome assembly GCA_964496635.1 of uncultured Spirochaeta sp. Taxonomy (GTDB): domain Bacteria; phylum Spirochaetota; class Spirochaetia; order DSM-27196; family Alkalispirochaetaceae; genus Alkalispirochaeta. The sequence continues at coordinate 155,809 of CAZCAE010000001.1, forward strand.
ATAAATTTTCCCGTCTGTTATAACACCACGATGCACATCAAGATGGATATCCATACCGCCCCAGTCAAACCGTTCTTCCAGGTGGTGAGTAAAATCTGGTGTCCTGCCAAATCTCCACTCCCAATCAGCCATCTGACGGTAGTAGTCATCCAGAGAAGGAATTCTACGCAATGTAGCCTCATCGAGCGCTTCAACTTCACACCGTGTTCCGTGATGTGCGAAGAAACGTTCCATCACGGCGTTGCACACTCCTTCGTGGGATAGTTCCGGGTTGAACTCCCTCAGATTTGCTACCCGGCTCCGGACAGACTTTATTCCCTTTGATACCAGTTTCTTCTCGTGGGGATTCAAATAGTCCACCAGTCGGCCAAGATCAGCGTCTATGAGAAGGGTCCCGTGATGAAAACTTCGCTCCCGGGTGTGTTTGAAGGCGCTTCCGGAAACCTTTCGGTCTTCCGTCAGTATATCGTTCCGACCGGACCTTTCCGCCCGAATACCGAAGGTTGACAGGGCGTCAATAATGATAGAAAAGTTGGCGTCCTGGTTGTAGCCCTCACTGGATGAAAGAAAAGTGAAGTTGGTGTTTCCCAGATCGTGAAAGACGGCGCCGCCGCCGCTCTGTCTGCGAGCCAGAAAGACACCGTCCGCTTCCATTTTATCCACCTTGCACTCCACCCAGGGATTCTGATGACGTCCGATGACAACTGTGTTATTGTTTCGCCAGAGAAACAGTGTGTGCGTCTGTGGATCAAGCTCCCGGAAAATCCAGTCTTCCGTGGCAAGGTTGAACCAGGGGTTGGTACTGTCCGACACAAGAACACGAACCTTTGTTTCCATATACCTGTACCTACTATGAAGCGAAAAGGAAATCAAGCTGTGCGCCTGGTAGCTTTCTTGGGAAACCCCGGGCAACAGTACGAACAGAGTCGCCACAATGTGGCGTGGATGCTCCTGCCGGAACTGACATCGATTCCTGCGTCACGATGGAAGGAAAAGTTCCACGGTCTGTTTCTCAAGGAAGGTGAGACCATCCTTCTTCAACCAATGAACTACATGAACCGCAGCGGATCCAGCGTACAGGCTGCGGCGGCTTTCTTCAATATTCCGCCGGAAGAGATTCTGGTTGCCCATGATGACATGGAAACGCCTTTCGGGATGGTGACGCTTACCTTCGGGGGCGGACATCGTGGCAACAATGGTGTCCGGTCCGTCTCCCAGGCGCTCGGCACCGGCGGGTTTTACCGACTGAGAATCGGTGTTGGCCGTCCCCCGTCGGGACGAAAACCGGGGGACTGGATTCTTGAACGATTCTCTCCGGACGAGGAAGCTCAACTGCCGGATATCCTGCTGGAAGGAGCTCAAAAGATTGAAGAGTCAAGCTCCGGAGTTGGACTTTCGTAACTGTCGGTAATGCTATAATGTGTGTTTCTATTCGAATACAAGGAAACAATCGGTGATTAGAATAGTATGCAAGACACTTTTTATGGCAGCCCTTGTTGCACTACCCCTTGCTTTGCACGCTGAACCACTTTCACCAATCTACCGTATCGACTCCGTAACATACAACGTTGATGGTAGAACTCGCCCGTGGGCGTTGCAGGACGTTCTGGAAATTGAAGAAGGTATGCTTTTTCCGTCGGAAACGGAAATGAAAGCTTTTCTTTTAAGGCAACAACAGGTTCTGCTCAATCAACGGGTTTTACAGGATAGCACAGTGGAGTACCGCGTGATCGGTTCCGACAACCCGGAGACGGACAAAGAAATCGGTGAATCGGAGATCGTCAACGTCGCCGTCACGATTTCTGTTCGGGATACCTGGAACTTTATTGTACTTCCGTATTTCAAATACGACTCCAACACCGGCCTTCTCCTCAGCCTTCGTACCCGAGATTACAACTTCTTTGGGACGATTCAACGCCTGGCTATCGATTTCGACTTTGAACGAACTGAAGACGACGAGAATCTCTTTACCGTCGCCTCAGAGTTCCGGCTGCCGTTCAACATGCTGGACCGCCGCTGGGAGTCCATCTTTCAGCAAAGTCTTCAGATCGACGAAGATACTATCGATTTTGATATTTCAACCGGTCTCGGATACTACTTTAAGTGGCTCGGTGTAGACTGGGGCGCAAAATACACCGAGTCTTACCGGTACCTTACCGATGACGAGACCGGAGATAATTATTATCTTACCAGTGAGATTGAGCTGGGGAGCAGCATAGCCACCGGGCTTGACCTCTTCTGGTATGGCCCCTTGGAATATAGACCAAACACCTACATGGAGTGGAATTACCGTCCCGGTGGTATCAGCAAGGAACGGGGCGGCGTCTCCATCGGCTTTGAACACTTCTTCGGAGCGGGCAACTACAACTGGATCGGCAACTACCGTCACGGACAGACGGTGGAAGTCGGTAACAACAATACATACAACATTGTCAGAGAAACGTGGGATCGTGACATTACCTTACAAACTGCGGTGTACCGCCCCTTCTATCAAAGATCACCCGCGGAATGGGCCAAAGCCGGCGCCAGCGCCGGCTTGTCCGGTTTCTATCTGTTAGACGGTGCACCGTCAGATCAGGACGATGCGGGAAAAGCTGCCCGGGGTGTTCTTGACGATTCTATGAACGGAGATTTTGGTCTCTTTTTCAACCTGGACGCCGTCGTTACCATCTGGACGCTACGACCCGTTTTCGAAGCGCAGTTCGGCGCCTTTATTGACATCGCCTATGTGAGGGATCTGAGAGGTGATTTTTACGAGGAATCGACCTTTAGGATCAACCGGGATCTCAGATATGGAGCCGGCATAGAGGTGGTCGGCTTTCCGCTCTTCGCGCGGAGTCTCTATCTACGGGGTTCCGTGGGAACCGATCTTCTCGCCGTCAGAGAAGGCACTCCACCGCTGTCATCTGAAATTCGGGAGATATTTATCGGTCTGGGCCATCATTATTGAAGTCAGACCCGGTAGCTGTCCAATCCCAGGTTTCTGCAGATATCTATAGTGGACCGGGAATTGTTCAGCGTATACAAATGAACACCCGGTACATCTGCGTTCAGGAGTTCCGCAACCTGGGCTGTGGCCCAATGCGTTCCAACCCGTTCTACCGCTTCATCGCTCTGTACCCGGGACACAGCCCTTAAAAGGGGTGCCGGAAATCGGGATCCTGCCGCCAGCTGAGCCATTCGCTTCATGCCGCTTCTGCTGGAGATCGGCATGATTCCCGGTACTACAGGTACATCGATATTCGCCAGACGCAGCCTGGCAACATAGTCAAAGTAGTCACGGTTTTCAAAGAAGAGCTGCGTCACAATATAGTCAGCCCCGGCGTCGATTTTCTCTTTCAACAGTTCAACTTCCCGTAGACGATTGGGCGTGGCGGGATGTCCTTCCGGAAACCCGGCGACACCAATGGAAAAATGGGGATATCGCGACCGGATGTATGCAACCAGATCCCCGGCGTAGGAAAAATCTTTACTTCCTTCGCCGCCTGGGCCCATTCTATCGGCCAGGTCTGCTTTCACCGACTCATCCGTCGGAGGATCACCCCGAAGAGCTAGAATATTGTGAACACCGGCCCGATCGTACTCCGCCAGGATTGCGTCTATCTCTTTTCGAAGCGACCCGACACAGGTAAGATGCGCCACCACTGTCAGGCCAAACTCTGCCTGAATTCTTGTTACCAACTGGTGTGTCTGCCTTCGGGTGGACCCTCCTGCGCCATAGGTAACACTGACGTATGCCGGTTCCAGTGGTAGCAGTTCCCCCCCAATGGTACGGAAAAGTCGCTCCCAGCCTTTTTCGCTCTTTGGGGGAAAGAACTCGAAACTGAAGATGGTTCCCTCCGCCGCCAACAGGTCGGCGACTCGGGGTGTCTTCTCTTTCATCTTCTATAGCTCCAGTTAGATTGCGTTTTTCAGCGCATCCGTCCGGTCCGTCTTTTCCCAGCTGAACGAATCCCGGCCGAAATGACCGTAGGTGGACGTCTCCTGATAGATCGGTTTCAGAAGATCTAGAGTCGTGATTATCCCCCGGGGTGACAGATCAAAGGTCTCTTTCACCGCTTTCTCTATCTGCTCTTCAGGGACGGTACCGGTGCCGAAGGTGTTTACCATGACGCTCACCGGAAAAGGTACGCCAATAGCATAGGCCAGCTGCAGCTCCGCACGCCTTGCCAGACCGGAAGCAACGATGTTTTTCGCAACATAGCGAGCCATATACGCCGCCGAACGGTCGACCTTGCTGGGATCCTTACCGGAAAAAGCTCCGCCGCCGTGGCGCCCCATACCCCCATAGGTATCCACGATTATTTTCCGTCCGGTGAGTCCGGTATCTCCATGGGGTCCACCGATGACAAAGCGACCCGTTGGATTTATGAAGTAACGGGTGGAACTGTCCAGAAACCCGGTCGGCTCAAGAACCGGTTTGATTACCGACTCTATAAGCTCGTCCTTGATCTGCTTGTAGGTAACGTCGGGATCGTGCTGATGGCTGATCACCACCGTGTCAATCCGTCGGGGCGTGTCGCCCTCGTACTCCACGGTAACCTGGCTCTTGGAATCGGGACGCATCCAGGTTATATCGCCGTTCTTCCGCAACCTTGCGGCGTGCTGTAACAACTGATGGGCATAACTGATCGGGGCCGGCATCAGTTCCGCCGTCTCGTCACAGGCATATCCGAACATCATTCCCTGGTCTCCGGCGCCCTGTTGCCCCTCGTACTCTTTCAGGCCGGTTCCCGATACCCCCTGGTTGATATCAACACTCTGGGCGTGAATAGCATTCAACACACTCATGGACTCATAATCCAGACCATAGGAAGGGTCATCGTATCCCACCCGCTTGGCTACACCCCGGGCAATCTGCTGAATGTCCACATAGGTGTTGGTAGTGATTTCACCACCTACCACGACGAGTCCCGTGGTGGTAAAGGTTTCGCACGCTACGTGGCTTTGGGCATCATCTCGCAGACAGGCGTCCAGGACGGCGTCGCTGATCTGATCGGCCAGTTTATCCGGATGCCCTTCACTGACACTCTCAGAGGTGAATAGGTGTGTTCTGTCACTCATAGTGTTTTTTCCTTACGTCGGTTCTGGTTCAATAGCGATACCAGTCCGACTTGTAGGGTCCATCAACGGACACGTTGATGTATTCTGCCTGTTCCTTTGTCAGTGTGGTCAGATGAACACCCAGTTTTTCCAGATGGAGCCGGGCAACTTCTTCATCCAGGGTTTTGTCCAGTACCCGAACGCCGGGTTCGTACCTGTCCCGGTTTTTCCAAAGATCAAGTTGCGCCAGGGTCTGGTTGGTGAAACTGTTGCTCATGACGAAACTGGGGTGGCCCGTGGCGTTCCCCAGGTTGACCAGGCGCCCCTCACTGAGGAGGTATATCTCGTGTCCGTCGGAAAAACGGTACTTGTCCACCTGGGGTTTAATATTCACCCGGGTAACGTCGGTGGCGGCGTTCAGTTTTTCCACTTGTATTTCATTGTCGAAGTGACCGATATTGGCCAGAATCGTCTGGTCCTTCATCCGACGCATGTGTTCCAGGGTAATAATGTCCCGGTTGCCGGTAGCAGTAACAACTATATCCGCTTCCGGCAGCGCTTCTTCAGTCGTCTTGACCTCGTACCCCTCCATTGCTGCCTGGAGCGCGCAAATGGGATCGATCTCGGTAACGATGACCCGGGCACCCTGACTGCGAAGGCTCTGGGCGCTTCCTTTTCCGACATCGCCATATCCACAGACCAGCGCGGTCTTACCGGCGATCATCACATCCGTACCACGTTTGATACCGTCAATAAGACTCTCACGACAGCCATACAGGTTGTCAAACTTGCTCTTGGTGACGCTGTCATTCACGTTGATTGCAGGAACGAGAAGAATACCCTCTTCGGCCATTTTGTACAGTCGGTGAACACCTGTAGTGGTCTCTTCACTGACACCACGCCATTCCGCCGCGAGTCGTTGGAAATACCCCGGATCTTCCCGGTTTACCCGTCTAAGCAGGTTCTTTATGACCGATTCTTCGTTACTGCCCGAAGGGCTATTCACCCAGGCGGACCCTTTTTCCATGTCCACACCCTTGTGAATAAGCAGAGTTGCGTCACCACCGTCATCCACAATGAGGTTAGGACCTTTTCCACCGGGGAAAGAAAGTGCGTTCAGTGTCATATCCCAGTATTCTTCCAGACTTTCACCCTTCCAGGCGAAGACCGGGACACCCCGGGGCTCGTCGGTGGTACCTTCGGGCCCGACGACTACCGCCGCCGCCGCGTGATCCTGGGTCGAAAAGATATTGCAGCTTGCCCAGCGGACATCCGCGCCCAGTTCAACCAGCGTCTCTATTAGAACTGCCGTCTGTATTGTCATGTGAAGACTGCCGGCAATTCTCACCCCATCCAGCGGCTTTTTCGGACCATATTTCTCCCGGGTTGCCATCAAACCGGGCATTTCAAACTGGGCCATAGTGATCTCTTTCCGGCCCCAGTCGGACAGTTGTATGTCCATAACGCGATAACTATCCTGAGCGACCACGGCGCCCGTAGTTGTTGCTGTGTTCATCTTCTTCTGCTCCTGCATCTATAAATCCGTTCCAAGTTTGATCGGTGCTTGATAAGGTACAAAAAAATGGCCCGTTCGCACACTGCTGGCACGACGGTCTCTTCTACCGGCGAGATTTCACTTCTGAGAAATCTTGGCGTTCAGTCGCTGAGACCTTCCGTGAAGGTCTTGTAGGCACCGGCGTCCATAAGCCCGTCCAGGTCACCGGAACCGGTCACTTTTATCTTGATGATCCAGCCCTCGCCAAAGGGATCCTCATTAATTTTTTCGGGCGTGTCCTTGAGAATCTCATTAACCTCTACGATCTCGCCGGCCGCAGGCATATAGACGTCGCTTGCTGCCTTAACGCTTTCCACCACTCCAAAAGCATCACCTTTTTTCATGGTCGTTCCTATTTCCGGAAGTTCCACGAAGACAACGTCACCGAGTTCATCCTGGGCATAGTCGGAAATACCGACGGTAGCTACCTTTCCGTCAAGACGGGCCCACTCATGGCTCTCCTGATACTTCACTGAATCGTCAAATTTCATGATGCTCTCCTCCTCTTATCCACAACCTTTCCACGGATGTGTACACCAGGTCTTCCCATTCTGGTAGACAGAATCAACGGCATAAAGCCGTAATAAGCCTACAAAATGTCAATAACAACAATTATCTGTCAGGAACACCTACATGGATGTGTATGTGTTCCTTGACTTATCCACATAATGTCCACAATTGTCCGTCGTCACCTGCCGGAACCGCGATAAAAAATGCGTACCTGTTTGTAGAGGCCGTCACCTTCACTTTCGGTTCCCAGATTATCAATGTCATTCAGCGTCGTATGAATGAGACGCCGTTCGAAGGGATTCATCGGTTCCAGAAGTTTGCTGCCGCGCGTACGAAGTACCTGATCACCCATCTTCTGGGCCAGACGAATAAGTTGTTCTTCCCGACGCCCCCGATAACCTTCGGTGTCCAGTATAACCTTGATTTCCGAATCTTCAAATCGTCCGGCGATGACATTTACAAGAAGTTGGAGGGCATCCAGGTTTTTCCCTTTCCGACCGATCAGGATGTTGGCGTGTTCACTATCGAGACGAAGCCCCAGCTTGGCCGGCTCGCGATACATTATTGTAACGGAAGCGGGAAAGCCCATCTTTTCGCAAACGGTGGTGACAAAATCCACTACGCCGTGTTCGAAGTCCGTTTCCGGGTCGGGACTGGTGTTTCCGTACATCGGAGGGCTTACCTTTGGTTCCCGTCTCTCTCTTCCGGGCTCCTTATCATTCGACGCTGTATTCCCTTCCGGTACATCCAGATAATCCGGGATGTGCACCCGGATCTTCGTAGAACGATTCAAACCCAGAAATCCGCCCTTGTGTGTTTCCAGGATCTCCACCTCAAACTCGTGACGATCAAGACCCAATGCCTCAACCGCTACATCGATCGCTTCCTGTTCACTGCGACCTTCAAATTCTCGTATCATATTTACTCCGTTGCTTGGCGTTTTCTGCGTAAGTTGATGAAGTACTGCTGTCCCACCGTCAGAAGGTTGGAAAAAATCCAGTAAACCAGCAGCCCACTGGGCATATTATACAGGATGAAAAAGAACATAATCGGCATCCCGTACTGCATAAACTTCATCTGACTGTTGCTCTGACCGGCAGCCGGGTTCTGCATCAGCTTGCTGGAGAGTAACTGGCTTCCGACAAAGAGTATCGGCAATAATCGTAAATCGTTCCAGCCAAGGAACGGTAAAGTGAAGTCACCGAAATTGAAAATTGATTCCGGTGCGGACAGGTCGGTAATCCATCCCTGAATGAAAACCGCTCCGCGAAGATCAAAATGGTTGTTGAAAACCCCGAACATGGCGATGAAAAATGGAAATTGCAGAAGAAGCGGCAGGCATCCTCCAAGGGGATTTACCCCTTCTTTCTTGTACATATCCGCCATGGCCTGATTCATTTTCTGGGGATTGTCCTTGTACTTTTCCCGAATTTCCTGAATCTTTGGGTTCAGGACCTGCATCTTGCTGGTACTTTCGTAGCTTTTATGAGTCAGGGGGAAGAGAAGCAGCTTCACCAGAACCGTCAGGATGATTATAGCAATTCCGTAGTTCGGTACAACACTGGTAATGTGTTGCATTGCGAATTTCAGGATGTTTTCCAGCCATCCAAACAAGAACCGGCTGTCCTGGACTTGATCGAGATCAAGGTTGCGCAACCCAAGAGCGTTTTCTTCGGCGCGGTTGTACCGGTCAAGAACGCGTTTCACCTTTGGACCAACATAAAAACGGAAGGTGTCCCGGTTGGAAGCCGACCGTATTACCGGTCGTGTCATGGAAAGAGAATGTCCATCCCGAATACCCGAAGGAGTAATACTGGAAAAGGTCCATGTATAATCCACAGCTCCGGGAATACCGATTACTGCGAAATATTTACCCGAAAGGGCCGCCCACTGGACACGCTCCGTAAGGGTTTCTATACCCTCTCCGCGGAGACGAATATTTCGCCGTTTTTCGCCATCGTAGTAATAGAAATTCCGATACTCGTTCCGGCCGTCAAGTTCCGCATAGGAAGGACCGATCTGAGGCCCGTACGTGATGGTATAGGCGTTCCCATCGAAATCCAGTGGTATAAAAGCGTTGACGGAATTTTGGATCTCAACGCCGACCTCAATAACATATTCCTCTGGATAGAACCGATACGAACGGGTAACTGTGAAGGGCTGGTCCTCAGCTCCCTCCACATAGAAGTCCCGCCGGAAGCTGACCAGATTCGGGTCGGTACTGTCGACTTTCCGAAACGGCGCAAGAACAGCCGGGTTGTTGATACCACCGAAATGGAGCTCAAATGCCCCATAATCTGTTTCGCCTTGGAGTACCATTTCCACCGGCTGATCCCCATCAGGATGGTCCAGCAGTTTCAGAGAGACAATTCGGGCACCTGCTGGATCAAATTCTACCTGCATGGTGTCATTCGTGTAGGTAGTCCGAGCGGTGTCGAAGGAATTACCAGGAACGGGGCGTACGGGATTGCCAATCTGCTGTCTGCTGACCGCGGCGGTTGCTCGTTGTTCCGATTCGGTTGAACCGGAGGTCTTTCCAGAACCAGCTGCTTCTTCGGTGCTTCTGGTTCGGTTCTCATTCGGAATTGTTCTCTCTGTTTCCGCGGTTTCTACAGGTTGGGGTGGATACAGCATGTTCTGCACCATAAAACCAACACTAATAACAACCACTGAGAGAACAACTGCGAGAAGCGTGTTCTTTTCCATTATGTGTCCTTACCCGGGGGGCAACAATCCCGCCCGATGTAGCAGTTTCTCAACTTGTGCCTGACGCTCGGAGAAGTCGTGCAAACCGGGATACAACACAAAGGCCATATCATAGTGCCCCTGAATACCCTCTTTTATCATTCGAAACGCTTCCCGAAGCTGACGGCGTGCTCGATTACGGGACACCGCTCCGGAAAATGTTCGTGTTGTGGTAAATAATACACGGCTCCATCCAACTTCGTTTTCCACAACACGCAGGTGGAGACCCTCCATTCGGTATACGTTTTTACTCTGAAAGACACGTGCAATGTCGCGTCTCTTTCGCAATATTTCGGCCTTAGTAAGGCTTTTTCTCGTCCGCAACACTCAGTTTCTTACGTCCCTTTGCTCGGCGACGCTTGAGAACCAGCCGACCACCCTTGGTCTTCATGCGGGCGCGAAAGCCGAACTTACGGTTGCGTTTTACGCGACTCGGCTGATACGTTCGCTTCATTCGTCTTCTCCTCGTCTATTTGTAACAGGCATGGGAGTATACCGACCGTATTCCGGCCGTGTCAATCGACGTCACCGTTCTTGCGGCGGATTGCATCCTCCAGACTCTGCAACTTCTTCAGAAATTCGGTATCGTTCTCCGCTTTGTCCGCAGTTTTCGGCTGATTTGTGTCATCCGATTCTTCGCGGACCGCCTTTTTTGTGTTCATTTTGACAGGAACTTCGCTTCGCATCGTTACAGCAGGATCCAGGACGTCGACAATGGTCATATGCAGATACCGTATTTCCAGACTTGGAAACCGTCTTTGCACCTGCCGGACGATCCTTCTTCGTTCCATATGCATCCGCTGCAACCAGGCCGGATGGTCCAAACCCACAAGAACCGCTCCGTTGCGAATATCAAGCACCTGCGAGTGAGCCGCCAGATCTGGCCCGACAATCTCAGGCCAGGAACGGACAAATGGGACTATTCCCTTCTCGTCACGTATACCTATTGAGTCAATGAACCGGGCTATCAGGTCTTTGGCGCTACTCTCGCCGTACGGTGCCATTCTCAACGAAATATATCAAGGTATCGTCGTTTCGATAAGCGTGATACGGTTCTCCCGGCAGAAACGTAAATATTCGCTGTTCCGATTGTGGCAGACGTTCCACGAAACGTGTCCGTCGGGAGGGATCAAGTTCCAGAAGTACGTCATCCAGAAAAAGAACGGGTAATCTGCCGGTAGTATTTCCAAAAACCCGCGCTTGTGCTACTCGTAGAATTAATGCCACCAGTCGTATCTGTCCCGTTGAGGCAACCTGAAGAAAATCTTTGTCCTGATACCGAAAGAGCAGGCGGTCCCGATGTGGACCACTAGTGGTTGTTCGAAGGTTCTGTTCCTGATTTTTTCGCGCTTCCAGCTCTTTCACAACATCTTCAACTTGTTCCAATCCGCGCCAACTCGGTCGGTATTCGAGTGTTAACGGTAGATCAAGACCCGAAATATCCTGGAAATCTTCCTGAAAGACATCATTGAACGCATCAATCACGGCTTTTCTTCGTTGCTGAATCAACAGTCCGGCTTCAGCCAGCTCACCGTTGTAAATCTCCAGCAGATCAAACTGCCCGTTCCGAATTGTATGATTGCGATTTTTCAGAATAATTCGATAACGTCGGAGATCGTCCACATAAGCCGGACTGTTCATACTCAGCGTCTGATCAACAAACCAGCGCTGCATTTCCGGTGGCCCGTTGACAAAAGTCATGTCGTCGTGACGAAAAACAACTGAGGGAATAATGGATATCATGTCCCGACGGTCTGTGACAGGTGCGCTGTCCAGTCGGATCTTTTTTTTTCCATCGTGAAATCGAATCTGGATCCGGTGATTACCTTCGGAATTTGAAACATATCCGTCCACCGCCATTTCCCGTTCCCCCGTTCGGCAGAGTTCGGAGTCACGCCGGGTGCGAAAGCTACCGCCATAACTGAGAAGATAGAGACTTTCTAGAAAATTGCTTTTTCCCTGACCGTTTTCACCGACAAGAAAAAGCTGACGGGATGCTATATCCACCGTTCCATCGGCAAGATTGCGAAACTGGTAAAACCGAACTTCCTCGAATGCCACGAGGGTACCGATTTTATTGGATCTGCATGGGCATCACGATATGAAAGTAATGGCTTCGGGGTTCTGAATAGATTGTGATTGCCTTGTTTGCTTCTGTGAAGTGTATGGAAATGGTCTCGCTGTTGATAACCCGTAATGGTTCCACCATGTAGGTATAATTCAGGGCTACCGTCGTTTCTGGTCCATCATATTCGACAGGAATGTCTTCCCGGGCAATACCGATCTCATTTTCTTCGCTACGAATCTGCATTTGTCCCGATGACAGTTCCATGTAAATACGACGGGACTTTTCTACCAGGAGGGAAACTCGTTTCAACGCTTCATTCAACTCACCTTTGTCGACAACCACGGAATAATGCTGTGTTTCCGGAATAACCCGACGATAGTTGGGAAACTGACCATCAATGAGAGCCGACGATATGAGGTGATTCTCAAAGTCAAAGAAGACGTGTTTGTCCGCAACGGCCATGCGCAGCGTTCCTTCGCCTGACGCCAGGTGCTTTACCAGGTTAAGAACCTTTGGTGGAATAATCACCCCGGGAAAATCATTCAGTCCGTCAGGAAGATCGTTACTGATCAAAGAAAGCCGACGCCCATCTGTGGCAACCATAACCAGCTTGTCACCGTCAGGTTCCATGAACACACCATTCATGAAGAAGCGTGTCTCGTCGTCTGATACGGCAAACGCTGTCTGTGACACCATTTCAATGAACTGATCCTGAGGAATATTGAAGTATCCTCCCGGCGCCTGAATTTGAATCTCCGGAAATTTATCTGCACCGATGCTTCGAAGTTTAAAGTCAATCTTTTTAAACTTGGGCCTGATGACAAAATTCTCGCCTGTGTTACTGGGATTCTGTTCAAACTCAATTTCTCCTGATGGTACGGCCCTAAGAATACCGAGGAGCTTGTCACAAAAGACGGTAGTAATTCCCGGCTCCATAACCGTTACCGGAAGAGTCGTTTCAAAGCTGACTTTCAGATCGGTGGCACGAACGGTAAGCGTATTCTCCTGCGCCTGAAGCAATACATTTGACAGGATAGACATGTTTGATCTGGAAGAGATAATCTCCTGAGCAACCTGTATTTCTCGAATAATCTGGTCTCGTTCTACAGTGAATTTCACGGTTATTCAGACTCCTTTCCCTAGTGGATTATATATAAAAGATAGTAGTAGCAGTAGTAGGCTCGGTGGATTTGTGGAAAAGCGGGGTAAGTCTTTTAATGCTATGACATTGGCGGTTGCATAACCTGTATCGTTCTGTCCCGACATTATCCACTTTTCCACAGGCACGTTAGATTTCCCCATATTATACCGATGTTGCCCGGCAGATATCCCCATTACGCACGACTTCCTTCTTCCTTGATTCGTCGATTCAGTGTCTGTAGTACGTCTTCTATTGTGGGGTCGGTTCGCATGCGACTTTCCACACGCTGACAGGCGTGCATGACCGTCGTATGGTCCCTGCCACCGAATTCCAGACCTATGTCGGTCATGGATGCTTCAGTGATGTCCCGGGCGATGTACATAGCTATCTGTCGTGGAAAGGCAACCTGTCGGGTACGCTTTTTTCCTTTCAGTTCATTGGGAGACAGATTAAAATAATCGGCCACCGTTCGCTGAATAACATCAACGGTGATGTTGTTCTGAAGAGGGCTGGAAAAGAAGTCCTTCAACTGACGCTGGGCAACATCTACGGTAACTTCCTTGTTGACCAGTTCGGCGTAGGCAATGATACGTGTCAGAGCGGCTTCAAGGTCACGTACGTTGGTTGTTATTTTTTGGCAGATAAGATTAACAACGTCATCAGGAACGCGAATTCCCGTCTTCTCCGCTTTCTTCTTGAGAATAGCGACCGCCGTTTCCATCTGGGGAGGTTGAAGGTCCACGGTGAGTCCCCGGGTAAACCGGTTCTGAAGACGTTCGGTAATATCCTTGATTTCGCTGACCGGACGGTCTGAGGTAAAGACCATCTGTTTCTTAGCATCAAAGAGGGCGTTGAAAGTATGAAAGAGCTCTTCCTGGGTTTCATTCTTTTTTTGGAGGAAGTGAATATCGTCAATCAGAAGAACGTCGGCGTTTCGATACTTGTTCTTAAAGAGGTGTGTACGGTTTTCCTGAATGGAGCGGATAAACTCATTCGTAAAGTCTTCAGCGGTTACGTAAACTATGCGCTTTTCTGCATCCTGTTGCCACACAAAGTTACCAATCGACTGAAGAAGATGCGTCTTTCCAAGACCGACACCGCCGTAGATAAGACAGGGGTTATAGGTTGTTCCAGGATTGTTTGCAATAGCCATGGCAGCGTTAGCAGCAAAACGGTTGTTATCGCCTACGACAAAGTGTTCAAAGGTATATTCCTTGCTCAGACCTGGAGCTGAAGCACGGCGCTCCGGATCAGTTTCGGGACGGAACGATTTGTTGGCGTTTCTGGTGTTCCCGTTGTGATGCCCGTTTTGCTTTTGTCGTTCCTTTGAAGTTTTCTGATCGGTGACGGCGGAATCGGCGGGAGATCGCGCAGACAGTTCCGCCCGTTGTATCTCAAAATCAATACGGAACGGGCGCCCTGATAACTCATGAAGTTTTTCTTCAATAACGTCAAGGTATCGTTGCTTGACCTGATCACGGTAAAAGGATGACGGAACGGAAACGGTAATGGTCTGCTCTTCCGAACGTGCATATTGTATCTGCTGGAACCACATAACGAACTCCTGTTCTGAAACCTGGTGTTCAATGTGATTCAAAGCTTCATCCCAGAAGACCCGATTATCCTGCCAGTCGCTCATATTACCCTCAATTTATCCACATTTTATCCACATCCGGTCATTCCTTCCCAGTTATGACAAGGACTAATGATACCATAGGGCAGATCCTTTTCCAGCTAGATTGCCGAGATAGATCGGAAGAATTACACCAGTTTTCGGAACAATTTTCATCGCTGACACGATATCACCGCGGTGGAGAGGAATATCCACACCATCCACATTACATAAAGTATGTTAACAGATAGGTTTGCATCACCGGCATGAAAACAATCCACCGAATATCCCCAAAGAATTCACAAATTTGTAACTGTTGCTTTTCTTTCCGTAACGGTCGTCCCTCAGGGTCCGGTTGTTTACTCATATAACGTAATTCCTTATAATGCTGTAACTTCGCGAAGGAACAACATGTCCGAAAACTATTCAGCAGAAAACATCCAGATCCTGACAGGATTGGATCCAGTCCGGAAACGTCCGGGTATGTACATTGGCAGTACCGGTATCGATGGACTGCACCATCTGGTGTATGAGGTAGTCGATAACAGTATAGACGAGGCCCTTGCAGGATACTGCACCACAATCTCAGTTCTCATCGGTAAAAACAATACTATCACCGTAATGGATGATGGTCGCGGAATTCCGGTGGATAAACATGTCGGTGAGAACGTGAGTGCCCTGGAGATCGTCATGACCCGACTGCATGCAGGGGGAAAATTTGACAAGGATACCTACAAGGTTTCAGGAGGGCTCCACGGCGTAGGTGTCTCAGTGGTGAACGCCCTGTCGGAGTGGTGTGAGGTTCGCGTGCACCGGAACGGAAAGATGCACTATCAGCGATATCATCGGGGTATCGCCCAGGAACCGGTGCAGCTTCTCGGTGATACGGACCTTACGGGAACGGAAGTCATTTTCCGACCGGATGATGATATCTTTGAGTCGGTTACCTTAAGCTTCGACACCCTTTCCAACCGGCTGAGGGAACTGGCATTCCTGAACAAGGGAGTGCGGATAACTATCGAGGATCAGCGTCTTCCGCAGGTCAAGCGGCACGACTTCAAGTTCGATGGAGGAGTCCGGGAATTCGTTCAGCATCTGAACAAGAACAAAACCACCATCCAGCCGGAACCGATTTACTTTGAAGCCCGCCGGGACGATGTAGAAATGGAAATCGCCATTGACTACAATGACGGCTTCAACGAAATCGTCTTTTCCTTTGTTAACAACATCAACACTCGGGAGGGTGGTACCCATATGAGCGGGTTCCGCGGAGCTCTCACCCGAACATTCAACGACTATCTGAAGCGAAGCAAACTTGCAAAAAAAATGGAAGAAAGCCTCAGTGGGGACGACGTCCGGGAAGGCCTTACAGCGGTAATTTCCGTGAAAGTCATGGATCCCCAATTTGAAGGTCAGACGAAAGCCAAGCTGGGGAACAGTGAAGTTCGCGGTATAGTGGAAAGTCAGGTCAATGAAAGTCTGAGTCACTTCTTTGACGAGAACCCAAAAGTCGTAGAAGCGATTCTGGAAAAGACGGTTCTGGCTGCGAAGGCACGTCAGGCTGCCCGGCGTGCCCGGGATCTGACACGACGAAAAAGCTTTCTGGAGAGCTCAGGACTACCGGGTAAACTTGCGGATTGTAGTGAGCGTGATCCCTCCAAGGTAGAGGTCTTCATCGTTGAGGGCGACTCTGCAGGCGGCAGCGCCAAGCAGGGGCGTGACCGGGAGTTTCAGGCAATTCTTCCTCTTTGGGGCAAGATGCTCAACGTGGAAAAGACACGAATTGACAAGGTCCTGGGAAACGACAAGCTCCAGCCAGTAATTACCTCTCTTGGTGCTGGTGTAGGCGCAGAGTTCGACCTGAGCAAACTACGGTATCACAAGGTCATCATTATGGCCGACGCCGATGTGGACGGGTCTCACATTCGCACACTGCTTCTGACCTTCTTTTTCCGGTACATGCCCAAACTGGTAGAAGCGGGACACATATATATTGCCATGCCGCCACTGTACAAGATCACCTCGGGCAAGGAAATGTTCTACGCCTACAACGATGCGGAGCGAGAACGTGTTGTTGCGGAGATTACCGAACGCAAGGGAATTTCCGAAGAGAAGCTCGGCATTCAACGATACAAGGGTCTCGGTGAAATGAATCCTGATCAGCTGTGGGATACAACGATGAATCCGGAGACTCGGAATATAATGAAAGTTCTCAGCGAAGACGCCGTGGAAGCGGACGAAGTGTTTACTACTCTCATGGGCGAGAATGTCGCTCCTCGTCGGGAGTTTATTGAGCAAAATGCCCTTTCGGTGAGCAACCTGGATGTATGACGATAATACCAACGCGATTCCGGGTATTCGAGGAGTAAAGAATGTCTGACAGTCAGATGACCGGTCGGGTGATACCGGTCGCCATTGAAGACGAAGTAAAAGAAAGCTATCTCAACTACGCAATGTCCGTCATTGTCAGCCGGGCCCTGCCTGACGTACGGGACGGATTGAAACCGGTTCATCGTCGTATCCTGTACGGTATGAACGCAATGGGCCTGCGGTCGGACCGGGCGTACAAGAAAGCGGCCCGGATTGTCGGTGACGTTCTCGGAAAATACCATCCCCATGGCGACCAGAGCGTGTACGATGCTCTGGTTCGTCTTGCGCAGGAGTTTTCTATGCGCTACCCGGTGGTGGACGGGCAGGGGAACTTCGGATCCGTTGACGGAGATCCTCCGGCAGCCATGCGGTACACCGAGGCGCGAATGCACAAAGTGGCCGAAGAAATGCTCCGCGATATCAACAAGGAGACGGTTGACTTCGGTCCAAACTATGACGACTCTGATGAAGAGCCTCTGGTTCTGCCGGCGGCATTTCCATATCTGCTTGCCAACGGAGCTTCCGGTATCGCCGTTGGTATGGCCACGAACATCGCACCCCACAACCTTCGTGAAATCGCCAACGGTGTCGCGGCGATACTCGACAATCCCGATATCACCAACGAAGAACTGAACGTCCACATCAAGGCTCCCGATTTTCCAACCGGGGGTACTATATTCGGGACGAGGGGTATCAAGAACGCCTACAAGACGGGAAAGGGGCGCATTCCCGTTCGTGCGCGATTTGTCATCGAAGAGAATAAGCGCGGCCGCGATGTTATTGTGGTCAACGAGATTCCCTACATGGTCAACAAGGCAACACTGATTACCCGAATAGCTGAACTGGTCCGAGACCGGAAGATTGAAGGAATTGCGGACCTCAGGGACGAATCGGATCGGAATGGTATGCGTATCGTCATTGAGCTGAAAAAAGATACCAACGTCAAGGTCATTCTGAATCAGCTATTTACCCATACGCAGATGCAGGTAAACTTCAATGTGAACGCCCTGGCACTGGTGGATGGCCGACCGAAAGTACTCACGCTTCGAGACATGGTGAAAGCCTTTGTGGAACACCGTCACGAGGTGGTCATCCGGCGCACCCAGTTTGACCTCCGTAAGGCGGAAGAGCGGGAGCACATCCTTATTGGGCTCAAGATTGCTCTGGATAACCTGGATGAAGTGATCCGTACTATTCGCGAGTCTGCAGATGTAGAGACCGCCAGAAATGCTTTGATGAGTCGCTTTGAACTGTCGGAGCGGCAGGCGCAGGCAATTCTGGATATGCGGCTCCAGAAACTTACAAATCTTGAAACAAAAAAGATTATTGACGAACTTGAGGAAGTGCGGGCCCTTATCAGGGAGCTAAAGGAACTTCTCGCCAGCGAACAGAAACTGCGGGATCTCATTAAAAGAGAGACTTATGAGATAGCAGAGAAGTTTGGAGACGAACGGCGAACCAACATCGAGTTCAACGAAATTGAAGCGATAGACATTGAGGATCTCATCCAACGGGAAGATATGGTCGTTATCGTAAGCCACCGGGGGTATGTGAAGCGATTGCCTTACAGCACCTACCGGCCCCAGGGCCGGGGAGGAAGAGGCCGTAATTCCTCGAGTAACCTCCGGGATGATGACTTCATTGAACATGTCTTTATTGGTTCGACTCACGATCACGTCATGATTTTTACCAGTGCCGGAAAGGCGTATTACCTGAAAGTCCACGAAATTCCGGAAGCGTCACCCCAGGCGAAAGGAACGCACATTAAAAGTCTTCTGGAAATAAACGCCGATGAGGACATTGCGTCGGTGCTGCCGCTGAAGGATTTTGACCCGGAACTGAACATCTTTTTCGCATCAGCCCATGGACAGGTGGTGAAGATCAAGAGTAATGCTTTCGTGAACGCGCGTCGTCGCGGAATCCGGGCCATTCAGCTTGTGGATGGGGACCGTCTGGTATCGGTAATGCTCACTTCCGGTGAGGATAAAGTCCTTCTGGTGAGCCGGAAAGGGCAGGGCTTAAGAATTACCGAAGACGAAGTCCGTCCTATGGGCAGAAATACCCGGGGCGTCCGCGGTTTGAAACTGCGTCGGGGTGACGAAATTGCCGGTGCATGCCTTGCACCGGACGATGGATACGTATTACTGGTCAGCGAATACGGCGCCGGTAAGAGGACATCCTTTTCCGAGTTTACCCTTCACGGCCGAGGAGGCCAGGGCATGCGGGCTTTTTCCGTTACAGACGGTTCCGAAGGGAATGGGACTGGAGAGGTTGTGGCGGTCCTTCCTGTAACGGACGGTGATGACTTTATTGCGGTCTCCGCCCAGGGCGTGACAATCCGTCTGCGGGCCGAAGAGGTTTCCATTCAAGGTCGAAATGCCCGCGGCGTAGCTGTGATGAATGTCGGAAGACCCGATTACGTCGTTGGTGTGGCCAAGCTTGAAGGGAGTGACGACGACGAAGCGGAAGAGTGATGAGGACTCCCGCGGGAGGCGCCTTCTTCGAAATCGACGTGAAGCGCTCCCGCTTTATAGCGGAAATTGAGGGCGTTACTGCCCGGGAAGCCGCGGAAGCTGTTATCTACCGCCGACGGGAAGAACACCCCCAGGCGGCCCACATTGTATATGCCTTTTCAATTGGTGCCGAACAGAGCCGCCTCTTTGGTATGAGCGACGATGGAGAACCGAAGGGAACGGCCGGCCGGCCCGTTCTGGAGGTTCTGAAGGGTAGCAACGTTACTGACTGTGTTCTTACGGTGGTTCGCTATTTCGGCGGAACCAGATTGGGTACCGGTGGTCTGGTTCACGCCTACGGTGACGCAGCCAAAGGCGTTCTTCAGAACCTTACTACCACCGAAAAGCGGGATATCTTGGCCTTTTCTGTAAGGGTTCCCTACGAGCTTCACCAGCCGGTGCGATTACTTCTGGATCGGTTTGGCTGTACCGAAGCGGAAGAAGCCTTTGCCGAAGAGGTAACACTGACGGCATCGGTTGATCGTAATCACGCCGAAGCTCTCCAGGAAGAACTCCGAAATGTTTCACGTGGAACAATTGAAATCCAACTGACTGTTTCACGTGAAACAAACCGGCCGATCCGGTAGTGGCATTGGGAAGCGACGAGGCTCTGCAGAACCGGCAGGTTCAATTTAAAAACAATAATAATCAGACGTTATAGGTAGAACGAAAAACTTCTACAGCGGCAAGGTACTCTTTACGGAGCGTTGCCTTGTCCGCGTCTTTCAGAAAAGTGCCTTCAACGGCGGTGAGGTTCAGCTTTACCAGATCATCCAGAGTGAGATTGAAGTATTTACACGCTTTCATGTAGTCATCGGTGAGGTCGGTGTCCTGAATCGTGGGGTCATCAGAATTGATGGTAACGGGAACGCCGCTTTGGAAAAGACGACCAAGGGGATGGTTGTGTTCTTCCACCCATGAACCAGTCTGATAGTTGGATGTAATGCACTGTTCCAATACGATACCATCCTGTCGCAGACGTTCCTGAAGCTTGGGGTCGTCAATAGAAGACGTGCCATGGCCAATTCTGGCAGCGTGAAGTAATTCCAGAGAATCCCATATCTGGTGAGAGGGTGTTACCTCGCCGGCGTGAATGGTTGCCTGGTAGATCCCTTCGTCCTTGACGATCTGAAAGAAATTCGTGAAGTCCTGAGGGGGGAACTGGGTTTCATCACCGGCGAGATCAATACCGACGATTTCCGGTATTTTCAGGTCCCGTATCGACTGATAGAGATCTATCATGTCGTACTGATCCTGTTTTCCCCGGTTGAATGTTACCAGATAGCGAATCTGCACACCTGTAGTCCCGGCGGCCTTATTGGCAGCTTCAACTATAAGACGGGTGATTTCCATTCGGTCATAGTCATTGTAAAAGGCGAAGTGTTCCGGTGAAAAGCGAAGCTCGATATAGAAAAGACCATCATCCGCGAAACCGAGAACGGAATCGTGAACGACGTCATAGACGTCCTGATGTGAGCGGTACCAGTCATTCTTGAACTTTGACAGAAAGGCCAGGAAATCCGGTTCGGAATCTCGGGGAAACTGGACGGCCTTTTTAAATTCCTGAAAATCATCACTGTAGTCCAGCCCGTTTTGCATGGCTATACGATGTAACGTGGGAAGGGCAAAGGTGCCTTCGAGATGACGGTGGAGTTCCACTTTGGGAAACGCCTTCATTATCGCTTTATTCTTTCTATAATCACCGTTCGCCATGTTCTCTACTCTAACTGATTTTACAATGACTGCAAGTGTTTTGCGTCCTTGTTATGTTGTCGGCAGGAAATCCGCTTAGATTTAGCGAAAAATTGTAGTTTGTCTGGAAGATATTCACAATATGTGGTTCAGAAAGGTTCGGGTTCGCTCTTCCCTGGGGTTGTCAAAGACCTCCGACGGAGTTCCCGTCTCTATCACTTCGCCGTTATCCATGAATACCACCTTGTCCGCAGCGGCCCTGGCAAAACCCATTTCGTGCGACACGACAAGCATCGTCATGCCGTCTTTTGCCAGTTGCAACATGACGTCCAGGACTTCCTTGATCATCTCCGGATCCAGAGCGCTGGTCGGTTCGTCAAAGAGCATGACTTTCGGGTCCATTGCGAGCGCTCGTGCGATTGCCACCCGCTGCTGCTGACCTCCAGAGAGCTGGTCGGGATATGCGTTTTCCTTGTCTGCCAGGCCGACCCGATTCAGCAGCTCCCGGCCGCGCTGGTCGGTGGTAGCTTTATCACCCCGCTTCACTTTCCGCGGTGCCAGGGTAATATTCTGGAGCGATGTCAGGTGCGGAAAAAGGTTGAAGTTCTGGAAGACCATTCCCACCTCTTCCCGAATCAGCCGGATGTTGCCGTGTGGGTCGGTGACGCGAGCGTTGTCAATCCAGATTTCTCCTTCCGAAGCCGTTTCCAGCCGATTCACACACCTGAGAAGAGTGCTTTTTCCGCTTCCCGACGGACCAATGACGAGCACCACTTCACCGGCTTCAACGGTAAGAGAGGCGTTCCTGACTGCCTGAATGGTTCCAAACCGTTTGGTAACATTTTCAATTCTGATTCTGCTATCTGCCACGATGTTCCAACCTTTCTTCCATGATAGCTACTGCCTTGGAGAAAAAGAGGGTAAATACCAGGTAGATAAGGGCTACCATGGTATAGGCCTCAAAGTAGTAAAATGTCGTTGAGGCGTATTCTCTACCACGACGCAGGAGATCGCTTACGGCAACAATGGATACCAACGAGCTGTCTTTTAACAGGGCGATAAACTCGTTTCCAATCGGCGGCAGAATAACCCGCATCGTCTGTGGCAGTATGACCAGACGCAACGCCTGTCGGCGATTCATCCCCAGAGCAAGGGCCGCTTCCATTTGACCTTTGGGTATCGACTGAATCCCCGCCCGGAAAATTTCGCCCATGTAGGCACCGTAACAGACCGACATCGCCAGAATTGCCGCAACCATTCTGTCAAGACTGAGGAAACGACCCAAAGCAAAGTAAATGTAAAAGAGCTGAACCAGCAAGGGAATACCCCGAATAACTTCCACGTACACCGTGGCGATACGATTAATGATTGTTATTCTCGATATTCTTCCCAGTCCGGTAGCCAGTCCAATTATCAGGGCGAAGAAGATCGATATCAGGGTGACCTGAAAAGTTCGGAGAATGCCATCGGGAAGAGCCGTCAGAATTTCCCGATAAGGATCCGGCGAAACCAGAGGAAGCAGAATCACCAGACCCAGGGCACCGAAAAAACTGATGCGCCAGGCCGAAAAGATGGAGCTCTCACCCCGATCGGGGATGAGAGCTCCATCACTGATAGTGATCTGCGTCTTTTTGTTGTTAGACTCGTCGCTCACCGGAGCCACTTGTCTTTCAAATCCTCAATGGTACCGTCGTTGAGTACAACTTCGAGGCCCGCATTGACAAGTTCGAGAACGTCGTTGTTTCCCTTCTTGACAGCCACTCCGTAATACTCATCGGTGAAGGGATCGCCGACGATCTGCAGAATACCACTGTAGTTGTCATTCTGCAGGACGTAGTCTGCCGCTATCGGAGTATCGGCGACTACGCCGGCGATTCGCCCCTGAGCCAGATCTTCTATTGCGAGACCCAGTTCATCATACGTTCGCAGTTCTACACCGTTAGTGTTTTCAACTTCGATTGCACCCGTCGTTCCGATCTGGGCACCGACGGATTCTCCCGCGAGATCATCCAGGGTGGTCCAGCCGGAGGGAGCATCCTGGCGGACAATCAGGACCTGTCCGGCGTTGATGTATGGAGTCGAGAAATCCATGGTTCGACGGCGATCTTCAGTAATAGTTACCGAGGATATAACGGCGTCGTAGTCACCGTTGGCAAGACCCGCGAAGATACCGTCCCAGGCGGTATTCTGAAATATCACGTTGAAGCCCGCGGCATCGGCGACAGCGTTCATCAGGTCAATGTCAAATCCGACAATTTCCTGATTTTTATCAATAAACTCCATCGGGGGCCACGTTGCGTCGGAAGCAACGGTGATGGTCACAACGTCACTCTCTTCTTCCTTCTGGCAGGAGACAAGTCCAACCGAAAGAACCAATACCAGAACCAGCACACTCAATGCGATTCGTTTCATATAACACTCCTTTTACAAATTGAATATAAGAGTTGTAGAAAATATACGATTATTGGTCAATCGGCGAATATTTATTCGGTAGGTTTGCTTCGGCGTGACAGGGTGAGCCTCATCGGCTATACTCAGTCATCGAGACCATGGGAAACGTATTTACTTTTGCCAACCAAAAGGGTGGCGTTGGAAAGACCACCACAGCAGCTAACCTCGGAGCCTGTCTCGCCGAGATGGGCCATTCGGTTCTTCTTATCGATTTCGATTCCCAGGGTAATCTGTCGTCCAGTGTCGGTGCCGATCGGGATGGTGCGGGAATCTATCAGATTCTCAGCGGTGAAAAAGACATCGACGATGTTGTCCAGGAAACTTCTCAGGCGGGGTTGTCCATCGTTACCGGAGGGTCCGATCTGACGGGCGCCAATGTAGAGTTGGTTAATGAAAAGAAACGGGAGTACTTTTTGCGGGAGGCAATTGCTTCCCACAGGGACTCATACGAATACATATTTATTGACAGTCCTCCCAGTCTAGGTCTGCTGACCCTGAATGCGCTGGTAGCGGCGGACAATTGCATCATTCCTCTTCAGACGGAATACTTCGCCCTGGAGGGTCTCACCCAGCTGTTGCAGAACATCAAGCGCGTTCAGACAAGTTTCAACCGTGATCTGGAGCTCTTCGGAATTCTTTTTACCATGTACGACTCCCGCACACGCCTGGCCAATGATGTGGTCCAGGAGGTGATCGGGTACTTTGGCAAGCGCGTTTTCCGGACCATCATTCCCCGTAACATTCGTCTCTCTGAGGCGCCCTCTCACGGTATACCGGTTAACCAGTACGATCCCGGTTGTGTGGGAACTCGAAGCTACCAGAAACTCGCCGAGGAGGTTTCCCAACGTGTCCAGGCAACGAAGACTCGGTAAGGGAATCGACGCTCTTTTGCAAGGGCGTGATCTGGGAAGTCTTGAAGCGGGTGATATCAACTCCATCGTCAGCGTTTCCGTCGATGACGTTCGACCCAATCCCGACCAACCGCGAAAATCCTTTCCTGCCGAAGCTCTGAATGAGCTGGCCCGTTCTATCGAAGAACGAGGAATCATTCAGCCGATACTGGCGGAGCAGCAGGACGACGGCAGCTACACTATCATTGCTGGGGAACGGCGCTACCGGGCTGCCCTGCTTGCCGGCCTGACAGTTGTTCCCGTTCTGCCCGGGGTCTTTTCGGAAGACGAAAAGCTGGAAATTGCCCTGATAGAGAACATTCAGCGACAGAATCTCACTCCTATTGAAGAGGCCCGGGCGTACCGGGAGCTTATGGAGCGGTCCGGGTTAAATCAGGAGGAACTTGCCCAGCGTCTGGGAAAGAGTCGTTCCGCCGTGGCAAATGCTGTACGACTGTTGCGGTTGCCCGAAGAAACCCAGGGGTTTGTTAATGAAGGAACGCTGTCCGCTGGACACGCCCGGACCATTCTTGCCCTGAATGACGACAGCCTTATAGATGACCTGACCCGAGTGATTATCCGGGAAGATCTTTCCGTTCGGGCGGTTGAACGGTTGGTGACCCTTATGAACGAGGGTCGTTCTGCTGATGAAGCGTTGGTTCACATGGGCGTTGATTCCGGTAAGGGCGGTTCTGATCGTTCCGGAGGCCGGGATGGATCGCACCAGGGACCGCGAAAGACCATTGAGATGGCGCAGATAGAACAGCTTCTCGTAGAGCGTCTGGGAACTCGGGTAGTTCTGGGTGGCTCAAACGATCGGGGCAAGATCGAAATTGCATACCTGTCCATGGACGACCTTGAACGTCTGGTTGAGCTGATTGCTCCCGGTTCTATGTCCGACGGCTGAGCCAGGGGACCCACGGTTCTCCCGTGAGAATGAAGCGGTAGAGTCTGTCCCGTCCTTTCGTTATTCCGATACGTTCGGTTGTGTCCCATTCGACTTCTTCTGTGGAAGGATCCGCCAGAGTTATTGAAACGGGGCCCTGATGACCGAGGACGGTTCCATCCATTTCGCCGGTGATTCCCAGGGCGTGACAGAGTTTTCCCGGACCGGAGCATAGTTTCTTTCGGACGGCGGCGGTAATACAGCCTCCTCCGGCGCCCGCCGGTATCAGGCCCCGGCGGGTAGCCATCGTTTCAATGCCGTCTGTCGGCGCAACGGCCCGGACAAGCACAGCCTCTCCTTCACCTTCCTGCGCTGTAACGACGTTAAAGCACCAGTGAACACCGTAGGACCTGTACACATAGGCATGTCCTGCCGGGCGAAACATGGAGGCGTTCCGGCGGGAAGGACCACCGTAGCTGTGGCTTGCGGGGTCGTTGGAAAGATAGGCTTCCGTTTCCACGATAATGCCTGCCGTTGTCGCAGCGCCAGCAGTGACAATCAGCTTCGCGCCGAGAAGGCGTTGGGCTGCCTGAATGGTGGTCAATTGCGCCAGCTCCCGGGAAAGGTCATACGGAATGTCTCTCAACGTTGCCATAGGCGTTGCCTCATACTACAGTAAGGTTATGGTATTGTGCGACCGGGCGAAGCGACGTCCTATGACTGACTACGGTATTCAAATTCCTATTCTCGGTTCAAACGGTGATCGGACTATCGAAGCTCTTCTGAAGAATCCTGAACTACGGGTTCGGCGGCACGAATGGCTCCTGAAGGAGGACTTACCCCTTGTAGATCGGGAAGCGCTGTTGCGGGTTCACCATCCCGAGTACGTAGACAGATTGCTTTCCCCTTCGGGAGGGACTGACGGCTCCTGCGAAAGGGAAATACAGCGAACCTTTGAACTGGTAAACGACGACGGCAGTTACCATCGATATGATCCCGATTCGGCGAAGTTCGATCTCTGCACCCTGCGTGATCAGAGTCTGCGTCTCGCCGGCGGAACCTCCCGGGGCGCCGAGCTGGCTCTGGACCACCCCGATCGTTTCTGTTTTTACCTGGGAGGCGGAATGCATCACGGCCAGTACGGCTGGGGTGAGGGGTTCTGTCCTGTCAATGATCTGGTTATTGCAATTCGCACAATGCAGGCACGGGGACGGATTCGGACCGCCTGGGTCGTGGATGTGGACGCCCACAAGGGTGACGGAACCGCTGCCCTCACCCGGGACGACGATTCAATCCACACCTTCAGCATTCACATGGCCCATGGGTGGCCTCTGGATATGCCGAAGACGTTATCCGATGGAACGCCCAACCCCTGTCACATACCCAGCACAGTGGACATTCCTGTAGCTTCCGGTGAGGAAGGTACCTATATGGACCGATTGAAAGCAGGAATGAAGGAGATGGAGGCGACGTCTTCGCTGCCGGACTTTGTCCTGGTTGTGGACGGCGCCGATCCCTATGAGCGGGATCAGCTGCCATCCGCGGACCTGTTGAAAATGAGCGCCACGGCGTTGCTGGAACGGGACGCATTCCTGTACCAGTGGGTGCGGCAGCGGAACGTACCGGCCCTGTTTGTTATGGCCGGCAACTATGGATACCACTCCTGGGAGGTGTACACTCAGTTTCTGGAGCGGCAGCTTACCGGGCAGTTGGAGCTCTGAGGCCTACTCAACCTGCCGGGTTGTTGCCGGTCACATTCTGAGTCGTATTTACGTGTCCCAGGTCTCATAGACTGAACGGAATGCGTCGGGTATGCGCATCGGACGACCCGTCGAGAGGTCGGCGAAGACACCTTCCTGGATGACGTCGGCGCAAATCTCTTCGTTCACTACGATGTGTGCCGCCAGCAGCGCTTTTGCGCCACCTACACTCTGAACCCACATTCGGCCCTTTACCGGTTCGAAAAGCCTGATGGCCCGACGGTACTGTATGTTTGTTCTGACAAGGAGAGGGGCAAACCCTGCGTCAAGTTGCGGTTTCAGCGGAAAGTACGTTTCCAGGAGGGCAAATCGCAGGTCTTCCAGCCAGCGGATGTAGACGATATTGCTGACATGGTCGGCAAAGTCTATGTCGTAGGTCTTTACCTGGAAATCCTTTTCCACCAGCAGCGGTTTTCGGTCTTTGTGTGTCATTTGTCCTTTATACCGGGCATTTATTGACAAGGCAATCCGCCTTGAGTATAGTACCCGGCACACTGGAGAGATGTCCGAGCGGTTTAAGGAGGCGGTCTTGAAAACCGTTGTACCTTTGCTGGTACCGTGGGTTCGAATCCCACTCTCTCCGGCAAGGTGTGTACCGGAGGACGAAGTCTGAGGAACACACCGACAGCAAGGCGCGCACCAACGATGGGTACCGCAGGTCACCAGGCCGAGGAACACATCGCGCGAAGCGAGGAGCGCGCCGACAGTAAGGTGTGTACCGATCCGGAAAGGACGAAGTCCGAGGAACACACCGTCAGTAAGGTCCGTATCGGGACTGTATTGATTGGATTTGGAGAGGTGCGAGAGCGGTCGAATCGGGCTCCCTGCTAAGGAGTTGTACCCTATCCGGGTACCGTGGGTTCGAATCCCACCCTCTCCGCGAGTGTGCGGACGGTAGCGCGTCCAGTAGCGTGTTTGTTCCAGGCACGGCGCGTATTGCGTTGCCCGACGACAAACACTGTAAGATTTGTGCCTATAGCTCAGTTGGATAGAGCGTTAG
>CAZCAE010000002.1:0-155685 GCA_964496635.1 uncultured Spirochaeta sp.
GGTAACATCAGCCGTTGAGGCAACACGACCGGGAATTATAATTGACGCTAGTCAGATATGCATGAAAATTCAGTTTACGGCCTCGCCCGCCGCCCGCTCCTCATGTTTATGTGCAACGGCCCTGGATTATCGATTCTCGATTGACAGACCGTTATTTGCCGGTATACTTACCAATCGAAATGTCACAAAGATTAATACTCACACGTCAGTAATGCGACGAATCTATCAGGAGGTTTGATATGCGGTGTTTTCAGTATGCTCGACCGGAAACGGTCGCCGACGCCGTCGATCTGCTCACCAAGCACGGATCCGAGGCACACATCCTCGCTGGAGGCACCGATCTGGTGGTCGCCCTTCGCGGCCGGCAGATACGTCCGACGGTGGTGATTGACCTGAAGCGTATTCCGGGACTGGACCCGGCTGTCAGGATAGTGGACGGCGTGCTTAAACTTAGCGCCACAACGGTAATGACGGATATTGAAGAAAGCGAGGATATTAAACAGCATTTCCCCGCACTCGCCGAAGCGGCGGGATGGGTGGGGTCTGTTCAGATCCGTAACCGTGCGACACTGGTCGGTAACATCTGCAACGCGTCACCTGCCGCCGATACCGCTCCACCGCTGCTTGTTTACGGTGCGTCGGTACGGGTTGTTGGCCCCGCCGGCAACCGTGCGATCCCCTTGAACGAGTTCTTTGTGCGTTCGAGAAAAACAACTCTGGAACCGGGAGAACTTGTACTGGGAGTAGATATTCCGATGCCTTCGATACGTATGGGGTCGGCGTACATGAGGCTTACTCGCCGACGGGGTACCGATCTGGCGTCGGTCACCCTCTGCGCAGGCGTCGACGAGAAAGGGGTAACCCGCCTCTCCTACGGAAGCGTAGGACCGCGACCGGTTTTGGAACTCGACGAAAGCGGTATCCTGGCCGATCCGAATGCGTCCGACGAAGCCAAGGCATCGATCCTGAAGGAAATGCTGTCTGGGGCCACCCCGTCCCCGCGCTCGATGCGAGCCGGACCGGACTATCGTTTGGCAATGCTCCCGGTGCTCGGCGCGCGTGCGGTACAGTCCGCCATTGAACGACTGGCAAAAGGAGTGGCAGCATGAACGAAAACTATCCTATTGAGCTGACGGTGAACGGTAAGCCTTACACAGTGAACGTTTCGCCGTGTCATACCCTGCTCGATTTTCTCAGAGACCAGCTGGGCTTAACCGGTACCAAAGAGTGTTGCCTTGTTGGAGAATGTGGTGCTTGTACAGTGATCGTAAATGGTCGCACGGTAAACTCCTGTCTGATGCTCGCCGTTGAAGCAGACGGGTGTGAGATCATCACCGTGGAGGGATTGGCTGTCGATGGAAATCCCAGTCCATTGCAGCAGGCATTTCTCGACCACGG
This sequence comes from uncultured Spirochaeta sp., assembly GCA_964496635.1. Classification (GTDB taxonomy): domain Bacteria; phylum Spirochaetota; class Spirochaetia; order DSM-27196; family Alkalispirochaetaceae; genus Alkalispirochaeta. The sequence continues at coordinate 1,399 of CAZCAE010000002.1, forward strand.
TGCCGCGCAATGTGGTTTTTGTATTTCCGGACAGCTGATCTCGGCGCATAACCTGCTTAGCCGGAACGCGGACCCCACCGTTGAGGAGGTGCAGGAGGCGTTGTCGGGTAACCTCTGTCGCTGTGCGGGGTACGAGCAGATTACCGAAGCTGTCCTCGATGCGGCAAAGGCGGTGAATAAATGAAAACGACGGTAATCGGAGCCTCGCTTACCCGCTCCGGCGGGTTGAATCGCGTAACGGGCGGCCAGCAGTACGTGGCGGACCTGAAGATAGCTAATCATCTCGAGGCGAAACTGGTGACGATTCCATCGGCTCGTGCCCGGATTCTCTCGATAGATACGAGCGCGGCGGAGAAAGCCCCCGGGGTACGGATGATCGTGACGGCCGCGGACCTGCCCCAGCCGATACCCCGTTTCGGACCCCAGGTACAGGATCGCCCGGTCATCGCGGTGGACCAGGTAAACTACCACGGAGAGCCGGTGGCTGCCGTCGCAGCGGTAACAAAGGAAGCGGCCGAGGAAGCGGTCGATCTGGTCCGCGTGGAGTACGAGGACTTGCCGGCGGTATTCAGTGTTGACGCGGCTCTCGCCCCGGATGCACCCCTAGTACAGGATCCGGCAATACGTCGCGCCGGTGATCCCCTGGCGGAAAGCAATATCTTCTCGGAGCACCATTTTGGTTGGGGCGACGTTGAAGCGGTAGCTCCGGAGGCGGATCTTGTAGTGGAGAACACTTATGAGTACCCGATTGTGACCCAGTTCGCAATCGAGACTCTGGGATGCATCGCCGCGCCGGAAGACGACGGAATTGTGTTATGGACTACCATTCAGCACTCTTTTCAGGCGCAGAAAATCCTGGCAAAAGTGCTCGGCATGCCTCTGTCGAAGGTGCGAATTATTGCGCCCGACGCGGGCGGTGGTTTCGGTGGCAAGCAGTGGGTGAACATACAGCCTCTCGTGGCGCTTATGGCGCTCCGCCTGGGTCAACCGGTACGTCTGATCCTGACCCTGGAGGAATCGTTCCAGGCTGTACGGCGCACGTCGGCAAAGGTGCGTATCCGTACCGGACTGCGCAAGGACGGGACGCTGGTCTTTGAAGATATCGAAAGTAACTTTCTCATGGGAGCCTATGCGGACATCGCCGATCGGGTGGTGAGTAAAGGCAATTACCTTGCGGGAGGGCCCTATCGGGTTCCGGCAGTGCGCATCCTCGCACGGGGTATCCTCTCTAATACAACCCCCGCAACTGCGATGCGTGGCTTTGGTGTACCGGAGACCTCGTGGGCACGGGAGATGAACCTCGACGAAGGGGCGCTGACTCTCGGTATCGATCGTCTGGAGATCCGCTTGCATAACCTCGCGCGCTACAAGGAGGAGTTTGTCCCCGGAGATACTCCGGCGGACGGTCGCTGGGAAGAGACGGTGAAACGAGCGGCGGAACTGATAAACTGGGGCACGCCTCTGCCTCCCGGGCGGGGCCGTGGATTGGCGGTGGCAGCGAAATCCGGACCAACAACCGGTCTCTCATACGCCACGGTACGGCTGCTCGCAGACGGGAGCGCCGTCCTCTTTTCCGGCACCTCAGACATGGGACAGGGAGCCCGCACCGTCTTCTCGCAGATCGTGGCTGAGGAGCTTGGGGTGCCGATAGAGCGCATCTCGGTTGTGATGGGCGACACTTCTACGGTGCCCTATGACCAGCAGACCTCCGCCAGCCGCTCTACCGTCATCATGGGATCGGCCGTGTTCAACGCTTGCCGGGATATCCAGGTTCAGGTCCGAGCCACCGCCGCGCACCTGCACGGAGGAGATGAGGAAGCGATAATGGTAGAGCAGGGCACGGTGTACCTGCCGGACAAGGATACGACATTTTCGATCGTTGAGATAACCCAGGCGGGGCTTGGCAGAATGGGTGGAGAAATAATTGGAAACGGGATTGGACGAAGGGACGCCGTCGCCGGTCACCCCTTGAGCGGTAAAGCCGTATTCTTCGAGTTCAACTGCACTGCTATCGAGGTGGAGGTGGACCGCGGAACCGGTGAGTTGCGGGTGCTCCGGCATGTATCAGTGGGTGATACCGGCCGGTGCCTGAACCCGATGCAGGTCCGTGCACAGGACGATGGCGCGGCAATCATGGGGTTGGGCCACGCGATGATGGAGCATTACATTTTCGACGAGGTTGGGCGCGTACGAAACCTGGGAGCGATAGATTACCGTATACCCACCAGCAAGGACTTACCGCAGGAGCTGTTAAGCGACAGCATCGAGAACGGTGACGGCCCAGGACCCTACGGGGCAAAGGGCGTCAGCGAGGGTAGTCTCCTCTGCGTGGCCCCGGCGCTGGGCGCCGCGGTACGGGACGCGGTGGGCGTCACTATTCGTGACCTCCCCCTATCGCCGGAACGGGTATGGAGGGCGATGACCACGGGATGATAACTGCTGGATGATAACAACAAAGTGAAGAAACACGAACAACAGGTCATGTATCTCAACTTTGCCGGGCACGGCTTGGTACATCTCTTTGAGGGAGTGATACCGCCACTCATCCCCCTCCTGATGGTGCAGTTCGGTGCGAGTTACTTCCAGATGGGTCTGATCGTGACGGTGTTTACCTGCATGTTCGGATTCGGGTCGCTGCCGGCAGCTTCTCGGTCGCGGTATCTCGCGGATCGCTTCGGATTGTCTGCCGTATTCATTGCTATGGGATTTCTGTACATAGCGAGTGCGATGGTCGGACTCGCTATGTGTTCTGCAACAAAGCATGGCTGTCCATCACCGGCAATTGCCGATGGCCGTTCGCCAGATTGAATAGTATACGCGAAAAAATGTAGGCCGCATTCCGGATACCGGTGAGGATAGCCCGGCTCTCTCACGCCGGAGTGTGATTTCCGCTTGACAAACAAGGAATTCCGGTTGATTATCGATTATCGATCACAACTATTTAAGGGGATAAACGGGGAAACTATGTCGTTTGTATCAAATGCTTTGGTTCTGGGCTTGTTTGAAGCGGCTCCGCTAATACTCGCGGCTGCCGGCTTTACTCTTATCTTCTACTTGAGCGGTTTCATTAACGTAGCTTACGCCGAGAATCTCACCTTTGGAGCGTACTTTGGGGTGATGATGAATGCTGGGTGGGGAATGGGATTCTATTTTTCTATTATACCGGCGGCGCTGTTCACCGGCTGTCTCAGCGTACTCACCTATCTGCTCGTTTATCGGCCTTCCATTCGTCGCGGGGTTGGACCGACCGAATTGATAATACTCTCCGTCGGGGTCTCCTTTTTTCTCCGATACGGGTCCAGGCTCTTTTTCGGAAGCCGCCTTTACCAGTTTGATATCGCAGCGCCAGCATATCTGGAAGTAATGGGGACCGGTGTTACCAGCGTCCAAATCGTTGCCCTCGTGCTCGTTGCGGTGATAGCGATCCTGTTGTACCTCTTTATCTACTACACCAACTACGGGGAGATGATGCGTGCCCTGGCGAATAATGAGGAATTGGCTCGGGCGAGCGGAATAAACCCGACCAAGGTGTCGATTTTGATTTGGTTTATCGCCGGCGTAGCGGGCGGGCTGGCGGGCATATTCTTTGGAGTTTTTTCGTTTGTGAACTATCTGCTCGGTTGGCGGCAAATTCTTATCATAATCATGATAACGATCGTCGGCGGTGTTGGGAACGTCCGCGGGGCACTCATTACCGGCGTAGTTGCAGGTATCGTAGTAGCCGGTATGACACTCGTGACCGAGCCGCTGTACGGGCAGATCATCGTACTTGTTTTCTTCATCGGAATCCTGAAACACAAGAAAGCAAGGAGTTAGGGCATGTCCTACATAGTATTTTCCATCAGTATCCTGATCATGTACATCGCGATGGCAACGGTGCTGCACCTTCAGTTTGGAGTTGCTGGAATCGCCAATTTCGGTTTCGTCGGATTCTGGGGATTCGGGATGTACGCCTTCGCGGTATTGCTTCTGCATTACAGCGTACCTTATTTTATCGCCCTTGTGATCGCAACGGTGCTGACGGGTCTATTGGCGTGGCTTCTGGGAATATTCATACTGGAACTCGATCCACAATCGATACTCGTAGCGACACTCGCATTTGCGACGATCGTCCAGTATCTGGTGACTACCGAAAAGTGGCTGACCCGTGGTGTCGTGGGAATCGGGTCGGTCCCTTTTCCGGTGGACATAGGGCGGTACTCGGACTTAGTGTATTTCGTGATCCTGGTGATTGTCGCCGGCGGATTGATCTGGTACGCATATCGCTTGGAGAATTCACCTTATGGACGTCTGCTTCTGAGCATCCAGGACAATGAGGTTCTTACGCGTGGACTGGGTAAGCATACCACCCGGGAAAAGCTGGTGTTCTTTACCGTCACGTCCGCGGTGATTGGTTTTCTGGGCGCCCTGAATGCGGGTGGTGTACACTTTCTCGTTCCACGTATGGTCAGTCCGGGGGTAACGTTTACTGTCTGGATTGCTCTGGTTCTCGGTGGCCGACGCCACGTGCTCGGGGGAATGATCGGGACGATCGTCACGGTAGGGTTATTCGATATCCTCCTGGAAACGTTTATGCCGATTCCTCCGGCAGCGGCACAACTCGTACCGGTGATCAAGCTGATGTTATATGGTTTACTGCTGATCCTGGTCTTTATGTTCAAACCGCTCGGCATTGTTGGTGACAGACACCAATCCAGGGAACGATCTGAGTCTTAAACGGGAGGTGTTCAATTGATTAACAACGGTAAGCTTCAGATCAAGAACGTTACCAAGAGCTTCAGTGGCCGAACAGTCGTCGATATTCCCGAACTGACGTTAGGTCGTCATGGAATCGAAGGACTCATCGGACCTAATGGAGCAGGAAAAACTACACTGATGAGCGTGATTACACGGAAACTCACGCCTGATACCGGTCAGGTCATCTACCGTCCGAACGGACAGGAAATCGATGTCTCAGATATCGGGCTGGACGATATCGCGCGGCTCGGCGTGATTCGCACCACTCAGATTATCCAGGATTTTGAAAACCTGAGCATCATTGACTCGATGCTGTTGTCCCTTTCATCCGAGAGACACGAGCGTTTCTGGAAGATTGGTCGGGCGGAGAAAGAGCTTCGCGAGGAAGCGGCGGAAGAGATTGCGTTTTACCTCGACTATTTTCGCTTCGAGAAGCCGGGGGGGCATGCGCTCTCCGCAGGTGAGAAAAAACTGCTCGATATAATTCGATGTCTGCTTCTGAAACCGAAGTTTCTGCTCATGGATGAACCTACGGTCGGATTACCGATCGATCAAACGGAAAAGGTAATGGAGTTGATGAAGAAAAAGGCGGTCGAGGACGGAATGTCGATCCTAATCGTCGAACACGATCTTGACTTGATCTGGAATGTCTCGGAGTACGTGCATTTTATGGCGGAAGGTGAAATCCAGATCCAGGGGACCGTGGATGAGATCCGCAGTCACAAGACGGTGATCGAGAAATATATAGGAAAAAGTCATGTTTAGTGTGAACAATATTTCCAGCGGCTACGGCGAGGTGACCGTTCTGCACGATCTGACCTTTGAAGTGAAACACGAGATCTACGCAGTTCTCGGGGCAAACGGGGCCGGTAAGAGCACCCTGATGAAGACGATTGCCAAGATCCTGCCGCTAAAAAGCGGAGAAATACACTTTAAAGGCGAAAACGTGACGGGCACTGAAGCACACGTACTGGCTGCAAAAGGGTTGGCCATGGTCCCTCAGGAGCACCATATCTTTCCGGATCTCACGGTGGCGGAGAATCTCTCCGTCGGGAGCCTGGTCGGCACACGGCCGAAACAGGAACGACTCGAAGAGATATACGAGCTCTTTCCGGATATTGTCGCCCGCCTCGGTCAGAAAGCGGGCACGCTCAGCGGAGGGGAGGCTCAGATGGTTGCGGTCGGAAGGGCGCTCATGCAGGACCCGGTCTTGTTGCTTTTGGACGAACCAACGTCCGGACTATCACCGTTGTACGTAGATAATTTTTTTGAGAAGATCAAGGAAATACACGAGAAGAAAAACGTCAGCGTGATGCTCGCCGAACAGAACGCCGCAAAAGCGCTGGAAATCTCCGATCGGGTAATGATCCTGAGTCTTGGGAAGATATTTTTGATCGACGATGTTGCTAACTGTTCGCTGGAAACAGTCAAAGAAGGCTATAGGATCTGAGTTGAGTTGACTCGCTTGGCCGGTATGTGGCGGCCTGTCGATAGCTATGTACTCACTGTACGCACTCGTGCCATGAACAAACCCACAGATGAGTATCTGCCGGCTATCCCGGCATACATGAGTTCACCCTCGATACACACTCGATTCGTAAAATGGTGCGGCTCGCAGAAGGTATATCTGCACAGATAATTCATTGCGGAGAGCGGGGTCATCTTGTGTCCGGCACCCGACGGTATTCAGGTATTCGGCGCGGCGCTCACGGATAGTCACGCTTTTCATACGTTTTCAACGTCCAGTTTCCGGCCGTTTCTATGGGTCAGGCGAGGCGAACAACATTTTTGGCAGCAGTTATTAAAAAGAAAGGCAGCCCGTGAGGACTGCCTTTGCCGTTAGTGTTTCGTATTCTACGAACTATCGTTACGCTTCTACTCAACAAGACCCGGGTCGAGATCGAGAACTCGTTGTCCGTCGACTCTGGCGACTTCCACCAACTCGTTTCCGGGCATCCATTCAAAAACACCGTAGAGACCGGAGACCATACCGCTTGGGCCGTACTCAAACACTCCGGTCGGTCCGTCGTAATCGATCTCTTCACCGGCACGGATTGCCGCCAGCGCTTCCGGATAGGTGTGAACTTTGCGACCGGGAGGCATCGAGACTGCTCGTACGCCCGGGACCCAGTCGTTGGCGTCCAGCGAGCCAGCCAGTTCGATAGCGAGTGCCGTGACAGTCAGGACGTCCCAGTACTGGATATTGTAGGAATTCGCTGCCGGTTGCAGGTCGGCAAACTCGGATTCCGTCCAATAGGGCTCGTAGAAATCATAGCCGGGACCTTCAACGTAGCTGAATCCGGAAATCCACACGTTTTTGTGCTGTGCCATTGCGTCGTATGTTGCTGTACTCGGGAACGCCTCTCCAAGCCACTCCGTTGTTCCTATCATCAGAACGGAGAGACCGGCTTCTGCAGCCTGCTTGACGATTGTGCCGCCGTCCTGTGCCTGGCTGAACACCAACACCGCGTCGGGGTTCGCCTGGGCTATTCTGGCGACCTCCGACCGATACGAGGCGAGTTCCGGTTGAAAACTAAACGAGTCGACCACGTTCATACCGATCTCGTTAGCGGCATACAGTGCTGCCTCGAGTTGCATCTGGCTTCCTTCGATTTCGCTCGCAACGATGACCACTCGACGTACGCCTTCGTCCATCGCTTTTATTACCGCTGCGACAGATTGACCCGAATCCATCGGTGCGCCGCGCATGATCGGCTCGTCGGGCGTTCCACCGATATCACCACGAATACCACCACCGTGTACGGATGGCATGAGCGGCCCGTTGTTGTCGCGCTGCCACTGCAACATCCAGTCGCGATAGGAGATGTACTCGTGGGCGGGATTCAGCAGAATCTCTACCTGGTCCCGTTCTACAAGCTTTCGGGCAGCCTGGGCCTCTCCGACGGTACCGATGTCCTGGTGAATTGCCGTTAGCGGTCTGCCAAGGGGTGGGTCTTCGTTGATCATACGCAGGGTAACATCGGTAATACCGTCAAACCATGGACCGACATCCGCAAAGGCGCCGGAATGATACGACAGGTGCCCAACCTTGATTGGTTCGGATCCCGGTTCAACAGATTCTCGACCGCCACCGGCAAACACCAGCGTCGACGCGAGAAGAAAACACAAAACAACTAAACAAAAAGCTTTCCTATACTTCATTCGTTCCTCCCTGAAAATTTAGGATTCAAATTTCGATTCCATAAGTAGAGACATCGTTAATTCTCCGTAAACCCTCCTTAAATTGATTAACGAGCACGCTCACTATCGAATCCACCAACAACCCGCTACAATAATCGTGTATCGATAATCGATACACGATATCATCAGTCTGTTTTCGGTATATGTCAAGAAAAATTGTTCTCTTCCCCTTGTGCTTTCTTCATCGTTAGCATTCGACGCATACTCGCTCGAAAAATATAAAATGAGTCGGGCCGATTTTGCGTCGCCGCTTGACAAGAGAATCGAACTGCAGGATAATCGATAATCGATACGCAGGAATCGGTAGTGTACGCTGGTTGTTTCATCCGCGCCGTGACTATCGGTAACCCAGGCTTTTTCTTGGAGGAGAAATAACGATGCAGCAACTGACCAAAAACGTTTTCGCCGAGACCAGGATTCGCGGGTGCAACCCGGGCTACGTAATCACCAGCGACGGTGTCGTGGTAATTGATACGCCACAGCTTCCCACCCACGCCGTAAAAATGCGCGAGGACGCGGAGAAACACGGTCCGCTCCGATATTTGATCAACACTGAATATCATATCGATCATATCTTTGGAAACTACTACTTCAAGTCCGCGGAACATGTGATCGCCCACCAGGTCACGGCGGATAACTTCATGACGGTATCGCCGGAAATCAATCCGTTTGAGTACGCAAAGGAAGCGATGCCCACGCACGACCCCGAGGGTATCTCGATCTTTCCCGACGAAAAAACGTACTTTCAGGACCCCAACCGGCCGGATATGATCATCACCGGCGATACGACGATCACGGTTGGAGACCACACCTTTGAGCTCCTGTTAACGCCGGGACATACCCCGGGAGAGCTGGCGGTCTACATTCCGGAAGAACGGGTTGTCTTTGCTTCCGACACTGTCTTTAACGGCTGCCAGACGTGGCTGTATGTCTCCGACATCCCGCAATGGATAGAGTCGCTGGAGCGTTTGATGGGACTCGATGCGGATATCGTGATCCCCGGGCACGGTGAGGTTTGCGATAAACAGCAGCTATATGTACAACGCGCGTTCCTGATGGAATGGGAAACAGCTATCGCCGTGGGAATCGCCAAGGGATGGACAAAGGAAGAGTGCCTGACGTTGGCGCAGAAAGAGTTCGGCAGTCGTTTCAATGTGGACATCGGGCAGGAGTACATGCTGGAACACGTCATCGAGAACAACGTGAACGCGTTGTACAAGAGACTGACTGCGCCGATGAAAAGCTGAAACGCCGGGTTGAAAAAATCGCGTTCTGTCATTGTCACCAATAGAGACCGGGACCGGGCGCGCCTGGTCTCTTTTTTGGTGAGCTTGTCAGTATTTGTTGACACCACAAAAGTGTGATGGTACACTTTGCTATCGATTATCGATAATAAGGGAGCTCGTATGAAACTTGTTCATGAGTCTGATGTCGAAGAGAAACGCATTCCCGGTCGGTTTATCCGCTGGATCGCGGACGAGAAGACATTGCAGCCCCGATACCTTTCGAGTTGTGTGATCCGGGTCATGCCGGGTGAGACGGTACAACCGGCTCACTCCCACCCGGAAGGAGAAGAGCTTATCTACATCGTTTCCGGCCACGGCGAGGCCTGGGTGGAAGGCGAAATCCGGTCGATGAAAACGGGTGCCGCGGTGCTCTTTGAGCAGGCCCAGGTCCACATGATACGAAATACCGGCGAAGAAGAAATGAAAGTAGCGTGTTTCTTTGCGCCTCCCACGGGACTGGATAACTACAAGATGTACGAGAACGTCCCGTTTGAGGAGACCGACTCCTTTATACGTTAGGACGGAGGTGTTGCATGAGCAGAAACCCGATAAAAGATTTCGAAATTTCGCCGGATCAGGTGCAGTACATCGGATGCGACCTGCAACGGCCGGAATGCATCCTTGCGGAACCGGACGGCACGTTGTGGTCCGCCGATGCGCGAGGCGGTGTGATGCGGATCACACCGGATGGGTCCCAATCCATTGTGACGCAGAAACTCTCAGAGGATTTTACCGTGAGTGCGGACGAGGTATCGCGTTTTACCGCGGGCACCTTACCCAACGGTCTTGCGTTCGCGCGTAACGGGGATATCCTGATCTCGAACTTTGGTACCGACCGGTTGGAACGGATGACGCGGACCGGTGAGACGAAAGTGCTCTTCGATACGATCGACGGCACGCCGATTGGCAAGGTCAACTTCGTCTTGCGCGATTCCAGGGACCGGATCTGGATCACCATTACCACCAAAGTCAAAAACTGGATCGACGCCCTTGTGCCGGACCTGGACGATGGGTATATCGTGCGCTACGACGAACGTGGTATCCACGTCGTCGCCGACGGATTGCACTTCACCAACGAGGTCCGGATGGATCGCAACGAGGAGTATCTCTACGTGGTGCAAACGACCGGGGGTAATGTACTACGGTATCGCGTGGATGAGAACGGTGATCTGCACAACCGCGAGGTCTTCGGACCTTCGCGCTTGGGGGTTGGAGCGTTTCCCGACGGAATCGCCTTTGACGATTATGGAAACCTCTGGGGTACGCACGTATACTCGGACAAACTATGGGTGATCACACCGGACGGGGAGCATATTACCCTTATAGACGAAGGCGATCCTGAACTGATCGGACAGCTTGATGAGGCGTTTTTCAACAAGTCGGTCACCTCGGAACTCCTGTTTAAAACGGGACGTGGTATCGCACCATGGATGGCAAGTGTGACCTTCGGCGGCCCCGATCTGGGTACCGTCTATATCGGGTCGCTCAGAGGAACACGTATTCCCTATTTTCGAGCTCCGGTACCGGGGCTGCCTATGGTTCACTGGAACGAAAAGGAGAAACGATGATTCCTGAAATGATGAATGCGATACAGTTGAGTGGTCCCGGCGATTTTTCGCTGGTCGAGGTACCGGTTCCCAAACCGGGGCCGTACGAGCTTCTGTGCCGGGTGGAGAGCGTGACAATCTGCGGTACCGATCCGCATATTATCAACGGCGATTTTCCCGGATTCTGGCCTCCAGGTTATCCCTTCATTCCGGGGCATGAATGGGCCGGAGTGGTCGTGGAAGCCGACAGTCTTTCCCGCGAGTTCGGGTTTTCCGTCGGTGACCGGGTGTGCGGGATCAGCCACTCCGGGTGCGGATACTGCGATATGTGTCTATCCGGACGCTTTACGCTCTGCCGCAACTACGGGAATCATGATCTCAACCACCGCCAGTACGGGCACACCACGCAGGGCGCGTACGCGCAGTACATACGGTCGACGATCAAAAGTGTCGCTCATATCCCCGACGAGATGAGTTTTGATCTCGCTGCAATGATGGATCCGCTCAGTATCGCGCTTCACATGGTGCAGCGGTCGGGGCTCAAAGCCGGCGAGGATATTCTGGTTAACGGCACCGGTCCGCAGGGGTTGTTCAGCATCGTGCTGGCACGACACATGGGCGCGGGCAAGGTGATCGCCACCGGAAGCGGCTTCCGGCTCGAGATTGCGGAAAAACTGGGTGCGATACCGATCAATTACCGCAGCGAGCCGGTATTGGAACGCGTTCTGGAACTCACCGGAGGACGCGGGGTTCCCCGTGTTCTGGAGTGCGCCGGGACGCCGGCCGGTGCACGCACCGCGTGCGACGCGGTTGCCAAGGGCGGACGGATTGCTATGGTAGGAATTCCTCCCGAGGGTGATGCGGTCCTGCCGGTCAAGAAACTGGTACTCGAGGAGATAGACCTGGTCGGATGCCGCGCCAACCCCAATACCCTCGATCAGGCAATTCGCATGGTGGTGGAGAATGATCTTGGGATGGAGTCATTCCTGACCCACCGGTTTCCGTTGAAAGAGTTTGCAAAAGCGCTTGATATATTTGTTAATCGTAAAGAAAAATCTCTTAAGATAGCAATTAAACCAAATCTGAAATAGTAACGAGGAGAAGAACAATGGGAATACTGAGTGAAGAGATTTTAAGCGGTGATGCAGCCGTGAGATTCGACGTGGAATCGCCCGGCGAAATGGATCACGTGCTCGCGGATATGCATTTCGTGAACTACCGGCTCGCTTCGGTAAGCGTGCGATCAGAAGTGAAGAAGAGTAAGGCCGACGTTATCTGGGATCGCGCCAACTCCCGCAAGGGGATCCGTTATGAAAACGGGCAATTGTTGATGACCGGAGACTGGGAACAGGGCGAACTCAATAAAATCGTGGTAACGATGCTTGCCTCGCGGATGGATATGGAGGGTATACACCCGTTCCACTCCTCCTCGGTACGGTTCAACGATAAAATGATCCTTTTTCTTGGTGGTGAAAATAACCACGGAAAGAGTATGGGCCAGATCGAGGGGTGCCGCCGCGGCGCGCTGCTCGTATCCACGGAAACCACGGTTACCGATAACGACGGGCTGGTAATAGCGGGATCAAAGAACGTGTACGTCGGTCCCCGCTCCAAGGGTACGGAACGGGCGGACTTGCCGAGCCAGGACGAGGGAGTGCGCAAGTTCTTTGACAAGGAACCGGAGTTTATTCCCTATGAAGGACGGGCGCCGATCGACCTCGTGATCATGCCCGGTATGGACGGACATTTTGATACCAAGGTGATTCCAATGAAGGAGTTTGAGCGGGAATATCAGACATATCACAGCGTGATGAACTATTTTGGTCTCAACCAGCTGCTTTCTCCCGGCGGGATCGTAATGCCGATAGTGGATACCGACGAACTGCGGAATGCTCGGGGAGACTTTGTCAGTCGTTTCGCCAAGGACAAGCCGTACTACATGGTACGCGCAAAAGACCCGCAGTTGCTCTGGGACGAAGTGGAGAAAGTTCTCGCAACAGAAGGACTGGTATAATTAAATTTTAATGATAATTTGGCCCGGGTTGGATCAGTTCCGGGTCACGTGACCGCTATACACCATCCCGGGCTTTCCCGGGGTCTTTTTTTTCTTGACAGATCGCGATTCGCGGGCGATCATTAAAATATCGATTATCGATTATTAATTGACAGCAGGAGGGTGTATGGCCATTCATGATTCCAGTAAAGTACTGGCGACATTTCACGGTGATGAAAAATTCCCGGTGAAATGGGAAAACGAAGACGAGAAGAAGCTGTTCTGGTTCTACGACGACAACCACGTTCCGTTTCCAGTATCACCGATGTATTTCAGTCTCGACGGCTGGTGGGGTCCCACTTGTGAGTATCTTTTCCGGCGTTTTGACGTCGATTCCGGTCAGCAGTGGTTGGGAAAGCGGATCAACGGGTACCTCTATACGGCGATCGTGCCGCGCACACAGAAGGACGCGGATGAAGCCGGGAAGTACTACGGCTGGATAATGCCGACCTATGCCACCAACTTCATGGAGTGGTGGAAGAATCGCTACCTGCCCGAGATTCTCCGAAACTTTGAGTACATCGACAACTTTGACGCGGAGAACGCAACGCTGCAGGAGCTGATGATCTACCTGGAAGAGGTGATCGATATCCAGGAGCGACACTTCCGTCTGCACTGGATTCTGAACTGGGCGCAGTTTACCGCATCGATGGGTTTTGTCGGTACGGTCAATAAGCTCATTCCGGACGTTAACCCGGACACGCTCGGTAAGGTCAACGTAAGTCGTGCGGACCGTAACTGGGACAGCCTCAAGGGATTGTGGGAGCTCAAGGAGAAGGTAAAAGCGGATTCCGAGCTCAAGGCCGTTTTTGAAGGTGCAACAAAGCCGGCGGAGATCGAACCGAAGCTGGAGAAATCGGCGAAAGGCAAAGAGTTTATCGCTGCGGTGAGAACCTACGCCAAGGAGTTTGGTTACAAAGCGATCTACACACATGAGTATGTTTTCCCGCTGTACGTGGAAGATCAGACGCAGATCTATGACCAGATCAACAATTACCTGGCTTCCGACTTCGACTACTACGCGGTGTATGACAGATCGATCAAAGAGCAGGACGATGCGATTGCGTGGATGCGCAAACAGCTTGCCAGCCGCTCCGAGGCGGAGAAGAGAGAATTTGAAGCCGCGCTGGATCTGCACTTGCGCATGTTCCCCCTTACCCCGGACCATCACTTCTACATGGACCAGGGAACGTTTGCCCGCATGAGGCTGGTCTTGTTACGTGTCGCGCGAAAAATGGTCAAGGAAGGGATGCTGGATAATCCTGAAGATATCATGATGCTCGAGTACGAGCAGTTGCGCCGATACGTGGGCGACCCAGAGAATTACCCGGGTCGTAAAACTATCGCGGACGCAAAGAAAGCGATCGAAGAAGCCAAGAAAATTCAGCCGAAAGACTGGGTGGGAACGGTAACCGAGTGGAACATGTACCAGGAGCCGTACCATACGCTCTGGGGATATCCCGAGAAGTTCGATCGCGAGTCCGGACCGGCCGCAGTCAAGGGCGAGGTTAAGGGTCTGGGCGCTTCACCCGGTGTCGTCGAGGGCACCGCGCGCATCGTGAAGAGTCCGGCGCAATTCGACGAGGTTAAGGAAGGTGATATCATGGTCTGTATCATGACCAACCCTGCCTGGGTTGTCGTGTTCAGTAAGATCAAAGCGGTTGTTACCGATTCCGGCGGCGTGCTATCGCATTCTGCGGTTGTGGCGCGGGAATTTATGATTCCCGGTGTCGTGGGTACGGGGAGCGCTACGCGCCAGATCAAGTCCGGCGACCGGATCAAGGTGGACGGCGACAACGGGATCGTGACAATCCTCGGTTGATCGTACTCGCTCACTGATACCTGAGTCCGGGAATCATTCAGAAACGCCGGCGTCCCCAGGGCGTCGGCGTTTTTCGTTCGGTTTACGTAGTATATAGCCGATGTATTGAAATTTCACCGGCTTTCTGCAATAGTATCCCCACATATAGTGGAGTTTAAGGGCCGGATCATGGCGAGAACAGACAAAAAAAACAATTTTCGGGTGGTGATCAGCGAGCAGATCAAAGAACAACTTATAGAAGACATCTTTTATCATCGTTACAAGCCCGGCGACAAGCTCGTGGAAAGCACCCTCGCGAAGGATTTGAATGTCAGCCAGACTACCGTCCGTGAGGCGCTCCGTAGCTTGGTCGCGATGGGGTTCGTGGAGAGCGAGCCGTTCAAAGGTATTACGGTCAGGTCGTTCACCAAGCAGGATCTCTGGGAGGTATATACCGTGCGGGCCGCGCTGGAATCCCTTTCGATCCAGCAGCTTGCGGTCAAGATCACCGATGAGCAGATAGAGGAACTGGAGCAGATCGTCGAGGATATGGTAGAAGCGGGCCGTCGCGGCGATATTCCGCACCGCACGATGCTTAATATTCAATTTCACAAGACTTTGATCCGGGGATCCGGAAACAAACTGATCCTGCGCCTATTTGAAAACCTGCAATTCGGCAGTTACTCCCTGATGACCGGAAGTATTTCGAAGATGGATCCCGTCGAGATTGCCCGGCGACACTGTGAACTGATTGACGTATTACGCACGCGTGATCCGGAAAAGGCCGCGACTGCGATTCGACGTCACATTGAGGGCGTAGGAAAACCGATCGTCGAAAGCCTTGAGCTTGACGAAACTGTGAATACGGACGTACCCATCATACCCAAGGATTAGACCGGCTCTCGCCAGTTCTCCGAGAGCGAGAGCTCTTCCTCGAGACGTTGAGCGGTCAAGAGGTGATCGGGTTCCGCCCGCTCGGCGGCGATACGCTTGCCGGTTTCCGTGTAGAGGCGGATTTCGCTTAAATGGCGTAACCCCTCGACTATCCCGGAATGGCGCTTGTACCGCTCCAACCCTTTCGTCCCGTATTCCGTGTATACTTTGATCATCTGCGTCACACCGATCCAACCGAATTTATCCAATTGATCCGCATCGCAGACCACCCGTTCTTCCAGAGTGGTTGGTTCAAGACCGCCGTAACCGGGATACGCGGCTTTGTGCTTGAGAATGCACTGCGCGATTTGGTCCTTTTGCTCTTCCGCCCATCCCTCGAGAAAACGGCCGCACTCACGGGCACCATGTTCCGGATGCTTTTTTGGTTCTTCCGGATTTGTGACAAAACCGATATCATGAAGAATGATCGCCGGCAACACGATATCCATGTCGGCGTGCTCCTGCGGGCCTATCCACGCGGCGTTAACGATTACGCGGCGCACGTGTTCCCAACCGTGCCCGATGCTGCCTTGTGCGATGAACGCGTCTCGGACACTCGTATAAACGTTCCGGATGCGGGGTTGCTCGAGCATGCTATTCAACGTTGCGTATACACTCTGATGATCCATCGTGTCCCCTTCTTCTGGGTAACAAAGTATACTTTTTTCTTTGTCGACGCAAGTCAATGTTGACACGCGCACCAATGGATGTTAATCTATCGATAATCGATAATATGAGTCAGTGGGCGGCTCGATTATTCGAGACGCGATGTCAGATAGGTGAAACAACAAGGGAATGCACCGATTAAACAGGCGAAAAGAATCGAGAACATGACGATAATAATTGCCGATATGCTCATTCGTGTATCCCAGGGTACGTAATTGGCATACGAGAAAGGCGTGTTGTTTTCTGCAAGACAGCAAGAATAACGGTTTGAAGTTATGTTTTCGGGAGGAATACTTTGAGTGAGTTACACTACGTGCGACCCGAGTCGCTGGTGGACGCGATTGCGCTCCTTGAGGCGTACGGGGCCGGCGCACGTATTTTAAACGGCGGTACCGACCTTATGGTGCGCGTCCAGAAGATGCAGATAGTCCCAGAGGCCATCGTCGATATAAAACGAGTACGGGACATCAGTAACTCGATAGAGTGGGACGACGGGTACATTAAGATCGGTGCCCGCGTAGTAATGACTCACCTTACGCGAGATGAGAAAATTCAACGCCGTTATCCGGCGCTTGTTGACGCGGCATCTACCGTAGGTTCGATACAGATACGTAATCGCGCGACGATTGCGGGCAACATATGTAACGCCTCGCCGGCGGCAGACACCGTTCCTCCGCTCTTGGTTCACGGTTCCACGGTAACACTCGCCGGCCCGTCCGGAACGCGCGAGGTACCACTTGAGGAATTCTTTCTGGGACCGGGCAGGACGGCTCGGAAACCCGCGGAACTGCTCGTCTCAGTCACAATACCGGTACCGGAAGGTCCGTTCGGTGCGGCGTTTGGACGGCTTACACGCCGACACGGCGTTGATCTCGCCTCGATCAATATGGCCTGCGGCATTGACGCCGCCGGTACGGCAACGTTTGCATTTGGCGCGGTAGGACCGACGCCGATAATGGCTCGGGACGAGAGTGGAGCGCTGGCAAACCCGGAGATCTCCGACTCGGAACGGGACAACGCGTTACGAGCGCTGATTGCACATACCAGGCCGATCACGGACGTACGTGCCAGCGCGGAATACCGCTCAGCGATGCTGTTGGTAATCGGACGGCGAGTTCACGCACAGGCGCTTCAACGCTTCGTTGAATGCAGCGGGAGGGAACGATGAAGATGTCCAGTCAACTGATACCAATAACGCTTACCGTTAACGGAGAAACCTACCGTACGGAGACTCCCGCACATCTTACGCTGCTGGAACTGTTACGGGATACGCTGAACCTGACTGGTAGCAAGCGATGTTGTGGAGAGGGCGAGTGCGGCGCGTGCACTGTTATCATGAACGGGGAGGCGGTTAACACCTGCCTGATCCTCGCGGCGGAAGCGGATGGGTCAGACCTGGTTACCGCCGAGGGGCTTTCCGCGAGTCCAGCCGGGGCGAGGTTACAACAGGCATTTCTCGACGAGGGAGCAGTACAGTGCGGATTCTGTACGCCCGGTATGCTGGTTGCGGCACGGTACCTGTTGATGCATAACCCCAGCCCGACGCCGGACGAGGTACGCGAGGGTTTGTCAGGCAATCTGTGCCGGTGCACCGGATACGCACGGATTGTCAATGCGGTGATTGGGGCCGCCGATCATGAGTAATCCTGTTGCAGATAAAAGAATAATTGGTCGTCCGATCAACCGGGTGGGTGGACCGGAACGGGCGGCGGGAACGTACCGCTACGTTGGCGATATAAAGATATCGAACGTACTGCATACCAAGCTGGTTCACCTGGATTGCGGGCGCGCGCGTATCAACAGTGTCGATACGAGTGCCGCCCTGCGTGTACCCGGGGTACGCGCGGTCCTGACCGGTAAGGAACTCCCTCCGTCGGTTAAACGATTCGGCCCCGCCAACAGGGATCGGCCTATTCTCGCGCTTGAGGAGACAGCGTTTCACGGTGAACCGGTAGCGATTGTAGCGGCCGACACCGTCTGGGCGGCGGCACAAGGTGCGGCCGCCGTGGCGGTGGACTACGAGGAGCTATCGGGAATCTATACCGTCAAGGATGCCCTGGCGCCGGGCGCCGGGCTGGTACAAGATCCTTCGCTTCGTCCAAACAGTCCCTTCAGAGAGACAAACATTCTCAATGAGTGGAAGTTCGGCTGGGGCAATCCCGACTCTGCCAAAGCTGACCTGGTAATCGAGAACGATTATTCGTTCCCGATGATGACGCAGTTTGCGATAGAACCGTTTGCCTACGCAGTGGAACCGACACGGGGCGGAATCACCGTATACAGTGCGATCCAGCATCCCAACTACTTGCAGCGGGTAATCGCGGAGTTTCTCGATATGCCGCTCTCTCGCGTCCGGGTAATCGCTCCGGATCCGGGTGGAGGTTTCGGGGGCAAACAGCACGCCAAGTTTGAACCGCTCCTGGCATACCTTGCGCTGAAGATCGGGCGCGCATTGCGTCTGGAACTCACCCTCGAGGAAAGTTTCCAGGCCGCTCGTCGAACGTCCTCGGAAGCGCATATCAGGACAGGATTCCGTCATGACGGGACATTAGTCTTCCAGGACGTAGAGATTAATTATCTGATCGGAGCGTACGAAGATATTGCCGGTCGTCTCATCGTCAAAGGTGGCTATGCCGGCAGTGGTCCCTATCGGATTCCCAACGTGCGAGTCCTTGCGCGTGGTGTCTTTTCCAATACCGTACCCAGTACGGCTATGCGCGGCTTTGGATTGCCGCAGATGAACTGGCCGGTGGAGTGTCAGATGGACGAGGCCGCCCGGATGTTGAAGATCGACCCGGTTGATTTACGTATGAAGAACCTCGCCGAATACGGCGAGGTCTTTATGCCCCAGGATCCTCCGGCCGACGGGCGATGGGCGGAGACGCTAAAAAAGGGTGCCGACGCGATCGGCTGGGGAAAACCGGTGCCCCCGGGACGTGGACGCGGGTTATCGATGGGACTGAAATTCGGTCCGACTACGGGCGCCTCTTATTCGATCGTGCGGTTACACTGCGACGGTAGTGCGACCGTACACGCAGGAACTTCGGATATGGGACAGGGCGCGCGTACCATATATACGCAGATCGCCTCTTACGAACTCGGTGTGCCGCCGGAAAAGATAGTGGTAGCGATGGGTGATACCCAAGGCGTACCATTCGATCTGCAGACATCGGCCAGCCGGTCGGCGGTCTTTATGGGTAACGCTGTCCTGCGGGCAAGTCGCGATGTCGCGCAACAGGTGCAGGAGATAGCGACTGACTATTACGGTGTAAATACTGCAATTGTCGAGCCGGGGGTGATCGAGGTTTCCGGAGAACGAAAAACGTTTGCCCAGGTTGTATCCGAGCGCTTCAACAGGGTGAAGGGTGAGGTTATCGGCACCGGCTCCGCGCGTGCGGAATACGATGAAAACCACCCCCTGAACGGCAAACCCGCTTTCTACGAGGTAACCTGCACCGCCGTCGAGATTGAGGTGGACAAGGAAACCGGTGTGATCGTATTTCACAAGCTGGTAACGGTCGCGGATGTCGGTAGATCGCTCAACGCCCAACACGTGGCGATGCAAGATGACGGCGGCGCGATCCAGGGGCTGGGCCACACCGTGATGGAACAATATATCATGGACGACCGCGGTCGGGTGCGCAATCTGGGTGCATTGGACTACCGGATTCCTACCACTATGGACACTCCGCGTGAACTTATTTCGCTGCACGTGGAGAACGGTGACGGGCCGGGACCGTACGGTGCCAAGGGAGCGGCGGAAGGCGGAATCCTCGCAGTCTCTCCCGCAGTCGCGTCCGCCGTTTATGCAGCTACCGGGGTCATAATAAGGGATCTTCCCTTGACCCCACAGCGCATCTGGGAAGCGCTACATACATAATTCGCGTATAAACATGGAGGCTTAAATACGATGGAACGTACTGACACACAACTGCTCGCCATGGGAGTCGAGTACCTGCTGAAAATCAAGGATTCAGATATTCGGATATCGGTCCTCAAACAAGGTTTTATGGCAGTCGATCAGGGAGTACATATCGGGGGAGCCTTTTCGGCGACGATTCCGATGGTGAGCCTGTTTTACGGAGGGTATATGGACCTCGATGTCCAGGACCCGACGCGGGTCGGTCAGGATCTCTTCGTACTGAGTAAAGGTCACGCAGTGGCGACGTTGGCGTCGATCTACGCAGACCTCGGGTATATCGACCCCGCACTGTTAAAGAACTCCCGTTCCGTCGAGAGCGTTCTCAACGGTCATCCGGGACCGCTGCTGCCGGGTGTTCATATCGCCACGGGGCCGCTCGCGCAGGGGCTGGCCGTTGCGCAGGGCTTTGCAATGGCGGGACGCCGGGATCCGGCATTTGACGTGTTCTGCGTAACCGGGGATGGAGAGCTGCAGGAGGGGGTTGCCTGGGAGGCAATCATGCACGCGCCGCAGGCGCGACTGGAAAACCTGTGCATGCTCGTCGATAAAAACGAGGGTCAGTTGGACAATTCCGCACAGCTCATTTTTTCGATGGATAACCTGCCTCGAGAACTGGAATCATTCGGATGGCACGTACTGTCGATCGACGGGACGAGCTACAGCGCCGTGACGGATGCGATTGACAGTTTCGAACGACGTCCCGGTGACGGCCGTCCCACGGCGATCGTGTGTAACACGCGCAAGGGACATGGCGCGTTCTCCTCCGGGCTGAACAAGCATAAAATCACCCTCGATAAGGCGACCTTTGCGACGGAGTTGCAGTTGCAGCAGGAGCGTCGGAACAGGCGTGTTACCTCGTTGACGGGCTTCCTCGAGCGTCTGAAGGCCGTGGGCAAGTCGCCGCTCGCCGACACGCTGAAGAGACGGGCAGAGGAGATGAATCTTCGGGTAAAACACACCGGCGTGGAGGCGGTTGCGGTAACACCGCGTTCAGGAGCGGTCCCACCGCGAGACAAGGCGATAAATTACGACGAGGCAGCATTGCCGAGCTATGAAACCGGTAAAAATGTCGCAGCGAACGATGTCGTCAGCGCGTGCATGAAGGTATTTGCCCGCGACGAGCGCGTCGTCTCCGTCGACGCCGACCTGGGGTCCACCAGCGGGCTCGAAGACGGGGTTGGAGCGGTCGACCAGGCACGCGGACGCAATGTGGGTATCGCGGAATCCAACATGATGTGCATCGGAGAAGCGTATGCAGCGCTGGGGTACAACGCCTGGGTGAGCACGTTCTGTCCGTTCTTCGATTGGAAGGTACTCCGCCGGATCGCGGTCGGATTCCAGGAGCGGATCGAGACGATGGCGGACCCGTCGGGTTGGCTGTCCGAAGGGCACGGGTTGGACCTTACATTTCTTGCGACGGCGCCCAACTTTGAGACCAAGGTCAACGGTGCAACCCACATGGGCAACGATGATACAATCGTCTTTGGCGGAATCGGAGGTCTGAAAATCATCGATGTGTCCTGTCCCAACCAACTGGTGGGAGTGATGCGCTGGGTGATGGACGGTAATCGTGGTCTGACCTACATCCGGATCATGCGCTCCGGCTCCCCGGTGCTATACGAACCGGGTTACACATTCGAGTTTGGGCGGGCCAACGTGCTTTCCGGAAAGAAGGGCAGTGACGTGTGCCTCGTATCGAGCGGTCGCGGCGTACACGAAATCATGGCGGCAGCGCGCCTGCTTGGTGAAACGGGCGTCTCCGCGGAAGCGGTCGATATGCACTCTTTCGACGAGGCTCTTCTGCTCGAACGATTGGCTGGTCCGGGACTGGTCGTGATAGCGGAACAGAATAACGGACATATCCGTAACCAGCTCGCGCAGCTTCTGCTGCGCCGCAGGGAAGCATTCGATTCCGGCAAAGTTGTTGCGATCAACGCGACCGGCGACGATGGACAGTACCGGTACATACATTCCGCTACCTATGAGCAGCTGCTCCGGCAGTTTGGGCTCGACCCGGAGAGTATTGCCGCCCGCATCAGGGAAAATCTATAAGCCACGTTACAAACGAAAGGAAAGGAGACGATATGAGTATAAGCGAGAGTTCGCTGCTCAGGATGGCAAGCTCGACACCGACAGATTATTGGAGCGACACGTGCAATACCAACGAGCTTGAATACGCACTGGTCAACGGAGCAACCGGTGCTACAACCAATCCCACAATTGTTCACGCCGTGCTCCGTCAGCAGATTAACCTATGGGACAAGCAGATTCGAAAGGTGGTCGATCAGATGTCGACCGCGTCCGAGACTGATATTGCGTGGCAACTGATCGAGGACGTGGCCCGGACCGGAGCGGCAATGCTCAAACCGGTATACGACTCGCACCAAGGGAAAAAGGGTCGTATCGCGATTCAGGTCAACCCCCGTAATTTCCGCAACAGCGAGGCAATGGTGGAGCAGGCGGTTCATTTTCATACGCTCTTGGACAATGTGACGGTAAAACTCCCCGCCACCGCGGCCGGTATCGCGGCTGCGGAGGAGGCCACGTATCAAGGTGTAAGCATCACCTCTACCGTCTCTTTTTCCGTCTCGCAGGTGATCTCGGCGGCCGAGGCGGTCGAGAGGGGGCTTGAACGGCGCGTCCATGAGGGGAAGTCGATCGACCAGATATACCCCAACTGCGTCGTGATGGTAGGCCGCGTGGACGATTGGCTGAAAGTAGTCGCGGCGAAAGAGGGCATTATTGTCGAGCCGGAGTGTCTCGAGTGGGCCGGGGTAGCAGTGCTGAAGCACGCGTACAAGATCTTCCGGGAACGCGGATTTCGTTCCCGGCTCATGGCCGCTGCGTACCGTAACCACTACCACTGGTCCGAGTTGATCGGCGGCGATCTGATCGTTACTATTCCGTACAAGTGGGCCCAGCGTTTCAATGCTTCCGATATCGAGGTACGAGAGCGGATTCACGATCCGATACCGGAGCGTTTCCTCGACCGTCTGCGTTCACACTTTGTTGATTTCCGCCGCGCTTGGGAACCGGACGGTCTGAAAGTTTCCGAATTTGACTCCTACGGTGCGACCGCGCGTACGTTACGTTCGTTCACCGCCAGCTACGACGATTTAATTGCGATGGCCCGGGACTACATCGTTCCGAATCCCGACTGACTACCCCGAGAGTGCCAGAAGCACACCGGCAGCCACGGCGGAACCGATTACGCCGGCTACATTGGGACCCATCGCGTTCATGAGCAGGAAATTACGCGGATTGGCATCCTGTCCAAGTTTCTGAACAACCCTTGCTGCCATGGGAACGGCAGAAACTCCGGCCGCACCGATCATTGGGTTGATCGTTTTTCGGGAGACAAGGTACAGCAGTTGGCCCAGGGCAACACCGCTGGCAGTACCGACGCTGAACGCTGCCATTCCAAGCACGATGATCATCAGGGTTTGAAGGGTGAGAAACTTCTCTGCCGACATCTGACTGCCGACGGCTATTCCCAGGATGATCGTGACGATATTGATCAGTTCGTTCTGCGCCGTCCTGGATAGCCGTTCAACTACTCCTGATTCACGGAAGAGATTGCCCAGCATCAACATGCCAACCAGTGGTGTCGCTGCCGGTACGATATACGAGCAAGCGATCGCGGTCACCACAGGAAATACTATCTTCACCCGTTGGGGTACCGGTTTGACGTCGCTCATCACGACCTTGCGTTGTTCTGCGGTCGTCAGCAGTTTGATAATCGGGGGCTGAATCACAGGAACCAGTGCCATATAGCTATAAGCCGCAACTGCGATAGGTCCGAGCAGATGGGGAGCAAGCTGAGAGGTAAGATAAATGGCGGTCGGTCCGTCGGCGCCACCGATAATAGCGATCGATGACGCTTCGGCGAAACCAAATCCCAGGAGCCGCGCGCCGATAAGGGTACCGAATATGCCGAATTGCGCCGCCGCTCCCAAAAGAAATGTGTACGGTTTCGCCAGGAGGGGGCCAAAGTCAGTCATTGCTCCAATACCGAGGAAAATCAGCGGTGGGAATATCCCCGAGCGGATGCCATAGTAGAAATAATCCAGCAGCCCACCAGGCGCGGAAAGATTCGCCAGTGGTACGTTTACCAGAATAGCGCCGAAGCCGATTGGAACAAGGAGAAGTGGCTCGTACTTACGGGATATTCCCAGGTAGAGCAACAAAACACCGACCCCGAGCATCACAATGTCCTGCCACGCTGTTGCCGTAAATGCGGTAGAGTGTAAGAATTCGGAAAACATGACGCCCGCCTTATCCTATCGTCAAAAGGGTTTGGCCCTCTTTGACACTGTCCCCGGGGGACACGGTGACACCCGATACAGTACCCGACACGGGAGCCGTCACGTCGATGTACATCTTCATAGCCTCGAGAATTACGATTTTTTCACCTTCCGCGACGGAACTGCCGTCCTTTACCAGGACCTGGTCAACGATACCGGTCATCGGCGATTGAACAGCCCCGGAAACTCCTGAGGAAGCGGAGCCCCCTGCAGCAGTAGCGCCCTGACCGGCGACCAGGGCGCTTCGAGGAGAGGTCACTGTTGATGTGCCGGTTGTAGGCGGTAAATTGGTAGAATACACTTGGGCGGGTGCAGTTCTCCCATCCGACGGATTTGCCTGCCCTACCACTTTGTCTTCGATGACTTCTATGTTCCAGCGCTCGTCTCCCCGTTCGATAACGATCGACTGGCCGTCTCGTGATGCCACGAGGTTGACCTCTCGCTCCCCAATTTTCAACAAAAGTTCACGTTTCACCGCTATGCCTCCAATTTCAACGTACACCCGATCGGGACGCCCAGGGCGACGCCGAGACAGCCCGTGTCTGTTGTTCCATCTGAAGATATGCAACCGCACCGGCAAGCACCCATCGGGGAGTTCCCTGTTCGTCGGTATCCTCCGGTCCCGGTTCGCTCGCCACACTTTCGTTTCCCCTTCCAGGACCAATTCCGACGGATCTTTTCGCAGAACGATCAGCGAACGTGACACGAAGAGCAACCATCATCAGACTGAGAAAGGTCAGTGCAAAAAACACCACTCCCATACCGACGCCGGCCGTTAGGATCACATAGGAGATCGTATCTGTGTTCATAGTGGGATATTTCCGTGTTTCTTGTCGGGGATCGTTTGTCGTTTTTCCGCGACTATTTCGAGGGAACGGATCAGTTCAATCCTGGTAAATTCCGGATCGATTACATCGTCGATAAATCCGTATCCGGCAGCGACAAAAGGGTCCATGACCTCTTTTTTAAAATCATGTATCTTTTCCGCCCTCGCGGTTTCCGGGTCTTCCGCCGCAGCGATGTCGCGTCGAAAAATAATGTTTGCCGCTCCTTCGGCCCCCATCACGGCAATCTGTGCTGTAGGCCACGCAAGGACGCGGTCATACCCGAGTGCTTTCGCGGACATCGCAATATACGCGCCTCCATATGACTTGCGCAAGATCAACGACAACTTTGGTACCGTTGCTTCTGCGATCGCATACAGGACCTTTGCGCCATGACGAATAATGCCGCCATGTTCCTGCCCGATTCCAGGTAGAAAACCGGGAACATCGACAAGGGAAATAATCGGGATATTGAATGCGTCGCAAAACCGAATGAATCGGGCGCCTTTGTCGCTGGAGTTGATATCGAGAGCTGCGGCAAGAATATTAGGTTGATTCGCAAAAATACCGACTGTTCGGCCGGCAAGACGGGCAAATCCGACTACGACGTTCGGCGCGTACTCCCGATGAACCTCCATAAAACTATCCCGGTCGAAAACGGTCGTGATGATGTCGCGGATGTCATACCCTCGCCGCTCTTCTTCCGGCAACAGGTCTAGGACCTCCGGGGTCGGTCGGTCAACGGGATCGTCCGTAGGCACTCTCGGAGGAGATTCGCGATTCGACCGTGGCAAGTACGACAGAAGTTGTCGTACGCCGGCAAGACACTCAGTTTCGCTGGAAAACCGGAAATGGGCGTTTCCACTTCGGGCGGCGTGGGCCTGCGCCCCACCGAGCTCCTCGTGGCTGATATCTTCGCCGGTGACAGCTCGGATAACATCAGGCCCTGTTATGTACATATTGCTTACCTGGTCCACCATAAATACGAAGTCGGTGATACCCGGAGAATACACAGCCCCACCGGCACAGGGTCCGAGAATGACGGAGAGTTGCGGAATAACTCCCGAGGCGAGAGTGTTCGCCCGAAAGATTCTCGCGTATCCGTGCAGCGACAGTACGCCTTCCTGAATTCGAGCTCCACCGGAATCGTTGATCTGGATAAAGGGCGTTCCTGTCTGCATTGAAAGCTCCTGGACCTGGGCAATGCGGTCCGCGTGCATTTCCCCCAGGGATCCGCCCAGCACGGTGAAGTCCTGCGACGATACGAATACCTGGCGTCCCCCAACCAAACCACTGCCAGTTATCACACCGTCACCGGGCAGGCGCTTGTCCGCCAGACCGAACATCTGTGCCCGCCCCCTAATATAGGTCTGATGCTCTACGAAACTGGAATCATCCAGGAGGAGCTGCAACCGTTCCCGAGCGGTTAGTTTTCCTTTCTCGTGCTGTTTACGGATGTGTTCTTCACCGCCACCGGCATACACCTGCTCCCGAACAGCTTTCATTTTTTGGACTACTTTACGGTTCCCCACGTCGGACTCCTTGTTGAATACTGTACCTTAGATCAACAGTGAAGTCAATTGAATATCAGACAATATGATAACCAGAATGACAGTTCTTCTGGTTGACACGATGGACAGCCGTGATATAATAATTTGTCTGAAAAACAGTTATTCCTATTTTCGATGGATAATTCGTTCGCCAGTTTTGGTACGAACATTATGGAGGAGAGCGTATGAGTACCTATATGAGCCCGCTGCACGAGATGAGCGAGACAACTCCCACCGACTACTGGAATGATTCCAGTTCGATCTCCGAACTGGAATACGGCATTGAACATGGTGCCGTGGGTGCAACGACCAACCCCGTCATTGTGGTTGATGTGTTGAAGAAAGACTACGCAGCCTGGGAAGGCCGCATCCGGGAAATCATTTCGGAAATGCCGACGGCGACCGAAGACGATGTTGCATGGCAGGTGATTGACGAAATGGCCGTCAAGGCAGCAAAACTTCTGGAACCCGTCTTCAAGAAAACCAACGGCAAGAAGGGGCGACTGTCTATGCAGACAAACGCCAAGTTCTATCGCGACCCGGAGGCGATGGTTAACCAAGCGCTGCACTTCGCTGAGGTCATTCCAAACCTCAACGTAAAGATTCCCGCCACTGCCGCCGGTGTCAAAGCGATAGAAGAAGCCACCTACCGCGGAATCAGCGTCAACGCGACCGTTTCATTTACCGCTCCTCAGGCGATGGCGGTAGCCGATGCGGTTGAGCGTGGCCTGAAACGGCGCGAGGACAAGGGACTCACAACTTCCGACATGGCGCCGATTTGTACGATTATGGTTGGCCGAACAGACGACTGGTTGAAAGTAGTTGCAAATAAGGAACACATCATCACCAATCCAGACTACCTTGAATGGGCCGGTGTAGCGGTGTTTAAAAACGCATACCGCGTGTATCAGGAACGTGGGTACCGAACGCGTCTGCTTGCGGCGGCGTACCGCAACCACTACCACTGGTCCGAGTTTATCGGCGGAGACGTGGTATGCACCATTCCGTACAAGTGGGCCAAACGGTTTAACGGTTCTGATGTGACGGTGAAAGACCGAATACACACGCCGGTGGATCCCACGATCGTGAAAGAACTCTCTACAAAATTTGAGGATTTTCGACGGGCGTACGAGCCGGACGGAATGCAACCGGACGAGTTTGATGCGTACGGGGCGACGGCGCGTACCTTACGCCAGTTCATCGGTGGATACGATGAGCTTTGCCGGATTATTCGCGATTTGATGGTACCGAATCCCGACCAGTAAAGGGTAATAGGTGAGTTTGCCGTAAATGCCAAGAGACCAACGGGCGTTTTGCGTCCGAGGGTTTTCCAATGAGGCCCTTCGAATTTTGAAAAAGGAGATACAGCGTGAGTATTATTCAAGACAAACTGGCCCGCGCCCGGGCAGCCCAAAAACAGGTGGAATCCTGGTCGCAGGAAGAGGTCGATGAACTGATCGCAGCGGCGGGGTGGGAGATATACAAAACAGAGAGCGCAGTAGAATGCGCGACGCTCGCCCACAAGGAAACCAGGCTGGGAGTGTATGAAGACAAACTACTCAAGCACCAGAAGAAGATTCTTGGCACCCTGAGAGATCTGGATGGGGTAAAGTCGGTCGGTATTCTGGAAGAAATCCCCGAAAAGGGTCTGATGAAAGTCATTAAGCCGGTAGGAGTTGTCGGGGCGTTAATCCCGGTGACAAACCCGACTTCCTCGGTTGGCTGCAACGGCCTGTCTATTCTCAAAAACCGCAACGCGGTGATCTTTGCGCCCCATCCCAGCGGCAAAGGGTGTTCCGGTTTGGCCGCACAGAAACTTCGTGATGGTATCCGCAAAATAGGGGGCCCTGAAGACCTTGTTCAGTGGATTGAAGAACCGTCAATCGAGCTGACCCAGGAATTGATGGCGGCGGTTGACCTTGTTGTCGCTACCGGTGGACCGGGAATGGTCAAGGCGGCGTACTCCAGTGGTACTCCTGCCTACGGTGTCGGTGCCGGTAACGCCACGGTCATCGTGGATGAAACGGCAGACCTGCAAGACGCGGCCAAGAAGATATTCATTGGCAAGACCTTTGATAACGCGACCAGTTGTTCCAGCGAGAACTCCGTCGTCATGGAAGCAACGATCTACGGCAAGATGATAGAAGAGTTTCAGAAGTTGGGCGGGTATCTCTGCAGCGCCGACGAAAAGGAAAAACTGAAACGCACCATGTGGCCTGACGGACACGCTCTCAACAGGGCAATCGTCGCTCAGCCGGCTCCGCGGATTGCTGAACTTGCGGGTATTTCCATACCGGCGGAAACCAGGTTTATCATGGTGGAAGCTTCCGAAGTTGGCCCCGGCGAGCTATTTGCGGGTGAGAAGCTTTCTGTGGTCATGACCCTCTGGAAGTACACCGGATTTGATCAAGCGATACAGTATGTGAAAGAGATCACCGGGTTTTCCGGATATGGCCACTCCTGTGGTATTCACACCACGAGTGATGATCGGGTCGAGGAACTCGCTATGCAGGCACCGGTCAGCCGCATCATGGTACGACAGGCCCAGAGTGCGGCGAATAGCGGCAACTACGACAATGGTATGCCGTTTTCACTGACGCTCGGATGCGGTTCCTGGGGCGGGAATATTACCTCCGAGAACATATCTTACTGGCATTTCCGAAATGTCACGTGGGTATCAAAACCGATTTCTCCGGTAGTTCCCGACGAAGAAAAAATCTTTGGAAAGTATTGGGAAACGTACGGGAAGTAATTTACGGGTAGAAGATTGCGCGCTGCCGTCCCGGATTGGGACGGTAGTAACGCTGTTTATCGCGCCTTGCCGCGGAACGAACGGCTACGGGTATTCCAGTCCGGAGTGATCGAAGTGGTATCCGTGACAGACTGGGTGCTTCCAAGCGAATCGACGTGATCACTCGTTTGGCAAGAAGGTCCGACAATATTAACGTAGATATCAATCCAGCCGAAGCTTACCAGGCAAAAAGAGTATTATAAAACACTAGAAGCTACCTTCTTCACCTCGGTCGATACCTTGTAACCGGATGAGGTCTTCGTGTAGCTCCATCCAAATATCGTGAAACGAGCCACACATCACCCCGGTAAACATCTTTGTTTCACCGGTGGCCACCCGCTGGGCAGCTGCCTGCAGACGACCATTATAACGAGCGAGGCGGGGGAGAACCTCAGAAAGCTGTGTGATAACTGGCCGGACTCTATCGGCAAGCGACGATAGTGCATCAATCTGCAGTTTATCATATGCGAAGTCGCTGTGATCATTGGAAGCACCGTCTTTCAACTGCCACCTGCCGCACAACGCCTTGAACTCGGTATTGAGCTGCAGGAAATGCTCATATCCGGGCGATAACGCCTCGGTTAAAGACGGGTCCGCGGACGATTCCTGGCGGCGTTGCTGTTCCTCGGTCCCTTCGGTAGTAAGTGTATACATGTCGCGAGATTCCATATAGTTCACCCAGCCCTGGTTCAAAAAGCTGGTCATCATATCTGTCGGAACCGCGCCCAAACTCTCCATCAGGCCTTCGGAGGTAATGAAACCTCGAACCCGTAAAACATGCAACACCAGATCTTCGTCAACATCTATTGCCGTCTCGTCTCCTGATTGTACTCCGAGTTGCTCAGTGGCCGTAGGACCGGAATCTGGCGACGAGTTTGTGTAGTTGCCGAAGGTAAACTGTACGGTTTCCGCTGACACCCGACCAGAGGATAGTAGAGCCTGAGCCACAGCCAGACGACTCAGCGGAACCCGAAACGGAGAGCAGCTTACCGAATCCACTCCCGCGCGAACAAAGAAGTCAACCGAGTCAGGATGACCTGCATGTTCCCCGCACACCCCGAGTTTGATCGACGGTTTAGCCTTGCGGGCGCTTGTGCAGGCCATCTCGACCAGGGCCCCAACCCCTTCAAGGTCTAGAGCTGCGAATGGGTTCCTGTCGAGAATCCCCAGTCTTTGATAAGTGGGGAGCATGCTCGCTTCAACGTCGTCGCGGCTAAAAGCAAATGTCATTTGAGTCAGGTCGTTAGTGCCGAACGAAAAAAAATCGGCGTGCTGGGATAAGCGACCGGCCACGATGGCAGCGCGCGGTGTTTCGATCATAGCGCCGATCGAAACGTCTCCAGCGACCAACGCGGGATCACCGGACTGATCCAACGCGTCGACAACCCATTGTCTGACCACTGAAAGTTCATGTTCGTTAATAACCAGCGGAATCATGATTTCGATCCGCGGTTGTTTACCGCGCTTTATCAGGTTGCTGGCCGCCGTTGCTAATGCGCGAACCTGCATTTGGTACAGACCACTACGTACTATACCCAACCGTACCCCGCGGGTACCGATCATTGGGTTAGTTTCGTGTAGCCGCCGTGCCGCCGCCAACTCCTTTGCTTCGAGACTATTCAACTCGTTCCGGGCCTCTTTAGCGGTGAGGTCCATTAAATCGGGCAGAAATTCATGCAATGGTGGGTCAAGCAAGCGAACCGTTACCGGTAGCCCGTCCATTACTTCCAAGACAGACTCGAAATCGGCAACCTGGGCTTGTTCGAGTTGTTGTAAGCACTCTTGTTCTTCGGCGGCCGTCTCGCTCAATATGAAACGACGTATTATCGGGAGTCGATCAGGGGATAGGAACATGTGCTCTGTTCGGCACAAGCCGATACCCTTTGCCCCCAATGCGCGGCCCATACTCGCGTCGCCCGGGGTATCCGCGTTTGCCCGGACCTCTATTTTTCCGGTCTCTGCGACCTGATCGGCCCACCGAAGCAGTTGCTTCAGCTCGGGCGGAGGCTCATTTGATGACACTTCAAGCTCGCCCAAATATACAGCTCCGGTGCTACCGTCGATGGTTAGAAATTCGCCTTCCCGCACTGAGACACCATCAATCTCAATTCCGCCGGCAATGACTTGAACGTCGGCGGCCCCGACCACCGCAGGTTTTCCCCAGCCGCGGGCTACAATAGCGGCGTGGGATCCCAGCCCTCCTCGTGCAGTCAGTATCCCTTGGGCGGCCTGCATACCCAACACGTCGTCGGGAGTCGTTTCGGGTCGTACCAGAATCACTGAACGTCCTGCGTCAGCCATAGCAACCGCCCGGCCCGCGCTTAAAACTACTTCACCCACGGCAGCCCCCGGCGAAGCAGGTAGCCCGATGGTCACCGGTTGTGACGATATGGCAGCGGATTCCAACCCAGGGTGGAAGAACACGTCCAGCTCGTCTGCGTGAATTGAATTAAGCGCTGCTGCAACCGAATCCGATTGCTGGTTGTGTTGGGCTTCGCCGACGGCGTCCCGGATCGTCTGTTCAATAGATGTAGATGTAGATGTAGATGTAGTTCTCATATCGACCTCTGTTTATTCTTTCCATTGTAGTGGAGCTTCCAATGATTTTATCCTTGGTTGGCGTATAAAGCAAGATATAATCGATAATCGATCATTATCCGGAACTTCCGTGACGGATGCGTTGGAAGAAACATTTATCCCTTCGAGCATACCGGCGTTCAATAAAAATTTAGATACGTGACAACACCCCCTCTTTTGTGGAAAATCACGTAATGGCGTACGTGAACACCCTCTTCAACCGAAACTTTCTGGAATACGCAAGTTATGTCATCAAGGACCGGGCCATACCGCATCTGGATGACGGTCTCAAGCCGGTGCAGCGGCGCATTCTCCATTCACTGCTTGAAATAGACGACGGCAAGTTCCACAAGGTTGCCAATGTGGTGGGTCACTCCATGAAGTACCATCCTCACGGCGACGCCTCCATTTACGAAGCGCTGGTGGTTCTGGCCAACAAGGAACTGTTCATAGACCAGCAGGGTAACTTCGGCAACATCTTCACCGGAGACTCCGCCTCGGCGGCGCGGTACATCGAGTGCCGGATAGACCCTATCGCCCGGGAAATACTCTACCGGCCGGAACTTACCACCTACGTGGACAGCTACGACGGCCGCAACCGGGAGCCGGTGGTCTTTCCCGCCAAGATACCTCTGGTGCTCATCCTGGGCGCCGAGGGCATTGCCGTGGGTATGTCCACGCGCATTCTGCCCCACAACTTCCGGGAGGTGATAGAGGCGCTGCAGGCGCACCTCCGGGGTGAGCACATTGCCCTCTACCCCGACTTTCCTACATCAGGGCTGATGGACATCTCGGAGTACGCCGACGGGCAGGGAAAGGTACTGGTCCGGGCGCAGCTGGACACCTCAGATGAAAAGCGCATCGTCATTCGGGAAGTTCCTTTCGGTACCACCACCGAAAGCCTCATCAATTCCATAGAGGCGGCGGCCAAGCGGGGCAAGATCAAGGTTGCCCAGATCAGCGACTACACTTCAGAACATGTGGAAATAGAGATCAGGCTGCCCCGGGGCGTCTACACCCAGGACGTGGTGGACGGCCTCTTCGCCTTTACCGACTGCGAACAGTCCATCTCGGTGAACCTTCTGGTCATAGACGGGGACAAGCCCCGGCTCATGACGGTGAGCGAAGTCATCGCCCACCACGCAAAGCGGCTGGTGAAGCTCCTGAAGCAGGAGCTGGAGCACGAACGGGAAACCCTCATGGAGCGCCTGCACATGCGCACCCTGGAGCGCATCTTCGTGGAAGAGCGCATCTACAAGCGCATCGAGGAAGAACGCACCCAGGAGGGCGTGCAGGAGGCGGTGCGTACCGGGTTTGAGCCCTTCAAGGAAGAGCTGATCCGGCCTATCACCGATGAGGACATAGAGCGGCTGCTCAAGATTCCTATCCGCCGTATCTCCCTCTACGACATAGAGAAGAACCGGGAAGAGGTGGAACAGATCCGCGCCCGCCTGGACGAGATCAAAAGGCACCTGAAAAATCTCACCGCCTACGCCCTGGCTTTCCTGGACGATGTGCTGGAGAAGCACGGTCACCGCTTTCCCCGAAAGACGCAGATTACCGGTTTCAGCCGGGTGGACGTCCGTGAGGCGGCTGTGCGGGACCGCACCCTTCTGTACGACCCCGAAACCGGCTACCTGGGAACGGACCTGGGGGCGTCTGCCGGAAAAGCCGAAGAACTGGAGCCCGTATCTCAGTACGATCGCGCCCTGGTCATAGACAGCGACGGCAAATACCGCGTTATGGACATTCCGGAAAAACTGTTCGTCGGCAAGGGCATGCTGTACGCCGGTCTGGCCGATAAGGACGCCCTGGCGGAACGGGTCTTCTCGGTGGTCTACCGGAACGCCGACGGCGAGACCTACCTCAAGCGCTGCACTATAGAACAGTACATCCTGGAAAAAGAGTACGACCTCGTTCCCGAAGGATCCAAACCCCTCCTCCTGACAACCCGGGACAACGTGGTTGTTCGCCTGCGCTACAAAAAAAAGCCCCGCATGCAGAAACTGGAAGAAGACTTCTTAGTGGACGACTATCTCGTCAAAGGCGCCCGCGCCGGCGGTGTCCGCCTCTCCACCAAAGAGCTGAGTTCTGTGAAACTCCTTTCCAACCGCGCCGGAACCGGCCGTAAGCAGGGCTGACTCATATTTTCATTCTATATTGAACTTACGTTCTGCCGCGCTTTCTTCCCCGCCCACCGGGCCAACCGGATCGGGGGGCTGGGGCTGGGGCTGGGGCGGTTTGCAAACCCCGGCGGCGTGATCGATACTGAATTTCAGAATACGCATATCAGCCCGCTGCTGTTTTCCCTCTGCTGTTTCTTTCGGGCGGCAAGGAGGCGATATGGTACGACGACATGCCGCGTTTCTGGCGGTAGCACTTCTGTTGGTGGCCGTCGGTTGTGACACCGGCTCCGGTGGAGATTCGGGCTGGGGGATCTGACGGAATACGCCGTAGGAGACGAGGGCCCCGCCGGAGGCATCATCTTTTACGACAAAGGTGAACACACCGACGGCTGGCGCTATCTGGAGGCGTCGCTTGCGGACCAGGGCACGGCATTCTGGGGGCCAAACCCGAGTTTCATTGGTGTTACTGACCGTCAGATCGGGGCGGGCCGCTCTAATACAGATGAATTCATTGATTTTGTGGGTGCCGGATCAGGATATGCCGCTGAACTCTGTGTTTCATATGAAGCAAATGGATTCACCGACGGGTCCATGGTTGCCCAAGGGAAAGAAACGATCGCAAATAACGTCCGTGCCATCAAGAGGTTCTGAGGCTGCGGCAATTACGCCCGGTCCTTTTGCACCGCCGACCCAAAGAGATAATAATAGCCAAAAATATATAGAAACACGGAACCCTTGTCGTGAGCAGTGCATCATGTTCGACAGCGGATCCGGAGAAGCCAATACAATCCTGATTGTAGAATCGATCGGTGGCGACCCATTGTACGCGCCTCAACAGTGCCTGGATTACACAACAGGATCATTCAATGACTGGTTTTTGCCATCCCATGACGAGCTCTACGAGATGTTTCTGCACCGCGATTCTATTGGAGGGTTCCAGGCAGCTTTGTATTGGTCTTCCACAGACGATACCGCTTCCAACGCGTGGGCGATGGAAGCGGAGTCCGTCCTATCCGGGCATTCTGACGTGGGCCGGGTCAAATACCGTTTCCTGGTTAAATATGATATACAGGACGGACGGATTTTTGTTGCTTGGGCTGGTTGCATTCGCAATGACCGGGTGACCCGTGGCTTGTCCTTCGTCAATTCAGCATTGGTGAAACCGGACCTGTCGTCTCTCGATGAGCTTCAGGAGATGTACGCGCAGCGGGACGTTCTCATTGGTCTTCAAGACGCATTTGATTGGATTTCAACAGTGTCAGACCAATTCGGGCGTTTTGAAAGAGTGTTCGAATACTCTGGATAAAACAGCGCCGTTTTACGTTTTCGGCCAATTTTTCTTTGCAAAATACGATATCATGGTTTATCCTTGCTTTCCAAGGAGGATCAATCATGAAGAAAATGAATGTATTGATTGCAGGTGTGCTTGTTCTGGTGGTTGCCGGTATCGGTTTTGCCTCGGGTGCCCAGGAGTCTGGTGGGGATGAGCCGATGTCAATAAACATGAGCTACAACGGACCGCCGGACGTTGAAAAGAATGCGGTTCACCTCTTTGCAAGTGAATTCAAAGAGCTTGTCGAAGAAAAGACCGATGGTACAGTGGAGATTACGCTCTATCCCAACAGCCAGCTTGGTGACGAAGAGCAGCGTATGGAACAGGCGATGAACGGTCCTATGTTCAACGTCGCATCCTACGCCGGTGTAGGACCGGTCTTCCCGGAACTGTTTGCTGCAAGTATTCCGTTTATGTTTAATGACTTCAAATCCGCTCGTTACTTTTTTGACGATAGCGAGTACTGGAGTGAAGCGCAGCAGGCTTTCCGCAGTCGTACCGGTGTCGAGCTGGTAGCAGCGGTTGAAGAAGGTGGTTTTCTGGCTTTCACCAATTCGGTAAGACCTATCAGAAACCCGTCGGATTTTTCCGGACTTAAGTTTCGTGCAATGGATGAGAGTCAGGTAGCGCTGTATCAGGCGTTCGGCGCGTCGGGAACCCCGATTCCGTGGACCGAAGTGTACATGGCTCTCCAGACCAAGGTTGCTGACGGTCAAATGAACCCACCGATGTACATCATCATAGGCAGTCTCTATGAGGTGCAGAAGTACATGACAAACGCCAACATCCAGTACTCCATGCAGTACCTTGTGGCAAACGGTGAGATGATGGACAACATGAGCGAT
The DNA here is from genome assembly GCA_964496635.1 of uncultured Spirochaeta sp. Classification (GTDB taxonomy): domain Bacteria; phylum Spirochaetota; class Spirochaetia; order DSM-27196; family Alkalispirochaetaceae; genus Alkalispirochaeta. The sequence goes on from CAZCAE010000002.1 coordinate 37,895, forward strand.
TCTGTACGACAGGCCGTTCTGGAAGCTGCAGCAGAGGCAAACGCGATTACACGCGCAGATGTAGAATCCCGCGTATCTGAGCGGACCGATTTCATTGCGTCTCATGGCGTCGAAGTGTACGATCCTACATCGGCTGAGATGGACCAGTTCCGCGAGCTGGGTCAACCGAATTACGTGAAGTGGCTCGGTGAAAGAATTGATCAGAGATGGATCGACCTTGCGCTGGAAAGCGCACGGATAGGAAATCAGCAGTAGAATCTGAACTACCGGTGGCGGCTCGTTCATGCGTTGTCCGCCACCACTCTCTCTGTTACAAACGTTATTCCAATCCCTTGCGAGGAGCCTATGAAAGAATGGTGTAGACGCCTTGCCGAGATCGTGGCAGGTGCCGCCGGTCTCGGAGCCGGTGTGCTGTTTTTGATCAATATCGCTAACATCCTGATGGGCGTTTTCGCCCGATATGTCTTTAGAAGCTCACCGATCTGGACGGAGGAGTTGTCCCGTTTCATTTTGGTATGGATGGTGCTAATTGCAGCTACCCCAACACTCATACATGGTGAGCACATGCGCATCGATTTGGTGGTAAGGAGAATGCCCAGGTGGGCGGCGTTTGTCGCTGCACTCGTTCGGCATAGTATGGTTCTTGGTGTCGCCCTGTTCATGACGATTCGCGGGTGGTCATATGCGAACGGTATGTGGAACTTCACCACTATGGGACTGCAGATTCCAAAAGCGATCCCTCTGCTTGTAGTTTCGCTCGGGTTTGGAATATTCCTGCTCGTATACGCGTTGTTGCTTCTGGCCGGTGATGTCGAACGGTACGATCCCGAGCACCCGGAGGGAGCCGCTATATGACAATCGTGATGCTGATAACGTTTTTCCTGTTGATGGTCATAGGAACGCCTCTTTTCGCGGCAATGCTTGCGGTTGCTCTGGTAGGGTTCGCGTGGATCGGCGACTTAAACCTGTTCAGGCTGATGGTGCAACAGTTTTTTGGTGGCCTGGACTCGTTTTCGCTGATGGCAATCCCTCTATTCGTTTTCGCCGGAAGCCTTATGAATGTGTCCGGATTGACTGACCGATTGCTGAAGATTACCGGTGCTCTGGTAGGTCACCTGCGAGGCGGTCTCGGATATGTGAATGTTCTGGCAAGTATCCTTTTTGCCGGTATCAACGGATCAGCTGCGGCGGACACATCTGCACTGGGTAGTGTGTTGATTCCTGCCATGGAAAAGGAAGGTTACAGCAAACCCTATGCAGCAGGGCTCACCGCCGGCAGTTCGCTTATCGGTCCGATTATTCCGCCGAGTATCTTTATGATCCTCTACGCGAATATGACAAACACCTCAATTGGCGGGCTGTTTATTGCAGGAATCGTACCTGGCTTGATCCTGGGAATCGCCTTCATGGTAATGAATTACTGGTATAGTGTGTATCACAAGTTTCCCAAACGCGACCACCGCGCGAACTGGGCCGAGATTGCCGTAGCGACGTGGCAGGCACTACCGGCGCTTATTGCACCCTTTGTAATTATCGGCGGTATCGTTTTTGGTGTGTTTACACCTACCGAAAGCGGGGCAATTGCAGTTGCGTATATCATCGTAGTTGGTGTGTTGCTGACGCGCAAACTGACGATGAAGGCACTTTGGAAGGCAACGAAAGAAGCGGCACGTCTGACGAGCGCAATCTTTATGATCATCGGCGCAGCGGCAATCATCGGATGGCTCCTGAGTTACGCCCGCGTACCGGAACAGTTTTCCCGACTCGTGATCGGTACTACCAATAATCCTCTGGTTGTTATGGCGATTCTGAGTGCCATCATTTTTGTTACGGGAATGTTTATGGAAGAGGTAGCTACGCTTGTACTGCTTACTCCGATCTTCACACCCCTCGCTCTTGCTGCCGGGATCGATCCGCTGCATTTTGGCATTGTGATGACCTTGAATATCACAATCGCTTTGATCACCCCTCCTATGGGGGCCTGCGTCTACATCGCCTCTGCAGTTGGTAAAGTCGATCTGGGAGATCTCTTTAAGAGTATCTGGCCGTTTGTGGGTGTCGCTGTCTTTGCCTTGATTATCATTGCACTGTTCCCACCGCTGACGACGTTTCTGCCGTCGGTTTTCGGATTGTAGAACGAGGAAAGCTGTATTATGGATCCGATTACAAACGTGCAACAGTCGGTGGACTGGCATGCGATTAAATCTCTACCCATCGAGGAATGCGGCGAGCCGCTGGTAAATGCAGGATTCGTCCCGGATCGACTCATTGTTCATCCTGAATATTTCGTACAGAACATCGCCGGGGCGCTGCCCGAAGTGTGGCTCCGTGAGTCGGTTTTGCTGCGCTTGCTCAAGGCTGCGGATAACCTCCCGAACGGTCACCGCTTTGTACTGTTGGACGGGTGGCGACCGTTGGAGGTTCAGCAGAGTCTGTACGCCCAATACCGGGTTGAAGTAGTTTCGGCGAATCCTGACATCAGTGATGCCAGGATCGACGAAATGGTATCCCGTTATGTAAGCCCACCCACCGATGATCCGCACCGTCCCTCGCCGCATCTGACCGGTGGATCGATCGATCTCACTATCGTAGATGAAAGCGGTATCCCGCTTTCAATGGGTACCGCTTTTGACGAAACCAGTATGTGTTCGCATACAACGTACTATGAAACATCTGACGGTCACAGAGACCCGAATGCAGAACGTTACCGGGCAAATCGACAACTGCTCGTATCGGTTATGGGGGATGCGGGTTTCAGCAATTATCCTGACGAATGGTGGCACTTCGATTACGGTAATCAGAACTGGGCGTATTTCTCCGGTTATAATACCGCGATCTACGGACGAACGCACCCCGTGTGGCGTTGGCGGAGTCCCCGATAGAAACCGTTGCTGAGCATCATTGCGGAACAGGCCGGTATTGAGATCGTGCCGACGAAGAGTGAAAACGCAGTTGAAGCGGTGCGCGCCCTCGCTATGAGGGCGTGAATTCCTGTGATCTTTATCCCCCGGCAAAAGGAGGAAGGAGCGCTACTTCCCGGACTGAGTGAATCTCCGTCGCTTCATCGTGGATCCGCCCGTCAGTAGCGATTCTGAACGGGACGGCCGCGAATGCGGGGTAGGTATCGAGAATCGTGTTGCGAAGGTGCGCAATCGTCATCGGAAGGTCGAGCTCGATCGTGACCGGTGAATTCGCGAGGTCCGTAAGGGGTCCAAAGAGAATGATCGGAACCGGGTGCGTCTCACCCTTCACCGGTGGTACTCCAGCCGATCTATTGTGGCCCGGTGCCCGTCGTAGACCCCGAAAGCTCCGGTGAGCGGAGTGGTTCCTGCCTCCGCGAACCCTGCCGCCGAGAAAAGGTGCAGGTATTCACCGACCTGCAATGCGGCGATTATCGCGACAGTGGTTGGGAGGATCGGTTTTGCCGCTGCGGGTGTGTCGGCAAAGTCCGGTCCAAAGGCGTCGACGTACCCCGGACCGCTTCCGGGAAAGGTTGTCGCCTGACCATACCACCCCTCTACTCCTCCGTGAATTACGGTACACCCGGTGTACCGTCGGATCAGTTCCAGCTCGGCGCGGGCGGAAAAAGAGTCCAGACAGTCAAAGAGGACGAAAGGAGGAGCTCCCGTTGGATCCCGTCCGGGCAAAAGGGGAGGTACGAATGTCGCGGCGGAAATCGGTGCCGGATGGGCGTGTATTGTAAGGTCCGGATTGATCCGGCGGAGCTCCTCGGTGGCGACCTCACACTTGCTCCTCCCCTCCGATTGCGGTTGATAGAGGATCTGCCGGTTGAGGTCGGGCGCGTCAACGACGCCGGGGTCCCACAACTCGATAGTCACCGGAGCGAGTCGGGCTACGCTCATGACCACGTGAGAACCGAGCCCGCCTACCCCCGCGAGAACAACCGGGGTTGTCATGAGCCGTCTCCAACCGTCATCGGTGAGAAGTGGTCGATGCCGTGTGTACCGCGAATCTTCCATCCTGTGGTAGACTACGCGTATGGCGGTACAATTTCAACTCGATACAGCGACAGTAACGGTAACCACACCTCGTCCGATTGAAAAGCTTTACGTTGAGGTCTCGGCAGGTTGTAACCTCAGCTGTGAGATGTGTTTCCGCAACGCTTTTGACGAAGAACTTGCTCCGATGAGCGATGCAACTCTCGATCGTCTTATCGATGAAGTATCCCGTGTGGGCGCGCTGAAACAGATGATGATCGCCGGAATCGGCGAGCCCTTTACCCATCCCCGGGTAATGGACCTGGTAGAAGCGGGGAAACGGGTCGGAGCGGAGGTCTGGATACAGAGTAACGGAACGATGCTTGGGAAAAAGACGCTTCTGCGCTGCGCCCGGGCGGGCGTGGACGTGCTGGTCGTCTCCTACGAGGATTGGCCGCGGGGTCATCCGACCCACGACGCGGTGTTTCGGGTTGCCGAGCTGATTCGCACTCTCAAGACTGAAACGCCGGAAATGCGTTTTCCCCGTCTCGCTATGGAGACTATTCTCACAACAGGAAATATCGATACCGTCGCCGACGCGGCGCGGCGCGCTCTCGACGCGGGAATCTGGCAGATCGTCCTGACCAACATGCTTCCTACAGAGGAGCGGTTCAATTCGGAGACTCTCGCCCTGCGGGGTGACGAGGGGATGCTACGGGATTTTCTCCGGGTCGTCGAGCACCGGATGCAATACCGCATCCCCAAGTTTCAACTCAACACCGAACGGCACTGCGACTTTATCGAAAAGAACGCTGTAGTAGTCCGTTTCGACGGTGAGGTGTCGCCGTGCTACCGGTTTCTTCATACCGGGTACGAAGCAGGACCTGAATCTGCTCAACAGGTTCTTCACCACTCCTTTGGATCGATTCTCGATCATCACCTTGACGAGATATGGCATTCATCGGAATACGAGGCATTCCGTTTCAAAGTGCAGAACTGGCTCTTTCCTTCCTGTCCGGACTGTCAGTTTCGTGACGGGTGTTCATTTCTCGATGATACAAGTTTTGATTGCTGGACCAGCCAACCGAGTTGTGCAAACTGTCTATGGGGCCGGCAGATCTATCTGTGCCCCTGATTGATGCGCCGGGCTCTTCCGGCACCCGGCCCCGGACGGCGTCAGGTGTTTACCTTCCACCGGTAGGAGTCATTGTCGGTCAACTCCTTACCGTAGATTGGAACACGTTCTTTTACCTCATTGATGACTCGCGCGAGAGTGGCAAAAACTTCTTCCCGGTGAGCGCCGGCCACACCGACAAGCATCGCGATTCCGCCTGCCGGTACAAGGCCGAGACTGTGGCGAAGGAAGATATCTATGGCGCCTCCGGTCTTCAGCGCCTCCGCGAGGACGCGGTGCAGCTCTTCGTCGGCCGTCGGGCGGTAGGCGGTGTACTCAATTGCGGTGACCGTTCCAGTCCCGGTGATATCGCCCCGGACCTGTCCGTGGAACCATGCGGTACCACCAATTCGGGGAAGTGTGTGCCACCGGGCGGCCACCTCCTCGGCGACGGTGGGCGACACCGGGCCGTCAACGAAGAGATCTTCGGGGGCGGTCATTGTTCCGGGCTTATGTCGATCTCGATGTGCCCGGCGGGGTTTTCATCCCCGAGTGCCCGGACCAACCCGACAACTACTTCCTGAAATACGTCCATAACGTACCCGTTCAGGGGGACCGTCTGTCCGTCTATCGTCAGCTCTATCTTTCGTGAGTCCGACTTTCGGGGTGCATTCTGCTTTCCGCTCATTTTGCTGCTCCTTTTGTCTGTATAATGCGAATTACTTCCCGCGTAGCCTCGTCATTGCTTGTCGCAACAAATGGTGCGTCACGCCGGGGTCGAATAGTCTCGGAGAGGACGAGCGAGGAGGTGACTACCACGTCAGCGATTTCGACGGGGTATTTCAGCTCTTCTACAGTCTCGGCGTTCCCGGCCATGAGACACACGGTCGAACCGGGGAGTCGCCGCCCCTCGAGGATGAGGAGATCAACGGTGTCGGCGAGGGGGATCATCCAGGGAGGGATCTCCGCGAGCTCCGAGGCGGGTGCAGCGGGAACAGAAATGAACCATCCCTTCTGTCCCCGATATGCGACAAACCGCGCCGATGTCGCCGCGAAGCGAAAGGTATCCGATCCGGGAGTGTCAAACGATCCGGGGTGAGAACTGTATTTCACTACAGCTGTGGTAATACCCGCTCTCTCCATTTCTGCGGCAAGAGCTTCGATGCACGTTGTTTTTCCGGTATCGGAGTATCCGAGAACGGCGACCGATATCAATGGCCGCCTCCCTGTTGCATCGAAAGGGCGTGGGCCATAATCGGCGCGACAACGCGCATTCCCGTCTCTACCCCTCCAACACTGCCGGGAAAGTTTACGATAAACGTAGCACTCGCTATGCCGGCGATACCGCGGGAGAGGACCGCCGTAGCCGTCTCAAAGAGGCTGGCGCTTCGGATCGCTTCGGCGATACCGGGAAGTTCAGTAACAATCACCTCCCGAGTTGCTTCAACGGTGACGTCTCGCGGTCCGATGCCGGTCCCACCGGTAGTGATGATCCAGTCGGAGTTTTCCGTGACACCGTTTCTCAAAGCGGTGATGATAGCGTCGCGCTCATCCCGGACAACCACCCGGCTTAGCTCGGCGTCGGGATGCGCTTCACGTACCAACTCCTCAATTCGCGGGCCCGACCGATCTGCGTAGACGCCTGCGGCGGCCCGATCCGAAACGGTCACAATTGCAACCTTCACCGGTTTGTCTCCGCAGTGGGGACAACCTCTTTCGTCTTGGAGACGAGGTGAATTGAACCGATTTCCATCTCTTTGTCTACCGCTTTGCACATGTCATAGACGGTGAGAGCCGCCACGGAAACTGCCGTGAGCGCCTCCATCTCGATGCCGGTCTTGTCGGTACACGTCGTTATCGCCTCAATTTCGACCCCTGTTTCCTCAAGAGACAAGGAGAGAGCGACATGCTCAATCTCGATGGGGTGGCAGAGGGGAATAAGCCGGGGTGTCTCTTTCGCTCCCATGATTCCGGCAATTTTTGCAACGGTGAGGACATCGCCCTTTTTGATCTGGTTTTCCCGAATCAGGGCAACTGTCTGCGGTGCGAGACGGATCGAACCGCGAGCCGTAGCACGACGACGAACGGACGGCTTCGCCGAGACATCGACCATTGTGGCTGCTCCCGCCGCGTCGACGTGAGTAAGTCTGTTTTCCAAACCGTTACCCCCCAATCTGGACCATGCTTCGATTATTGCAGACCGTGCCAAACTCCGGCTTGCGCTCGATCGTTTCAATAAGAGCCTCTCTGATAGACCCCGATCGCACCGGAATCTCAATGTTTGAATGGAGACACGGTTTGAGAGTTCCGTCTGCAAGAAGGCGAATTCGGTTGCACTCCCCGCATGGGAGAGGACGCTCCACCCCGACGTAATCGCCCTTGACTTCTTCAAGGCGGTACGCGGCGATCCGCTGCAGTATGAGCCCTCTGTTTGAGCAGAATCGCTTCATTTCGGCGATCTCAGCCGGAGATGTGTCCGGGAGGACCACCATGTTTATCTTGGTATCGGTGAAACCGGCCGCTCCGGCGGCATCGATCCCCGCGAATACCTTCGAGAGCGAACCGACGCGACTGAGAAGACGGTATCGCTCGGGATTGAGTGTGTCCAGGGATATGTTCAGTCGGTGAAGACCAGCCTCTTTCAACGAAGCGGCAAATTGGGGGAGGAGAATCCCGTTGGTCGTCATTGCCACCGTTTCCACTCCGGGAATCGTGACGATCATGCGGACAAGGTCGACGATTCCTTTTCGAACCAGCGGCTCACCGCCGGTAAGGCGGACCTTGGTGATTCCCAGGGCAACCGCTTCGGTAACGATCGCGACAATCTCCTCGTGGCGAAGGATTGCATCGTGGGGGAGAAAGGGCACACCCTCTTCCGGCATGCAGTAGACACACCGCAAATTGCACTTGTCCGTTACCGAGATTCGGAGATACGTGATCTCCCTACCGTACGAATCGCGCATATACGACCTCTCCTTCCTTCAGCGACTCGACACCCCGATCTATCCGTACCAGCGCATTCGACTGTGCGAGCGCGGCAACGTGTCCGGAACCCCTGTATGGAACGAAGGTTGCCCGGTTGTGAACGTCAACCACCACCGGACGATACTCGTGGCGATCGGCGTTCCGGCGTGTATACGGCGCGGTGAGGGTGACGTACCGTTCCTGTGGAGTGTGCGGAACCCCCATGCGCTGCTGGATAAGCGGGGTTACAAACAGCTCGAACTGCACCACCGTCGAAACGGGATTTCCGGGAAGGCCAAAGAGTGCGATATCTCCGCGACGACCGAAAAATGTTGGCCGGCCCGGCTTCATTGCGAGGCCGTGAAAGACGGGAATGACACCAAGCGATTGAAGAGTTGCGGGTACATAATCGAGCTCTCCCATCGATACGCCACCGGAGACGATGACAATCTCCCCGACGGAAAGGGCTTCCTCCAGCCGGCGACGAAGCGTCTCAGGGTCGTCGGGAACGATTCCAGACCGGGTCACCTCCGCCCCCGCGGAGACCGCCATCGCCGCGAGCTGGTAGCTGTTGCCGTCGTAGATCGCCGCGTCTCCGAGAGGATCTCCCGGAACCGCAAGTTCGCTTCCGGTAGTGACGATGACCACCTTCACCGGCCGTGCTACAGGAAGGGCAGCGTAGCCGTGGGATGCGGCGATGCCAATATCCGGCCCGGTAAGGCGCCGAGGCGTGAGGAGCAGATCGCCGGAAGTGATGTTTTCACCCTTGCGGGCAATATTGCTCGCCGACTCTTCCCGAATGATTTGAAATATCGTGATTCCGTCGTCTTCGTGTGATCGGGTATATTCGAAACGGACTATGCGTTCTATCCCGGCGGGTACCGGAGCTCCCGTCATTATCTTCACGCACTCTCCCGGAGAGACCGAAGGACTGTGCTCATCTCCGGCGGCAATTGACCCGACCAGACGAAATTCTTTTAACGCATCCCGGAAACCAATCCCGATACCGTCTACGGCGGCCTTGTCAAAGCGGGGAAGGGTCAACTGTGCGGTCAGCGAGGTATTGAGAAAGCGGCCAACCGCGTCGGAGAGAGGAACTTTTTCGGTCGCGGTCCGCACCGTCTCGTCGGCGACCAATGCAGCCGCCTCGTCAGGTTCCATCAGCCCGAGCTCTTCGTATCCTTTCAGGTTTCTTTTTCTGCTCATCGTAACGATATATCCATAATGTAATATATTAAAACATTGCTCTGTAGGGAGGTCAATTAAAACTTGACGTATCGTACAACCGGGTCCACAATTGTTTTATCCCCTCTGAGCCTGAAAACCTACCGGTGGTCGTCACCTACGGTTCAGGGCCAACGGGTGTCTCGGGAAACCGGGGTGCCTCCCACTCTTGGAAAAGAGGAACACTCACATCACTCTATTGAGGAGGAAGTCTATGGCGTACATGGGTACGGTACTTCGAGTGAACCTCACAACGGGTTCAATCACCACCGAATCGTTCCCCCGGGAACAGGCACGAAAGTATATCGGCGGCCGCGGTCTGGCGACCAAGATGCTATCAGACGAGGTTGACCCAAAAGTTGATCCGCTGGCGTCGGAAAACAAGCTGTTTTTTGCTACCGGGCCGCTGACCAATACCAGCGCGCCCACCGGCGGACGCTACATGGTAATCACCAAGAGCCCTCTGACCGGTCTTATTGCCTCAAGCAACTCCGGGGGCTATTTTGGCGCGCGAATGAAAAAGGCCGGGTACGACATCATCGTTTTTGAGGGCAAAAGCGAAAAACCGGTCTATCTCCTTCTGGGAGACGACAAAGTGGAGCTCCGCGACGCCGGCCACCTCTGGGGAAAAGGCGTCTGGGAAACGACGGACATGCTTGAGGCTGAGGTTGGCGAGAAAAACAGCAGCGTTTCCTGTATCGGCCCCGCCGGCGAAACTCTCTCCTTTATGGCAAGTATCATGAACGACAAGCACCGCGCCGCCGGACGCAGCGGTGTTGGAGCGGTGATGGGGAGCAAGAACCTGAAAGCGGTAATTGCATACGGGAAGAAGAAGAGCCCCATCGTTGACGAAGCGAAGATGCGTGCGGTTGTAAAAGAAAAAGTACAGATGATAAAGGACCACGGCGTCACCGGCCAGGGACTTCCCGCACTGGGTACGAAGGTTCTGGACAACATCATCAATGAAAACGGTCTTTACCCGACACGGAACTTCCGTGAGGTGACATTTGATGGTACCGCGGCGATGTCCGGCGAGGCGCTGGTAGACAAATACCTCGTCAAGACCTCCGCCTGTTACGCGTGTCCTATCGGATGTGGTCGCGTGGTTGAGCTTCCCAACGGTATGAAGGGCGAAGGGCCCGAGTACGAAAGCGGATGGGCCTTTGGTCCCCTCTGCGGAATAGACGATCTGAACGCAATTACCGAAGCCAACCTGATGTGTAACGACCTTGGTCTTGATACGATCAGTGCCGGTGTGACGATCGCCACGGCGATGGAGCTCTACGAAGAGGGCCACATTCCCGGTGACGACCTGGGTAAAGGGCCGGTTCTCAAATTCGGCACTACCGAGGCACTCAGCTGGTATCTCAAGAAGATGGCAACCCGGGAAGACATCGGTGCCAAGATGGCCGACGGTTCGTACCGCCTGGCTGAAGCGTACGGTCACGCGGAATTTTCAATGTCAGTCAAGAAACAGGAATTACCGGCATACGATCCCCGGGGTGTACAGGGACACGGTCTCGGCTACGCCACCAGTAATCGCGGCGGGTGCCACGTTCGGCAGTACCTCATCAGTCCTGAGATACTTGGCGTTCCGGAAAAACTCGATCCACAGTCACTTCCGGAAAAACCGCAGTGGGTAATTATCTTCCAGGACCTCACAGCCACGATCGACGCGGCCGGGCTCTGTCTCTTTACCAGTTTTGCCCTCGGCGCGCCGGACTATGCGGACCTTCTCAACGCGGCTCTCGGCGAAGAATGGACCGCGGAAGATGTGCTTAAGATCGGCGAACGCATCTGGAATCTGGAGCGGAAGTTCAATCTTGACGCGGGAATGGATCCTGCCGACGATACACTGCCACCTCGACTCCTGAAAGTTCCCGTTCCCGCCGGTCCCAACAAAGGGCAGGTGAATCATCTTGATCAGATGCTGCCGCAGTACTACAAGATTCGCGGCTGGTCCGAGAAGGGAATTCCCTCGGCGGAGAAGCTGGCTGAGCTCAATTTGTAGAGTTTGAACGGCGGTCGCTCCCAATGCAACAGCCGATCCGGCGGCGTCAATGTGGCGTCGCCGGTATTGCGGGAGAGAAAACGATGGCAGAGACCATAGCAATCACGGTAAAACTGTTTGCGACGCTTCAGTTGAAACTTGCCGTTCGGGAAGTTACCTACCAGGGACCTCCGATCACCATAGGAGAGCTCATTGTGTGGCTCCACCGGTGGGCGAAAGAGCACGGTAACGGGACGGATGTGACTGCCGAGCTTCTCGAAGAGGATCGATCTATTCGGCCGGGGACGATGCTTCTCGTTGACGGAAAAAATGTACACCATATGAATGGCCTCGATACCACAGTTGCCGGAGCGGTGGTAAGTATGTTCCCTCCCGCCGGAGGAGGGTGAGTGGTCGTCCAGGTTCTCTTATGCGCCGCCCCGCATGACCAGCGGCATCAGATATGCAAACAGTTCCTCTACGGTCTCCTGACTGCCGGTTACACTCACCTCAACCTGACCGATTGAAAGAGAGCCGTGGCGACACGGAGCCTTCTTGACTACGGTACATTGCCATCCCGGTCCGCTCACTGATCCGACGCCGTCGTTTTCGGTCGACTCCGTCGCGCCGGGAGCCTCCCGGAGATACCGAAGTACGATAGAGGCCGGAACGCCCCCCAGGGTTTTCGTAGTCGTCATCAAGATGCTCCTTTTCGCTATCTACCACACCGGCAGCTCCAGCCGAAAGAGCGCGCCCCCGCCGGGAACGTTCCTCGCGGTCAGTGTGCCGTGATGCTTGTGGGCAAGTTCGCGGGATATTGCCAGACCGAGACCCAGCCCGAAATCGGCGGCACCGCTTTTGGTAGTCACGTTGGAATCGAAGATCGTCTCCAGCAAATCCTCAGGAATGCCCGACCCTTCGTCCTCCACATCCAGCCGGACCCAGTCCTCACTGACCCCTGTACGAATAATGATCGCTTTCCCCGGCCTGGTGGCGTCGCAGGCGTTGGTGAGGAGGTTTGTTATGATCTGGTTGATCTCCCCGGGGCAACAATACACCATAGGAAGATCCTCAAGCTCCAGACGCAGATCATAGTGTTTGAGTCTGTGGTTGAGAACGGTCAACGTATCCCGGATGCAGTCTTCCAGCCGGGCAGAACAGCTTTCCTGGTTTTCTTCACGACTGTAACTTTTGACGCTCTCAACGAGTCGCCGGATGCGCTCTTCAGCCAGGTGGACGCTATGCAGTGCGGCGCCGATTTCGAACACCCGCAGTCGTTCCGACACTGCTTCTATCCGGCCTGCGTGCAGGTCCGGTTCAAGCAGCGCCAGCGTGTCTTTGTCGAGACGGGTGAGACGGCGACAAAATGCGCGACCCGCCTTGGGGTACCGCTCCTGCAATAACTGAAGGCGTTCCCGGGTTTCTTCGCCGCTGAGGAACGGCGCTGTAAAACCGGCGTTGAAGAGCGCCGACGACAACGGCTCGTTCCTGAACAGCTCAGGCATCTCCCGCGAGACGAACTCTACGCTTTTCATGAGCGCCGCCGCGGGGTTGTTGATTTCGTGGGCTATTCCGGCAAGAAGCTGTCCCATAGTGGCCAGCTTTTCCTGATGGATCAGCTGGGTCCGGGTCTGCTTGAGGTCTGTAACCGCCTCCTGCAGAGCGTTACGTTCCTGCTCAAGTTCACCGGTGAGTTCCGCTACTTCCAGATTGAGGCCAACCACGCGTCGGTAGCGGTCGCTCAGGTTGGTGACGAAAAGCTGCTGCGTGAGCCGGGTAAACTCCGGGTCCTGTGCGACGCCCCGGTCAAAGTCTTCCCGCTCAAGACGCAGTACGGTCAGGTCTGTGGCGGCGAACGAATCGGTGAATGCCGGCCGCCCCGTCCAGAAGGAGAGAATACCAAGCAGTGACCCGGGACCGAGAATATCCACCGGTATCGATCCGCCCTTGCTGTCGCTCTTGGAGTGTTTCGCGCTGCCGTCGAGAAGGATAAACAGCGTGCGGTTGATCCGGCCCTCGAAGAGAATTTGAGTTCCGGCGGGAAGGTGCTCAGGTTCGCGCCCCAGGGCGCGTGCTCGCCGGACAAGCAGGTTCAGAGCCTCGGTAGTGCTCAGTTCCGACAGTTCGTCGCTCTTGCCGGTCATGTGTTACCGGTCCGCCTCGTTGTACTCCCGAAGCAGGCTCGCCGCGTGTTCCGGATCGAGGTGCCGCAGGTACGGCAGCGGATCGAGGCGACGGGTCGCAATGTAGAGGGCCAGTTGTCGACGCGCCGTGTTCACAAGCTCGTCCAGCTTCCACGGTTTGGCCACGTAGTGAGCCAGTTCCGCCTGGTTGACCGCCTTCACCGTAGCTTCAAGCCCCGCCTGGCCGGTGAGGAGTACTTTCCTCGTCGGCTGCCATCGCCCGTCGCCGGTCATTGCCACCAGCAGGTCGACACCATTTTCACCGGGCATGATGTGATCGCAGAAAATCACTCCCAGCCCGACGCCATCCTGCTCCATTCGTGCAAGGCTCTCCCTCGCCTCCGCGGCGCTCCCTGCGGTCTCGATGGGGAAGACGTCTTCCAGCGGTGCGAGTTCGCGGACCGCCACATCGAGAACGTCCGGCTCGTCGTCTACACACAGTATCGCTATCGTCTGACTCATGAGTGAACTCCCCACATATTCTACAGGACGACCGGCCAGAGAACCAGCCCGAAGAGAATCGTGAACAGAAATCCCAGGATACCGACAAGGATTCCGGAGGTTGCCAGGTCGCGCGTCTCGATCAGTCCCGTTGCCATGGCGATTGCGTTGGGAGGCGTGGAGATCGGGAGAATATTGGCGTAGCTCACGATGATTCCAATTGCGGCAATTGGGATGATCAGCGCCGACGCTACTCCGCCGGCGAGGGGAAGCACCAGAGAGATCGCGATCGGCATGAGGATCGTGGCGCTTACCGTGTGGGAGACCAGGTTTGCCACGAGGAATCCCACCAGGGAGAAGAGCACCACCAGTCCGGTCGTTCCGAAACTCTCCCAGGAAACCTGGCTGATCATCCACGCAGCGAGCCCAGTCTGCTGCAGGCTGAGCCCCAGCGAGATACCTCCGGCCACGAGCCAGAGTACCTCCCATGAGAAACCCCGGATATCCTTCTTTTCAAGCACACCCATTGCCGGCAATAGTACGATAGGGAAAAACGCCACGACCGCCGACGGTACTCCGTGGAGTTTCTCCGTCACCCACAGCATCACGGTTGCGCCGAATACAATATAGCTCGCGATTGCACGGGGGCTCCGATCGAAGCTTGAATCGATGTGCAGTTCAAACCGTTCGATCCGGGGTTTGAATATTCTGCAGATTCCCCACCACGCAAGCAGCAGGGTAACCACAACCAGAGGTACAGCCATGAGCATCCAGGTACTGAACGGCACGATCACGTCCTGTCGGGCCAGTGCCGCCAGGGCCACCGCATTGGGAGGTGTTCCAATCGGCGTAGCAATACCTCCAATATTGGCACCTACCGGTATAGAGAGTCCGATCAGGCGCCGGAAGGGATCGTCGCGGGGTACCGTCGCGACGATTGGAATTGCCACGGTCATCATCATTGCGGTCGTAGCGGTGTTGCTCATGAACGCCGAAAGCGTCGCCGTTACCACCATCACCCCCAGGGAGACCATCTGCGGCCGCGTTCCGAAGGGCTTCAGAATGATCCGGGTAAGATTGCGGTCGAGCTTGTATTTCTCCGCAGCAGCAGCCAGACAGAATCCTCCCAGAAAAAGAATGATGATCGGGTTTGCCAGAGTGTTGTAGAACTGCGTGTACGCCGGGGCACTATACCCCTCCGGGTGTGCGCGATTGAGTAACCCGAGGATCGCGCTCTGATCCGACAGCAGCAACACCTGCGCGAGGATCACCGACATGCTCGTAGCGTAAATAGGGATCGGTTCTGTAATCCAGAACACCGCCGCAATTACGAAGATTCCCAGCGCGAGGTGTCCGGAAAAGGAAAGACCTTCAAACGAGGCGAACGGTATCGCCGCCAGAGCGGCCATTCCGACGACGAGTCCCGTGAGCTGTTTCATGGATATCTTTGCAGCGGACGCCATGACGGCGCCCAGCATTGCCGAAAGTGGCGGTCTGATGCAAGCCGTCAGGATCGTCTGTCGGATGAAGGGGCATTGCAATGCGTATCATGAAGCGGTGGTGTTGTACCCTTACGCGGACTTCCGGGATCCCATGGATTGGATAGTCAGCGGTAGGTGAGTATACTGCATACAGGAGATGAATCAGATGCCCCAATACACCGTCCGGAATGGGATAGGTTTTATTGGCGCAGTCATTGAGGCGATCAAACGCGGACTCAGTGTCACCGGTGTCGGCGCCGTCTGGTTTTATTCATGCAGGGTGAAAAGGAGAAACGCGTATGGAGTTGTCCGTCGTTTTCATAGTCTCCGGAATCCTGGTTGCGCTGTTTACAGCACTGTGCCGGCCCCTGGTTGTGTTTTCCGGTTTCAAACCGGGGCTTGTCATCTTCCGCCGCTGGCCGTTTCTGCGTAACCTGCTTGCCCTCTTTTCCATTGGGCTCGTGACGGCGGCCCGGTTCATGGGGCAGAGCACACCTGCGGCATATGTCCCAGTTGCCATATTTCTTTTTCTTGCATTTGGTTTCAACATGGATCTGCTCTTCCCGCCGCTCTTTCAGACGAGTCATCTGGCCGGGGTGGAGATTGCTACTGCGGATCGCGAAGCCCGGGTGCTTGGTACGAAAGTGTCGGGTATCAGTCACGCCTTTCCACTGAGCCGAATGGTCATCGCTCGCCATCTCGTTCATGACACCGTTGCGGGCGTACCGATTCTAGCGTCCTACTGCGCACTCTGTGCAAGCGGACTGGTGTTTGACCGGCGGATAGCCGGTCGTGATCTGCACTTCCGGGTGGTCGGTGTCTTCAGGAGAAACCTCATCATGGCAGACCGTGAAACACGGACTATCTGGCAGCAGGCCACGGGGGAGGCGATATATGGACCGCTCAAGGGTTCGGCCCTTTCACTCCTGCCCGGTTATCAGATGTCTCTTTCCGATTGGCTCGGCGCTCACCCCGATTCAACCGTCGCGGGTGAACCGGAACGCGCACCCTTTGCTGTATTTGCTACACACGGCGGAGAACGGATGCTTCAGGCAACCGTTCGGCGCGCCATCGTTCCGGGCAAAACGGCTCTGGGAAACCGGGTGGCGATGCGTGAAGTTGTCTTCGGCATTGAAGTTGACGGGTATTCCCGGGCGTACCCGGTGAGCGAACTGAAGCGCCTTGCCGAAACTGCGGAAGGAACGGCGGTCATAGATGAGCAAGTTGGATCCAGGCAGGTACAGATTACATACCGTATCGCCGAAGACAGCGCTTCTGCTGAGGTGCGTCCGGGGGGAACGGGGGAACCGACTCCTTATCCTCTTCAGCGTCATTGGTGGCTCGGATGGAAAGAGTTTCACCCCGATACCACTGTGTTTTCGGCCTGATTGAGTTGAGCGTGCATATGATTCGGGTCATCTTCATGCCGTGGATGTTGTTCATCCATGATCTGCCCTTCTTGAATAACCCTTTCTGAGTTTGTACGCAATCATTGTGGTCGGTTCGTGTTACTATTACCACATGATCGGCATTATTGGCGGCATGAGCTGGGAGTCCACCGTTACCTATTATCAGGAGATCAACCGCCGCTACAACGAGGCAAAGGGAGGCCACCACTCCGCCCCGGTTCTCATTCACTCGGTGGATTTTGGTCCAATAGAAGAAATGCAGCGCTCCTGCGACTGGGCCGGTACGGCAGAAATCCTGGCAGAAGCCGCCCGGGGGCTTGAGCGGGCCGGGGCGGGGGTCCTTCTCCTGGCTACCAACACTATGCATCTGGTCTTTGAAGCGCTGGTGGAGGCGACAACGGTTCCCTGGATCCACATTGCCGATGCTACCGGAGACGCCCTGGACGGAGACGGGCGGAAGCGGGTGGGGCTTCTGGGGACACGATTTACTATGGAAGAGGATTTCTACAGGAAGCGTCTGGCCGGCCGGTACGGCCTGGACGTGCTGATTCCCGAGGCCGAAGCTCGACGGGAGATAGACCGCATCATCTTTGACGAGCTGGTTCACGGTACGGTACGAGAAGAGAGCCGGCAGTTCTATGTGCGCGTTATCGATGAACTTGCCGTGTCCGGGGCGGAGGCGGCCATTCTGGGCTGTACGGAGATCGGCCTGCTGATTGGTCCCGGCGTGTCCTCGCTACCTCTCTACGACACCGCTGTGATCCATGCGGAACGGGCGGTACAGTGGCTGATTGCGGCCCGTTGACCGGGCAATGACTGTACGGTATTGTCGGGGCCATGGTCGCCCAGATTTCCACCATCTTTCTTACGGTTATCATTCTGATAGATCCGTTGGGGTTGATACCTATCTTCATTTCCCTGACCCAGGACATGCAGCCCCGGGATCGCAGAAAGACGATGTTCAAGTCGGTAACTGTGGCTCTCGGGATTCTTACCTTCTTTATCGTTGCCGGAGAACGGATACTCGATTTTCTGGGAATTCTGCCGGGGTCATTCTTTATTGCCGGTGGCATACTTTTTTTCATTATCTCTTTGGATCTGCTTCTGGGTCACCGGCAACGCACCAAGACGTCCCGCCGCGAAATGGAACAGCGGGAGGACTCCTCGGTCTTCCCGCTGGCGGTACCTATCCTTGCAGGACCGGGAACGATTACCACCATTATCATTTACTCCGTAGAGGCGTCGGATCCTTTGGTCATTTCTCTGATTCTCTTTGGCGCGGTAGTTACGGCCCTGTCTATCTGTCTGATCACGATGGCCGGCAGTGATCACATACTCAGACTTCTTCGCGAGACGGGGGTTTCCGTTGTGCAGAGACTGATGGGGCTCATTCTGTCCGCCCTGGCGGTCCAGTTTATCTATGACGGTCTGGTGAAGCTTGGAGTTCTGGCGGCCTGAACTACCATGAAATCCCACAACGTTGAGCCGTACCGATTCGCTGCAATTCAGTTTCTCTTCTGGTCCGGAATTGTCACCTTTGAAGCCTTCATGGTGCCCTACCTCAGGAGCGTAGGGTACACTCCCGGCCGGATCGGTCCGGTCATGGGCGCCGCCTTTGCCCTGTCAGTCATAGGACAACCAGTTCTCGGCGCCATTACCGACCATGTACACTCTCCCCGGCGACTCATAGCGGTCGTTCTGGTTGTGTCCGGTCTTGCCGTTATAGCGGTTCCCGCCGTTTCCGGGGTGTATGCCGCCCTTTTCGCTGTGGTTCTTGTCTATTCAGTGACGGCAAACTCTCTTCCGGCGGTGCTGGACGGCTGGATTATGGCCCGACAGGAGCACAACCCCAAGGTCCGCTACGGGATAGCCCGGGGGATCGGTTCCGCCGGTTTTGCCGCGGGGGCCCTGGTATTTGGCGTGGTCACAGACCGGTATGGTGTGACGGTGATTTTTCCATCCTATCTGGTCCTGGCCGTTGTGACGGCAGTGCTTGCTCTGGGAGTGCCGGCGGTAAAGCCTGCCGCACTGTCTGGTTCCGTCGCTGCAGACGGCGCGCCCCTGGTATCCGGGTCCCGTCCCTTCGCACACATTCAGCGGCGTCTCAGTGTGGTGCTGGCCAACCGGGCGTATGTGCTGATGCTCGTTTCGTCGTTTCTGGCTTTTGTAGGACTCAGGGCGGCTCTCACCTTTATACCGGTACTTATCGATGAGCTGGGCGGTACCCTTACCGACGTGGGGCTGGCCCATTCTATCGCCGCGATGTCAGAGATACCCTTTTTCTTTCTGTCTGTGGTCATCTTTCGCCGCGTCCGGGGGCCCTACCTGATAGCGTCTATTCTCGCCCTTCTGGGATTGCGTCTTTTCGGATACACCCTTCTCACGTCGGCACCGCAGATTCTGCTTCTGCAGCTGACCCACGGTGTCACCTTTGGTCTCTTCCTGGCGGCCACCGTTGAGTACATTCACCGGATTGCTCCGGCGGAGGACCGCAGTTTTTTTCAGGCTCTGGCGCCGTCGGTCTACTTTGGTATCGGCAGCATTACCGGCAGCTGGCTGGGTGGGATTGTTATTGAGCTGACCTCTGTCTTTGTCATGTACCGGGCCGCGGCCCTTCTTGCCGTTCTGGGCTCGCTCCTGCTCTTTGTCTTTTCGCGGCCCGCTCCCCTGCGAGGGCGGTAGTACGCCTGCCTGAACGGTGCGGATCACGGCGGAACGAAGTTCTTACAGAGACAAAAAACAAATTTGCCCGGGTGGCCGATCTGTATCTATGTTTGACGTATATCAGGAGGAAGTATGGAATACAGAAGACTCGGGTCGTCGGGGTTGAAGGTCTCGGCGCTTTCCTTTGGATCATGGGTGACGTTTGGCAAGCAGGTGGATATAGACCTGGCGGCGGAGGAGATGAAGGTGGCTCTGGACCACGGGGTGAACTTCTTTGACAACGCCGAGGCGTATGAGGCGGGAAAGTCGGAAGTGGTCATGGGCAAGGCTATCAGGAAGCTGGGTCTGCGTCGGGCAGACTATGTGGTCTCCACGAAGATTTTCTGGGGTGGAAAGGGGCCGAACGATACGGGTCTGTCCCGGAAGCACGTTGTGGAGGGTGTCCGGGGGGCGCTGGAACGGCTGCAGCTGGAGTACGTGGATCTGGTTTTCTGCCACCGTCCCGACTACGAGACGCCTATTGAGGAAACGGTCCGGGCGATGTCCCACGTCATTGAACGGGGGTGGGCTCTCTACTGGGGTACCAGTGAGTGGAGTGCCGAGCAGATCCGCCAGGCGTACGAGGTGGCGCTGCGGCTGAATCTGGTGCCGCCGACGATGGAACAGCCGGAGTACAATATGTTTCACCGTGACCGCGTGGAGGTGGAGTACGCGCCGCTGTACCGGGATTTTGGTCTGGGTACGACTATCTGGAGTCCTCTGGCAAGCGGTGTTCTCACCGGCAAGTACGGAAAGGGTATCTCCGACGGTCGTCTGACGCTGCCGGGGTACGAGTGGCTTCGGGAGCGCTACGAGTCCGAGGATGGTCGCCGGCGCATTGAGTCGGTAGAGAAGCTTCGGCCTGTTGCTGCGGATCTGGGTGCGTCGCTGGCCCAGCTTGCCCTGGCGTGGACGCTGAAGAATCCCCGGGTGAGTACGGTCATTACCGGTGCTTCCCGGACGGAACAGGTGGTGGAAAACATGAAGGCCTTTGACGTGGTGGAGAAACTGACGCCGGAGGTGATGGAACGCATTGAGGGCGTTCTGGAGAACCGGCCGGAGCAGCCGAAGAACTGGCGGTAAGGAAGCGTGTATCCACAATGTTGTTGCAAAAATCAGAATAGGTCTCTGTGGTGAATAGAGTTATCTCAGTCGATACTGATGGACAGGAAAAAGTCCCTCGCTGACAACGACATAGAACAGATGCTGCAACACGATTCTGTATACCGCTAGAACTAGCGCAGATAAGGGCTTAATGTACACAAGAAACGCAATAAGAATGGAGGTCGGGCTTTCGGGGTGAATCAGTCCGACCATCGGAATGACAACGCTGGTAGCGGTCATGCGTCGGAACCGGGCTCCGGTGCAAGGTCGGATTCTTGTGCAGGGTCAGCCGGCGGCCCGGACCCGGAACGGCCCTTTTGGGGCCGGGCTTCTTTCGGCTGCTTCGGTTTGGGTGTCGAACGGGGTCTGCGCAGCATTGCCAGGGTGACCTGGGTAGTTCGCGGTACCGTTCGATACGACGCCTTGGCACCCCGGACGAGAAAGTCCGGTACCAGGTGCAGTCTGAGAAGGCCGAATCCGAGGTAGAGAACCAGAGTCACCGCAATAGTCACAAACAGCGCGGCCGGTCCAAAACGGTCCATTCCGATCGACGCCAGCAGGGGACCCGTCATAGAACCGACGCCGTAAAAGACGTACAGGGCGCTGGCGGCCTCTATCATCTCCTCGGTCTTCAGCTGGTCGTTCACTGTCGCTATGGCCAGCGGGTAGAGCGGCATCATGAAGCCACCGAGCAGAAAGCCCATTGTCAGCAGATACGGGCTCATACCTCCGGCAAAGGTCATTCCCAGAGCGGCGATAGTGGCCACTCCGGAGGCAACTATCAGGGCGACCCGCCGGTCCTTGTGGTCTGAAATCCACCCCAGCGGAAGCTGCAGCGCGATCGTTCCAAGGGCAACGATGAGAAGAAACAGACCGATGGCGCCGTCGCTGAGCCCCAGAATCTGGGCAAAACGGGGTGTCAGAGAAACGTGAGCGCCAATTACCGCCCCGCTCACAATTACACCCGACGCTCCCATAGGAGATTTTCGGAACATCCCACCCAGACGGATCGTGATGCTGCTTACTTTGGCGTTTCCGGTTACCTGAGCAAGACCAACCGGCAGGACACACAGAGAAATGAGAATTGATGTTATTCCAAAGAGGTTGAACTGAGCGGGGGTAAAAATGGCCAGAAGGGGCTGGGTTGCGCCGTTGGCCGCCAGAAACACAATTCCGTAAATAGAGAGGATTCGTCCTCGGCTCTTGTTGGGTGCTGACGCGTTGAGCCAGCTCTCTACCACAACCAGGACTATGGCGATACACAGTCCGTGGATGAACCGAAAGACGGTCCACCACACCGGTGAGATAACCAGTACGTGGGCGAGGGAGGTTGCCGACGCCAGCGATGAAAAGGCGGCAAAGGTCCGGACGTAGCCGACGTTTCGTATCATAAGAAGGGCCATGAAAGAACCTCCGAGCAGTCCGGCGTAATACCCGGCACTCATGATACCGATCGCCTGGGAGGAAAATCCCTCGATACCCGCCCGGAGTGCTACCGCCGTTGTCTGCAGGGCAGACCCTCCCGCCAGGAGGAATGTGCTGGCGAAAATCGCAAAGACAGTTGTGGCGGTGGATGGTGAGGTTGAGGGCTCCGACGGTGCAGGGGAACTCATAGTCTGGTGCTACCACACATGTTCATTCCGAATCAATAGAGTCTTCCGTCCTTCGCATTTCTTCGTATGGCCTCGATCGTATCTCCGTTTCTCCGTACAGCCTCCCGGCCCGCTTCCGATAGCCGGTAGTGTCCCCGACGGACGCGGTCAAACCATCCGTAGTGGTTTGCCGCCATGATGTGACCACACTCGTCGGGACCGCCCCGACCCCGGACGTCCCCGGGGCTGAGCTCGCTCTCTTCGGACAGAATTGCCGCCGTCATGAGCGCTCGCTGCCGGTACGCCGAGAACCGGGGTGTCCGGGAAGGTTGGCCTCCCGTGTCAAGTTCGGCGTATCGGTGATCGATTTCCCGGATAATGGCGCGGCGTCGCCCGGTGCGGCGCCTGGGGGTGAACTCCCGGGGATGTAACGCCACCTCTACCCGACTGCCCTGTCTGAGAAAGCGGACATAGAGCAACCCCAGTTCCAGGCGCCGGAGAGTGTGCAGAACCGACGCGGCGTTTCTGAGACGCCCCGCCGCGCCGCGCAGTGGTATTGCAAGGTAGACGCTGTCGGTCAGTTCCTTTCGGTGGACCCCCTGGTTTACCAGGTCAAGACTCATTCGTGTTTTCAGTTCGACGATGATGATTTCGTCGGGGGTGTCCGGGTGACGCGCGACGATATCACAGTGCCGGACTTCAGACGAGACGGTGTAACCTTGTCCCTCCAGCCACATCCTGACCGGTCCGAAAAGATCCTCTTCCCTCATAAATAAATGGAGTGTATCATAGAAAAATATAGAAATACTGTGTATCTTTAGGGGAAACTAGGTGTTCGAATATCGATAATGTTGCTGTAAGTGAGGAATTTATGCGTACATATACATTCGTCTGGCAGAGAATACTTGTTGCTGCCTTTCTGATTACGCCACTGATCGCGATGGCGGGTGGGACTCAGGAGGATGCCGCGCCAAGCCTGGATGTCCCGGCGCAACCGCGACAGTACATCTCGCCGGAAAATCAGGACGGAGTGCAGGATGTACTTCAATTACCTTTTTCCAGCTTTGTAGCTCCGGCGGAAGGTGCCGTTATTGTTGAGTACAATCTGAACATTTTTGACGGTGACGGGAGCCTCATTTCTTTGACGCGGGAAATAGAAACGGAGCGACGGGGTTTTTTCGGTAATCTTTTCGGTGGTGAGAAGCCGCGGGTGGAGATTCCGGACACTCTGGTGTGGAACGGTTCGTGGAATGTCGAGGAAGAGAATTTGCCGGACGGTGTTTCCAACGGCGATATCGTGGAAGACGGGGAGTATACCTATCAGCTTACCGTTATAGATGACGCAGGCCGATTTAATCGCTCAGCCCCCTTTGCCGTTACTGTCGACAACGCTCCTCCCGAAATTGGAGAGCTTGCGGCTCCGGCGTACACCGTTTTTTCTCCCAACGACGATGATATACGTGATGATATTGCGGTTCCACTGGCGGGTTCCCGGGAACTTCGGTGGACTGTGGAGGTCCGTGATGAGGCGAATGAAACGGTATTTAGCCGGGTCTATGAAAACAACCTGCCCCGCCGCAGGGATCTGGACCCGTCACCGCCGGCAGGGTTTGTCTGGGACGGGAGCACAGGCACGTATGACGAACCGGGCCCCGTCGCGCCGGAAGGGAGTTATACTGTAGTTCTTACCGGTACGGATCGCGCGGGAAACAGCGCTGAAGCGCGGCACCCGTCAACCATCGTGTTGGACCTGGCGGCGGCCGAATTGGCGCTTCGTCCCGCCGACGGAAACCCTGTGTTCTCTCCGAACGGAGACGGTCTTCGCGATACCCTCGATATGGAAGTTGTCTCAACTGAAGATGATTCCGTACGGGCGTGGCGCATTGAAGTATACAACGTACGGCAGGTTGTTCGCTCTCATCGTGGAATCGGCAATCCTCCGGCGGTATGGACCTTCGACGGCAAGCGGGAGGACGGTTCCCGTCTCGGTGATGGTACCGTCCAGGTTCGGCTTTCGGCGGAGATGATAAACGGCACCTCTGTCACATCGGATCCGCTGGATGTTGTGATCGATACGGTGGCTCCTGAACTTGCGGTAGCTGCAGGTACGGCACCGCAGGAAACGGAAAGCGGGCGACCGCTGGTCTTCGGCGCCGGAGACAAACGACGCCTCGAGGCTACGGTAACACTCGAAACCGATGCTGTATGGCAGTACCGGGTGAGTCATAACGGGGTTCCCATTTTTGGCGGTGAGCTTGCGGAAATTGTCGAAGAGGTAGATGTCCCCATGACCCACACGAATGGTCGAACCACTGTCGCGCTTGTGTGGCAGGGTGAGGCTTTGGACGTTGCAGGTCCGGCGGAAGATGGTCTATATGAACTTACCCTCGTTGGAACCGATGCGGCCGGTAACCGTCGGGAATCTCCCCCGTACCGGACGCTGAAAGACACCCGAACTCCCGGGGTCAGGCTTTCTCTTGAAGGTGAGCACGTTTCACCGCTCTCGGACAGCGCATCCGGCGAAGTGATCTTCCGTACCGAGTACGGTGCTTCCGACATTATCGATCAGTTTCTCTTTGAGATTGTCAATGAAAATGGGCGAATGGTCCGCAGTTCGTATCAGCGGCAGCCATTTGACTCTTTCCGCTGGAACGGCGTGACCAACGGCGGAACCGTCGCTCCCGACGGTTCCTACACGGCGCGACTGCGGGTGGTCTATCTGAACGGCCACGTGGCCGAGTCCGACGAAATAGGGCCGGTTCTGGTAGATCGTACGCCTCCGCGTATCAGGCGGCTGGCAGCCGAACCAAGGCGGTTCTCTCCGGACGGTGACGAAACTGACGATACCGTCACGATTCGTCAGGAAGTGGTCCCCGGTGATAACTGGACAAGCCGAATTGAGGACGAGGACGGAAATATCGTCCTGGAACGCTCATATGAAGATACGGTGGACTCGTTCCAGTGGGATGGGCGAGACACATCAGGCACCATCCTTCCGGACGGTGACTATCGGTACATCCTGACCTCTACCGATCAGGCGGGAAATACCGCTCGTGGAGACGTTCTTATTGTGCTGGCCACCGTTCCAGAAGAGGTTCCTGTACCGCCTGCGCCGGAGATGCGGATCGGCCTGAGGCCCAATCCGTTCAGTCCGGACGGTGACGGCGTTGACGACACCATTACGATTGCTATCAGTCTTCAGACAGAAACGGAAATACTCTCCTGGAGCGCCCGTATTCTGGATCACACCGGCAGGGTGTTCCGAACCTTCCGGGGCAACGGCAGACCGCCACGACAGATTCGCTGGGACGGTCTCAGTGATCGTGGTGAGCTTGTGGATTCGGCTCGGGATTATCCTTTTGAAATAACCGTCCGGGACGACCAGGGCAATACGATAACCGAATCGGCCACCATAGCAACTGATATTCTGGTATTCCGGGAAGGCGAAAACCGCCTGCGAATTCGCGTTTCCAGTATTCATTTTGCCGGTAATACCGCAGACCTCTTTGCCGGCACGGATGAAGAACTTGCGCGTAACCTTGATACCCTGCGCCGGCTTGCCCGGATTCTGAACCGCTATCCGGAACGGGAAATTATCGTAGAAGGACACGCTGCCCACATCTACTTAGAGGGGGCTGCAATGCGGGCCGAACAGGAGCAAGTGCTGATACCCCTTTCCCGGGCTCGGGCCACGGAGGTCATGCAGGCACTGATTATCCTGGGAGTTGATCGCAACAGGATGAGTGTTGAAGCCTACGGCGGGAGTCGCCCTGTGGTACCCCACGCCGACCGGCCCAATATGTGGCAGAACCGGCGAGTTGAGTTTCTCCTTGAACGGGGGATTGGGCGCTAAACGGTTGTAACTTGAGGCCGGATGTACTATACTCCGGCCTCATTCTGTTACAGATAATGACTGAGGAGTAGAATAGATATGTCAAAAGCGCATCGTGGACGCCCACTGAAGGAAGAAACCCCCAACTCCGGCAGAGGCAAATGCCCCGTCACCGGCCAGACAGGGGTCAAACTACTGTACGAGCACGAAATTGACGGCAAGAAAGTCAAGATTTCCAAAATGGGCAAGGCAACTCTGGCCAATCAGAAGCGCCGTGAAGAGGCGAAAGCCTCAGCCTGAACAATCCTCTAAGAGAGGAACTCTGTCCATATAAAAAGCCGTCCTCCGCGAGGACGGCTTTTTTGTTCGGTCTTTACGCGGGGTTTTTCTCCGCCAGAATGCGCAGTCCTTCAAGAGTAAGCCATTGATCCACTTCGTCGAAGCATCCCGCAATAGGAGCAAAGGTTTCCGCCAGCCCTCCGGTGGCGTACACAATCGGTTTGTGCGCCATTTCTGCGGACATCCTGGCGATAACTTCCTTCACCAGACCGACATAGCCGTACACGATACCGCCCTGAATAGCGTGTTCCGTCGTCCGTGCCAGCGCGTGGG
This sequence comes from uncultured Spirochaeta sp., assembly GCA_964496635.1. Classification (GTDB taxonomy): domain Bacteria; phylum Spirochaetota; class Spirochaetia; order DSM-27196; family Alkalispirochaetaceae; genus Alkalispirochaeta. Next base: position 64,482 of record CAZCAE010000002.1, read on the forward strand.
GAGGAGGCACCAGATCTACGATGGGCAGCTGAGAAGTGCTGCTGCTCAGTGATCTCACGGCGCTGCGAAGACCCGGAGCAATATTTACTCCCAGAACCACACCTTCTGATGAAACGGCGGTAAAAGTAAGGGCCGTTCCGAAATCCACGACAATAGCCCCTTTCCTGTTACGGTGCCACGCCGCAACGGCGTTGGCCAGGAGGTCACTTCCCAGTTCCGGAGGAACAGGCGCATCGGGATTGAGTCCCGTCGTAAGGGTATGTTTTACCAGAAGCGGCTCATGTCCGGTGAGGCGCCGGGCAACCCGAATGAGGGCCGGCGTCAAAGCCGGTACCACCGAGCTTATTACGACACGACCGATATCTCCGATTTTGTGATCGGACATACGAATAAGATTCTGGACGTATACAAGATACTCGTCCGAGGTCTGTTCCGGATCGGTATGGAGACGCCAGTGGTCCAGCCACGCCGTATCGGCCCAGATACCGAAGGCGATATTGGTATTCCCGATATCGACTGCGAGAACCATTAATCACACTCGGCGTCATCGACGGCGCCGCTGCCGGCGGGGACCGAAACGACTATATCTTCAAGGCCTCCAAACTTCTGGAAGTCCCGGTCGACACATCCGTTTCGCTCGACGTTCACATAATCGGCGCTCTGAAAGGAGTAGTGAAAGCTGGTGTGAACATCGTAGGTTCCCTGAACAAGTGCATAGGTGTCTTCAGTCATGACCAGCTCTTCGTCCGTTGGAATCACAAAGATGCGAGTCGGTGAATCGTCGGCACTGATGTCTGTCTCGGCATTTTTTGTCTTGGAAAGCCTGTTCTTTTCGGGATCAACCTTGATTCCCATGAACCCAAGTCCTTCGAGAGCCTTTCCCCGAATAACCGGCCCCCGTTCACCCACACCGGCGGTAAAGACGACGGCGTCAACACCGCCCACGGCGGCAGCATACGCACCGATGTATTTCCGCAGACGATATGACTCAACTTCGATAGCGAGTTGTGCCTGTTTATTGCCCTTTTCGGCGGCGATTTCGATGTCGCGACGGTCTACAAACTCTTCGGTGATACCGAACACACCGCTTTTCTTGTTGAGCGTACGTTCCAGTTCCTCGGGAGGCATATTTGCCTGGTTCATAACGTAAAAGGGAATTGCGGGGTCGATATCGCCGCTTCGGGTACCCATAACGAGACCTTCCAGAGGAGTAAGACCCATGCTGGTATCGACGGAGACACCGTTTTTGACGGCGCAGATGCTGGCTCCATTGCCGATATGGGCAATGATCAGGTTTGTCTCTTCCGGCTTCTTTCCCAGAAGGACCGCGGCGCGCTTCGCCGTGTAGAGAAAGGATGTTCCGTGAAAGCCGTACCGTCTGACACCGTAATCCCGGTACCACGAGAAGGGAAGGGCGTAGGTATAGGCGTGCGCGGGCATCGTCTGGTGCCATGCCGTATCCATAATTGCGCAATGGGGTACCTTTGGAAGAACCGTCCGTGCTGCGGTAATTCCCTGAATGTTGGCAGGGTTATGCAGGGGGGCGAGATTCTGAATCTTCTTGAAGATATCTATTACCGCATCGTCGACGATAACGGACTTCTTGAACGCTTCACCGCCGTGAACTACCCGATGCCCTACCGCCTTTACTTCATCCATGGATGTGATTGCCCCGTGTTCCGGACTGACCACGGTATCCATGATCAGCTGAATTGCTTCGGTGTGGGTGGGGCAGGGGTGTTCAATTTCCAGTTCGTCCCGGCCGGGAATCTTGTGCAGAATCTTGGAGCCGTCCTGGGTTACCCGCTCCACAATGCCATTTGCCAGCACGTCCCGATTGCTCCAGTCATACAGCTGATACTTGACTGAAGAACTACCACAATTGAGTGTGAGAATAATCATGTTGAATACGCCTCCAAGATGGGTGTGCTTTCAGTATCCCACACACCGCGAAAATTTGGAAGAGTCACAACGGGAGGCGGTCACTTGCCGTTCAGAAGATTTCGGACGTCGTCCAGGGTAAGTTTTTCGATCGCTTCGGGCGTTCGCAGCTCTTCCGGAAGAGAAACGTTTTTGGTGCCCGCCTTTATATACGGTCCGTAACGTCCGTCGTAAATGACGATCTTCCGTTTTTTTGCCGCGTCTTCCCCCAGGTCTTTCAGAACTTTCGCGCCGCCCCGACGTTCCTTTTTCTCTTCTGCCAGAAGCTCGAGGGCCCGGTCAAGGCTGACAGTGTAGACGTCGTCGTCCTTTTTCAGAGAACGATATTCCCCATCGCAGACCACAAACGGACCAAAACGGCCGATATTGGCAACAACGTCGGCTCCCTTTTCGGGATGGATCCCCAGTGTCCGGGGCAGGCTGAGGAGCTTCACCGCCAGCTCCATCGTGACTTCGCTGGGACGAACTCCTTTCGGCAGGCTCGCACGCTTCGGCTTCGTTCCATCTTCCGGTGTTTCTCCCAGCTGGAGGTAGGGACCGTACCGACCGGTGAGACAATAGACGTTGTCTCCGGAATCCGGATGCCGACCAATCGGTTCCGGGCCGTTCTTCTGTACCTCTATCAGCTCGTTGATATCCGATTCGGTGAGGTCTGCCGGGGCGTACTCCTCCGGGATAGAAGCGTGAATCTCTTCGTCGTTTTCGTAGTGAACAATGTACGCGCCGTATCGTCCAATCTTGACGGACTGGTGTTCCGAAAGCTGTGGCAGAGCGATGCTTCGGGACTCTTCCGGTTTTATTTCGCTCTCCCTCTTTTCCACCCGGCGGTGGAGGCCGCTTTCGCCCAGATAAAACCCTTTGAGATAGTTCAGCGAGTCCCGTTCTCCTTCCGCAATCTGATCCAGAGCAGTCTCCATGTTGCTGGTAAAGCTGTACTCAATGAGCTCTTCAAAGTGATTTTCCAGAAGTTCCACCACGGCCATTCCGGTGAAGGTAGGGACGAGGGCGCGGTCCTGCCGACGGATGTAGTTGCGTTCGAAGAGGGTGTTTATAATCGATGCGTATGTGGAGGGTCGGCCGATTCCTTCCTTTTCCAGCCGCTGTACAAGGGAAGCTTCAGTATATCGTGCCGGGGGTTTCGTCTGGTGCTGTTCCGCATCCAGTGCGACAACTTCCAGTACGTCCTTCACCTCCAGCGGCGGCAGGAGTACCTCCTTGTCTTCCAGTGCGGCGTCGGGGTTGTCCTTGCCCTCTACATAGACCCGGAGGAAACCGGGAAAGATGATCCGGTTGCCGTTGGCGGTAAACACGCCTTCGCCGGCGGTGATTTTGATGGAGAGAGATCGCTTTTTCGCGTCGGCCATCTGGCTTGCAACGGTTCGTTTCCATATCAGTTCGTAAAGAGCCCGTTCTCTTCCGGTGAGGCCGGTATCCTCGGGGTGTCGAAATTCGGTGCCGGCCGGTCGGATCGCTTCATGAGCCTCCTGAGCATCTTTACCGGAGGCGGAGAACTGCCGTGGTGTTTCGGAGAGGTATTCTTCTCCGTAAAGCTCCCGGATCTGTGACCGCGCGCCGTCCACCGCTTCGGTGGAGAGGGTCGGGCTGTCGGTCCGCATGTAGGTGATAAATCCCTCTTCATACAGTCTCTGGGCCGTTCGCATCGTTTCCCGGGCACTGAGTCCCAGTTTCCGGTTACCCTCCTGCTGCAGTGTGGAGGTGATAAACGGTGGTGCCGGTCGGTTTGTAATGTCCCGGGAAGTCAGGTCGCTCACGCGCCACGATGCGTCGGCCAGAGAGGACCTGAGAGCCGCGGCATCGGTCTCAGAGATACGCACGGCGTTATCGTTCCTGAGAGCACCCGTCAGCGGGTCAAAATCCTTGCCGTTGGCTACCCGCTTGCCCCGGAATTCCGTAAGGCGCGCTTCAAATGAGGGTGTCTCTCCCGGTTTTTCCAGACGGGCCAGCAAATCCCAGTATTCCGCCGCCCGGAAGGTGATGCGTTCCCGTTCCCGGTCCACAATCATTCTTAGACCCGGAGACTGGACGCGCCCCGCCGACAGGCCATAGGCGATCTTTTTCCAGATAAGGGGTGAAAGGGTGTACCCGTACAACCGGTCCAGAATACGCCGTGTCTCCTGCGCCCGTACCAGTTTCAGATCGACAGATCGGTAGTTGTCAAGGGCGCTCTGAATAGCCCGTTTGGTGATCTCGTGAAAAACGAGACGTCGGACGGGAATTTTGGGCTTCAGAATTTCCAGAAGGTGCCAGGAAATACTCTCGCCCTCCCGGTCTTCATCAGTTGCCAGGTAGAGGACATCCGCATCTTTCAGTTGCGCCTTCAAGTGGCGAATTACCTTGTTCTTCCCTTTGGGAGTAACGTACAGAGGTGCAAAATCATGTTCCACGTCAATGCCGATGCGGGCCCACTCCTCCTTTTTGTATTTCGCCGGTATCTCCGAAGCCGACTGGGGAAGATCCCGGACGTGGCCAATGCTCGCTTCCACCACAAAGCCCTTCGGGAGAAAACGCTTGATGGTCCGAGCTTTTGTAGGTGATTCAACGATTACCAATGCCGTTTCTGCCATGCAGTTTCTTTCCTCTCACTGAGTAGTCCGGTTGATCCCGATTGTTTATTGATCTTCCCGGATTCGTCAAGGTTCAGATGTCCTTGCCTTTTTGAGCCTTTGTACGGTATTATCGGCGCCGGAGGCCTAATGGCGATACCCTTGGACAGATTATTGGAAGATGAACGAAACGTATATCAGGTTACCTCAGCAATTATTCGTCGGGCCCATCAGATTGGTGAGATCCGACGCGCTTTCAGTTCTGATGAACACGGCAGCGTGAGTGAAGACGGTGACAAGGTCGTTTCCCAGGCGATAGCGGAAATCATCAACGAAGACGTGCGATTCGAGATTACCGAATAACGGAACAGACACATCCTCTCCATACGCCGATCGTTCTCTTTGGTGCCACCGCTTCAGGTAAGACGGACGCTATATTCAACCTTGTTGAACGGCTTCCGGATTATCGTTTTGAAGTAGTATCGGCAGACTCACGACAGGTTTACCGCGATTTTGATATCGGTACGGCCAAGCCGGATTCCCGGGAACAGCAGATTGTACCGCACTACCTCGTGGATGTGTTGTTTGACGGAACGCGCTCATTCGATGCGGGCCAGTTTGTGGAATCCTGTGATTCTCTCGTTCCGGACATACAGGCTGCCGGGGCGATCCCGATTATATCCGGCGGAACGGCCTTCTATCTTCAGCGGTATCTCTTCGGTCTGCCCGAGGCCCCGCCGGCTCTCCCGGCCGTCAGACTTCGTCTGGAGAAAAGGCTCGCCACCCTGGGACTGGAAGAAATGCGTCGTGAACTCAGCCGGGTTGACCCGCGAACGGAAGAACGGATCAACAGAAACGACGCCTACAGGGTTATTCGGGCTCTGGAAGTATTCGAGACTACCGGAAAACCTCTGTCCGATTTCGATGTTCCCCGAACAATCAGACCGGGAATTGCGCCTCTGGTCATCGGCCTGTACCGTCCCCGTGAGGAGTTGTATGATCGCATCAACCGACGGGTTCGGCATATGATGGCCGCGGGTCTGCCTGAAGAGGTGGAAAGACTCCTGGGTAAGGGATACACCCTGAATGATCCAGCCTTTCGAACCATTGGATACCGGGAGTTTATTGAAATCGCGGACATGCCGCCCTGGACTGAAGAAGAACTTCAGGCGGTGGAAGAACGCATCGCTCGAAACAGTCGGCGGTACGCGAAGCGGCAGGAACTATTCTTCCGGCGCATTCCCTGCGTACGGTGGATTCACGGAGACGATACCGACACCCTTGTCTCGGCGGTCTCTGAGTGGCTGCAATCGACCGCATTCGGCGGCGATTGAGACCACCTGTCGAGTGCCAACCGGGCCTGAGTCAACCTGCGGCCTTGACAGGGATGTTACCAATCTGCATACTGTCGACCCAATTCGACAAAGGAGATTATTGTGCCCTGCGGACGAAAGCGAAAACGCAAAAAGATAGCCACCCATAAACGGAAGAAAAAGCTCCGGAAGAACCGCCACAAGAAGCGGAATCGATAACTGAACGCACACTTTTCGGGATAACATGCAGGAATCATGGGCACAGAGGTCCATGGTTCCTTTTTTGTCGTCGCCTGACCGGAATCATCGCTATCAATAGGCGCCGTCTCTGTTGTACAATATCGTTCAGGACGACTTCTGATGACAGCATTGCAGGAATTTGGACTTTTTCAGCAGATATTAATTCCCGCTCTCGATATTCTGCTCCTGAGTTTTCTTATTTACCGGGGATACCAGATCCTGGTGCAGACCCGGGCGGTGCAGCTTATTCGGGGAGCTCTCTTCCTGGGTGTTCTATACGCGGTTTCATTTTTTCTCAACCTTTCCACAGTTCTGTGGATCATCAACATTCTCGCCCCGAGTTTCGTTATTGGTATCGCGATTATCTTTCAACCGGAACTGCGGAAAATCTTTACCCGCATTGGACAGGGTACGTGGCTGCATCTCAGTTCGGGAGCTCAACCGGCCCAGATTGACGCAGTCATGAGTGCCGCGGAAGTACTGTCGTATCGCAAGCGGGGGGCACTGATCGTTTTTACCCGCTCGGTAGGACAGAAAAACATTATTGAAACGGGAACTTCTATTGACGCAGAGGTCTCTTCGGCATTGATTCTGACCATTTTCAGTCACGACACGGAGCTTCACGATGGGGCGGTGGTTGTAGAAAACGGTCGGATCGTTTCTGCGGGGTGTTTCCTCCCTCTGTCGGAGCAAATGGACGTTCGACGCAGTTTCGGGACCCGTCACCGCGCCGCTCTGGGACTGACAGAGGAGAGTGACGCTATTGTTCTTGTAGTCAGCGAAGAAACCGGTGCAATGACGCTCGCGTATGATGCAAATCTCTACTACGATTTGAGCAGTGACGAGATACGGGACCGTCTGGCGGACCTGCTTGATGTGGGTGACCGCGCCGCCGGAGAAACGAGTGAGGAGGTTGCCGATCTTGCAGATTAGAAGCCTTCTGAGCCGGACATTTCGAAACTGGCCTGCAAAGATACTTTCTCTGGCGGCGGCTGTTCTGCTACTGGTCTATCATGACATTACCCGTCTGGAGGAGCGATTTCTCACCGTCCCTCTGGAGCTGGAGTTGAGCGCCAATCTCGTCCCGGCATCCACCTATCCCCGGCAGGTTCGTCTGCGTATCCGCGGCGAATCGGAACAGGTCTACCGGGTAGTTGAGGAAGACTTTCGGGCGTTTCTTGACCTGCGACGTTTTTCCTCCGATGGGGAGTATACCGTTCCCGTCCAGACTGCCAGGGAAGGAACCACCGGTGTATCGGGAACGATGGAAGTTATTGCGGAACCCGATTCGGTGGTGGTTCGTCTGGAAGAAAAACTGCTGAAGAGCCTTGAAGTGGTGCCGAAGACCAGTGGGTTTCCTCCTACCGGGTATGAACTGGTCCAGATGCTGATGACGCCATCGGCGGTTGATGTGGAAGGTCCCCGCAGTACTCTCGAAGATATCCACGAGGTCTCTACCGAAGATGTTGACCTTTCCAACCGGCGAGAGGATTTTACCGAACGAATTCGGCTGGTGCCGCCGGATCCCCTGGTGCTCTTTCCGGGTGGGGATATCGTCGAAATTCGGGGCATCATTGAAGAAGCGGTCGTCCTGCAGACATTTCAACCGGTTGAACTCATCGTGACGGGACTGTCGTCAAACCTTGGTATCGATCAGGACTTGCCGGCTGGTCTTATTCGAGTGCAGGCTCGGCAGATCGATGTGGAAATGGTTGGTCCCGGGGACCTTCAGCTTACAGTGGACGCATCTGGTGTCACCGAAGGTGGTACAATTCGACTTCCCGTTCGACCGGTGGTGCCGTCGGGTTTCGTCGTTCTACGGTACGAACCAACGTCGGTTCAGTTGAACATACAGGAAGAGGAATGATTCGAGGCATCGGTGTTGATGTAGTAGCTGTTGACAGAATGCGCCGCTGGTTGACGGATGGCACCTTGCTTCAGCGATACTTCGCGGAACGCGAACGGGAAGCTATTTACGAGAGACGTGACGGTGCAGCCCTGTCACTGGCCGCCAGATTTGCCGCCAAGGAAGCGTATGCGAAAGCTCTGGGAACCGGTTTCCGGGGATTCGGGTTGCGGGATGTGTGGGTCGTCAATGACGCTCTGGGCAAGCCGGAGCTTCACGTGACCGGTCCGGCGGAACAGGCACTTCACCGTATTGGCGGAAGCAAGTTGTGGCTCTCTTTGACGCACGAACGGGAGCACGCCATTGCTATGGTGATCATAGAGGGATAACAAAGAGGAAGACGCGTATGGCAGCAACACTCACCTTTTTTTCCAAGACACCTATAACCTGTCCGGTTTGTGATGAAAAGATCTTTCGGGAAGAGATGCGAACCGGTCGGGGAAGGCAGATTGCCGGGAACCTCACCAGAGAGTTGCGGCGTAACTATGAAGAGTCCAAGCAATACGGTGAGGTGTTTCCTCTGGTTTATCCCGTGACGGTGTGTCCGTCCTGTCATTACGCCGCTTTCGACGAAGACTTTCTGTCGGTTCCCGATTCGGTCCTGCCGAACCTGCACGATGAGACAAATGTCCGTCTTGATGCACTCGCGGATATCTTTCCTGATATGGATTTTTCCCAGCCACGGGGCCTGCCGGAAGGTGTCGGCAGTTACGTCTTTGCAACGCTCACTTATGAGCACTTTCCGAAGCAGTTTTCGCCTCTGTTCAAGTGCGGTCTCAGCCAGCTCAGAGCAGCGTGGTTGTGCAATGACCTTCATCGCAAACGTCCTACCGAAAACTTCGACTATATGGCGGCGGTCTTCTATCGCAAGGCTCGCTACTACTACAGTCGCGCCGTCGAGGGTGAACAGGACGGCACTCAGCCCCTGTCGGGTGCTCGAACCCTCGGGCCTGATATTGACAAGAACTACGGGTATGACGGTGTTTTGTATTTAAGCGGGCTTCTGGAGTTCGAGTACGGGCCAAGGTCGGACGAAGAGCAACGGATGAACGCTCTCCAGCGTGCGAAGCGGACCGTTGCCCGGATCTTCGGCATGGGAAAGGCGAGCAAGAACAAGCCTGCCGCAATTCTTGACAACGCCCGGGAAGTCTATGACTCCATAAAAAAGGAACTGGGTGAAGAACCGTCCGATCCGGAGGAATGATGCGGACGGTACTGATTCGTCTTGCATATGACGGTACCGATTTTGCCGGATATCAACGGCAACTCTCGGATAGAACTGTCCAGAGCGAGCTGGAAGGAGCCCTTGAAAGCCTCCACGGGCACTTCATTCCGACGGTAGTTGCCGGCCGAACCGATTCCGGAGTCCACGCAACCGGTCAGCACGTATCCTTCGCAAGCGACCGGGATTCCATATCTATGAAAAACTTCCCCGCCGCCGTAAACAGCCGGTTACCCTCGGACGTCCGGGTCGTTGCTGCCAGAGAGGTCCCTGAAGCGTTTCACGCACGTTTTGATGCACGAAGTCGCCATTACCGGTATCATCTTTCAGCTGGAGCGTATACGTTGCCACATCAGCGTGCTTTTGCATGGAGGATTCCGGAAATGCCCGATTTGACCCGGCTTAACGCAGAGTCGTCGGCTTTCGTTGGAACCCATGATTTTTCCACTTTTGCTGCCAGACGCGAGGATCAGGGATCGATGACACGGACAGTCCTGTACGCTCACTGGCGCGGTCGGGGGACATCAGCGGAATTTGCTATCGGTGCGAACGGGTTCCTGTGGAGGATGGTGCGGTCCATTGTCGGTACTCTTATTGAGCGTGAACGCCTCCGCCTGCGTGGTATGCCTCCCGGAGAGAGCATTCAGGACCTGCTGGCAGAGAAGCGCCGGGAATGTTCGGGAACAACCGCCCCGTCCTGGGGGCTTTTTCTGCACGACGTGGAGTATGATTTGTGAAACGACAGAAAGACATTGGAAGGCTCTACGAATTGCTCAGCAACGTTACGCTGGCGCTGCATTCCCGGGCAGAGATTCGGCATTATAAAGCTGATTTGCAGGCGTTCATATCCCGGTTTGAACCGGAAGATCCTGCGCCTACCGGTCATGGTGAGACGGTGGAGAAAGCGGTTTCCCGGTCTATAGAGGAACGTCAGCGGCGTCTGGATGAGCTTGCCGATGAGATTCGGAGTTGTGACAAGTGTCCCCTCTCGCTGGGAAGAACCAATGCCGTTCCAGGAGAAGGTGTTTTGGATCCCTTGGTCATGATAATCGGAGAGGGGCCGGGGGCTCAGGAAGACGAAGAGGGATCACCCTTTGTAGGTCGGGCGGGGCAATATCTGGACCAATGGTTGTCCGCTATTGGACTGTCCCGAAAAACAAATGTGTTTATTGCCAACATTGTAAAGTGTCGTCCTCCGAACAATCGCGATCCCAAACCGGACGAGAGCGACCTTTGCCTTCCATACCTGCGGGAACAGATTACTCTGGTTCAACCGAAGCTGATTCTTACGGTCGGACGGATCAGCACCCGAATCCTGACGGGCACGTCCAACGGTATTACCCGTATTCACGGTACCTTCTACCACTATCAGGGGATTCCTCTGGTTCCGACCTTTCATCCCAGCGGAGTGCTGAGAAACCAGGCGTGGAGGCGTCCCGTCTGGGAAGACCTGAAGTCGGTGCGGAACTGGCTCATTGACAACGCCGGCCATTCGGCTTCATAGGGTGAACATGGGGACTGCACGATTTGTCAAGGTTGCCGTGCCGGTGCCACTGGACGGTCTTTTCACCTACAGCGTTCCCGAAGAGATGGGGGAGGTATCCTTCGGAGTCAGGGTGATCGTGCCCTTCGGCAGGAGGACCGTTACCGGTGTAGTGGTAGGATCCGGCACCGATGGAACGCCTCCGGAACGAATCAAGGCAATATCCCGGGTTCTTGATGACGAACCCCTTTTTGACGAGGAGTATCTTCAACTTGCGCAGTGGGTTTCCCGAAGCTATGTAAGTCCTCTGGGGGAGGTCCTCTCCGCCATGTTGCCCGGTGCACGGAGGAAAAAGGAGCTTCCCCAGGTCACAGGTGATGAGCCTGAAGTCGAACCGGAGCGCATAGTTCTGTCGGAGGAGCAGGAAACGGCCATACGGTCTGTGTCGGAGACGCTGCAGCCCGGTGAAGAAGGATGGTACTACCTTTACGGCATCACCGGCAGTGGAAAGACGGAAGTGTTTCTCCGGCTGGCGGAGCGCATTATCGCTTCGGGAAAAAGCGTTCTCTATCTGGTACCGGAAATCGCTTTGACTCATCAGCTCTTTGACCACCTGATCCGGCGATTCCGCGATCGTGTCGCCATGTTGCACTCCGGACTCACTCCGTCACAACGCTTCGGTGAATGGCACCGCATCCGAGACGGAGACGCTGTTCTCGTTGTCGGAGCGAGAAGTGCCGTTTTTGCGCCAATTCGAAATCTCGGTCTGGTAGTGATCGACGAAGAACACGAAGGCTCGTATAAGTCCGGAACCTCTCCCCGGTATCACGCCCGACAGGTAGCGTTGCAGCGGGCACGTCAGGCCGGTGCAGCGTGTATCATGGGGTCGGCCACCCCATCGGTAGAGGCGTGGCATCTCATGGAGCAGGGGCGGTTGACGCGAATTGATCTGACCCGTCGTCTTTCCGGAGGCGCTCTGCCGGCGATACGGATAGAAAATGTCCGGGGCGCCGCGTCGCTGCTTTCGCCAACCCTGAAAGGCGCCCTTTTGCGTACCCGGGAGATGGGGGCCCAGAGCATCCTCTTTCTGAACCGGCGTGGATATGCCGGAGTCTTTCAGTGTCGAAGTTGCGGATACCAGACCGAGTGTCCCCGCTGTTCAGTTCCTATGACGTACCACAAGGGGCAGGGACGAATGGTGTGTCACTATTGCGGGTACCATACAAACCCGATGTCCCTCTGTCCTCAGTGCGGTTCTCTCGATGTTGGATATACCGGATTCGGTACCGAACGGATCGAAGAGGATCTCCAGCGCGAGCTTCCAGGTATGCGTATCGCTCGACTCGATACCGACGTGACCTCCACACGGGGGGCGCTTGGGACAATTCTGCAGCAGTTTGGTGACGGTGACCTTGATCTCCTGGTGGGTACGCAAATGGTAGCGAAAGGGCTTAACTTTCCCGGCGTTCGAACGGTAGGAATAGTTATGGCAGATACCGGCCTGAGTCTTCCGGACTTTCGGGCTGCCGAGCGAACGTTTTCCCTTATCGTTCAGGTTGCCGGACGGGCGGGACGTTTCAGGCAGGATGGCGAAGTGATCGTTCAGACTTTGCGCCCGGAACACTCAGCTATTCAGCTGGCAGTGAAGATGGACGTGGAAGGGTTTTACCGGGAGGAACTGGATGTCAGGGAAAAGCTCGGATTCCCTCCCTTTGCGCGGCTCCTCCGGCTGGTAATCCGCTCACCTCACCGGGATATCGCCGAAGCGGCGGCCGAGCGTATCGGCGAATCTTTGCGTGCTCGTCTTCATGGCGGTCCTCATTCCCGTCCGGCTGTCGCCGGAACGGATGTTCTCGGTCCTGCTCCGGCTCCACTGGAGCGCATCAATCGGAACTGGCGTTTTCAGATCATTTTACGCGGTAAAAATATTGCCGATCTGGTTCGTCTGGTGGAGGCTGTTCAACCTGAATGGAGCCATTCACGGGGGCTCTATGTGGAGATCGATGTAGACCCGGTGCAGCTCTTATAAGTACACTGGGGTGGTGATTTCCCTTGTCTATCATCCGGATGAACGGTTACAGCAGAAGGTAGAACCTGTCGGTGAGATCAACGGCGAACTTGCCCGTCTTGCCGCCGAAATGATCGAAATTATGCACGGAGCTCAGGGTATTGGACTGGCCGGCCCGCAGGTGGGTTGGATGGGTCGCCTTTTTGTGGTGCATGTTGGTGACGATGTACCGCGGGTCTTCGTGAATCCTCGAATTGTGGCGGTATCTCCCGACGAAGGACCGTATGAAGAGGGGTGTCTCAGCATTCCGGGCGTCTATGCCGATATAAAACGTCCTCTGGAGATCTCTGTAGAAGCTTTTGACCAGGACGGAAATCCGTTCTCTCTTTACGCCGGAGGTATTCTCGCCCGTGTGATTCAACACGAATACGATCATCTGGAGGGGGTGCTCTTTTTTGAACATCTTTCCAGACGAAAACAGGAACGACTATTAAAAAACTACCGGAAGCCCGGGGAGCCGGGGGAGCAGTGACGAACGGCCTGAAGGTTCTTTTTGCCGGGACGCCCGAAATAGCTCTTTTCTCACTGGACGCACTCCTTGAAGACTCATCAGGCACCTTTACCGTGACGGGGGTGCTTACCAATCCTGATCGTCCCGTTGGGCGCCGTAGAAAACTGACACCTCCGCCGGTAAAGGTTCGGGCGGAAAAAGACGGCCTACCGGTACTGCAACCGGAACGCCTGGATGGATCCGCCCGGGAGGCGGTGGCGGCACTGAAACCGGATATCCTCGTATCGGTTGCATATGGAAAGATATTCGGCCCCCGTTTCATGGCCCTCTTTCCCCGCGGAGGGATTAACCTCCACCCGTCCGTTTTACCGCGGCACCGCGGGCCAAGCCCGCTGCAGGCGGCTATTCTGGCCGGGGACAGCGAGACGGGTGTGTCCATTCAGAAGATAGCTCCCGAGATGGATACGGGAGCGGTTATTCTCCAGGATTCGGTTCCCCTGCCCAAAGACATGACCGTCTCCGCTCTCCATGACGACCTCGGGAGTCGTGGTGCTGTCCTGCTTGTACAGGCTCTGAAGCAGATTTTCGAAGGTACGGCGGTATTTCGCGAACAGAATCACGCGGCGGCAACGTACTGCAAAAAAATAGCGAAAGATGACGGGCGAATAACGTGGAAGGAAGGGGCCGATGAGCTGGACCGGATGGTCCGCGCCTTTACTCCGTGGCCCGGGGTTCGATGCGTATGGAGCGGCAATTTTCTTCAGATCACCGCTGCCACAGCGGTGCCGCCAGACCGGGTTGAATTTGAGGGTGTCGATACTTCCCGGGCAATGCCGGAAGCCGGCACCGTCGTCGGTATAGACAACCGCCGCGGAATTTTGGTACAAACCGTGGATGGTCTGCTTGCCGTGAGCCGACTCAAACCGGAGGCACGTAAAGAAAGCGACTTTATGTCGTTTCTGAACGGCAACCAGGGCTTTATCGGCACAGTCCTGAAATAGTTTCGAATGCCGCCTTGCGGCACCCGAAATAACAGAAATACCCGGCTGTCGCCGAGTATTTTCGTAATAGGCGTAAAACATGATCAGGGCACCCTTTTCCGGGAAAAAGAAACAACAAGAAGAACTCACCCCCGACCGTCGGTATTTTCGTATCACTGTTTGGGCCTTTCTGGCACTTTTTGTGATTCTCAGTCTGTCCGCCCTTACCAGTTTTCTTTTGACATTGCAAGGGCCCGCACAAACACAGGTTCCGAACATGGTGAACGACGAGCTTGTGGAAGCACTGATTGAGCTACAGGAACGGGGCCTCTTTCCTCGCATACAGGTGAGGTACCATTCAGACCCGACACTGAAAGGACATGTCATCGCGCAAAACCCGGAAGCCGGCGGTGTCGTCCGGGCAGGGCGCAGAGTTACCCTTATTGTCAGTCAGGGAGCAATTATTGACGAAATAGCCGACTACCGGGGTCGTCTGCTTCAAGAGGTTCAATCGGAGATTCAGGCCTTGGGCAGCGGCGGTGCCGAGCCGATACGCGTTGAGGGGATCAGTTATGTCTTTGACGAGTCATCTCCTGGAACGGTCATAGAACAAACTCCGCCGCCGGGTACAGCTATTTCGGGTACGACCCCGATCAGTCTGATTGTGAGCAGGGGTCCCGATGTGGAGCGAATCTCCCTGCCGACGTTTCGCGGTCTCTACTGGGAAGATGCACTGAAGATTTTGTCTCGGGACAATGTTCCCTTTGTGTTCCGACTGGAAGAGCAACCTACTATTGGACAGGAAGGTGTTATTGTCGCCCAGAATCCCGAGGGGGGAGCTCAAGTCTTCCCGGATACTCCCGTTCAACTGACTATTCGAGGTGTTCGCGACATCAACGAGGGCGAACAGTTTGGAATTTTTGATCGGACCTTGCCGGAATACGCCGTTTCGGTGGAGCTTTCAGCAATCGCGGTAGGTCCTGAAGGCGAAAGCACACCTCTCTTTAATACGGTGCATCCCGGCGGTCGAATAGCCTTTCCGTATATACTTGATGTAGGAACGACGATAGTCTTGTACCGGTATGATACCGAAGTAATCCGCCATATCGTTCGGGGCGACAGTACCAACGAATAAACGAAACCGCATTTCATGTATATTCTGAAGATGACGGCAGGAGGATGTTTTGTATAAACCGGTAGATCCGAAGGTCAACTTCCCGGCAATGGAGGAGGATATCCTTGCGTTCTGGGAACGTGAAGGAATCTTCGAACGGTCTGTAGAACAACGAAGTGAAGGGGATCAGTACGTTTTCTACGACGGTCCCCCGTTTGCGACGGGGTTGCCTCACTTCGGCCATTTTGTTCCCGGTACCATCAAGGATATCATTCCCCGTTATCAGAGTATGAAAGGCAAGCGAGTTGAACGCCGCTTTGGATGGGACTGTCATGGACTGCCGGTTGAATATGAAATGGAGAAAGAGCTCGGTATTTCCGGAGCCGGTGAGATCGAAGAGTACGGGGTGGCGAAATTCAACGATGCCTGCAGGGGAATCGTGCTCCGTTACACCGCCGAATGGCGGCAGATAGTCACCAGGATGGGCCGCTGGGTAGACTTTGACAATGACTATAAGACGATGGAACCGGAATACATGGAGACTATATGGTGGGTCTTTAAACGTCTTTGGGAAAAAGGTCTCATCTATGAAGGTCATTATATCCTACCGTACAGTCCCGCTCTGGCAACTCCTCTCTCCAATTTTGAGGTCAATCTCGGAGGTTACCATGACGTGGATGACCCTGCCATCACGGTACGTTTTGAACTGAACGATCAACCGGGAACATTTATTCTCGCCTGGACAACCACACCGTGGACGCTGCCGAGCAACCTTGCCCTCGCGGCGGGCCGGGATGTTGCCTACGTGAAGGTGAAGGACGGAACCGACCGATATATTCTTGCCGAGAGTCGGCTGGAACACTACTACCGGAACGAATCGGAGTACACTGTTGTAGACCGGTTGACCGGTGCCGACATGGAAGGGCTGACCTACCGACCGATCTTCCCGTATTTTGCCGACCTGGCTGCCGAGGGCGCCTTCAAGGTCTATCTGGGTGATTTTGTCACTACAGAGGATGGTACCGGCGTTGTCCACATTGCACCTGGTTTCGGTGAAGACGATTACAATCTGTTGAAGGACTCCGGGCTGCCGGTGATCGTACCTATCGATAAGGAAGCGCGCTTTACGGCGGAGGTTCCCGATTTTGAGGGACTTCAGGTGAAGGACGCCGACAAAAAGATCATTGCAGACCTGAAAGAACGGAACATCCTGGTCAAGCGGGAAACGTACCGCCACTCCTACCCGTTTTGCTACCGCACCAAAAAACCTCTGATTTACCGTGCTATCGGCTCATGGTTTGTGGATATCGGCAAGGTCAAGAAGAGTATGCTCAATGCAAATGACCGTGTACGATGGGTGCCGGGCCATCTCCAGAAGGGACGTTTCGGTAAATGGCTGGAAGGTGCCCGTGATTGGGCGATCAGCCGCAATCGTTACTGGGGAAATCCTATTCCCGTATGGAAATGTGACGGAAGCGACTACATCGAGGTTATTGGAAGCCGGGAGGACCTGCAGAAGAAATCCGGTATCTGGGTAGATGATCTTCACAAGCAATATGTGGATGAAATCACCTGGCCCAGTCCTGACGGTAACGGTACCATGCGGCGGGTACCGGAAGTTCTGGACTGCTGGTTTGAGTCCGGCGCCATGCCCTACGCCCAGAATCACTATCCCTTCGAGAACAAAGAGTACTTTGAAGCCAACTTTCCGGCAGATTTTATCTGTGAGGGATTGGACCAGACTCGCGGATGGTTCTATACCCTGACCGTTCTTGCGGCAGCCCTTTTTGACGCTCCAGCTTTTGAGAACGTAGTGGTGAACGGTCTGGTTCTTGCTGAAGACGGCAAGAAAATGTCCAAGAGTGACCGGAACTACACAGATCCGAAAGACATAATCAACCAGTTCGGCGCCGACGCCCTGCGCCTTTTCCTGATGAATTCGGCAGTGGTAAAGGCGGAGGATCTGAAGTATTCCGACGAAGGTGTCCGGGAGGTCCTGAAGACAGTTATCATACCGTACTGGAATGCCTACAGTTTCTTTGTGACCTATGCCAATATTGACGGGGTCCGCCCTTCGAAAGGGCCGGATAATCCCGACCATCCCCTGGACCGATGGGTCCTCTCGGAGGCGGAAAAGCTGATAGAAGAGGTGACGGAACAGCTTGACGCCTACGACTTGCAGAAGGCTATCGATCCTATCGTCACCTTCATCGATTCACTCAACAACTGGTATATCCGGCGGAGTCGACGGAGGTTCTGGAAGAGCGAGAACGACAACGACAAGGAACAGGCGTACCAGACACTTTTTTCCGTTCTGATGACATTAACCAAGGTAGCCGCTCCAATAGTTCCTTTCATTACGGAAGACATCTTTCTGAATCTTAAGAGTACGGAAGACCCCGATTCAATTCATCTTTGTGACTATCCCCGTGCGGACGATCGACGCAGGGACCGGGATCTGGAACGGAAGATGGCAACCACCCGACAGGCTGTCAGTCTCGGTCGGGCGCTGCGGACCATGCACAACCTCAAGATTCGGCAGCCGATGGCAGCGATTCATCTGGTAACCCGAAACGAGGAAGCTAAGCGGACTCTCAGGGAAATGGAAGATATCATTCGGGAAGAGCTCAATGTAAAAGAGGTTATATTCCGGGAAAACGAGGAAGAATTGGTGGAGTATTCCGCCAAGGCGAACTTCCGTGAATTGGGTCCCCGGTTGGGCAAGCGTATGCGTTCAGCGGCGGCTCTGATCGAAGAACTGCGCGGTGAAGAGATTCAGCAGCTTATGGATGGAAGCACCCTGAGCATCGATGTGGATGAAGAGTCTGTTGAGATTACCGGCGACAGTATTATCGTGCAACGTCAGGAAAAGGAAGGGTTGAAAGTTCTGAACGAAGGTGCCTTGACGGTTGCGTTGGACCCGACCATTTCGGAGGAACTGCGTCGGGAAGGACTGGTCCGTGACCTCATCCGGGCAGTACAAAACCTTCGCAAGGAGGGCGGCCTGGAAGTGACCGATCGCATTCGCCTTGGTCTCGAGGGCGACGCCGAGATTGTGGAAGCGGCGCAGGCATTTGACGAGTACCTCTGCGGAGAAACTCTGACGGATGTGCTGGAGTGGACCGTCCCGCACGATGCAACGGAGGTCGATCTTGGTGACGTCCACGTTCGCATATCCATTGGCAAAATCTAATACGAAAATAGCCGACGAAGTCGGGTATTTTTGTCACTTTGTGTGCCGCAAGGCGGCATGCAAAACCAATTGGTTCCGGTTCCCGGCGGCTGCTCGTCTCCTTTGCCTGTTTGTGTTGCCGGTTCTGTGGGGGTGCCAGACCACACCGCAGGGTTTGCGCTCCTCCTCCGGAGAAGAAGACTACGCAGCAGAAGCTGCGGGACTTCACCGGGACGACGACACATTTCTGAAGATTGCCGACGGGTTTGCTCATTCCGGACAGATAGAGTTTTTTTTCTCCTTTGATACGTTGCCTGCCGGCAGAGAAATTGCCGGAGAGTACCTTCCTGAGGCCGTCAGAGAAATCGATCGGGTCCGCCGAATATGGGGTGCCGTTTCTGCCGCGGGGCTCTCGGCGCCCTATACGCTCGTCATGGAAATGACCGTTTCACGATTTCTTTCCAGCATGGCACTTAACTCCCGGGGTTGGACGAGAACAGACTGGGGGGTGTGGCAGCATCCTGCAGAAGCTGTAACAGTTTCCTTTTTTCCCGAACGCCTCTGGGTGGTAACCGGCAGAACCGGAGAATCAGACACTCCTGCGGGGGTGCCGGACGACGCCGTCATACCCGACCTGGCAGGCAGGGCATTAAACGGGTCGGACTATCTTGCCGGGCTATTGATTCTGGACGGTCCGGAGCTGGAGGGCATTCCCCCGGAGTTGGCCCCACTCGAACTGCGCGCTTTTCTTTTCGGAAGTCCCGACGCCACAGCCGGATCGTTCGTAGTGGAACTGATATTTCCGGATGAGCGACGGGCACGAATTGCTCTGGTGCCTCTTCGCCTGTTGGCTTCTCGCTTTATCGAGTCCTATGGTTTTGTCCTGCACGACGATTTTGATATTCTCCGGTCGGGAGACACCATCCGAATACATGGCCTGTCTCTGGTGAAGCCGAAAGGAGCACTCAGTGTTGACGGTTATTGATTACGAGGCAGGAAACCTTCGAAGTGTGGAGACGGCACTGCACCATCTGGGAGCAACGTTCGTGGTCACCGGGAATCCGGCGACCCTTTCCAATGCCGACAGAATCATCTTTCCCGGGGTTGGGGATGCCGCGGCGGCCATGTTGCGACTGGAAGAAACGGGACTGGCCGAAGAGTTGCGGAATAAAGCAGCTGAGGGCGTACCGATTCTTGGAATCTGTCTCGGATCCCAGATAATTCTCGAACGGTCCGAAGAAAACAACGCTATGTGTCTGGGTATTCTGGACGGCAGAACCATCGCTTTTAATGCGCGTCCCGGAATAAAGGTACCCCACATGGGATGGAACACCATAGACGTGTGCAGGCCCCATCCGCTATTCACCGATATTCCCGAGGATGCTTCGTATTACTTCGTTCATTCCTACTATCCTCAACCGGCGGATGATCGGGACATCCTGGCGGTCACCCACTACTATGGAGAGATCTTTCCTTCTGCCATCGGTCGAAAGAATGTGGTGGCCACGCAGTTTCATCCCGAAAAGAGCGGTGAGTTCGGACTGCAAATGATCGACAATTTCCTTTCCTGGGATGGGAGGTGGTAATGTTTTCAAAACGGGTAATCGTATGTCTGGACGTCCGGGAAGGGATGGTAACCAAGGGAATTCGCTTCAAAGGTAACGTGGATATCGGTGATCCTGTGACTATGGCAAGGCAATACTACGAACAAGGCGTGGACGAGCTCGTTTTTTATGACATTACTGCCAGTGCCGAAAGACGGAGCATCATGATCGATGTGGTGGAGAAGGTTGCCGCCCAGATCTTCATTCCATTCTCTGTCGGTGGCGGTATCGGTAGCGTTGAAGATATGCGGGCGGTTCTGCTGGCCGGGGCCGAGAAAATCAGTGTGAACAGTCAGGCCGTCAAGAACCCCGACATTATTTCCCGGGGTGCAGCCCGTTTCGGACGACAGTGCATCGTTCTCGGTATGGATGCGAAACGTGACAGTTCCATGCCTTCGAGATATCGGGTGTTTATTAACGGTGGCCGTACAACCACCGATCTTGATGCCCTGCAGTGGGCCCTCCGGGCGGTAGAATTGGGAGCCGGAGAGATCGTCGTGAACAGTATCGATGCCGACGGGACCAGGGACGGATATGAATGCACCCTTACGGCCCGTATCTCCGACGCGGTACCCGTTCCCGTTGTCGCATCAGGTGGCGCCGGCACGCCGGACCATGTGCATGAAGTACTTACCGTAGGACACGCAGATGCGGCCCTGGTGGCCAGTATGGTCCACTACGGTGACTACACAGTTCCGAGTATCAAGGAACATCTCGCCCGTTTTGGGGTGCCGGTGCGAAGCCGCTTCCGGTAAAACCGGCATCCGGGAAGCAATCCTCGGCTTGCCTCACAGTCTTTCCTTGTATATATTTCCATCACCACTACAAGGAGTACGACCGAAATGCCGACATATGATTATCTCTGCGATGCCTGCGGGCATCAGTTTGAAGCGTTTCAGTCCATGAAAGATGACGCATTGAAGGTATGTCCCCAGTGTGCCGAATCGGCGCTGCGACGGATAATTAGCGGTGGGGCGGGGGTTATTTTCAAAGGCAGCGGTTTCTATGTCAATGACAGCAAACGGCGAGCGTCTACCGCGGATACAGCCAATGCCAACGGAACGAGCGACGCGAAAGCGGGCGCCGGCGGAACGAGCGACGCCGCCAAGAGCGAAAGCGGGTCTGACAAGGGCAGTACATCCGGAAGTAATGAGAAAAAGACCGCTTAACATTTTGTAACGACTATATATTGATTTTTATTTAACAGTATAGTACTCTCTGAGTATGGACATTCGCCCGTATAACACTGAGGATCCCGATTATTGCTCTGAAGAGTACCTCGATCAGTGTGCGCAGAAGCTGAAAGTGTGCGGGCATCCTATGCGCCTTCGCCTTCTGTGTCGTATTGCCCGGGAGGAAGAGCCCTGTGTGTCCGACCTGTGGAGTTGCCTAGACCAGCCTCAGCCGGTCATCTCCCAGCATCTGGCGGTATTGAAGCAGAAAAATATTGTCGCCAGTAAGGTACAGGGAAACCGTCGGGTCTACTCCATTGTAGATCCCTTTATCAGGGAAATTGTCGGATCTCTCATTAATCCCGCTATGGTTCTTTCTCAGGACGCTTTCGCCGGTAAGGCCCGCTAACGCCCGCTGTAGTCGAAGACTCTCCCTCAGGATAAAATGGTACCATGCCGAATGAACTTCTGCACAGGTTGACCCTGGATGGCCATCGGTCGGACCTCCTGCTGTGCAAGGTAGACTCACTCTTTGACGACTGCGGTGAGTCTCCCGATCCTTCCATTATTGTATGTGATGAAAATACCGTCCAACTCGATGCAGCCTTTCCTCCAGGAGCGGCCAAAGTCACCGTTCCGGCGGGAGAACGGTGCAAGCAACCGGATGTGTTTCTTTCGCTGCTTGATTCGTGTCTGCACAGAGGGCTGACGAGGCGTAGTACCGTGTACGCCTTCGGTGGCGGCGCTGTGACCGATCTGGTAGCTTTTGCAGGGAGTACGTATCTGAGGGGTATTCGCGTCGTATTGATTCCCACGACGCTGCTGGCTATGGTGGATGCTGCAGTCGGGGGAAAGACCGGCATTGACTTTCACGGCTACAAGAACATGATAGGTACTTTCGCCCCCGCCGCCGAGGTTCGAATTTCCCCAAGGTTTCTCGATTTTCTTCCGCAGAAAGAATATCTCAGTGGACTCGCGGAAGTCCTGAAAGCTGCCTTTCTTGGTGATTCCCTTCTGGTCGGGATTCTGGAAGAGCAGACTCAAGACGTCCTGGACCGTAGTCCGGCCCTTCTCGAGGATGTCATCCGACGTGCCGTGGCGGTGAAAGCGGAGGTGGTTCAATCCGATTTTACCGAACGGGGGCGGAGAGCATTTCTGAATCTGGGCCATACCTTCGGCCACGCTCTGGAAACTGCCCTTGGTCTCAGCACATGGACGCACGGTGAGGCTGTTGCCTGGGGAACGGCGCGAGCGATGCATGCCGGGGAAGCGGAAGGACTCACCGACTCCTCCTGGGCGAGGCGGGTAATCGATATCCTCGATTCTTATGGATACAATACCGGCCCCGCGCCAATCAAACCTGAACTCGTTCTTGAAGCGATGCAGAAAGATAAAAAGCGAACATCCCGGGGGGTACAGTTTGTCCTGCAAAATGGACCTCAGGAAAACTTCCTTCATGTTATGGAACCGTCCCGGGTTCTGGATATACTTAAACGATAGAATGGAGGATGAACAGATGAGTAAAAAAAAGTTTCGGTTGTGGGTGCTGTTTTTTCTTGCTGTGGTGACCCTCTCGGCAGGAGCACAGGAGGTCATTTTTTCCACATCGGATCGTTTCGCCCCGGGGGACGATGTCGGTGAAGATGGCGCCTTCCGGGACACCTACAGCGTTCGGGTACGGGCGGGTACAATGGTAGAAGTGGTCGTTCGAAGTGACGATATTGACACCTATATTGAAGCGGTGTTACCGGGGGGAGAGCAGGTAACAAACGACGATTACGAAGGGTATCACGCCGGTTTTCTTCGGACATTAGGAACCACCGGTACAATGCAGTTTACCGTTTCACCCCTTTTCGGGGGCGAAGAAGGCGAGTACCGTGTCACCGTCATGGAACTGGGAGATCCACGAGTCGTGCGAGCTGGTGAAACCGTTGCAGGAGCTCTTGTTTCCGGAGAAAGCCCCGGAGTGACGGGACTCTACGAGTATCGAGGTCAGGCGGGACAGAGAGTTGTCATCGATCTGAAATCGGACGACTTTGACGCGTACCTGCGGGTGATCGACGGAGCCGGCAGGGAGTACACCAACGACGACGGTGGTGAAGAATTCAACAGTCGTTTGAGTTACCAGTTTGAGGTAGACGGAGCCATTCAGATTATCGCCGGGAGCATTGGCGAGGGAAGTGACGGGTCGTTTTCACTGAGCGTCTCCGAAAGTTCTCAGAACGTCGTAGCCGAGTACAGAGGCTCCCTGGAGACGAACGACTCCCGTGGATTTGACGGTACTATTTACGACTCATACGAGTACGTTGGACGGGCGGGAGGACAGATCAGCATTCTCCTTGAATCCGACGATTTCGATACGGTTCTGTATGTCGGTAATCCCGACGGGTCCAATCTTGCCCGGGACGATGATGGCGGGGGTGGTACAAACAGCGCCGTGGATGTTTCATTGCCGGAGAACGGTACCTACACAATTTTTGTGGCGTCTTTCTTTGAAGAGACCGGTGCGTATCGGCTTACCATATACGAGTAATCAGTCGTCCTTTTCCATGATATCCAGGAGCCGCCTGTAGGCGGCTCCAACCACCGCGGAGTATCCGTCTTTACCGGCGTTCTCCAGTTCGTCAACAAGCTGTTCCAGACTGCCCAGGCTCTCCTGTACAGCGTTGAAGAAGCTTCGGTTAGGTTTCATCCAGTACCGTCCGTCCCGGTGGGCGTAGAGGGCAAGAAAACCCAACTGATTGGCGTTCTTCTTTATAGGAGCCAGTTCCAGAATGTGGGACAGCCCGTTCACCAGCTCTCCGGCGTCATCGGGCATAGTAAAGGTGAGTCTTCCGTTCCAGTCGGTTTGTATCTCCGGGCGTTGAGGCAGATGTGATCCGACCCGCAATACCGTCGCCAGGCGTTCGCCGTTCATGAGAACGAAATTACCCAATTCCACCCGTGCCCGGATCTTTCCGGCATTACCACCGGGACGAGGAGGTCTGCCCGCCGTGTAGAGACGGGAAAGCTCCCCCCAGGGGAGTACGGCAATCTTTTTTTTACCCTTGTAGGGAACCAGGGTAAAAGCGGCTTTGCCAATTTGAATCTGCCACGTGGTATCCTTCTGCCGGGACTGCGCCTCCTGTCCGGACTGACCTTCCCTGCGCGGCCCTTTCGTCTGGGTTTCCCTCAGCTGCCGATACAGCTCTTCGGAGATCGCCCTCAGCGATTCCTTCTGGAGAGGAGATACACTGCGTGCCCAGGTGCGACTGGTCCGGACAATTTCGCCGGCAACGATGAACTGGGGAGTCTCCCGAAACATTCCCGAACCGGGGTGTATCTGAATCCGCTCCGCCGTCAGGCTCTGGTATACACCTTTGCCGGTATGAATACAGACAAACTGAATAAGACCACGTCCGATTGCGGCGAGATAATCCGCCTTTGATCCCCCGGTGAGAATAGGGACCCCCATATCGCTGACTATTTCGGCGAGCTGGTCGTTTACATTGTTGATCTCCGCCATCGTCCTGGGATCGAGGTATCTGTCGTCACAGAACTTCTTCTTGTCCGGGGAACTCTGATACGCCTCAAAGAGACGAAGGTAACTGACAAAATCGCCCAGTTCGTTTCGATAGCGGTGGTGGGCTCGGCGGGCTTCCGCTTCTTCACCCGGCGGCAGCACAAACGGTGTAGGAGACGTGAGAAAGGATACCGCAACGAGAATATCCCGAAGCGCCTCGGGGTATCGCATAATTCCTTCGACGATGATTCGAGAATGTCGGGGCAGAAGGGGGAATACGGCCATCATCTCGCCGGTCTTCGTCAGGTTTCGTTCTTCATCCAGGGCGTCCAGCAGTCTCAGGGTCTCGATGGCGCCGAGAATATTGCCGACCCCCGGGGACGATATGAAGTCAAACCGTTCAAAGTCGCGTATGCCGAGTTCAGCCATTCGAAGAACGACTTCCGAAAGGTCGGTTCGATAAATCTCGTCTTCCTGAAACAAAGGACGTTCTTCAAAATCGTTCTTGCTGTAGAGTCTGTAGCAACGGCCGGGCTGTGTCCGTCCCGCCCGACCGCGACGTTGATTGGCACTGGCCCTGGATATGGGACCCTCCACCAGTGAGGATGTGTAGGTCCGGGGATTGTAGAAGTTCGTCTTGGCCAGTCCGCTGTCAATGACCACGGTTATGCCGTCGATGGTGATACTCGTTTCGGCAATGTTGGTAGCCAGAACGATCTTTGTCTTCCCCGGGGGTGCCGGAGGAAAGACAGCGTCCTGTTCTTCCTTGCTGAGCCGGCCGTAGAGGGGCAGAATGTGAAGTTTCGGGCGCATAGGGAGACCGTAGAGGCGGGACATGCAGTCCTTTATCATCTGTTCGCCCGAGAGAAAGATGAGCATGTCACCGGTTATCCCTTCGTCCATAAGACGTTGAACGATCGCTACGACCCGATCCACACGGGCATCGTGGGCTACTTCCCGTTCCGCCCTCTGGTTGAAACGGTATCCTTTCCGGTCCGCCTCCCGGACAGCCTGCTGTGTCGCCTCGGAGACTCTCGGGTCATCGTAGATGATCTGGACGGGGTACATCTGCGTCTCTATCCGCACGATCGGACAGGAATCAAAGTACTGACTGAAGACATCCGCATTGATCGTCGCCGATGAAACGATGACCCGCAGATCATCACGAAGCTCCAGTGCCCGTTTCAGCAGCCCCAGAACGAAGTCGATATTGAGACTTCGTTCGTGAGCCTCATCCACCATAATGATGGAGTAGTCGCGAAGGTACTGGTCGTTCTTGATTTCCTGCAAAAGGATACCGTCCGTCATGACTTTAATGCGGGTTTCGAGAGAGGTTTCGTCGTGAAAACGCATCTTGTAACCCACCAGGCCGGGAATTGTACCGTTCAACTGTCGGGCAATGAATGAGCTGATGGAGACCGCGGCGATACGGCGAGGCTGGGTGACACCGATAACGCCGTCTCGGGAATACCCCGCCTCATGCAGAATGACGGGAAGTTGGGTAGTTTTGCCGCTCCCGGTGGGGCTCTCCACAACCACGACACGATGTGTTTCCAATGCCGTAAGAATTCGTTCACGTTGCTGGTATACCGGGAGATCTTTGGGGTTCATAGCCCTATTGTAGCGACCACACCGTCTATGTCCAGCTCGTCCAGATTGCGCCGTTCAGCCAGGATACGGAGATTTACCGTTTCCGCTTCGTACTCCCGTTGTCCGCAGATGAGAGCATATGGAATACCTTTCTTTTCGGCGAAAGCAAACTGCTGGCCCAGTTTTCTTTCTTCCGGAAAGACTTCACACCGAACGCCCCTGGCACGAAGCCGGCCGGCCAGAAAATGATAATGCCCCATCAGTGTTTCATCCTGCATCGTAATGAGAATGTCGGCGCCGGAAGTGTTGAGCGCTTCCGAGGTGATCTCGTCCAGACCGGCTATAAGGCGGTCCAGACCGATGGAAGCTCCAACTCCGGGCATCGCTTCCTTGCTGTACAGGCCAACCAGGTCGTCATACCTTCCACCGGAACAGACCGATCCGATGCTCTCAGCGCCGTCAAGAAAGGTCTCGAATACAATTCCGGTATAGTAGTCCAGTCCCCGGGTGATTGAGGGGTCCAGGCGGACCTTGTCGGTGAGTCCCAGCTCCGCCGTTGCCGCCGTGATCGTTCGCAGGCGTTGTGTATCCTTATCGGGGCCTCCCGCCAGTTCTTCCATGGTGGATATTATTTCAACAGCGGTGCCGCCCGCTCCGATAAAGCGAAGCACCCCTTCGGCTACGTCGGAACCCGTCAGTGTCGTCAGGGTCCGTCGTGTCTCCTCTTCTCCTACCTTTCGCAGCTTGTCCACCGCGCGCAACACGTCCTCGGTAACGCCAATTACGTTATGATGCGCAAGAAAACGGTTGAAAACGCCCCGGTGAGAAACGTGCACGGTGATTCCCGGAACCTGCAGTGCCTGAAAGGCGGCGGCAATCATGAGAATGATCTCCAGGTCCGCCGAATCAGCGGTGGTTCCAACGATATCGAAATCACACTGAGTGAACTCGCGGTAACGACCACGCTGGGTGTTTTCGCCACGAAAAACCTTTCCGATATGGTATCGCTTGAAGGGCAGGTACAATTCCGGCCGGTGCAGCGCCATATACCGGGCAAACGGTACCGTCAGATCAAAGCGCATAGCCACATCCCGTGAACCGTGATCGGTAAATCGGTAGACCTGCTTGTCCGTTTCGCCACCACCTTTCCCCAGAAGTACTTCCGTGTACTCCAGCACCGGAGTGTCGATAGGTACGAAACCGAAGGACGAAAAACAGTCTTCCAGAACGCGGGTAAGTTCGCGTCGCCGGATCTCCGCAGGAGGGAGAAAATCTCTGAAGCCTTTGAGGACTCGAGGTTCAATCTGCATGGCCCTATTCATATACCACAAAGCATCTGTCCGCAAGGCCGTTTTGGCGGTAAAAGCGCGGGTACCGACAATGTGGATGAAATCGGTTACTCTGGATCGCATGACAGTAGCGGAGCGTCAAAAAGCCGAGGCGGAAATGTACCGCAGGATGGTTCCGGAAATCGCGGAAGCAATCATTCGTAAAGACGAGCCTGTGACCGCGGCGGAGGAGCTGGCGGAACGATATGAAATGGATACCGTTCTGGTGTACAAGTGGTTTCAGTTGACTGAAACGGACCTTGAGACTCACCGGAAGAGAGCCGCTGTGACAGCGATGATACCGTTATGGGTCTCCGTGATGCTCCTGGCGGGGCTTCTTATCGCGGTGATCGCCGGGACTCTCGCCTGGAACACGCTCTGGGCAGTCGCGGTTATTGCAGGATCTCTCGTTCTCGCCGCTGCATCGGCGGTACGCCTCCGGGGCCTGACCGCACGGGTATATCGTCGTAGAGTTACCAACCTCACCGACACATCGGAATAAAAACTCCTTTCCACTCACCGAAAAGCTGTTATACTGAAACGGTTCCGACCGATTCTTTTTTCCTGACGGAAAGAGTCGGTCACGTAAGGAGGTAGCTGTCGGGGAGTCCCGGCAGCTCTTTTCTTACGTTGCCCGGCGCCACGAAGGCATGGTACATTTGCCGCCTGTTATGAATATGGAGGCTTTTGTACTCGGAAGTGGCGGCGTCATGCCCCTGCCCAATCGTCATCTCACCTCGGTCCTGTTACGCAGAGAGGGGGAAGTTTTTCTTTTTGATGCCGGTGAAGGAACCCAGATCAGTTTGCGGGCATTGAATCTCAAGTGGAAAAAGATAAGTGCAATCCTGATTTCTCATACCCACGCCGATCACGTTACCGGTCTTCCCGGTATGCTTATGCTGTCCAGTCAGGTTGATCGGGTAGACCCGCTGTACGTCATCGGGCCGCCCAGAATTGCAGAATACGTGGAATCGAACCGCCGTGCTCTGGAGATGTATATAAACTACGAGATTCGTGTCCAGGAGATTTCAGAGCCATCGGTACCTCAAACCGTTTACTGCGGTGACGGGTTCGTGATCCGTTCGTTTCCACTGCGTCATTCTCGGGTGTGTGTCGGTTACAGCCTGATTGAAGATCCTCGTCCGGGCGTCTTCTTTCCTGACAGGGCCGTCGCTTTGGGTGTCCCGCGGGGACCACTCTGGGCGCGTCTGCAATCGGGAGAAGCGGTAACGCTGGAAAATGAACGCACCGTAGAACCTGTCGAAGTGCTCGGGCCTCCCAGGGCGGGCCGGAAGTTCAGTTACGTTACCGACACCCTGCCGACGGACGATATTCCGGGGGAGATAGCCGGCTCGGACCTTTTGATCATTGAAGGCATGTTTACGGAAGAACACCGGGAAAGCGCCCGGGTAAAAAAACACATGACCGCCGGTGACGCCGCCGGTATTGCTGTCCGGGCGGGCGGTATCCAAAAAATGGGCCTGATCCATTACAGCCCCCGATTTACCGACCGACAGCTTAAGGAACTTCTTCAGGAAGCGGTAGAATTCTTTCCGCAGAGTTTTCTGACTCGTGACAGGATGGCTGTAGACATTCCCTATCGGGACTGATTCATAAGGTATGCCCGGTACTGTTGGGGGTCGGGATAAAATCCAACGATCCTCCCGGCCGTTTTTTCGGCCCGCTTTACCGCGGCCCGACATTCCGTCAGCACTCGATCTCCAGGAACGAGACGACCATTCCGGGCCGATACTCCGCAGCAAAAATCGGCGTCCGGGGCGTCCCAGTTGAGTCGTTCTTCCCAGTAATAGCGCTGAAACCGTTCAAGTTGACCCAACGAGTCGGACAGAGTGGTCGCCGGAAAGAGTACAACGATCTCGTTTTCACCGTGCCTGAAGCAAAGGTCTTCAAAGTTAAAAAAACTGAGAACGGCTTTGGCGTTCATTTCCCGGTCCACCTCTTTGTTCGGCCCGTGGAAGCGGAACAAGGCGACACTGAGATCCTGCTCCTGAAATGCCGACCGTTCCAGCTCCAGAGTTAGGCGTCGGAGGAGACTGTCTTCCGACACAAGACCTCCGGTATCGGAGCCGGTTTCCTGCATCTTTGTTGCCCCGATGGTCGGTGCCGTTTCGCCTTGAATATCCGTAGGGGATTTTCGTATCAGTCCGAAAATTGATATCGCAAGAAGGATGATAAGGAATGCCAGTATCGCGATGAGAAAATTCCGGAAGAGCGGGTAGACTGATGTACGGTCCAGAACGGGAAAGACTGCAGTAATAATCCGGCGACTTCCATCAGGCAGTGTGAATGTACGGGAATATCGCTGATGAACGATGCTGTTCATCGTTATCGTTGGAGCTGAGGGTAATTCCGGTTCCGTCATATCGGCAACAAAGCTGTCGTTTCGAGCCCAAAGATAATCGAGACCCATATCGAACGAATAGACGCTGACGACCAGTGGCGCCGGCTCCCACGGAAAGAGATCGATAATACCTTGTCCCGCTTCAGGAAGATCGAGTTCTCCCCATCGCTTTTCAATTACCGATGCAAGAGCAGAAAAGGACTGCTGTGTCCTGATTTCGTTTGCCCGACGTACCTGTACCAGTTCAACGAACAGAACGGCGGTGATAGCCAGGAAAAACACAATACTTCCGATGGCATAGAGCCATCCACGTTCACCCTTCATCTCTTTTTGAGTATCGGCCCAAATCGGAAAAAATGAAACCCCGGACTGTATCGAAGGTTTTTGAAAGATTTTCTTGCAGACTCCTGTCGTTCTTTGCCAATGTCGGTAGTAACGGAAGATGTGCGCGTCCGTGAGGGCCAAGAATCTCAAGAATTTCCGGTGTGGACCGCCCGATACAGGGCAGTCGGTGCCGAAGAAGGAGTTCCAGCTCCTCTACATGGGCTTTCCAGAAAGTAGCAATATCGAATTTGCCTTCTCCTCCGGTCATTTCAATGTGGACAAATGAGTCATTTTCGGTCCCGGTGTGGAGTATATTCCGGAATTCCTTTTCTGCGTTGGACATTCCCGGTTTGCGAAACCGAGGATGACCTTCCGTAATATCACTTTCTCCCTGATCGATCCGACTGTCAGGGTATACCTGATCTGCAAAAAAGGTCTCCTCGGGATATATCCGGGAAGACATACCCCGGGCGATGCCGTAATGGTACGTGCCGCGGGCATACGTCTTCCCGGCGGGGTAGGCGAAGTCATCGCCGATTACGTCGCCTATGGTACCGCCAAGTACGTGGACTATGCGCGCCGCCGTCTCACTGACGTTGCGACTTCCCGGAATATGAAAGAGAGGAAATCCGGAACGTGCCAGTAGACGGTGAAGCGGGTGGTTGCTTCCCAGGGGAAGGAAGTGATCGGCCCATTTCTGTAGTAGAGGCGAAACACCGAGATCCGCCCAGAGAAAAGGAACCCGTGTTCGAAGTGAACGGAAATGCAGGGGGCTCCAGCCCTGCGGGTCGAGAGTAACTACCCCAACACAGGGAAGGTTCCGTCCGGTTATCGCCGGAAGGGCAGTGTCGACAATTATGTTATTCCGGTTTCCACCGGACGAACGTTCTTCGGAAATACGATGGAAAGCCACATCAAGGGATGGCCCGGCAGCGACGATACGAGTTGGAGCGGACCGCATAATGTGACCGACGGCTTCCACCGAAGGAACAACGTCGGACCAGTTAATCTGCAAGGTGTTTTTCAGTGTATGAATAAACCAGGAACGTCCGTAATGGGACATTGTACGATACTCGCCGGCGATATGACGGAGGTTCTCCTGGAGTTGACGATGGTACTCCCCGAAAATGTGGTGATTCCGTTTTCTTTCCGTCCATGCTCGAAGGGTGTAGGTGACAATTCCGTCCTGGATCGCCGGCTGGTGTAGGCTCGTTAGCTGTGAAAAGAGGGTATTCTCGTCGTCGGCAATTCTCAGGCGTCCCGTTTTGAAGAGGTCCGACAGGTCCAGAATCTCCAGGAGAGCCCGTACTGTCGAGGCGTCCCGCTCAACCGCAAGGACCGACGAATGGCTATACCGCTTCAGGTATTGCCGTGGAACAAACATACCACCCATACCCATAACGACGAGGGTGGCGGCGGATACCAGTGTGTCGACCGTTCTTTCGGCTTCTTCCAGGGGACGGTACCGGGAATGCAACTGTACCGTCCTGTCGCCGGACTCTTTCACAACGATGGAAGTGGTGCCGTCCCTGGTGAGTTGTGTGACAATACCCTCAACAGGTTGTGCGGCCTTTACCTTTGAGCCGAGCAGCGGCTGGTACAACCGGAGGCTTTCAAGGTTCTTCTGAAGAATCGACGGGTCAGTCATGTTGAATCCAACGTCGGAAGTCTTCTATTGTACGTCGAGCCGTTGTTACTGCTCGGTCCGGAGGGCAATCGCCTCTCAATGCTGAGAGCATTTCCACCGGAGCGAGATGCATCAGTAAACTCTCCGCTGACGCGGTGTCATCCGGGGAAACGACACTGTCAGTCCACCTTTTGAAGGTCGCTTCCATGTGTCGCTTTCGTTCGCTTCGGGAGGGTCGGCGGATGCACTGAAGCTCCAGAACCGCCGGCTTTCCCGGTACGGTAAGCTCCTGTGCTATTCCGGGTGCGTCGTCGGGAACACACCATATTGGTGTGTTCGACATATGTCGTACCGGTCGTCCCTTGCCGATAGAGCGAATCAGTGTCGTCAGCGGTTCCTGAAACGCTTTCAGCGCTTCCGTACGAAACGCATGTGTCCCGTCGTGCCAGACCAGTGGCTCGGGGTCGGAAAGCATACCCGACCTTTCCGCCCTGATAGTGACCTCCGGTGTCAGCCTGTTTGAGGAATTGTGGACAAACCGGTCATTTGGATGTGGTCGAGCGTGAGTTATCAAGTCGCGGGAGACGAGGTCAAAACCGGACAGAAAGAACGGAACTCCTTCTGGTACGGCCCTGTCGGCGAAAGCGAGCATTGTTGCAGCCACGGAAGGTTGCTCGCCCAAAGTGGGCCAATCTTGCGCGTCCAACGCCAGTTCCTCCCCGATCCAGCCGCTCCGGAAGAGAATTTCGGGGCGTTCCTTCGGGTGAACCGGTGGTGTGGCCCGAAAAGAGATTACCGTAGGCAGATCACGATGGTACCGTTTCGCCCAGAAACCGGCGTCCGTGTGGACCAGAATATCCGGAATTACTCCGGAATGAGAGGCCGCTTCCGCTACGGATGAGACACCCAGTAATGCGAATCCCCGTCGGTATCGGAAAATAGCAGAGAGCGATTCCGTCACAGAAGGACCCCCTGAAAGCGCTACGACAGTGTCTGCATTGATGTTTGCCAGGTATCGTTCCTTCAGAACGAGGTTTCTCCGAATAGCGTTGCGAATCCACAGTTTTCCGAACGACGCGGTCGTGGCCAATTCACTGTGACCATCTCTGACAGCCGCGAGAACGCCCTTTTTTACGGTATTCGCCCAATCCGGAATGCACTCCTGAGCGACGGGCCAGAGATATGCCTGGATCTGCATTGCTTCTACGGGTGACAGTCGTGAGCGTAGAAGTCGCCTCACATCCGATACGGTTGGGGAATCGAGAGAAATTCGCTCGATCGGGGTACCGTAGCGCTCAGTGATATCCGGACTTTCACCGAAGGTAAGTGCGATAACCCGCAGGGATAAAAACGATCCCGCCAGTTCCCGGGAAAAATAGGGAATCCCTTCACCGATAACCACAACAACACGGACATTCCGTTCCAGGCGGAATTTTTCCCGCAGGCGTACCGCTTCCCGAACGGGTGCGTACGCTGAGTGAAGATGTTTGCCCTGTACCCGTACGCTGTATTCGCCGTTACGAGTCCGAATTGTCTCGTAGTCCACTGTTCAACTCTTCGGCGTCCCGGAGGGTATACGTGAGCATTTCGGGATGGGTGGATCCGAAGAGGGAGGCCAGTGTCGTTGTCAGGAGATGGACGATGATGGCGGGAGAAGCCTCGGGTAGGTCAAGTCCGCAAAGGGCGATCCGTGTTCCCCCGAGAAAGACTGCTGAATGGCTGTCCTGGGTTAACAGCGCCACAGTATCGAGGATATCCTCGAAAAGTCGTGTTCGGTCCAGATGCGGTTCGTTCTCGGCAATTTCTCCGATAAGCGAGCAGAGATCAACTTCGAGAATCCGGATTTCCCGCTTCTCCCGATCTCCCCGTGTTTTCAGACGCTCAATGATCGAGGGAACGTGACTCACCTGAAAGATCGAACTATGAGATCCCTGGTCCAGTGTCCGTTTTCGCCCGTCAAAAAGAAGACGTCCACCACCTTCGGAAAGGGCCCCGACAATGACGTCAAGGACTCCCGGATCCATTTGAAGCAATGGAGAATCAAAGATCATCAGTACTGCAACAACATCGCGAAGATGCATAAATGGCAGCAGAGCAATACGAAGCGTTCCCGCGGCGTCTTTACGGGAAAGTCGGCGCGTTACCGTTTCCCGTCGGCTGTCGTCAAGTACGACAGCATGCCGGCCGTCGCCCAACCACGCTTGTTCGTCCGCTTTGAGGCGAATGCGAAAAGTACTTGTCCGGTCCAATCCGGCAGTTGCCATCGGCAACAATCCACCATCCCGATGGGGCACCAGAAGAGCTCCGCGACGTACCGCCATGTGTCGATGCAGTAGGGAAAAAAGATGGGATGGGGTCACTATACCGAAATGACGCTGCGTCTGAAGCTCTTTTACGAGCGCCCGGACCGCTGCCCCCGGGGCGATCTCATTGTCCGTGGTGTAGCCGGTCGTATCGGAAGGCTCCGTATCCAGAAGGTAGGAGCTTTCGGCACCCCTCATGGCAAGGGCACGATCAAAAACGCTGGAGTTGCCTCTCAGCCCTCTTCTCAAACGATCAACAAGATCCATGGTGATGGTACCTGGAGATCACGTCTCCAGCCCGAGTTCCTCAAAGAGGCGCTTGTACACATCAAAATGTTCGGACTTCGCAAATTCCTCGATCTTGTCATCCGGAAGAGCCTCAAGAAGCTGATCCATGTACGAGAGTACTGAGCGTATTTCCTGTTTCAGGTCTTCCGGTAAGCCTGCGATTGACGACGATTTCTGGAGGAACTCAGACTCATCGACGGGACTTTCCTCGATGTGAAGCATCTCTTCCGTTTCCAGAAATTCAGACTCATCGACGGGACTCTCCTCGATGTGAAGCATCTCTTCGGTTTCCAGAGATTCAGACTCATCGACGGGACTTTCCTCGATGTGAAGCATCTCTTCGGTTTCCAGGGACTCCGACTCCCCGGTCTCTTCAAGATCAATATCCTCAACATCCAGGTCATCCAGATCAAGTTCGATTTCCTCGTCGCTGTATTGCTCTTCCTCTTCGTCCTCTTCTATTTCGGAAAACCCTTCGGACTCATCGTCAAAATCGTCGTCAAGCTCAATTTCCTGGATGTCTTCGATTTCCGTACGTCCCATCGAGTCGAGTTCGGTCGAGGAAGCGGTATCGGCAATATCGTTTTCTACCTGCTCAGCGAAGGTATCGAAGTCCTCGTCGTCAACGGAGGTGTCTATATCTTCCAGGGAATCCAGGTCTATCTCGATTTCGTCCGGTTCAATGTCTGTGGACTCCACTTCCTCATCGAAGTCATCACTGAGCGAGTCTATATCTGAGAGCTCTTCATCAATGTCCATATCCGCCAGTTCCTGTACGGCCGGATCGTCTTCAGAAGAATCAATATCCTCTTCCAGCTCCTCTTCGGGGTGTGTTTCAATGACGAAATCGTCATCAAGCTCTTCAGCCTGCCCCGCTTGTTCGGTGAACTCTGCTGTGTTCAGTATGTTGTCAAGCTCGTCGCCGGTGAGAGCTATAGTTTCGTCCTCGTCTTCTTCAAAAAAACCGGACCCACGACCGTCTTCGGGCTCATCCAGATCGCCGGGTTCCTCGAACGGTTCCGGTTGAAGCTCATCCTCGGCAGGGCGTTCAATCGCACCGTCCTGTACTTCTACCCGGAATGCCGCGCCGGACCGTAACGCACGTTTCAGTTCCGTAAGTTCCGTCTTGATATCTGAGAGCTCTTTTTGTATTTGCTGAAAAGCCTCACGTTCCTGTGTGTCCATTGTGTCCTGTATAGCACTTTCATCGGCGTTTTGCAAATCCGCGTCACTGGCAAGAAAGACTTCCTCTTCAGGAGTAATCTTGTTGGACGGTGTTTCATCGACTATCTCTATAGCTAACTCTTCCGGGGTGAAATCGTGCTCGTTGTCAATATCCAGTTCCGGCAGGTCTTCACCTTCATCGGTGTCGCTATTGAGTTCATCCATGGAAATCTCTTCCAGCTCTTCGTCTGAGCCGGGGATAGTCGTATCAAAAGACTCGTCCACATCTTCGTCGCCAAGGCTGTCCGCCAGTTCGCCAAGGTCGAAATCATCGTCGTCGTCTCCCAGTGCGGCAAACGGATCCGTTTCGTCCTGGGGTTCCTCAATATCCAGATCATCCAGCGACACGAGGTCTTCCTCATCGTCTTCGCCGGTATCCGATCGAGAGGCGGAGGGAATAGCAAATTCGTCTTCTCCTTCGTCCAGACTCAATCCGTCCATATCGAAATCATCAATATCCGGCAGATCAAAATCGCTGTCGGAAATTTCCTCGGCCAACGGCGTCTCCGCTGTGCTTGTATCGGAAATGGTGTCCGGGAATTCCTCGGGACCTGCCTCGGCGGGAAGGTCGGTGAAGGCGAAGTCATCATCGTCCTCTTCGGCTTCGACGACTTCTTCCGGTCCGGCTTTTACCCAGACTCCGTAGCGTTCGAGATCATCTTCCTGGTATTGGTCCTGCTTGTATGTATCCATCTCTTCTTCCCCCGGCCGGAGTTGTCTTCCAACGTTACAAACTTCGGTATCTTTTCCCCTATAGTTTAACCGAATACGACCATTTTCGGTACCTTCTTAAGAAGGTTCAGTCCAAGTGACATCACTGATCCCCTTTGCTCAAGTAGGCGGGCGACGGAACCGTAATAATGAGTGATGAAGCTCTCGTCGTTGCTCAGCATCACGCTTCTGGGCGTGATAACCTATCTTCTTCTGGAACTGGTCTTCGGCAGTTACGGCATTATGGCTTATAAAGTCCTGGAAAGGTATGCCCGGGAGGCCGAAACTCAGCTGGCAGAACTGGAAACCCGGCATGCTCAGCTTCAGAGTCAAGCGAGAAATCTGGCCGGGGACCGCGAAACGGTACGTCTTGAGGCCAGAGACATCGGATTTGTCCAAAACAATGAAGTAATCGTCCGTCTGGAAGGGCACGAACCCCGACCAAGTCATCGCTATTTGCCCGGTCCGGCGCCTGTATCGCCTCCCCTGCCAAAAGACAATCGGCCACTCTTTCGAGCTATCGCTCTGGTGGTTGCCCTGGTCGGTATTCTTGTCGAGACGCTTCGATCAACTGCCCGAACAGAACTTCCGAAGCCAAAGGGACGTCATCGCTGGAGTGTTGAAGTTGAAGGGGAGTCGACACCCGGATAAGCCGCAAGGCTGCCTCTATCGTTCCAGACGGCGGCACTCCAGATAATATCGTTTGTCCCGAGCCTCTCCCAGGGAAAAAGCCTTCCGGGGCAGGGTTCCCTTGGTGGCGACGGTAGAGAAGAGACTTGCCCTGTCCGTTTCCGGTAGAATAACGGCCAACCCCTTGCGATTTTCCGCCGCCCGGATGACATCCTCCAGCCCGTGGACGTAGTCAACCGATTTGGGGATTGAATCGGAAATAGCCTCATCCGCCAGAGCTACCGCCAGACCCGAACCTTCGGGAATCGAAACCAACGCGACAATATTCGGTCCCAGCACTGCGATTTCACCGGAAGAAAGGCCTCGTTCGGCAATTCCGGCCACCAGTTCCGTTCGAAGTGGGGTGGTAAACTTTCCCCCGGTTACGCGTGCAAGAGCATCCAGTAAGGCCCGACCATCGCCTTCGACGAGTCTGTGGATAGGATGAAAGGGAAGTCCCGGATCGTACACATTCACCAGTTCCACCAGACAGTATCTGTATGGATCATCCATGGAGGCGCCGGCTTTTTTCCGTGCCGTCCACACCGTCTTGGCCGCTGCAAGACTGTGGTTGCCGTCACCGGTAGCAAAGAGATAGCCGTATTCTTCGGCGTTGGGCAGCGATTCAAGGGCCGCCACCAGTTTCGTCGCCTGCGGTGACGCCTGGGGTACGGCGTATCCTTCAATACGTCCGCCTCCCAGCATAAGGGGAGTGTCGTAGAGTTTGTTCAGCCTCCCCCGGCCGGCGTCAATGTCGTTCATTATGCCGTCGGAGGGGTCATCAAAAAGTACCAGGACGTGCGGTGACTCGACGGCCGCACCGTCCCGGATTGCCGCCCGCGGCGGCAAACGCTCGGGTATAGTCTGTTCACTGGCCCGGACTACCGACTGTAGATCCGGATCAAAATCGTACTCTTCCAGATCGAGTGCGACGACAATTCCACGTCGCAGACTCCCGTCGGAAAGGGTGCGACGAACGAAGACTGCCGTCCGGGGGAGCTCCCGAAAGATCCCTTCCCGCAGGTATCGCCGCATGACAGAGCGAATATCCGCCTCTCGGGATTTCTGTTCCGGTCGGTCCAGATAGATTTCCGGCAGAATGAGTCGCAGCGTCGAAGGATTTTCTCCAACGATTTGCTCTGCAGATTTCCAGTACTCTTCGTCCGAAGTGAACTGGTCACAGGCGATCACCGGCCAGGTGTCCATGGGTACCGACTCGTCCGGAAGTAGAATATCGGGGAAAATAAGAGGTGCCTTCATGAGAATACCGTATTACCTTCCCGCCTGCGACGCAAGTACGCTCTTTACCAGAATTCCATCGGATCCCCGCTGTGGAGGGACCGGCGGATCAAGGACAATCGTTGCGGGAGTGCCCTGAATCGCCTTTTCGATCCGGTTCCCCTTCTCATCATTCAGTTCCGCCACCTTGACCGATTGCGGCGGCGTCCCGGGCAGCAGAAGGACAAGATCGTCTCCGGGATAGATTGTATTTTTCGCCTCCACGGTGTGCCGGCCGGGCGCGGAATCTGTGGAAGTTACCAGGCCGAGGATGCCCATAAGGCGAATATGAGCCGGCGAGGTTTCTTCTGCAGGGTGATGTACCGTTTCATCTCCCAGAAGAAAGCCGGTCGTATAGGTCCTGTGAGTGAGTTCGAAGAGGAGCTGCCGCCAGTAATCGGCGGGTTGTCCATCCAGGGCGCTTCGATACGCGCCCGTGGCAACAGCGGTATAGAGGGCGCTTTTCATGCGTCCTTCAATCTTTACGGCGGAGACACCGGCGCCCCGGAGTGTTTCCAGGTGATCAAAGAGCATCAGGTCCCTGGATGAGAGAATCGTTGAATAGCCTCCGGCTTCTTCAATAGGATAATACTCGCCCGGTCGCTTTTCTTCGGTCAGAGCGTAGTGCCACCTGCACGAATGGGCGCAGTCGCCCCGGTTTGCCGAGCGCCCCGACATGGAGGACGAAAGGAAGCAGCGACCCGAATAGGCCATGCACATGGCGCCATGTACAAATACTTCCAGCTCCACTTCAGGAACAGCATCGCGAATCTCCGCAATTTCCTTCAGGGTGAGTTCTCGTGCCGCAACAATACGGGAAAAGCCAAGACGGTGG
Organism: uncultured Spirochaeta sp.; assembly: GCA_964496635.1. Taxonomy (GTDB): domain Bacteria; phylum Spirochaetota; class Spirochaetia; order DSM-27196; family Alkalispirochaetaceae; genus Alkalispirochaeta. Next base: position 103,753 of record CAZCAE010000002.1, read on the forward strand.
TACAACCGGGCTGCTTCGGAATTGGTGCAGTTTGCCTGGGTAGAGAGGTGGAGCTCCATATCGGGCAGATGGTGTTGAACAATGTCAACGAGACCGATATCGGCCACTATCAACGCATCAAGAGGATACCGTGACAATCGTTGCAGTACCGCCGGAAGACGTTTGAGATCGTCCTCCCGGGCAAACAGATTCAACGCCCCGTAGAGGCGGCGGGGCCTTCCGTCTGTCGCTTTCAGTTTCCGTATCGTTGCCGCTGTTGCTTCGTCGTCGGACGAAAGAATCGTATCGGCGTAGCTGCGAAGTGAGAAATCACGGATACCGATATACGCAGCGTCGGCGCCATAGCGGTAGGCGATGCGCAGTTTTTCCAGGTTTCCCGCCGGTGCAAGGAGTTCCATCAGCGCGCGATCCGGGCCTGCCGGAATGCCGGAAGTTGTTCATGAAAGAACTCCAGCATGACCTGCTGAATACCGCCAAAAAACTCCCGCTCCATATACGTTGCCGGGCGGGATATCCACCGATAATGCCACGGTTCGTAGCTGTAGCCCGTCTGTTTTTCCCATCCCAAGGGGTAGGAGAGGGAAAACCCGTATCGCCAGGCGTGTTCCGCGAGCCAGACCCCGGCGGGATGGTCGGCAAAGGCGTCGGTAACGGAGCCGAAGTCTACGGTGGTTCCCAACTGATGCTGGCTGCTCCCCGCCCGGGCGCTGACCCGCTCCGCCTCTTCCCGGCCGAGCTGGTTTACCCAGTACTGGAAGAGGCCTTCCTGATAGGTGTAGCTCCGATATGTGCTGGACAGATCAAGAAGTATTCCGTCCTGGCGCGCCGCTTCCACCATGGCAAAGAGGTCCGGCAAAACCACCCCCCGCAGGGCCAGTTCTGCGCGGTTCAGGACTAGGCTCTCACCGAAGCGATCCAGCGCGACGATGTCGCCGGGGACGTAATCGGGTGGCAGCCGGTGCAGCTTGTCCACCAGAAGCAGCGCATCGGCGTCAATATTCCCGAAAACCATCACCAGTTCAAGAAAGACCTCCGGCCGCCGGAGGATTGTCGTAGCGTACTCTTCCGGCAGGGACGCGGTCATCTCAGCCAGATCGGCCTGGTTGAGGTTGAACGCGGGGTGCAACCGGCCGGTCTCGCCGGCGGGACTTCCGGTCCCCGTTGCTGCAGCTCCTCCCGAGCCGTCCGTCTCCGCCCCGGCCACTTCTTCTGAAAGTTCTGTCACGGATCCGGCCGCCGCAGCCCCTCTGCCTCGTTCCGCCGTGTCACACCCGGTCATCGCCACCACTGCCAGGGCGAAGGCCAGCATCCGGCGCCTGTCAACCCGTTTTCTTTTCGCCAAAGACGATGTCGAAAACTTCTTCCACCCGGTCCACCGGATAAAACCTGAGTCCCCGCTTGATATGTTCAGGTATTTCATCAAGATCCTTTTCATTCTGCCGCGGAATGATAACGTGTTTTACTCCGTTACGGCGAGCGGCTATGGTCTTTTCCTTTAGTCCGCCGATAGGCAGAACCTGGCCGACCAGAGAGAGTTCACCCGTCATGGCAACTTTTGCCTTGATCTTTTTACCTCTTGCCAGGGACAGAAGAGTCGTCGCCATGGTGATACCGGCGGAGGGGCCGTCCTTGGGAGTAGCCCCGGCGGGTATGTGCATATGGATTTCGTTCTCGTCAAAGAAACGGCTGTCCACGCCGTACTCGTTGGCGGCGTGACGCACGTAACTGAAGGCGAGATTTGCGCTCTCCTGCATGACTTCACCCATCTTCCCGGTGAGTTTCAGACCGCCCTTGCCGGGGTTGTTGATCGCTTCAATGACGAGGGTGTCTCCTCCGTACGGAGTCCATGCAAGGCCGACCGCCATACCCGGCCGGTCCACCGTCTTTCCCGCTTCTTCGGCAAAGACCGGCTTGCCCAGGTACCGTTCCAGATCCTTCTCGTCCAGGTTATAGACCTCGGGGGCGCTTTCGTTGCTGACCTGGTCCCGGGCAAGTTTCCGGTGAATTTTGTCGAGCATCTGCTCATACCGACGCATTCCCGCCTCCCGGGCGTACCCGTTGGCGATGGCTCTCAGGGCGGGTTTAGTGTACTTCACTTGCTTCTTCTGCAGTCCCGCCCTCTCAATGGAACGGGGAACCAGATATTTTCGGGCGATGGCGATCTTCTCTTCGTCGATATATCCGGAAAGGCGTATCACCTCCATCCTGTCCAGCAAAGGAGCTGGTACAGAGTCCAGAGTGTTTGCCGTGGCAATGAAGAGGATGTTGGAAATGTCGAAGGGCAGGTCAAGGTAATGATCCCGAAATGCCACGTTCTGCTCCGGGTCCAGTACCTCCAAGAGCGCCGATGAGGGATCACCCTGAAAACTCATTCCCAGCTTGTCGATTTCGTCGATCATGAAAACCGGATCCTTGGTACCGACAATCTTGAGCCCCTGTATCACCTTCCCCGGCATCGCTCCTACGTAGGTTCTTCGGTGGCCCTTGATTTCGGCTTCATCCCGCATACCTCCGACTGAGAAACGGAAGAACTTTTTGCTGAGCGCCCGGGCAACGGATTTGCCGATAGAAGTTTTTCCTACGCCGGGAGGACCAACCAGGCAGATAATGGATCCTTTGAAATCCCCTTTCAGTTTCTGGACTGCAAGAAATTCCACGATCCGCTCTTTCACGTCTTCCAGACCGTAATGGTCGGCGTCGAGAATCCGGCCGGCCCTGGAAATATCCAGTTCCACAGATTCAGGAAGGTCCCAGGGAAGGTTGATTATCGTATCCAGGTAGTTTCGTGTGACGGTGAACTCCGAGGAGTTCGGTTCCATGAGCTGAAACTTTTCCAGTTCCTGTTCGACCAGTTTTCTCGTATCATCGTCCATTGGCAGCTCGTCTATGGCTTCCCGGAAACGCTGGTACTCGGAACTTTTGGCGTCGGTAGGCATACCAAGTTCCTGTTTTATGGCCTTCAGCTCTTCCTTGAGGAAGTACTCCCGCTGGCTCTTCTCGATTTTTTCATTGATCTGGCTCTGGATGCGTTTCTGAATGCGGAGAAGCTCCTGTTCCTTTTTTATGAACATGAGCACCTTTTCAAGGCGGGAGCGGACGTTCAGTGTAGCCAGTACATCCTGCTGGGATTCCCGTTCAATGTTGAGAATGCTGGTAACAAAGTCGGCAATCTTTCCGGGTTGGTCGATGTTGACCATGTTCAGTCGCATTTCCTCGGAAAAGAGGGGATTGTTTTCGCTGACCTGTTTGGTCTCGGAGATGATGGCCCGGGTAAGTGCCTGGACCTCGTCGGTGTCGGACTCTTCATCATCCAGGTAATCTACCGCCGCAACCATGGACCCGCCGCTTCCGGAAAGGCTTTTTCGAATTCGAAAACGTTTGAGGGTAGACACGAAGACGTTCATTCCGCCGTCGGGAAGGTTAATCCGCTTCAGAATCTTCGCCACCGTCCCCACTTCATGAAGATCGTGAACGGTGGGGTCCTCCATCTCCTCGTCTTTCGTGAGGACCAGGCCGATGTGTTTGTCTCCGTCAAGGGAGTGCTGCACGACCTCCAGATCTTCTTTGGTGGTAATCATCAGAGGAGTAAAGAGCCCGGGAAAGATAGGTTTTCCGTTCAGGGCGATAAGAAAGAGCTTGTTCGGCAGTATCTGATCTGCCGGTAGAATCTCGCGTTGGTCAGACATAATGATTTCAGTCCTTTTTCTCGTTTCGGTTGTCGTTTTAACAAGAGTTTCGTATAAGCTATGAATGTGAACCGCAGCAGTCAACTGTCGGCGATAGTGATTCGCATTTCTCCGTTTGGTGAAAACCACGCCATGGTGGATCTTCTCGCACCCGGAAAAGGTCTGTTGCCCACGGTGGCATACGGGTTAAGGGGGCGCCGATCGTCTCTGCGCGGAAAAGTAGTCCCTTTTGCCCGGGGAACGGTGTGGCTCTATTCCGACCCCCGGCAGGACAGAAGCAAGATCACCGATTTTGATGTTGACCGGTACGCCCTGAACATCTCATCCGATCTGGATGCCTATTACGAGGCGAGTCTCTGGGCCGAGGTTGTCTGGCGCAGTCACGCCTCCGGCAGTGAAGACGACTGCGTGTATCGACTCGTTGATGACGGTCTGGAAATCCTGGAGCAATACCCCCGGCGGAGTGACGATATCGGTATGGTGGTTTTATGGCGCTACCTTGATCTCATGGGGCTGCAGCCCGATCTGGAGTATTGTGTCCGGTCGGAGCGCATGTTTGCCGCGGAAGAACTCCGGTATTATGATGATACCGAGGGGGTCATGCTCTCGACGGAGTGGGCTTCCGACCAGATGAGCCCGCTAGACGGTCCGGCGGCGCGCTTCCTTGTCTCGGTGGCCAAGCGGGAGCTTTCCGAGAATCTCTCGTTGCTGCAGATCCTTTCCGACAATCCTCCATCAAAGCTTCCTGATATTTCCAGACGAAGTGCACGACGCTTTGTTATCATCGCGATACAAAACGCCCTTTCGGTGCCGTTGAACACCCTGAAGGTGAAAGGTGCTCTTCGGGGTATGTTGCACTGACACCTTCTGCCGGAACGTGTTACATTTAACGGATGCGGGCGTTAGATATTGTCATCAAGAAACGGAACGGTGAGTCCCTCTCGGAGGAAGAAATTCAGTTTGTCATTCGGGGGTACGTGGATGGCTCTATCCCGGAATACCAGATTTCGGCTCTTCTTATGGCCGTCTTTTTCCAGGGGATGAACGCCGATGAAACCGGCTTTCTCACCCGGGAGATGATCCGATCCGGAGAGACTATTGATCTCTCTTCGTTGAAAGGCCCCTTTGTGGACAAACACTCCACCGGCGGTGTGGGCGACAAGGTCTCCCTTATCCTCGCTCCCCTCGCTGCGGCGTGCGGCTTACAGGTACCTATGATGAGCGGGCGTTCACTGGGACATACCGGGGGAACGCTGGACAAGCTGGAATCCATTCCCGGCTACCGGACGGATCTGACCCCGCAACGGTTCGTCGAAATTATCGGTACGTGTGGCTTCGCAATGACCGGACAAAGCCGGGCGGTGGTCCCGGCGGACCGGCAGCTTTACGCCCTGCGGGATGTTACCGGTACGGTGGAAAGCGTGCCTCTCATCACTTCAAGTATTCTTTCGAAAAAATTCGCCGAAGGTGCGGATGCTCTTGTCTTTGATGTCAAGACCGGCCCCGGAGCGTTCATGAAGACGCCGGAAGAGGCGCGGCAGCTTGCGCAGGCCCTTGTTGATACGGGGCAGAGTCTTGGCAAGAAGATTGTGGCCGTCCTTACCCGTATGGACACCCCTCTGGGGTCAAAAGTGGGCAATTTTCTGGAGGTGGAAGAATCTCTGGCGCTTCTGGGCTGCCCTGAGGCCGTCGCGACGGTGCCGGTGGATTCCCGAAGTGACGACCTTCTGAACGTGACCCTTCGGCTGACGGCGTGGATGCTCGTAGCCGGAGGGGTGGTGCAGCGCGTGGAAGATGGTCTGGAACGGTGTCGCGAGGCCCTTGCCGACGGCAATGCGTGGAAAGCTATGGAAAACAACATACGCGAGCAGGGCGGCAAGCCCGATGAACTCTTTCGGCAGCTTGGTATTCTACGAGCGCCCGTTACAGAGACAGTTTCCGCATCCCGGGACGGTCGGATTACCGGTATAGACGCCTTCACCGTCGGTATGGGTGGAGTGTACCTTGGGGCCGGTCGGAACAAATCTGACGATGCCGTTTACCCTGACGTAGGGTTTGAACTTCACGTCAAACCGGGGGACCTGGTACAGGCGGGCGTCCCTGTCATGACCGTATGGGGCCACTCGGAAGAGGCTGTACGGCAGGCGGTCGATACGGCCCGGCAGGGTGTATCAATCGGGGATGCATCGGATGTCGTAAACTGGCAAGCGGACTCCATGATCCTGGAAGAACTGACCGCCCTATGAAGTGGCATAAGCCACCGGTTGACGCCGAAGAAGTGAAGCGCATTTCCCGACGTTACGGAATGGACCTTTTGACCTCGGCAATACTGGTGCGTCGGGGGATAACCCGTGCGGATAAACTTCCCTACTACCTGGAAAATGACTTTCAGTACCTTCACGATCCTTTTCTCTTTCCCGATATGGTGGACGTGGTCGAACGGATAGAACAGGCTCGTCGGGAGAATGAGAAAGTACTGGTCTTTGGAGATCGCGACGTTGACGGTATTACCAGTACAGCGGTAATGGTGTCGACCCTGCGCGCTCTGGGAATGGACCCGGAGTGGCAACTCCCGGAGGGTGATGCCGCATATGGGCTCACTCGTGCAGTTATAGAAAACTTCGCGGCCCGTTCGGGAACTCTCATCATCGCTGTAGACTGCGGGGTGACCAGCGTCGAGGAGATAGCCCGGGGCGTGGAGCTGGGAATAGATACCATCGTGGTGGACCACCACAATCCTCATGAGGAACTGCCTCCGGCGGTTGCCATCATCAACCCCAAGGTTGGAGATGAGTACCCCTTTGATGGTCTCTGCGCCTGTGCCGTCTGCAGTAAGGTTCGGCAGGCTCTCGCGGTCGGTGGTACCGACGTGTTCGGCGATCTCATTACACTGATAAATGCCCGACCCGCCAACCGGACGATTATTGTTGACGCGGTCATGCTTGAACACGGCATTGAGGTGGATCGGGTTTCCGAAGCACTGGTGCCCGGAGTGGCCCGACTACAGGCCAGCCGGTTGCAGGGCTTTCTGGTGGGACGGAAGCTGGTATGCTACGACGAACCGCTGCAGAAGAAATTCCTTGTTGAGGGGTTGGGACCCAACGTGGACATTTTTTTGTTTGATCTGGCCGAGTCAATAGATACACTCTTTCCTCAACTGGCGGGGAAGTCTCTTCTGGAGATGAGAGAAGGTGCAAAACTGACCCGATATTCAGAAAAAACAGAGGAAATAGATGTTCTTACGGCACTCTATCGCAGTGTCGTGGACCGACAGTATCCCCAGATACGGGACGCAATCGATTCGGTCTCGGACCTCGTCGCCCTGGCAAGCATCGCCGATATGATGCCGATCACCGACGAAAATCGACCTATGGTTCGTCGGGGTCTGCAGCGTCTGAACAGTGATCCCCATCCGGGATTGGCGACGCTTATCAAAGAGGCGGGATTTACCGGTCGTACCCTGGTAAGCAGAGACATCGGTTGGACTCTTGCGCCGCTGATCAATGCCACCGGTCGCATGGGTACTCCGTCAATAGCGGTGCAGCTGCTTTTGACCGACGATGAATCTGAGCGAAATCGCCTTGCGGTGGAGATAAAGAAACTCAATCTGGAACGCCGTAAAGTGGGAGACGACGCATGGAAGGTGGTTCATCCTCAGGTGGGAGAATCTTTGGCACGTAATGAAAACAAGCTTATCGCGATCCATGAGCCTACCATGCACCGGGGCGTTACCGGCATTATCGCCGGCCGCCTGAGCCGACGGTACAATTTGCCGGCGGCGGTCCTGACCACGGTGAATGATATCGCCATCGGGTCGGTTCGCAGCGCCAGGGGTTTTGTAGCGACGGAATTTCTCAGTCAGTTTGAAGACATACTTGAGCGGTGGGGAGGCCACAACGAAGCCGCCGGATTCAACCTCGCCGTGAATCGAATGGATAGCTTCTGGGAGCGCCTCACGTCGGTGGCTTCATCCATTTCCCTCGGCGATGAGGTAGAAGAGGAGATCGAGATTGACGCGGAGCTGCCGGCGAAATATCTCACACCGGAGCTGGAGACGCTGGTGAGGCGGTTTGAACCGTATGGACAGGCGAATCCGGAACTGCGCTTTCTTGCCCGCAAGATGGTCCTCGAAGACGTCCAGATAATCGGAAAAGAACAGGATCATCTGAGATTGCTCCTTTCAGGCGGCGGGTACAAGTGGCCCTCCGTCTACTGGGGAGCCGCCGGGAAGGTTAGATCGGAGTTTGATGTCAGGGACAGGGTTGATGTGGTCTTTGAATTTACCAAGAATTTTTACAACGGCAATGAAACGGTTCAGCTTATTATCGTGGATATCTGCCGTTCCGAAGAGCAGGTCGTTGATACGGAATAGAGGACTATCAGAAAGGGCATATGTTCTCCTCAACGTTTGGGCTGTAGCGATCCTCCTGGTTTTGCCGGCGATACCGTCCCGGGGACAGCCAAACGGGTTGGATGGGTCCCTCGAAAGTGTCGGTGCTCTGGCCGTAGAAGAGACGGATTGGGCGGGAACGGCGCTTCGGTCGGATCGATATGAACTCGTACTTCCCGAGAACCCCGCTCAGGGTGACGTCTACACTATCGGTGTCCGCATTCCAGGTACCGGCCGACTCCAAGGTGAACTGGAATTGGCTGATGGGACAATCCTTTCGGCCCATGGTTGGCGTGTCGCCGCCGGCAGGGATCAGTTGTGGATTCTTCTTTTTGGTATTCCGAGTACGGCTGCTTCCGGCGAGGCCCGGTTGAAAGTGGCGGTCAATCCCTACGCGGCCGCTTCATCGGACGAGATAGTGGGTGAAACGCGCATTCTTCGCGGAACAACCGTCGTTCGGACGAGGCTTTTCGCTTCCGAGCGTATCGCTCTCAACAACGTTATGACGGCTCTACGTACCGAACCGGATCCCCGCAAGGATGAGGAGTCCCGAGTTCTCTGGGAACTTCTGCACACTACGGATCTACGCGCCCGATACCATACGGGAACCTTTATGATGCCGGTGGAATCGTTCAGATACACCTCCAATTTCGGTGACCGGCGCACCTACGCCTATACCGACGGGAATACCGCCGGAGCGATACACAACGGTGTAGATCTGGCTGCGCCTACGGGGACCCCGGTGGCCGCTACCGGTCGGGGAAGAATTGTCATGGCAACAGACCGGATTGTCACGGGTGGCACTGTGGTCATTGAACATCTGCCGTCGGTATTCAGCCTCTATTACCACCTCGACACCCTTGAGGTTGAACGGGGAAGAATAGTCGAACGGGGAGAGATTATTGGAACGGTCGGCTCAACGGGTTTGTCCACCGGGCCCCACCTGCATTGGGAGCTGCGCGTTTCCGGTGCTGCGGTAGACCCGGAAGTTTTTATCGAAATCCCCTACCTTGACATCAAAGCGATTCGCAGGTCATTATTGATGACACACTGATACGAAAATACACGGCGTCAGCCGGGAATTTTTGTTATTTTGGGTGCCGCGAAGCGGCATGCGAAACTAAGAACGGAAGGGGGTGATTTTATCGCCTTTGTGAAAATCGACGATGGGGAAAACCTCGAGCGTTCGATCAAACGTTTCAAGCGGCTTGTAGAAAAAGAAGGCATAATCCGTGAATGGAAGAAGCGGGAGTACTTTGAAAAGCCGTCAACGATCAAGAATCGCAAAAAGAAAGCGTTGCAGCGCAAAATTCAAAAGAAGATCCGCAAAGCAAACGCGTCCAAGTCGTACTGATGTGACGGATATATATCCGCAAAAAGCGCCCGGAAACGGGCGTTTTTTTGTCGGTTTCGCGGTGCTGCTCCTTGTCGCGACAGGCGCTTTCTCCGGATGCAGTAGTTCCGATCCGGAGATCATGCAGGTAGACATGCGAATAATCGCCACCTACTCACCGCAAAGCGATTCTGTTCAGGAGCATCTGCAGGTGCGTCTGGACCTTCACGACCCCGACGGCATTGAAGAGGTAACTGTCTTGACGGTGACCCATGAGGCGACCGGCCTGTTCTGGCGCATGGAAAGTTCCGACGTCCGGCGGCACTCTCGTGACGGCCAGGAGTGGTTCAGTTTTGACGTTCTTCCCGTTCCCGGGGGAGCCGAAGTTCCGCGGGGAAGCTTTCGCGTAGAGGTGGAAGACCTTTCCGGCCGTCTTGGAGAACGGAGCGTAGCGATCCCGCTCAATACTCCATCTGCCGAAAAAGACAGCTTCGTGGTGATTCAGGACGGACTGATCCGTCTGCCCGCGGACGCGGGAAATATCATCGGTGAGCGGATCTACCTGATTCGCCGGTCTCCCGAAGACCGGAACGCCAATGAGCCCGGTATTGTGTACGAACTCGAATTGCCGGATAACGTAAAACGGTCCATGGATACAGACGCAATTCCCGAGGAACTTCGCCCCGGAGCTGGAAATATCTGGTTTCTCAGGGAAGCTGGTCGGTACCTGTGGTATCGTTCAGGGCCCTGGTAAAACGCCCTGTTTGGCAGTCACCGCTTCAGTTTCCGTTTTATTCCGTCCAACAGTCGACGAAAAAAACTCTTGCCGAACCGGGTGGAGTAATCCTTCACAGCTTCCTGGACGGGAAAGTCCGAGCCATACCTCGATTTCAGTTCGTCCCAATACTTCACGATCCACAGGTACAGATCTGTTACCGTTCGGCCCGAAAAGCGTCCCATAAGCCGGTTTTCCCGAATGACGTCGACGATCGGTTTGTACACGTTCCGGTACCAGCTGAGAATCGCCTCTTCAAGAGGAATCTCGACGGTGCGGAATTCGTTCAGATAGTACTTGTGGCCAAAGATATGCTGGGCCAGTTCATCGTATCGACCTGTCGAAGTGACGAGAAAATCTTCGTCCGGGAATATCCTGTCCAGCTGAAAACGCCGGATAAATTCCTGTCGCTCATGTTCAATGACGGCGTTTTCGAGATTCCGCCTCGTCATGGACTCGCTCAGAGGAATTTCCGTGTCAAGACTGACCACTTCGGCGTCTATTGCGATCACACCCTGGGCTTTTGCCACGGAAACACGATGGTTGCCGTCCCGGACAAAATAGACGCCGCCGATTTCGTACAGCTTGATCGGCGGGAGAATAACGTCGGTAAGATGTGCCAGATCCACCCGCTGCCATCGATTGCGAAGATACTCGTGTCGTGGGAGGAAGCTTTTGTTGAAGTCCCTGTAACGTCCTTCACTGCCGACAATACGGTCGATGGCAACGGTCTGCATGCCCCGATACGTCTCACCCCGGGGTTTAATGACCTCTTTCACCTCCTGAAGCGACAGCAGTTCCCGCCTGGATGACGAAAAAAGGCTGAATATTTCCGAAAAGACGGCGCCGACTCTGGCGCGATTGAAATCTTCCCGGGCCTCAGATTCAAGTAGTTCTTTCATGGTTTTCTCCAAGATCGAGGACAAAATGATCGTATACGTTGATCACTTCGGTGTTCCGATACCGGGTACGACGTTCGGCATTGAGATCGTAGAGGTGGATGTGTCCGTGGAGCAGAAAACGTGGCCGGAAGACCCTCATGAACCAGAGCATGCTTTTAAAACCAAGGTGACACAGGTCGGTCTTGTCATGTATACCCCGGGGAGGCGCATGGGTCAGAAGAATATCGATATACCGCCCGTATATGAGTCGGTTCCACAACAGACGAGGAATAAGTCGAATCATTCTTAAATACATCTGCTTCTCGGTAAACTGGTGGTTGCCGTCGTTGTACCGCATGCTTCCGCCCAGTCCAGCTACAAGAAGTCCGTTCATTTTGCGTACCCGGTCTTCCAGACACGTCGCACCGTAATAATTGCGAATTTGTATATCAATGCTGGTAGTGTCCAGGGTCGATGCACTTGGTATGCGAAAGCTGGACAGAGCCTTAAGATTATGGTTGCCAAATACAAACCCGACCGGCTTGTTCAGGCTGGACGCCACAAAACCAAGGTATTCCATAGGAAGATCTCCGGCACTGAGAACAATGTCGACGTGGCCGAATCGCTGTTTTACTGCCGTACTGTATACAAGGGGGTCGATGTGATCGGCAATACAGAGAATTTTCACCGTTAAGCCTTGAGAAGTTTTTGCAATTTGTCCTTGTTCAACAGATCGATCGGTCTCGATTCCGCGTAATCAATAGCCATTCGGGAAAAATTGGAGCTTGCCACAATTGCCGCCCGGGTAATGTTCTGGTTTTTCATCTCTTCCTGAGTTTCCCGGACCGTCGCTTCATCTATGAGTTCGGCAACTCTGACGAATCGAACCAGTCGGGGCATAGCTTTGTTGCTTCGCCAGTTGCTCTTGGTTTCCACGGCGATGATCTTTGCACCGTCAGGTTCGTCCGTTACGGATTGAATTGTGAGTCCCATTGCGGCAATGGCGCGCTCACACATTGCCCGAAAGTCCGTCTGGGACGCAGTCAGGAAATCTTTTACAATGTCATCCTGTCGGAGATCCTGATACTGCGATATCTTTTCCGCTACATCCTGAAAACCCGGTTTCACCGCGTACACTGCTTCCCAATGCTCAATTGCCCGTTCAATCTTTCTCAGCCGTTCATAACACGTCGCCAGAAAATAGTGTGCCCAGAGGGTGTCGCTACCGTCGGCTTCTTTCACCTGGGAGATTGCCCGTTCCAGTTCGGAAACGGCACGTTCAAGGTCGTTCATCTCCATGTAGCTTGTTCCGCGTTCGATAAGTGACTTGATCTTGAACTCCGGAGACTTGGTTGACCATTCGAAAGCCTGCAACGCCGCGGCGTAATCTTTGTTCTCTTTCTGTATTCGTCCGATGTAGTAGTACGCCTCGTACGCTTCCGGCTGAAAACGCAAAGCCTTTTCAAGAAACTGTTTCGCCTCACCGAATTTCTTTGCGCGATAAAGGATAAGCCCCAGTCGAAGATGGGCCGGGCCGTGTCCTCGTTGCAGCTGAATCGTCTTTCGGTAGTATCCTACCGCCTTGGCTGCTTTGTTCCGGGATTCGAAAAGCCTGCCCACCTGAAAGTAATTCTCCGCCGTATTGGGGTCTTTCTGGAGCAACAGGAGGTACTCTTTCAGCGCTTCATCCGGTTGGTTGAATCGCGCAAAGAGTCCTGCAATATCCCGTCGAAAAGCAATTTCCGGTATAGCCCCATCAAATATCCCAATCTGATTGACGGTTTTGTATTCCATAAGTGCCAGCTCGGGCTTACCGTCCTGCATGTACGCCTTGCCGAGAAGATAGTGAAGTTCCGGGTTTCTCTGGTCTTTTGTAAGAAGCTGTTTTGCCGATTTAATGGCAGTTGCAGCCTTATTCTGCTTGAGAAGTTGTTGCACCCGGGCTATTTTCTTCGGGGCGACCATATTCCGGACGATATAGAAGGTAGTGAACCCGATCCCGAGGCCAAGTACGATTATGACAATAATAAGACCCATCTGCAGCTATTATGATAACCGGAAACACAATAGGCAAGTGATCGGACGGTCTGGAACGTTCCTTCTACTGATTTTGTTTTTCTTTCCGTTTTTGGTCTGGTCACAGAGTGAAGAGGGAACGGAGGAGGCGCGCGGTCAGGAACCAACGCCGTGGGAACGCGCCGTAGACGCGGTGCAGCACAGGCGACACGATGAAGCCCTTCCGTTGCTTCGTCTTGTTCTGGAGCGTCAGTCACCTCAACGGGGTGAAGCGTATCGGTTGCTGGCCTACACGCTCAGCCGGACGGATCAGTCTGATGAAGCGGAGCGAACTCTACGGGATGCACTGTCCGACCCGTCGCTGACAGCGTCGGATCGTGGTCGCATAGCTTTTGATCTTGGCGCCCTGCTGGCCCGAACAAACCGTCAGGGAGAGGCCGAAGAGATGTATGGACGCGCCCTGGAGGAAGACGGCGCGATCTCTACTGCGTATCTTAATCGGGCAAACCTCCGCGTTGAGCTGGGGAATTATGTTTCGGCAGTACGGGATTATGAACTTTTTCTCGCTGTGAACCCGCGAACGTCGCAACGTGGCGATATAGAGAAAATGATTGCTCTTCTTCGTGAAGAGATTGAGGCCGAGGAGATTCGCCGTGCTGAAGAAGAACGTATTCGGGCAGAAGAAGAGGAATCCCGGAGAATCGCTGAAGAGGAACAACGGCGACGCGAGGCGGAAGAGCGGCAGGCCGCCGAGGCGCGTCGACAGCAAATGCTCAGTTCTGTCCTGGAATCTTTAGGGACTGCCCAGGAGGAAACGGAAAGTTTTCGTCTGGAAGGCGAAGAGATTCGGGAATACGATGAAGAAATTGATATCCTTGATTAACAAAAGCATGAGGACGGTTGAACAATGAAAGATCGAAGAAAGATATATATTGCGATAGGTGCGGCAATACTTCTGTTCGCGCTGATCGGCGGCGGGACAGCATATTTTTTAACTCGTCCCGGCGATGTCACCGTGGAAGAGACTGCGGAAGTATCTCCCGAAGTTGCGCGTGAGGCTCAGCGGCTGGCAAACAAACTAACCCTGGCGGAAGAATACATCCAGAACGGGGAGTTTCAAAGAGCCCTCGATTTGATTGACGAGGTATTGATCGAAGACGTGACCAACGAGCATGCCCGAAACCTCAGGGAAGCGGCGCTCGCTGCGCGGCGGGAAGAGGCTGAGCGGGAACGCCGCGCCGCGGACAATTTGGCCCTTACCGATGAAGAAAGCGCTCAGGCTCTTCAGCAGTCGGAAGCGGAGGCCCGCGCCCGGGAGGCCGATGCACGGGCACGGGAAGCGGAAGCTCGCCGGCAGGAGGCGGAACTGGCGATTCAGCAGCAACTTGCGGCTCAACGTGCCGAAGAGGAACGTCGTCGAAGGGAAGCGGAAGAACGTGCAGCGGAGGAACGTCGAAAGGAACTGGAACGCCTGAACGCCGAAGAGCGGGAAAAGACGGAGACTATTCAGGATTCTATCGCGGCGGCTCGACGCATGATTGACGATGAAGATTTTTCCCGGGCGAGACGTTCTCTCGATACAGCACTGAACGTCGATCTGGAGGACAACAGGACCGAAGACAGACTTCACGCGCAAGCCCTCGGTTTGACCGCACTGAGCTATGTGGAAGAGGATCCGTCCAGCAGTCGGAACCGCTCCCAGGCCATATCCAGCGCCAACGACGCGCTCAAGCGGGATCCGAACGTCTGGGAAGCGCAGTTCAGTCTGGGGCGGGTCTACTACGAAACCGAGCGTTTCGATGACGCAATTGATGCCTATTCCGCGGCGGCCAGGCTGAATCCGGATAGCGCCCGGTTGCTTTACGAACTGGCCCGGGCTCAATACCGGGCGGGGCAATATCGGGCGGCCCGTTCGAGTTATCAAGGGGCAATTCGGATCGAACCGGCGTACCCCAACGCGTATTACAACCTTGGCATTACCAATCTTCAGTTACGGGATCAGAATGCCGCTCTGGAGGCGTTCCGGTTTGCCGTTGAGGTCCAGCCGGAAAACCACGACGCACACTACCGCATCGGTACAATTCTTCTTGGTCAGGGAGACCTCGTCGGGGCCCGACGCTCTCTTGAAAGGGCAATTCAGCTGAATGAACAAGACCCTCGGTACCATTCCCGTCTCGCTACGTCGTATTACCGACAAGGGCTTCTATCCCAGGCGGAGACGGAGTTTGACAGGGCGGTTGCGCTTGAACCGAACAGTGCTCTGCACAACTACAACGCCGCCCTGGTAAAGAATGAACGGGACAAACAGAACGAAGCACTCGGGCTTATCCGCCGGGCTATTCAGCTTGATCCTTCCCAGCCGGAATACCATTTTACCCTTGGACGCGTCCAGGAGGCTTTAGGGCGAGCCGATGCGGCAATGGAAGCCCACATGGCGGCGGTACAACGGGACGGAACGTACACCAAATCGCTGATTGAGCTTGGGCGGCTTCTCAGCGAAGCGGGGTCTCATGAACAGGCGCTGCAGGTGCTCAATACGGCATATCAGCGGGAGCCGAATGGGTTTGAAGTGAACAATAACCTCGGTAACGCATATCTGCATCTGGAACTGTACGGTCGGGCAATCGATCACCTCTCAACGGCAGTATCGTTGCGGCCCGATGAGCCGCAGGCGCAATACAATCTTGCTATTGCCTATATCGAAGCGGAGCAACTGGGTCAGGCGGAGACAACTCTGATTGACCTTGTGAAACTGGATCCCCGTTTCTGGCCGGCCTATCACCGCCTGGGAGAGGTGTACATCGCTCGGGATGAGTCCGATTCTGCCCGGAGCGTGCTGGAACGCCTCCTGGAGGCGAACCCGCAGTACGCCCAGCGTTCAACGGTAGAGGAGATTCTGAACAACCTGTAGTACCGGAACAAGGTTGTTCGCGTCGGGGTTTATAACCGGGACGGAAGCGGGTATACTCTATATATGGCCGATCAGAGGGACCCCGTTGTTCCCGAAAACCTGACAGGACACTTTCTCATCGCCGAAACTGATCTTCAGGATCCCAACTTTTTTCGTACCGTGGTGCTGGTTATTCAGCACAACGACGAGGGTGCTTTCGGTCTGGTGGTGAACCGTGTAAGCGATGTCACCGTCGGGGATGTTATCGAACCGGCGGAAACGTCGCTGCTTTCGGGGTTGCAGGTATTTGTCGGCGGACCGGTTCAGCAGAACTACGTCTTCATACTGCATAACGGTATTCCCCAGCGGTACCGCAGCGAGTACTGCGAAGAAGTCTCTCCGAGTGTCTATTTTGAGCCTTCCTTTCAACACGTTCTGGATTACGCACGGTCTGAGGACTATCAGAATCCCCCCGACGGTGCGTTGCCGGTGATACACGTCTTTGCGGGTTATTCCGGCTGGGGGCCAGGGCAGCTGGAGCGGGAACTTGAAGAAGATGCCTGGTTCATACATCCCGCCCAGGCGGACGTCGTCTTTGAAAGAGACGCTCAGGACGGGTGGAAGGCGGCTATGAGCAAGAAGGGCAGTTTTTTCCGCATTGTTGCCGAAACGGGCTACAACCCCTCCATGAACTGAAGGTGCCGTGGAAAGCCGCGAAGTTGCGCTCTTTCTGAATACCACCTCTGAAGGAATTATCGCCGTCGATGTAGCCGGGATAATTACTCTCTTCAATCGCGCCGCATCTACGATTCTCGATATTGACGGCAGTTTCGCAATGGGCCGACCGATACGGGATGTTCTCCCGGTGACTCGTCTGCCCGATGTTATTGCCACCGCTGAAGCCGAACTCGACCGGCAACTGACGTGGAGAAACGTGACTATAGTAACCAGCCGGTATCCTATTCGGGATGAGGACGGCCGGATTCTTGGGGCCGCCGCGGTTTTCCGGGATATTACCGAGCTCCAACGTCTCGCCGGGGAGATAACGAACCTGTCGGAGGTCCGCCTGCTCAATGAGGCGATCTTTCAGAGTACCTGGGATGCCATATCGGTAGTGGATGAACGGGGTCTTGGCGTCATGGTAAATCCCGCGTATTCCCGAGTTACTGGATTGACCCAGGAAGATGTGATCGGAAAGCCGTGTACCGTCGATATCGCCAGCGGCAAGAGTATTCATATGGAGGTGCTCCGGCGGGGTAAGGCGGTTCGCAACGCCCGACTGAGAGTAGGGCCGTATCATCGGGATGTAATTGTCGATGCCAATCCAATCATTGTGGACGGTGCAATCCGTGGTTCCGTTGCGGTTATCAAAGATGTCAGCGAGCTGATGCAGCTTCATGATCAGCTGGAAAACGCCCGGGAGACGATTCGTAAACTGGAAGCCCGGTACACCTTTGATGATGTTATCGGTGAGTCCGTTTCTTTCAAGGCGGCTCTTGAACGGGCCCGAGTTGCCGCGGTAACTCCGGCGACAGTCCTGTTGAGAGGCGAAAGCGGGACCGGGAAGGAACTCTTTGCTCACGCCATACACAACGCAAGTGAGCGGAGAAATGCCCGGTTTATCAGGGTAAACTGCGCCGCTCTGACGGAGCACGTCCTGGAGAGCGAGCTTTTCGGGTATGTCGAAGGAGCGTTTACGGGAGCTCGCAAGGGTGGTCGTCGAGGGCTTTTTGAAGAGGCTCACGCCGGAACGATTCTCCTTGATGAAATTGGTCTCATGAGTCTGGAAACCCAGGCAAAACTGTTGCGAGTTCTGCAGGAACATGAAATTCGTCGGGTAGGAGGAACCGATTCTATCCCGATCAACGTTCGGGTCATCGCCGCAACAAACCTGAATCTCCGGGAAGAGGTGCGGCGGGGAAATTTCAGGGAAGATCTATATTACCGTCTTCATGTCGTTCCCGTGGAGATTCCGCCGCTGCGGGAAAGACCGGATGACATCCCTTTGTTGACTGAAAAGCTGCTGATCCGCATCAACGGCGAATACGGACGGGCCGTTAACTCTGTGGGCGAGGAAGCGATGCAGATTCTCGCCACATATCACTGGCCGGGCAATGTCCGGGAACTGGAGAACGTTTTACGGCGGGCGGTTATCTCCATGAACTTCGATGAAGGTGTTGTTCGTCGTCGGCACCTGCCGGCGCTGGAAGGTGAAAACGACGAATCGGGATGCCCGGAAGATGACCCTGCCCGGGAGAAAGTTGAACGTAAGGAAATCAGGCCCGAAAAGAGTTTCCTCCCCGAAAGTCGCCGCGTTGAACCATCAGAATCGGAAAAGCTGGCGGATGTCGTCGCCGCTGCCGAGGCGATCCATATTGCCGGAATTCTTCATCGCTACGGAGGAAACCGAACGCGGTCTGCCGAACATCTCGGAGTAAGCATTCGAACGCTGCAATACAAGATAAAACGACTCGGAATCACTTGATATGCAATGAATTGCGCGCAAATTATTGCACCATGCAAAATACTGCTGTTTTACTAATCTGAAAATTGGAACTTTTCCGCACAATCGAACCATCTTATATTGATTTTACCTTGTTTTGGTCGATATTTTATCCTGGCACGGCGATTTCATGAAATATTTACGATGGAGGCTTCGATGGAACGGACTGTTCGTGTTCTTGCAATCAATCCCGGCAGTACTTCGACAAAAATCGCGTGTTTTGACGGTACGAACCGCGCCATGGAAGAGTCAATATCCCATTCTTCGGATACTCTTTCCGCTTTTGAAACCCTTGCAGAACAGCTTTCCTTCCGTCGGGAAAGTATCATCGCCTCTCTTGAACGGGCCCGGATATCACTGTCATCCCTGGACGCCGTGGTTGGCCGTGGCGGATTACTCTATCCCCTTTCCGGCGGAACCTATCTGGTAAATGACCTGATGATAACCGACCTGAAAGCGGGAGTGCTGGGAGAGCACGCCTCGAATTTGGGTGGCATTCTGGCGCAGGAAATTGCCGACGCAGCCGCAGAAGAAGTGACCGGGAGAGAAGATCCCGGTATCCCTGCATATATCGTTGATCCGGTGGTAGTGGATGAACTGGTCGAAGAAGCCCGTCCCAGTGGCATTCCCGAAATACCCCGGGTGAGTATTTTTCACGCTCTGAATCAGAAAGCTGTCGCCCGGAGGTTTGCCGGTGACAAGGGAAAGCCTTACGAGGATCTTGCGCTGGTGGTTGCGCATTTAGGTGGTGGTATCACGGTGGGAGCACATCTGAACGGCAGAGTTATCGATGTGAACGATGGACTCAACGGGGAAGGTCCATTTACCCCTGAACGGAGTGGAGGAGTGGCGGCGCTGAAACTGATTGATATGTGCTTTTCCGGAAACTTCAGCAAATCCGACATGAAAGGCAAAGTCAAAGGCAAAGGTGGCCTGGTTGCGTATTTAGGAACCAACGACGCTCGCGAAGTCGTTCGCCGTATCAACGAGGGCGATACCGTTGCCCGTGACGTATACCGGGCCATGGCATGGCAGGTGGCCAAGCAGATCGGTTCTGCCGTAGCGACACTGGGAACCCGTCCAGATGCCATTATCCTCACAGGTGGAGTCGCCTATGATGATATTCTGACGGGATGGATTACCGAGCAGGTATCCTGGATGGCGGATGTTATCAGGTATCCAGGGGAAGACGAGATGACCGCCCTGGCGGAAGGGGCTCTTCGAGTCCTGGAAGGTACGGAAGCGGCCCGCGTGTACCGAGGGAACGAAGGAAATGGATGATACCGTCGCTGCCGCTTTTGAGACGGACTACCGGCTCTTTATCATTTCCGGTCATTATGGCGTTGGAAAGAGCGAATGCTCGGTGGCACTGGCTCTTCGGTTTCGCTCCAACTGGCCCGACCTGCCGGTAACACTCATCGACCTGGACGTCGTGAACCCCTACTTTCGCAGTCGCGAGGCCCGGAAGGTGCTGGAAACACGGGGAATAGAGGTTATCGGAAACAGTCTTGGCATCGATACTGGTGTGGATCTTCCGGCGATACCCGGTTCGGTGGGACCGGCCCTGCGTGACTCAAGCCGGAAGGTCATAGTTGATCTGGGAGGCGATCCGGCGGGAGCGCGGGCGCTGAGGCAGTTCCGGCCGTCCATACCTACGGAAGACACGGCGCTGCTCTATGTTTGCAACGCCTTTCGGGAACAGAATGCCGATGTTATCCGCGCGGAGGCATCACTTCGGGCTATTGAAGCGATGGCCGGTATTTCCTGTCGGGGAATTATCAATAACACCCACCTCCTCAGTCAGACCACCTGCGAGCATCTTATCAGGGGGGACGTCCTTTCCCGGGAGTTAAGCGAAGTGACGGGGCTGCCGGTAGTGTATCACTTCGGTCGGAAGGAATACCTGGCAAAGTGTGGTCCGTCCGGGGCCCCTGCTTTGGCGGGAACCGCAGTGGAAGTAACGGGAGTTCTTCGACAGAAATGGATGAACTGAAATGAACAAAAATACACGGCGTCAGCCGGGTATTTTTGTATTGATATGAGGGAGGTAGAGCTATGCCGAAGGGATTGGTGACATTTGAAGAGAATCGTTGCAAGGGGTGCGGACTGTGCGTAGGCGTCTGTCCCAAAAAGATCGTCGCTCTTGATACGAGCAGGATCAATTCCAAGGGGTACAACCCCGCTATTGTGACGGATATGGACGCGTGTATCGCCTGTGGATTCTGCGCGATGATGTGTCCCGACGTGGTAATACGCGTCGAACGACTGGAAAAGGAGAGTGCCTGATGGAAAAAGTACTCATGAAGGGAAATGAGGCGGTTGGTGCCGCCGCCATTCGCGCCGGGTGTCACTATTTCTTCGGGTATCCGATAACGCCGCAGAACGAACTGCCGGAATACATGTCCCGGGAACTGCCGAAGGTTGGGGGAGTCTTCCTCCAGGCGGAAAGTGAGATCGCCGCCATTAACATGGTCTATGGTGCCGCCGGCAGTGGAGCCAGGGTGATGACTTCATCCTCGAGTCCCGGGATGGCGCTGAAACAGGAAGGTATCAGTTACATTGCCGGTGCGGAGCTTCCCTGTGTCATCGTCAATATGATGAGGGGTGGCCCCGGTCTCGGCGGAATTCAACCGGGTCAGGCGGACTACTTCCAGTCCACCCGCGGCGGTGGCAACGGCGATTACCGCCACGTGGTCTACGCTCCGGCAAGTGTGCAGGAGACGGTGGATACTATGATGGAGGCCTTTGAGGTTGCCGACCAGTATCGCATACCCGTACTCGTCCTGGGAGACGGTATGATCGGACAGATGATGGAGCCGGTGGAATTCCACGATCCCCCGAACCGGAATCCGGGGCCCAAGGATTGGGCAACTACCGGTACAGACGGCCGACGGAAACCAAACATCATCAACTCACTCTTTCTGCAACCGGAGGAGCTGGAAAAACACAACATCAAACTGGAGGAAAAGCACCGACAGATTGAGAAAGACGAAGTTCGCTGGGAAGATTACCTGATTGAGGACGCCGAAATCGTCTTTGTCAGTTACGGAACATCATCCCGTATAGTCCGAAACGCAGTGGAGATACTTCGGGAAGAGGGTATCCCCGCCGGGCTCATCAGACCAATTACGTTGTGGCCCTTTCCCTACCACGTCTTTAATGAGCTGGGATCATCAGTAAAGGCACTCATGTCTGTAGAAATGAGTATGGGTCAGATGGTAGACGACGTGAAGATCGCTTCCGCCGGCCGGTGGCCCGTCGGATTTTACGGGCGCAGTGGTGGAATGGTTCCGGACCAGCACGGTGTTGTGAACGCCGCCAGGGAATATCTCCAGGAGGTAAAGTGATGGCTGTTGTATTTGAAAAGACCCGGGGTCTGACCGACAAAGAAACTCATTACTGCCCCGGTTGTACCCACGGTATCATTCATCGCCTGGTGGCCGAAGTTCTCGAGGAGATGGACCTTCTGGACCGGACAATCGGTGTTGCGCCGGTGGGCTGTTCCGTTCTCGCTTACGACTATTTCAACTGCGATATGCACGAGGCTGCTCACGGCAGGGCGCCGGCGGTTGCCACGGGCATTAAAAGGGTTCTTCCGGACCGGACCGTCTTTGCGTATCAGGGCGACGGTGATCTGGCATCCATCGGGACGGCAGAGATCGTTCACGCAGCTCATCGGGGTGAAAAGATTACCGTTATTTTTGTGAACAATGCTATATACGGCATGACCGGTGGACAGATGGCTCCCACAACGCTGATCGGTCAGAAGACTACCACCAGTCCGCTTGGTCGTGAACAGGGCCACGCGGGAAACCCGATTCGTATTTCCGAAATGCTTGCAACCATAGACGGAGCCCATTTCATTGAGCGAACCTCAGTCCACGATCCCAAGGCGATTCGGAATACCAAACGGGCAATTCGGGACGCTTTTACTATCCAGCAGAAGGGGCTTGGCTTTTCCATGGTTGAGGTGCTCTCCACCTGTCCAACCAACTGGGGAATGACTCCACAGGACTCTTTAGTCTGGCTGAAAGAGAATATGATTCCCTACTATCCCCTGGGTAATTTCCGGGGAGCCGAAAAGGAGGCAAAATGATGGCTGAAGAAAAGATCATCTGTGCCGGTTTCGGGGGACAGGGTGTGATGTCAATGGGACGGCTTATTGCCTATACAGGCATGTTGGAGGGCAAGGAGGTCTCCTGGCTTCCCAGTTACGGCCCGGAAATGCGCGGTGGAACGGCAAACTGCAGCGTCATAGTCAGTGATCACGCTATCGGGTCACCGGTGATTTCCCGGGACGCCACCGCCGCCATTGTCCTGAACCTGCCTTCGCTGAAGAAATTTGAACCGGAACTCGTTCCCCACGGCGTGTTGATTGTAAACGAATCGCTGATACAGGCCGGCCCGGAGCGGACCGATGTCAACGAAATCAGGATAGCCGCCAACGCTATAGCAACCGAACTGGGCACCGCCAAGGCAGCAAACATGGTTATGCTCGGTGCCTACGTCGGTGCAAGCCGGCTCTTCGAGCCGGATAGTGTAATTGAAGCACTGAAAAAGGTTTTTGGTCCCAAGAAAGCGGCATTTCTCGATATCAATCGAAACGCTTTCATGCGGGGATATGAACTCGTGCCGGAAACAGTATCGTAAAGAGAGGACTATCGAATATGTCTGTAGATTCATCCGGAGAGAGTGCCGGCTTTTCCTTCAAACTTCTGGCCCGGCCTTTTTCGGTGCCCGTTCACATGGCCGTAGCAGCGGCTGAAGAAGAAGATGTTCTCCGGGCAGTGATGGACAGTGCCTCCCGTGGAATCGTCTTTCCCCATCTGGTTGGATCTGCCGATCAGATCCGTCGGATAGCGGAGCAGTGCGAAGCAAATCTGGATGGTGCCGAAATAATCGATGTTGCCGGTCCTGAAGAAGCGGCCGCGCGGGCGGTAGCAATGGTGGCCGGTGGTGACGCCGCTATGCTCATGAAAGGGCTGGTGGATACGTCGACGCTGCTGAAAGCTGTCCTGGGCAGAGAAAACGGGCTGCGGGGGCCAGGGGTGTTGAGCCATCTTGCTGTATTCGAAATTGACGGATTCCCCCGGCCGCTGGCGGTGACAGATGCGGCGATGAATATCGCCCCGGATCTGGATGTGAAGCGGGAAATATTGCGAAACGCAGTCTCCTTTCTTCACCGTATTGGTTATGACGAACCGAAAGTGGCTGTGCTCGCGGCAAAAGAAAAGGTGAACGAGAAGATGCCCGCCACAGTAGATGCCGCTTTACTTCGAGATGAAGCCCGAAGGGGAGAGATAACCGGGTGCCTTGTAGATGGTCCCTTCGCGCTTGATAATGCCGTGTC
The DNA here is from genome assembly GCA_964496635.1 of uncultured Spirochaeta sp. Taxonomy (GTDB): domain Bacteria; phylum Spirochaetota; class Spirochaetia; order DSM-27196; family Alkalispirochaetaceae; genus Alkalispirochaeta. Next base: position 127,577 of record CAZCAE010000002.1, read on the forward strand.
GGAAGCCGCAGCGGCAACCAAGGGGATCGAATCTCCGGTGGCGGGGCTGGCAGATATTCTGCTTGTGCCTCAAATTGAAAGTGGCAACATTCTCTACAAAGCCCTGGCTTTCCTTGCGCCCTCACGCAATGCCGGGGTGATTGTCGGAGCTCGAGCTCCAATCGTACTTACCAGCCGGGCGGATTCCAGGACCGCCAAGACGCTGTCCATCTCCCTGGCCGCGTATGCCGCCTCTATGGACGAACAGACTCATCAATGATCTCATCGGCTATGCGACGTAGTTTGTCCCGGGATGCCGTTCGTAACATCGATTCCGCCCGCTTCCGGGCGTCGCGGGTGTCAACGGAGGTGACGTAGTCCGCTACAATACGCAGATTTTCCGTATCCACGCTGAGAGTTGTCACGCCGGTTCCGAGGTAAAAGGTAATCATCACCGGATCTGCCGCTGTCGCCCCGCAGATGGACAACGGGGTCTTTGCCTCCGCCGCAGCGTCAATGACCCGTTTCAACGACCGAAGAACCGCCGGATGGACCGGACGGTAGATGTTCGCGACGCGGTGGTTCGTCCGGTCTGCCGCAAGGGTGTACATGATAAGGTCATTGGTTCCGACGGAGAGAAAATCCGCTTCCATGGCAAGTTCCGGAGCTATTTCGACCGCTGCCGGCAGTTCAATCATCACACCAAGTTCCGGTGATGAATTGCAGGGGATCCCGAGGGATTGAAGATCTGCTATGCAGTCGAAGACCTCTTCTCTGGCGGCAAAGAACTCCTCCATGCAACCAATCATAGGGAATTGTATTCCGATTTCTCCCTTGGTACCCGCACGCAGCATTGCCCGGAGCTGATCTCGCAGGATTTCCCGGTGGCCCAGGAGGAAACGGGTGCCCCGAAAACCGAGAAAGGGGTTGTCTTCCCGGCCAACCTGCGAACTTAATAGCTTGTCTCCGCCCAGATCGAGTGTCCTGAAACGAACGGGACCCGAAGGCATTCCGTCCATGACACGGGCGTACACCGAAAGCTGTTCTTCTTCCGTCGGGAAGCCATTCCGTATCAGAAACGGTATTTCACTGCGGTACAACCCGATTCCGTGGGCACCCATCCGGTGGGCGCCGATGGCATCTTTTACGAGATTCACATTTGCCAGAATCCGAATAGCTGTACCGTCCAACGTGGCTATTTGCGGGGAGATGGCGCTCTCATCCGGCTGGATTCTGGAACGGCGGGCGGTGATCCTTCGGCGATAGACGTCGCCGACATCTCCCGGTGGACCGACAATAACCTTGCCGTCTTCCGCATCTACAACCACTTCCGTACCCTGAGGAATGGAAAAAAGTCTGGGATCGCCGGTAGAAACAAGAGGGAGATCAAGACTCTGGGCAAGAATTGCTACATGGCTCGTGGCGCCTCCCCCGGAAAAGACGATGCCTTCAACGTTCTGAAGATGCAGCTTCACCAGTTCCGACGGAAATAATTCATGGGCCGCGATAACTCTGCCGTGATAATCACCTTCACGTGACTCGGCGTTTTCCATGTTGTGTATGATTCGGTTTCCCAGATCCTGAACGTCCTGGGCCTTTTCCTGGAAACGGGGGTCCGGTATAGCCTGAAATCGTCGGGAGAACGACTCAACCACTTCCTGAACTGCCGTTACCGCAGGTGTCCCGGTTTCGTGGCGTTGAACTATTTCGCCGATAAAGCTTTCGTCGCTGAGCATGAGAAGGTGAGAGCTGAAAATCATGGCTGCAACATCGGAAAGGTTGCGATCCACGTGACGTTGCAGTTCCTGAAGCTGGTGGGTACTGAGATCGATGGCCTCTTCCAGGCTCCGTACAATCTCTGCGTTTCCCCCGTCCCTGCGTGTGTCTATGTACTCGAGACGGCCCATGGCGATGCCCCGGGACGCGCTGATTCCCTCTATCAGTCCGTGCTGAAAGTTCCCCGCAGGGGACAGAAGGGGCCGATCCCTCTCATGCAGTTCGTACAGTGCCGCAACGTTTTCCAGGGTCGTTGCCAGATGCGACGCCAGAACCTGCAAAGACCGAATTACCGAATCCCCAACATTGGATGCGTCGGCGTATTGCAGCGTCAGTACACCGATACCCAGGTCATTTCGTTTGATAGGAACACCGATAAAGGCGGGATATTGCTCTTCTCCGGAATCTGGAACCGCCTTGTTCCGGTGTGCCGCCGCGGCGTTTCTTTCAAGTACGGGAGTATTCTGTTGAAAAGCCCACCCGGTCAGGCCTTCCCCGGCAGCGAGGCGAAAGTTGCCGATCAGCCGACTGTTCAAACCCCGGGTTGCCCGAAGGACAAGTTCATCCAGTTCCACGTCATAGAGATAGATGGAACAGACGGCGGACTTCATGTGATCCGCTACAGTGTGTACCACGTTTGCGAGAAAGTCATCGATAGAGTTTCGCCTGCCCAGGAGCTCCGAAAGGTCCGACACAGCGTGAAGCAGGGCTACACCATCAAACTGCGACATGACATTAATAATAGTACACATTCATCTTGTGAGAAAGGCTGAATCACTTGCTATAAATAACAAAAATATTTATTAAATCAATAGTATATAAAACAAAGATGATGGAAGAAAAAATAGTTTGCCTGCCGTATGGAAAATAGTGACCTGGAGGACTATACTTCCCCAAGAACGAAAACTCGTTAGAGGAGGATTTATGAATAAGCAAACTGTACAGCGCATCGCGCTCGCAGTGATGGTAGTACTTCTGATCGCAGGCTGCGCATCCAAACCGGAACCTGCACCCGGATCGGGACCAGGAAGCGCCCAGCTTGATGCGCCGGACTGGTTTCTGCTTCCACCACAGGCGGATGATGCCATCTACGGTGTCGGGACGGCAAAGATGGCCGATCTTTCCCGCTCGACAAATGTCGCCCAATCCCGGGCTCGAAATGACATAGCCTTCCAAATGAACGCGCAGATTCAAGCGGCAATTGTCGACTACGCCCAGGAAGCGGGAGTCGATGATAACAACCAGGTCATCAGCTTTGTGGAGACTATCTCCCGACAGACCACGGAGACGACTCTCCAGGGTACCCGTCGTGAAGACGCGTATGTGGCAGGGGACGGCACCGTCTACGTCCTGGTGAGTTTCCCGAAAAACAACTTTTTACAGGCATCTGCAGAGGCTTTTCAGCGCAACGAGGACGCCGCCTTTGCCGAGTTCAAGGCCCAGCAGGCTCTCGAAATGCTGGACGCCCAGATGCGGGACAATCCGACCAAAGCGGGCAACATAGACGAATAGTTTTGTATCCGTTGTCTGTAGTCAGGGGGCACCCGTTGACCGGGGGCCCCTTTTTTATTGAAATGTCACTATGAGTCAAAAAGAATCGATCCGGCAAAACGTTCGCACACGAATTGATACACTGACTCCGGAACAGCGAATTGTCTCGGATGCGCACATCGGTACCCAAATCACGCATCTTCCGTATTGGGATGAAGCCGACGTCGTTGTAGGGTACATAGCTATGGACGACGAGGTGGATTTGCAGGCGGCGCTCCGTGTTGCTGCCCGGGATGGTAAAGCTGTTGCGTTACCGCGGGTTGTCGGTGACGAGATGTCTATGCACATAATCGAGACCTTTCCCGGTCTATTGGAACGTCACCCTTTTGGTTTTCTGCAACCATCAGAGGGTGCGCCGCCCGCCGATGATCTTTCCCGGGCGGTGACAATCGTTCCCGGACGTGCTTTCGACCGTTCCGGACACAGAATCGGTCGCGGTAGAGGCTACTACGACCGGTTTCTTCAACGCATCGGCTCCGGACAGGTGCTTGCGACAATCGGCGTGTGTTACGCCGTCCAGTTTCAACACGAGATTCCCGTGGAACCGTGGGATGTGGCTGTTCAGATTGTGATTACCGAATCAGAAACGTGCTTTTGCAACCGCCCGTAAAGAAAACTAACGACCGGTAGGTCAGATTGTTGACTCTCCTCTGCGGCATTCGTACCTTCCTCTCGGAGGAATTGATGAAACATCTTCGGGTTGTTGTAGTCTTCGGAATCATTTCTGTTGCGCTGCTTTCATGTGGAGGCCGTCCCGACGGGAACAGCGGGGCAACATGGAGTTCGGAACGGGATGATGAAGTGGCGGATGTCGCGCCTCTGGCCGTCGATGCGATGGAGGTATCCCTGGGGGGAGTGTTGCAGTCTATTGAGGCGTCCGGTGCCGTCCGCGGAGTAGACGAGGTGCAAATCGTCTCTGAAGTGGAGGGAACAATCCGGATTGCTGAGTTTGCACTCGGCGATTCTATTTCCGAGGGATCACTTCTGGTTGAAGTGGACGCTACCCTTGCAGAATTGCAGAAAGAAGAAGCGGAAAAGCTTTTTGAAAGTGCCGAGATTGACCTTCGGGCCGTAGAGCGCAGGTTTGAAAACGGCAGTGCTTCCCAGGCGGAACTACTGCGCGCCCGCAGCACCACAGACGGTGCGCGCACACGCATGCGGGCAGCGGAAAAATCGTACGAGGATCATTTCGTACGGTCTCCTATTACCGGGCGTGTTGCCTCCCGTGAACAGGGTTTAGGTCGGGGAAATTATCTCACCCGGGGAACACCTGTCGCTCGGATTGTAAACCTGGAAACAGTAGAACTGGAAATTGCTTTGGGAGAATCTGAAATCGGCCAGGTGAAGCAGGGATCGGTAGCAACCGTTACCGTCGCGGCGTGCGGAGGTGAAACGGTGCAGGGACGGGTACATGCCATTGCAGCCGGTTCCGATCCCCGAACGGGAAGCTTTCCGGTGGTGATTCGCTGGGAAAACGGCTGCTCCTCTCTTCGGTCCGGTATGACAGCGGAAGTTACAATTCGCGTTGACTCGCAGGATGGGCAAACGGTTATTCCCGGATCGGCTATCCGTAGGCGTAACGACGAGAGTCATGTCTATGTCGTCGTCAACGGTGTAGTCGAGGAGCGAACCGTTGTTGTCGGACGTCGCACAGGCGATCGGGTGGAGATTCTGCAGGGACTTCAGGAGGGTGAAATAATTGCTGTTTCGGCGTTGAGCTCTCTCTCTGCCGGTACCCCCGTAGAAGCTACTGTTCGGGGAAGAACGGGAGATCTCCTGTGACACTCGGTTCATTTTCCGTAAAAAATTCCGTTCTGATAAATATTCTCACAATCCTTATTCTGGTCACCGGGCTTTTCAGTCTGAACAGACTTCCACAGGAGCAGTTTGCGGAGATTCCGTTCTATTACGTGAATATTGTTGTTCCTTATCCCGGTGTTTCCGCTGAAGATATTGAACAGAGTGTCACACAGAAGATAGAGAGCGCCATGGCAGGAATGCAGGATCTGAAAGAGATCCAGTCCACCACCACGGAAGGGCTCTCCCGGGTAACGCTGCAGTTCGATCAGGGGTTGACGGACGAAGATTTTCAGACACGGTTTCAGGAAGTTCAGAATCGTTTTACCAACGTGGAACTTCCGGAAGGAACGCTGAACGCTTCAGTGGACGATTTCTCGACCAATGACTTTCTGCCGGTAGTGGAGGTTGTTCTCTACGGAGACGTTCCCTTCGAGGCACTCAACGACACAGCGCGAAAAGTGGCGGACCAGCTGCAGACGGTACCGGACCTATCGTCGATAACACTCATCGGCGACCGCGATCGGCAGGTTCTCGTCGCTCTGGATTCGGCGAAGATGGAGGCGATGAGGGTATCTCTGGACGAGGTCGTCGGAGCGATCCGGAACCAGAATGTTACCGTCCCGGCGGGGACTCTCAAGACGACGTCTCGCGAATTTCTGCTCCGGACGGACGGAAGTCTCGAGACTGAACAGCAATTTCGTGGGATCGTAGTTCGGGAATCGGCGCCGGGATCTTCAGGAATCATACGGTTGGGCGATCTCGGAAATGTTTCATTTACCTTTAATGAGGATGGAACTGCCGCCCGCTTTAACGGCCGGCAGGCAATCAGTCTGCAGATTGCCAAAGTCCCCAGGGGAAGTTCGGTGGGGCTTCTCAACGAAGTTCGCCGGAGGGTAACGTCCTACCAGGAACAGATACCGGAAGGGATTTCTGTCTCATATTTCAGTGACTCAACGGTGGCGATTCGGGACAGTCTGAACGTCCTCATTTCGAACGCTCTTATGGGTCTCGCGCTTCTGGTAATTATTCTGCTGATATTCATTGGTCTCCGGAACGCCCTGATGACGGCACTGGGCATTCCGATCACTTTCGGGCTGACCTTCATCGTTCTCGACGCCTTTGGAGAAACCCTCAACAGCAACACCCTTTTTGGTCTTGTTCTTGTTCTGGGGCTTATTGTTGACCACGCTATCGTAATCGTGGAGAACAGTTTCCGGTTGCAGAACGAACAGGGTATGAGCCGTCATGACGCTGCTGTCCACGGTGTGAACCAGGTGGTCGTTCCGGTAATTGCGGCAACGTTGACTACTATTGCAGCTTTTCTTCCCCTGACTTTTCTGCCGGGCATCATCGGAAAGTTTCTTCGGGTGGTGCCGTTGACGGTGAGTATAGCTCTGATCGCTTCAACCTTCGAAGCTGTCGTCTTCATACCGTCCCACTATGCCGATTGGCCCGGCGGAAAGCGTGCAGGGAAATCAAGCGGGCGTGTGCGTAGAACACGAAGTTCATCCTCCGACACCTATCACCAACGTTTTCAGCATGCGTTCAAAGCGTTTCTGACGGTTCTTTACCGGCACCGTGTAGTGGTGATTCTGCTGACGCTGGTGGCGATGGTCGGGGTGTTTTCCTTGGTTGGACGAATAGAGCAGAATCTCTTTAATTCGGAAGATGCAACACTCTTCTACGTGGAAATTGAAATGGCGCCGGGAACGCCCATCGGCCGTACAGATGAATTTGTCCGCCAGTACGAACAACGGCTGCTGCCTCTGGTAGGCAACGGCGAAGTGGTGGCGATAAACGCATTTATCGGGTTTTCCGGCGGACAGAATGAAAATGTGCGGCGTGCCAATGTAGCCCAGTTGGTGGTCGATCTTACGGAGCAGAACGAAGGTCGTGTTCGGTCTATTACTGATATCATGGGTGAGGCCCGGGAATTGACACGAGATATTCCCGGGGCGGAATCGGTAGTCTTCCGGAAACAGCAGGGAGGCCCCCCTACGGACCCGCCGGTGGTCTTCCGCTTCTTCGGTGACAGTTTCGAGGAACTTGGAGCGGTGACGTCCGCAGTTCGCGAACAGCTGAGGGAGTATCCGGAACTGTTGAATATCACCGACAATCTCGACACAGGTACTCCGGAGCTGCGGATTCGGGTGAACGAGCAACGGGCTGCTGAGTTCGGTTTGAACTCCCGACAGATCGGTCAGTACGTTCGGGGACGCTTTGACGGTGTAACTGCCGGAACGGTCTTCCAGAATAATCAGGAAACCGATGTCATTGTACGGTATGGTTCGGGAGCGCCCATGTCTATCGACCGTCTCCAGCAAATGCACATTCCGACTGCCGACGGAAGACGAATTCCATTCAGTGCCGTTGCCACGATCGAAGAGGGTGAGATTCTCTCCTCAATTCGCCGAATAGACGGTAAACGGGAGGCCACAGTTACGGCGGAGGCGTATTCCACCGCAGGAGTTCCCGATATAAACAGCGACATCTATCGCCTTTTTGCTGAAGAGTTGCAGACCGCGAATCCTGGAGTTGTCCTTGAGGTAGGAGGAGAGTTTGCGGAAATTGCCAAGACTCTTCAGGAGATTCTTCGGGTTTTCGTCATTGGAATCTTTCTGATCTACCTTATTCTTGCGACGCAGTTCAACTCGTATACCCAGCCCTTACTCATTCTGATTACCGTTCCGTTTGCCTTTGTCGGAGTCATTCTTTTTCTTCTGGTATCGGGTACGCCCCTTTCAACGACGGTAATCTACGCTGGTGTTGCCCTGGCGGGCATTGCGGTAAATGACACTATCGTTCTTATCACTTTTGCAAACGAAAACCGACGCAACGGCGATGTGCAGACCTCCGACGCGGTGGTGGACGCAGCGGTAACCCGTTTGCGCCCGATAATTCTTACCTCCCTGACGACAATCGCCGGGTTGATTCCTACGGCTGTCGGCCTTGGTGGAACCTCCGTTGTCTGGGGTCCTATGGCCAGCACCATTATCTTCGGTCTCATTTTTTCGACAATTACTACTCTGGTCGTGGTGCCCAGCTTTTACGGGCTCTTTTATGACCGGCGACGACGAAAGGATACAGCACATGATACATCTGTCTGAGAAAACGAGGTGGCTTTTTCTTTGGATCACCCTGCTTGTCTACCTGGTTCCTGTTGCTTTGGTATATTCCGAAGATGGAGAAGCGAAGGCTGTTGGAATTCGGGATATCGTCCAAGGGGTCCTCGAGTCTGATCCGACGCTTTCGACGGCGGAACGTCGCGCCGCAGAGGCCGATCAGCGATATCTTCTGACGCGTTCTGCCGTGCGTCCCGATATTTCTGTTGATATTGAACCGTATAGGTATGACCGTCGGCGCGTTACCGGCGCCGCCGGAGTTCCCGGGATTGCGGAAAGCCACAGCGCCGGAGCGAGCCTTCAGCTCATGCAGTCCCTGCCAACCAGCGGACGATTGACCGCTGGTATCACCCATCGTTTCACCGTTACCGATTTCGGTGATACCCGAACGGTGGAACAGGTTCCCGAAGGGTCTATAGGAATTTCTCAACCTCTTTTTACCACCGGGACGCTTCTGAGTACAGGAGTGTTCGATGCAGGAATGCGGGAAGTGGAAATCGGGCGGACGCAATCGCGTCTGGCTGTGGAGATGCAACAGAATGAAGCGATTCTTCGGGGGGTAGGGCAGTTCATCCGGTACGCCGGTCTGAGACGGAATATGGAACTGAACCGTCGAACGATCTCCGTTCTGGAAGAACAGATCCAGTCGGCCGAGATAGACCGGAGTCAGGGTATTCTGTCGGAAAACGCAGTCCTTGCTCTGCAGGTAGCTTTGAACGATCGCCGGAGAGTTCTCTTCGATATGGAGCTGGAATCGGTGAGAACGGAACAGGAACTTATCAGACTGTTGTATCCCGCAGAAAAAATCGGCACGCTCAGTGCGTATCGTCTGCAAGACCTTCCGGAAGACTTCACGGAACTGAAAGAATGGTCCGAACCGCCTGTTGAAGTGAACAATCCGCTCGTGCAGTCCCGCCGTCTGGATATTGAACGTACCCGGGCGCAGAGCCTGCGTAACAACCTGACCGACCGTCCACAATTTGATATCAATATTGCCGCGAGCCCCCTGTATCCTGCCTCACGCGAAAATGCCGATGACATTGCCACATCTCTCGGGGACTACTTCAACGAAGACAGTGACTTCGCCGCCCGGATCGCTTTTCTGTTACGCATTCCCCTTCTGACAGGACGGGAGCGTTCTGCCCGGGAACGCATTGACGAACTTGCAGAGGAGGGGGCGTTGGCGTCGCTGGAAGACGCTGAACTCGCCGTAAACCGGGAGCTGGAAGTTCTTCAGTTTCAGCGGAATCTGCTGCTGCAGCGTCGGGAACTCCTGAAAACAGAGCTGGAGTACCAGCGTCGACGCCTGCGAAGCGAAGAAGACCTTCTGGAAGCGGGTGCAACGACCCGCCTTCGAGTGCAGGAAGTTGCCCTGGACCTCGCCTATCGGGAATATGAAGACTGGCAGGTGGCAGCGGACCTCTTTATCAACGGTCTGAATATGTATGCCGTGACGGGGAACGACCTCGCTTCAATCCTCCTGCGGTAACAGGATCAGTTGTATTCTCCGTTCGGGATTCAAATACCGTTCTGCGGTACGTCGAATATCCTCGGCGGTAAGTGATTCGATGAGCTCGGGATACTCATTAATTTCGTTCAGATCCCGGCCATGACGTGCGTAGAATTCGATAGTGGAAAGCCAGTACGAGTTTTCCCGAACGGAACGTCGGTAGCTTTCCCTTTGCTGTGCCTGTATACGCCGGACGTACTCTGCGTCTGCCGGCTGTTCCCGCACGTCACGGACGACATCGTACGTTGCGTTAATGAGTTCGTCCCTGCGATCAGGATCCATGCCGTAGTAGAGCTGCATGTAGGACCAGTTTACCGGAAACCGCCATCGCCAGCCGCCGGCGCCGACGGAATAACTGCCCCCCGCCTCTTCCCGGATTTTCTCCCGTAATCGAATATCAAGAAGGTCGCCGAGGCTGTTGAAGCGATGGTTTTCCTCCCGTGACCACTCGTACGGACCGTGAATCAGAATTACAGTCTGTCCTACCGGTTCCACACCCGCCCGAAGGACTTCGTCGATGGCTCCTTCCGGTCGGGGAACGGGCAACTCCGCAACGGACTCGACGAAACCTTCATTGTCGTCTACCCCGCGTGCCGGGATGGACGCAAGATATCGCTCCAGGTACGACCGGATATCTTCAGTTTTGAAACTGCCGACAAACGTGAGGATGAAGTCATCGGGCCGGTCGAATCGCTCCCGAAAGACCCCTTCGATCTCGTTCAGAGTGGCTCCTTCCACTTCGGCAATATCGGCCGATTTCAGGCGCGGATCCCCGCCGGAAAAAAGTTCTTCCAGTCGTCGCGAAAAGCGGCCCTGTGGAGACGCCATTCTCCCCTCAATCGACTGGATCGTGCGACGCCGAAGGTTTTTCAGTTGATCTTCTTCAAATCGCGGCTCTGTAAACAGGAGATGGATCATCTGAAAAAGGAGTTCCAGGTCTTCACCACGGCTGCTGCCGGACATCGTCTCAGAGGCGCGAGTAATATCTGCCGAGACGCTCGCCGACCGCCCCGCCAGAATTCGCTCGAGCGTCGGCGCATTGACCTCACCAATTCCACTTGCTCCGGCTACCGCAGGCGCCAGTTTGGCAGCTCCGACACGCTCGTCGGCTACCAGGGAGAGTCCTCCGGGGCTGTAGGCGGAAAAGAGGATCTCATCTTCCCGAAGGTCGGTGCGTTTCAGAAAGACGCGCATCCCGTTCGACAGGCGTAATTCAGTTACGTCCACTGCATCATGCAGCTTCTCGTTGACAATTGTGCCTGCCGGGGGAAACTGCTCAGCCAGTTGCGGTGGAATATCCTCTTCGATCCGTGGTTCCAGAGAGACAGTGCGTGCATGCCGGACCGTTTCAAAGAGATCTTCACGATTCGGAACGGGCGCACCTCCCGGCATGGTACCGTCGTCTCTGACCCGAAGTCCTGCCAGAAGGATTTTCCCTTCTTCATCGAGAAACTCCCGGACCACGCCGTTTACCTCTTCCACGCTGATCTCAGGAAGAAGGCGGTAGTAAAGTCTGTACTCCTCGCGTATTCCCGGTACCGCTTCCCCCTCTGTCCAGTGACGCACCAGCTCATCCGCCAGTACAGATGACTGACGGCTTTCAAAGTTGACCAGAGCTTCATCGATAGACTGCAACAGGCGATCCTTACCCCGCTGTATCTCCTGGGTAAGAAACCCATGCTGTTCCACACGGTGCAGCTCTTCCATGACACTCTGCAGCGCATCCGTTACGCGATCATTTCGCACGACAGCGGAAGCAACGGCAATTTCGGTATCCCGAAGAAAGCGATTCCATCCTACCCCCGCCTGGGTAAAAGGCGCGCCGGGGTTGCGGGAAATATCCCGAAGGCGTTCGTTGACTACCGACGCGAAGAGGGAGCGGGCAAGGATCCTCCGGTAGTCGTTCTCGGTCCGGAATGGTGCCGGCTCTTGGAGCCGGTACAGTGCCACCGTACTTCGCTGCGCTTCCGGGTCTGTGGCGACGCTTGCCCGGATCTCATCTGAAAAGGGTGGATGGAAGTAGGGGCGCCAAAGAGGGGTTTCAGGGGGTGGAATAGAGTCAAAGAACTCATACACCAGCTCTTCCAGCCGTTCCGCCGGAAGGTCGCCGACGGCAACGAAGGCCATATTGTCGGGTCGGTACCATCTTTGATAAAAATTGAGGAATTCTTCCCGGGGGGCGTTGCGGACCACATCCATTTCCCCGATAGGCAGGCGTTGAGCGTATCGGGAGTCTGCCAGAAGAACCGGAATGTGCTGTCTCAGGATACGTTGCGCCGCATTCTGACCGCGCCTCCATTCTTCTACAATTACTCCCCGTTCACGGTCAAGAGCGTCCTGGTCAAAGGTAATTGCCCGGGCCCATTGTTCCATCACCCGAAATCCGGTGCGAAGGGTTTCCTCGTTTTCTGCAGGTACATCAAGTCTGTAGACCGTCTCGTCAAAACTTGTGTAAGCGTTTACATCGGGACCAAACTGCATTCCCAGTTGTTCCAGATACGCTACAAGTTCGTTCTCGTCAAACTCAGCTGTCCCATTAAAGGCCATATGCTCGACAAAGTGGGCGAGACCCGCCTGCGAATCGGTTTCCAGGATACTTCCTGCGTCGACAACAAGCCGGAGCGTGACGGCGTCCTGGGGGTGAGGGTGGTGAAGCACGAAATACTCCAGACCGTTGTGGAGCCTTCCGGAACGTACGTCGGGATTCACCGACAGTTGTCCAAACAGTTGTTTGGTTTCAACAATCGGGGCCGTCGACTCAGTTACGCCCGTTGCGGGCAGAATGACCGTGGCCCCCATAATAAGGAAAAAAACCGAAGCGAAACGCTTAGACCAACCGTGTTTCATACGTCACAACATACGAACTCTGAGATGATGCGTCCAGAGAAGGGCGAATTCATTATAAAAACACTTTACAATGTTGACGACGTTGTCTGTTCCGAATATCCTAATTACCTGTAGGTTAATAGGAGTATGCATAGTGAAGTGGAGCTGTATCGATACCGTTGGAAAGACACCTCTCATCAGGTTGCAGAGACTGGACGCAAACAAATCCGGTACGGTTCTCCTGAAGCTGGAAAACCGGAACCCACTTGGGAGCGTCAAAGACCGTATCGCCAGGTCTATGGTGGAAGCGGCGGAGGCTGAAGGAATTCTTGAACCGGGGGCGACTATCGTAGAGGCGACCAGCGGCAATACGGGAATCGGGCTCGCCTGGATCGGAGCACATCGGGGATATCGGGTGATCCTGACGATGCCGGAAACGATGAGCGTGGAGCGACGTCGGCTCCTGAAAGCTCTGGGTGCCGAAGTGGTACTCACCCCGGGAAGCGGGGGGATGAACGCCGCCGCCGAACGGGCGGAACAGCTTGTGGTAGAGCGGGGCGCCGTCATGATGCGTCAGTTCTCGAATCCGGCAAATCCGGCCGCCCACGAAAGGACAACCGGCCCGGAAATCTGGGAAGATTCGGGTCATAACGTGGATGTATTTGTTGCGGGAGTAGGTACCGGGGGTACGATAACAGGAACGGGACGTTTCCTGCGGACGGTGAATCCCGAAGTAGAGTTGATTGCAGTTGAGCCGGACGACTCACCGGTTCTCTCCGGGGGAACACCAGGTCCCCACAGGATACAGGGAATCGGGGCGGGTTTTGTTCCGGAGGTTCTGGACACCGCTATCCTGAACAGGATAGTGACGGTTGGAGCTGAAGAAGCGGGGACCGTTGCCCGCAGAATGGCAATGGAGGAGGGAATTTTTGCGGGAGTCTCGGCAGGTGCCAACGTTGCGGCTGCTTTGAGAATAGCCGGGGACCCGGCGTATGCCGGAAAAACAATAGTTACTATCGTATGTGATACGGGAGAACGTTATCTCAGTACGTGGTTATACGAGGAGGACAGACAGTGAGTTATCACTTTGAGACACTGGCGTTGCACGCCGGACAGCACAAAGACGATGCATCACCGAGCCGAGGTGTCAGCATCCACAGGACAACCGCATATAACTTCAGGGACACCGAGCATGCGGCAAATCTCTTCGGTTTGAAGGAGCTGGGTTATATCTACACACGTCTGCAGAATCCGACTCAGAACGTTCTGGAAGAGCGGTTGGCGGCACTTGACGGTGGGGCGGCAGCCCTTGCCCTCGCGTCGGGAACCAGTGCCGTTTATTACTCCATAATAAATCTCGCCCGGAATGGTGACGAGATTGTGGCTTCGAAGTACCTCTATGGTGGTACCTACACCATGTTCAACGATATTCTGCCACAGTACGGTATTACCGTTCGGCTGGTCGATCCACTGAACCTCAAAGAGATTGAAGGCGCCATCAATAAAAAGACCAGGGCAATTTTCATCGAGACTATTGGAAATCCCGCACTCATCGTACCTGATTTCGACGGAATTGCAGGTGTTGCCCGGAAACATCGCCTTCCCGTTATCGCTGACGCAACCTTTACCACTCCGTACCTGTTCAGGCCGTTGGACCACGGAGTGGATATCGTCGTACACAGTCTAACCAAATGGATTGGTGGACATGGTACGGCCATTGGCGGTGCCGTCGTGGACAGTGGTGCTTTCAACTGGGATGATCCCAGGTTTGCCAACCTTGTGGAGCCCGACGCAAGTTATCATAATCTGAGGTACGCTTATGATCTTGGGGACCTCAGTCCCCTGGCGTATATTCTTCGAATGCGTCTGGTACCACTGCGCAATCTTGGTGCGGCAATCAGCCCCGACAATGCATGGATTTTTCTTCAGGGTCTGGAGACGTTGCCTCTGCGAATGAAACGACACAGTGAAAATGCTGCCGCTGTGGCGGACTTCCTGTCCGATCACGACGACGTCGAGTGGATCTGGTATCCGGGCCTTCCGGGCAGTCCCGGTCACGAAAACGCAAAGAAATATCTGAAAAACGGATACGGTGGAATGGTTGCTTTCGGCATTAAGGGTGGCCGCGACGCCGGTGAACGCTTTATCAACTCTCTCGAACTGTTCAGTCATGTGGCCAACGTTGGTGATGCAAAAAGCCTGGCTATTCACCCGGCGAGTACTACCCATAGTCAGCTGTCGGACGAACAGCAACGGCAAGCTAACCTTCCACCGGAGTTGGTGAGGCTTTCCATTGGCCTGGAACACCCCGACGATATCGTTGCAGATCTGAAAGGAGCGTTCAGGGCTGCCCGGAGTCGGTAGTTTTAAACTTGTCGACGGCTGGAATACGTCAGATGTCTTCTGGACCGACACAGACAAAGTGATCCGCCCGCAGAGGCAGCTTTCCGTCGTAGCGATACGCGCAGAGGAGACCGCCCCGGGCGACACTGTAGTCGAGGCAGGCAATTCGTGGCGCCAATGGTTCCGGATTGCCGGTGAGCCAGTAATGACCTACGAAGACCGGAGTCTCCGTTGTGGTAGTATCTTCTGTCGTCTCGGTAACCCACCACCTGATTCTGGTGGTTCTCCGGCGGTTGCCGTCCTTATCATAGTAGGAGGTTCCCAACGGTAGAGGTATTTCCCGACCTTTCAGCAGAATTTCTGCTGTCTCGTGTTCCTCTGTAGGTCGTACGAAACTACTTAAAAGAAACCTCTCATCTTCCAGAGGAGCCTGTGGGGAATCTCCGAATCTCTCTTTCAGTCGATGAACCAGATGGTTATCCCATGTGGCGTGGACTACCCGGATATCGGCGTTTTCCATATACAGCGGAAGGCTGCGCATCCACCGGATGTCTGAATCCAGTTGCTTCTGCCTTCCCGCATAGGCCGCAAGGGTTTTTTGGTGTTGGGCAAAGTGAGAGGCCGTATGCGCGCGCAGGGGGAAACCGTCGGCTCCTTCGGTGTGCCAGCCGATAGCATTAAATTCGTGATTCCCCATGACCGCCAGGGCGGTCCCGGCGTCGACCATCTCACGTACCAGGCGAACTGTTTCAACGATATCCGGGCCCCGGTCAATGTAGTCTCCGACGAAGACGGCAACGCGTTCTCTGCGTGGAAATCCCCATCGTCCGTGCAGACGCTGATATCCCATGCGGGAAAGGAGGCGTTTCAGTAGAGCGGCGTGGCCATGTATATCGCCAATAATGTCATACACTCTTGCAATTGCAGCCGAGGTGACGAAGAATTTCAAGGGTGAGCAATCCATCGGCACGGGTACGACAATATCAGGCAGTAATCGACGGTTTATTGCACCTTGGTGATGCTGGAATCATAATTGTCAATCGTAACTTTAAAATCGTCGATTACAACGAACTGGCGGAGCATGTACTTATAACGGAAAAAGAAGTCGAAAGCCTTCTCGGTACCGCTATAGGAATGGTGCTTTCCATACAACAATACGGGCGTGCGGTACATATCGAAGAGATTATTCAACGGTGCGTGCATTCGCGATCTCGTCGGGAATACGGAGCGGGTATTACCGTTGCCGGACCGGACGGATCTGTTGAAGAAATTCGCCTCGTGGTCATTCCGATCCCGGAAGACACTTTCTCCGGGGATGATGATATTTCCGCGATCATTTCTGTAGAGTCACTCGTTGAAAAGCGACGAGTCTGGCGAGATCTCAGGAATCTGCAGCATGCCGACGCAATCCGGAAGTCCGCTACTGGAATTGCTCATGAATTGAACAACAGTTCGACCACTGTAATTGCTGAACTTGACCGTTTGCAACGGGTCGTTTCCGGCAACGGCACTCCAGATCTGTTAGAGTACCTCGGCCATATCAGAACTGCTGTTCGGAAAGTACGCCGCCTGGGATTGCAGCTGGAACACTTTTCCCGAAGAACGGGTCCTGCCGCTGACTTTCCAGGTTCGGCGAAGGTAAGCAACGTTCCTGAGGTCGTTCATGACACGATGTCTCTGGTAGCAGGCGGTGGAGGTTTGGACGCCACCTTTTCCTTTGATGGGGATCTTCCGCTTGCAGCAATCTCTTCATACGATCTCACCCATGCACTCTTTAATGTTGTGTCAAACGCGGTGGAGGCGATGACTGACGGAGGCACCCTGCGAATTGAGTCTCACTACAGTCGTGTGGACGAGACGGTCCGAATTATCATAAAAGACGACGGGACCGGCATGGACCCCCGGACAATGCGAAACGTGTTTCGTCCATATTTTTCCACGAAGCCGAATGGTATCGGCATGGGATTGACCGTCTCGCTCTCTATTCTGGAAGAATGTGGAGGACGACTTTCCGTTGAGACGGAACCGGGGTTTGGCACGACAGCTACGATGATCATTCCAACGGTGCAGAAACGGGATCGGCGGGACGGTCTGATCGAATTCAATTCCGGGACGGACAAAGTAGATTTCGGGAATGCCCGGGTTCTGGTGGTGGAAGATGATCCGCTGGTCCGTCGTTCCATGGAGCTGATCATTTCAGGAACGGGTTGCGAGGTAACCGCCGTTCACAACGGTGAACGAGCCATTGAAGTGTTTCAGTCCGCCGCCGAGAACGGCAATTCCTACGATATTCTCGTAACTGATCTTACTATGCCGGGTCGGGTAGACGGGGTACAGCTGGTGCGCCGCCTTCGTGAGTTTTCGCCGGACATGCCGGCGGTACTGAGTTCCGGAGCCCTCCACAAAACCGATGCCGGCAGCTATCGTGAGGCGGGGTTTCAATACGTTCTTCGAAAGCCCTTCGGCGAGCGGGAATTACGTGAAGCGTTGGCGGTTGCATTTCGATCATTTCGTCGCCTTGCATAGTCTGTCACGGACGCCTATATTCAGGACGGTATGGCACGTATCATTGGTATTACCGGGGGCTCCGGTTCAGGAAAGACGACGATAGTCCGGAAGATTTCCGAAATTGTGGGTGATTTCGCATTTGTTCCGCAGGACAATTACTACCGGTCTGCCGAGTTTGTCAGCAATACCAATATCAATGCGTTCAATTTTGACCACCCTGCAGCGTTCGATACTGATCTTCTGGAGGCACAGCTTGCAGATCTTCGGGAGGGGAGGGCGGTTGAAATGCCTCAGTACGACTTTGTTCACCATCGCAGACAGAACGAAACGGTCACTGTTGAGCCGGGTAAGCTGGTGATCCTGGAAGGAATCATGATCTTTTTCGAGTCGAGAATTCGCGACCTAATCGATCTGAAAATCTACGTGGATACTCCCGACGACATACGGTTCATTCGCAGAATGTCACGGGATATCGACGAACGGGGCCGAACGGTTCAGTCTGTAGTGGATCAGTATCTGGCAACGGTCCGACCCGGACACTACGAGTTCATAGAGCCGACCAAAACGTATGCCGATCTGATCGTTCCGGAGGGCGGGCAGAACCAGAAGGCCCTGGAAGTTCTCGTGTCGTTCATGAGGGGTATTCTGGATTGAGCCGCCCGGTATCCTGTCCCGTTAACAAGACGGTCTCCGGCCGAAAAAATTGACCACATCGGTAGGATGGAGTATTCTCCCGGCATGGGCCAGCGAAAGACGACCCCGGCCAACCGGGAACGGATCATTCAGGTTGCCGCCAAATTGATACGGGAACGTGGTATTGACAATACGACTCTCGCCGATATCGCCGTTGCCACCGGAATCAGCAAGGGAACTCTGTATTATTACTACTCGACAAAAGGGGATCTGATTTTCGATGTGGCCGAGCGGCACATGGAAAACATGACCAGTCGCATTTTTCGGTGGCTTGAATCCAGTGGTACGGACCAACCTCCGCGAACGGTATTTCGAATGGTTCTGAATACGGTTATGCACTCCCAGAGCCGTGGTCTCATCCATATCTATCTGATTCAGGAGGCTCTGACGGAAAACCCAAGTCTGCGGAGTCGTTTTGTGGAAGAGTACCGGAAATGGCGGGAACTGATCGAAACCGGGCTCAGCAGGATTTATCGCGGACGTGAGGATTATGGTGCCATGGCCCAGGTGCTCCTCAGCACTATAGACGGTCTTATTCTGCAGCGTCTGATCGGAGTTGATCGGATGTCTCTCGATTCTGTGGCAACCTTTTTCGAGTCGGCCTGGCCGTCAACAGGTTTGTCTCCGGAAGAAGAGTGAACATCATACTGTTTGATGAAGTGAGAGATATCTATCATCTGGAAACGGAGGATCACCGACATCGACACATTCGTACCGTCCTGAGAGCACAACCCGGCGATACGGTACGCATAGGAGTTGTTCAGGGACCGGAAGGCCAGGGGACGATACAGACCGTTGGCCCCCCGGAAACGATCATTTCCGCCAAATGGCACCGAGACAAGCGGGAGTCCCTGCCTCTCGATGTGATTGTGGGTCATCCGCGACCGCCGGTCCTTCAGCGGCTGTGGCGGGATCTGGCCACCGCCAGAGTGCGAAGCATCCACATCTTTGCCGGCGATCTTGGTGAACCCAGTTATTTCGCCAGCTCGGTTTGGTCGAAACTGGACGACCGTCTCCTTGAGGGAATGAGTCAGGGACGACACACCTGCAAACCCAACGTGTATCGGTATGATACACTTAGAGATGCTCTGAAAGCCGGCTTGCCTGAAGTGACATCCGGGGCGTATCGTATATACGGGGGGATTGACGGCCCGTCATTGCCGTTGGGGAACTATCTGAAGGTGTTAGCGAAAGGAGCTATCATGTATACGCGTATATGCGTTGGACCGGAGCGCGGTTTCAGCCTTCGGGAAATTCAGGTGCTTGAGGAGAACCTCTTTCAGGCCGTCTCGCTCGGTACGTCGGTGTACAGGACGGAAACGGCGGTACATGGACTGGTTGTTCCATTGGCATCCATACTTTGTGAATTTGAAGAAGATCGAATATAATACGACTGACTCCAAAGAAAGGAAAAGACTATGAAAATTCTCATCGTTGATGATTCAGTTTCCATGCGGCAGATGATCACTATTATCCTTACCGGCGCCGGTCATGAGGTTGTTGAAGCGGTGGATGGTATTGATGGAGTGTCGAAACTGAACGATGAATTTGATGCAGTCGTAACTGACTACAATATGCCCAACATGGGCGGGATCGAGTTTATCCGCAGTGTACGGGGTGGCACGAAGAATCGCAGTGTACCTATTCTGATGCTTACAACGGAAAGCGAGGCGTCAAAGAAAGCCGAGGGGCGGGAAGCGGGTGCCACCGCGTGGATTACCAAACCGTTCAGTAAAGACTCTCTTCTGACTACTCTTGAGAAAATTACGAGAAAAGTTGATTTCTGACGAGTGATATTGTGAACATTAAGAAAGATCAGCGTCCGGATAATACTGTTCTTAAAATTGGCGGAGATCTCACTTTTGAAACAATCGGAGAATTCCGTTCGGCGTATCTTGATGTTGCCGGTGTTCCCAATCTGGAAATTTTTTTCAGTGACCTTCAAAACATCGATCTGGCGGGGCTGCAGATTCTGTATTCCATACAGAAAGATCGTGAGAGCACCGCGGGCGGGTTGCGCTTTTCCGGGGAAAAGGGGTTGCAGCGCCTTGGACGAATGGCAGAGTTCGCCGGTATACCTCCTTTGAAAGGAAATGACGCGTGAGCAGTAACCCGAATCCTGAAGAGGTTTTCCGGGAGGAAGCCCGGGAACTCCTTGTAGAGCTCGAAGCCAGTCTGATCGGTTTGGAGGAAGATCCCGGCGACCGCAGTTTGATTGATACGGCGTTCCGGGCCCTCCACACCATCAAGGGTTCCGGTACTATGTTCGATCTTTCGGACCTGGTCAATTTCGCTCACAATCTGGAATCGGTTTTTGTTACGATTCGGGATGAAGGTCGATCGGTCGACCGGAAAGTAATTGATCTCACCCTTGCTGCCCGGGATCACCTCACTGTTCTGGTAGAAGGCAAGAATGTACCCGAAGCGCAGGCTCATGCGGCATCACTCCTTGTTGAAGAGCTTCGGCAAATAGTCGGTGTTTCCGGTACCCACAACAGCGCCGTACGCGACTCTGAAAGCGCGGGCAGGACGGAAAGTTCCGAACTTCAACTCTTTCGGGTGGAGTATCGGCCGTCTCCCCGAACCTTTGTGAACGGTACCGATCCGCTGGTTCTCATACAGGAATTGAGAGAACTCGGCGAACTCCTTGT
The DNA here is from genome assembly GCA_964496635.1 of uncultured Spirochaeta sp. GTDB lineage: Bacteria > Spirochaetota > Spirochaetia > DSM-27196 > Alkalispirochaetaceae > Alkalispirochaeta. Next base: position 148,336 of record CAZCAE010000002.1, read on the forward strand.
CGTTGGATATACCGGTGAGATACCTTTGGCCCAAACCTATACAGATGATGAGTGTTACTTTGCCTGGGACTTTCTGCTGACCACGGTAGAGTCGCAACAGACGGTTCAGGACGTCTTCATGTTCGTTGACGAGGAAAGCAAGATTGACATTCAGGCTGTTGATCCCGGTGAATACAGAAGGTTGGGTGAAATACTCGTTGACCGGGGTGATCTTACGCAAGCGGAGCTGGAAAAGAGAATTACCTCCAGGCCTCCCCTTGGGGAGATGCTGGTTCAGGAAGGGGTTGTCTCCGAAGATAACATTCGCAGTGCACTGGAGGAACAGAAATGGACTTCCCGGTTTCGAAATGAAGGGAGGCAAGCTTCCGTTTCCCAGGATATCGTTTCCAGTATCAAGGTGCGGACCGATCGCCTGGATCATCTTATCAATCTGGTAGGAGAGCTTGTTTCTCTGCAGGCCCAGGTAACTGTCCGGGCGGGGGCACTGGGAGATAGAGAAATGGTCTCCCACGCCGAACAACTTGAGCGACTGGTCCGGGAAGCCCGGGAACTCTCTATGGACCTTCATATGGTGCCGGTAGAGACGCTGTTTGCACCCTTCCGGCGACTGGTTCGTGATCTGGCAAAGGAGTTGGGACGGGAAGTACAACTCGAAATGTCAGGGACAGAGACGGAGCTGGACAAGAACGTCGTAGAGTCTCTCAGAGATCCGCTTCTGCATATCGTTCGAAATTCTATCGATCATGGTATTGAGCCCCCCGACGTTCGGGAAGCCGCGGGCAAGCCGCGGGCGGGAAGGCTAATCATGCGGGCCGGTTATACCGGAGCACTGGTGACCATTCGGGTCAGTGACGACGGTGGCGGCATCAATACCGGGAAGGTACTCGCCCGGGCCCGGGAACGTGGGTTGATTGAAGCGGACGACCATCTTTCTCAGGAGGAAATCAACAATCTGATTTTCGCTCCCGGCTTTTCGACCGCGGAAAAGGCAACGCAGGTATCCGGTCGGGGAGTCGGTATGGATGTGGTTCGCCGGAATGTGGAAGAGCTCAACGGTGCAGTAACACTGCAAAGCCCTCCCGGCGGAGGTACGGCTGTTGAACTGCGCATTCCTCTGACGCTTGCAATTGTGGAAGGACTCCTGGCGGAGGTGGGAAATCAATATTTTCTCATCAATCTCGCCTATATCAGAGAATGCATTGACGGCGCCTCACTGGAGCGTACCCGAAAGCAGAACATGTTCGATTTTCGTGGAGAAATTGTCCCTATTCTCGACCTGGCGGAGTACTTTGAAATTGGACGGGCCGACAGCAACGCGCCGGTGGTTGTCGTTCAGGCGGGAGAATCGATTATCGGTCTTGCAGTGGATAAACTCCATGAAAACCATCAGTCCGTTGTAAAGGCGCTGGGAAAACTCTTTACCCACATTGACGGGATTTCGGGAGCGGTCTTTTTGGGAGACGGAACCCCCGCTCTCATGCTGGACGTGGAAAAGATCGTTCGTAAGATCCATTGAAGCAAACCCGTGGTATCGGTGGACCGCCCATTTTAAAACGGCTACACTGCACCAATGACGGAAGGACCCAACCCCTTCACATTTGACGCCGCCTCTATACATATGACCGGAATAAAGGGAACGGGAATGGCCGCTCTGGCGGAGATTCTGCACCACCGGGGCGCTCGAATTTCCGGCAGTGATGTGGGAGAGCAATTTTACACCGATATTATTCTTCGGCGAATCAAAATTGCTCCCCTTGTCGGGTTTGCTCCCGAGCATATTGACAGAGATGTCCAGTGTCTTGTCTATTCAGCGGCATACGACGAGAGCAATCCGGAACGGCGGGAAGCTGTGCGGAGAGGTATTCCTCAGTTCAGTTATAACGAGGTTCTGGGGATGCTCTCCCGGAATGTAAAGTCGCTTGCCGTAAGCGGAGTACATGGAAAAACCAGTACTACCGCTATGATCGGCATGATGGTGGACCATTCGAATGTACCTGCAACGGTCGTTGTCGGAAGCGCTGTACCGGGTTTCGGCGGTACGGCAACCCTGGTACGGGGGACAGATATACTGGTTGCCGAAACGTGTGAATACCGGCGGCACTTTCTTCATTTTGATCCGGATATTCTGATCGTTACCAGTGTTGAAGCGGATCACCTCGACTATTTCAAGGATGAGTCGGATGTAGTGAATGCGTTCGTTGAGTTTGGTTCCCGTCTTTCCGAAGGGGGTACCCTGGTGTACTGCATGGATGATGGCGGAGCACGGACGGTAGCCGACACGCTCCGATACCAACGCCGTGACATCCGCTTCATTCCCTACGGTTTCGAGGCGACCGGAGAAGGAGCCATTACCGATTATACCGTCAACCCCGGCGTTCAGACCTTCACCATGCGCGGCCTGAAGTCAACCCAATGGACCGTCCGTGTACCGGGCCGCCATATGGTTGCAAACGCGGCGGCGGCGGTGAGTGCCCTGTGCGCGATGATGCCCGAATATGACATGAATACCATAGAGTCATGGAAAGCCGGGCTTGAAAGCTTCTCAGGAACAACTCGCCGGAGTGAAGTAATTGCCGAAGTTGAGGGTATTCTGGTCCTGGACGATTACGCCCATCATCCGACGGCAATCGCCGCAACTCTGGACGGATATCGGCAATTCTGGCCCCGACGACGGCTCGTTGTTGACTTCATGTCCCATACCTACTCCCGAACCGCTGCGTTGTTGGACGGTTTTGCCGGCGCTTTCGGTGCCGCAGATATCGTCTTCCTGAACGAGATCTACGCTTCCGCCAGGGAACAACACTCCGGTGATGTCTCCGGAAGAGTTCTGGCCGATGCAATGAGACGCCACCACAGTGATGTCAGGTTTGTCCCGACCTTTGAAGAAGCGGAAACTGCAATTGTGTCAGAACTTCGGACGGGAGATCTATTCGTTACTATGGGAGCAGGAGACAACTTCAGAATCGGGCGACGAATTGTCGACGCACTGAGTGACAAGAGGAATGAGCAATGATTCGAAGTATGACCGGGTACGCTTTTGTCGAACGAAGCGATGAGGAACGGGAGATCACTGTAGAAATCCGCAGTGTAAACAACCGATATCTGGAGTTGTATCCGTCGATGCCGTCATTTCTTACACCGTTAGAGCCCGAGGTCCGCAATATCATTGCTGAACGGGCTTCCCGGGGAAAGGTGGAGATTTCTGTCCGTGTCCGGGAATTTGTGAATACGCCCGCGATTCATGTAGATCTCGGTGCTGTACAAGTAGCGCGGCAAGCGCTTGATGACATTGCCGGTGCGGCAGGAATTACAGCAGCGCCGGGGTATTCCGATATTCTCTCATTTGAAGGAGTCATGCAGGTTGAACGACGGCGGGATCCGAATCTGTACAGGGAACTTCTCTTTCCAATTCTCCGGGAGGCATTAGATGAATGGGATCGTACCCGTCAGGTTGAAGGAAGGGCAACGGTGGAGGACATTCAAAGCCACCTGAACCGGTTGGAACAAGCTGTTGCCGTGTTTGTTTCAAAGGCGGAAGAAGTGGAGGAGACGGTGATCCGGACGGTCCGCGAAAAATTCCGCGACATTCTGGGAGACGAAGTGGAAGAACAGCGGATCCTTGCCGAGGCTGCCTCGCTGGCACTGAAGCACAGCACCAACGAGGAGATGGCCCGATTAAAAAGCCACCTTTCCAGTATGAAGGAACTTCTGCAAAAGGGAGGCAGCATCGGTAAGCGACTCGATTTTATCTGTCAGGAGATCAACAGGGAAGTAAATACAACCGGCAGCAAGACGATACTCCCGTTAGTGCAATCCGCTGTTGTCGAAGCCAAGGACGCGGTAGAATCAATTCGCGAACAGGTTCGCAACATAGAATAACAGCAGGCAGAGGAATGGATCAGATCATGAATGAAGTCCGGATCGCGATTTCCGGTAAAAGTGGTTGCGGGAACACCACCGTCAGTCGATTGTTGTCCAGGCGACTCAATATCGCGCTTATCAACTATACCTTTCACACAATGGCCGACGAGCAGAACGTCTCATTCGAAGAGATGTGCCACCGTGCGGAGTCGGACGATCGGTGGGATCGCTACCTTGACGCGGAACAGGTTCGAAGAGCTCGACAGGAAAGTTGTGTTCTTGGTTCCCGTCTTGCCATCTGGGTTCTGGAAGAAGCTGATCTGAAAGTCTATCTGACAGCTCCGGCAGAGGTGCGGGCCGGGAGAATACAAAAAAGGGAAGGCGGCGAACTGAAAGAGGTTCTTGAGGCAACAAACGAGCGAGATCGACGAGATCGGGCACGCTACCAAAAACTGTACAACATCGACGTGGAAAACTACGACTTTGCAGACCTTGTGGTGGATACCGTTGATTACACTCCTGAAGAGATTGTGGAGCTTATCGTAACAAGCCTGCAGGCAACAGGGGATGCCCGCTGAAATTTTTTCGGGAGTCCCTTCCGGCAGGCATTATTTGATCGTTTCGTTGCCGTTCTGCTTCTGATATAAATCGCTCTATCTTTCCGGTTAACCGGTCCAGGTCGTTATTAAAGCGGTACAGAATGTCGGTGTTTTTCACCGGTTTTGGGTATTTTTCTATCTCTTTCAGGAAGGTGGGGAGTTTTGTATCCAGCTCTTCTATCCACGCCCATGTTCCTCGACCGGAGAGTTCGAGCATATGTGCATTCAGAAGCTGCTCATACTGCCCTTTCTGTGGAATCACGAAAATGGGCTTGCCCAGAACAAGAGCCTCGCTCATGAACTGATGTCCTGCACTTGATATCACGCCTCGGCACCGTGCAAGGTATTCAACAATGTCTTTGTCAGGATCCGGGAAAATATGAACGTTGCCTATTCCCAGGCGGTGCAACGCATGATTCATGATCTTTCGATATCCCGGTTTGAGATACATCACGAAAAAATCTTCATTCTTTCGTGGATGGTTTTCAATGCGCTTTCGGACCACCGGTCCAATATCACCGTTGTAAAACGAAACCAGCAGCTTCCGATGGAATTTCCCCATGAGAATAAGAGAAATCGCTTTTGCGAGGATTGCCGACGGAGATACCACGGGGCCTCTCATGACCACTCCAGGGTGGTTGATCTGCAATACCGGAATTCTTCGTCTGTCGGCTGCAAAACCGGTATACGGATCGTAATCTGAAATCACCGCTTTTACGTCGTATGTTTCCAGATAACGAGCGATACGTTTTACCTCAACCGGAAACGGAACGGTGGCGGGGAGATTGTTACGGATCGTCCTGGCATAATCGATGCGATCGCGATGTTTCGCGAAGGAAAAATACGGGATTTCCACCAGAGGAACTTCACCCAAATTCTCCCGCATGAAGGGAAACAGGTGTTTCGGGCAGAAGATTACGAAACGATGAGATGAATGCAACGTCTGCGCTATCGCGACGACACGAGCTGCATGTCCGAAACCTTCGCCGGTACAGGATAATGCAATCGTACTCATATAAAAGGTATACCAACGAAATATAAAAAATACGTTAGGATAGCAAAATGAATTGTATGCAACGTATGATTGAACTGAATCCCCTTTTCGACGATATTCGACTCTCTTGTTCCGGAAAACGATCGGCGGTATGTTCATACTCTGGAAGGGCCCGACGATATGCCCGCTCACGTTAAATCTTCTCTTGTTGGAGCTTCCGTTACCGTACCCGTTCGAAAGGGTCGGTTTCTTCTCGGTACATGGCAGGGAATCTATTTGTGCGAGTTTCGAAATCGCGGCGGTTCCCGCAGAGTTGCCGTTACTGTCTTTGGTGAGAGCCACACTTCACGAGGTTAATAATCTACTTGTCGAGACCGAAAATAGTGAACAGAATAGCTACGCTTTTGTGAGTGCGGTACGTATAATGAAGTTATTGCAAAAAGTGCTGATCAGTTTACTAGTCGCCACTGTTCTTTTTACCGCATTCGCGGTGGCGGCGTACTCCGGAGTTTTCCGGTTGATAGATCAGCGCTTCTATGCCGAGCGCGTTCGTGAATCCGCGCGTACAATTCTGGATGAGGCGCGGAAGGAAACCGAATCGTATCAGCTTGATCTCCAGCAGGCAGTTGGAAATCTGGCGGCCACACCGGCTATTCGGAACGTATTTCTTATCAATCAAAGTCGACAGGATACGGAGGAACAGGCGCGTGCTGTAGGTACGCTTCTGGAGGCGTATCCGGAAATAGATTTTATCAGGATTGTCGACAATAGCCGCGGAAATCTCTGGTACAGCACGCTTGAAGAGGACGTCCGTAGTCGCTCAGATCTGAGAATCGAATACAAACCCGTTTCGGAACTGGAACCACCACTGCTTCTGCCGTCTGCCGGTGAAGAAGGAAGAGGCACGAAATGGGTGTCCGAACGGGGAGGATTACGGATAGTGGTTCCAGTCATTGACGGTTTCGGCATTCCCCAGGGACTGCTGGTAGGATGGGCAAGCACTCACGGTCTCTTTTCGGCTCTCGTGTCCGAGGGCATTCTGGGTCCCTCGTCAAGACTGCGACTTACTGAAGAGGGTAATCTCGTATATAACGCTCCCCGACATTTTGGCCGGGATGATTTTCGTCTCGTTGATGACCGCGTTACGGACAGTACCGCCGGTGTTCTTGAAAGTGACATTGGTTCGAATTTCGTCGTCGAGACCGTTGCCGGTGATAATGTACTTCCATCGACGGTATATCTGATTAACGAGACAGACCTCGAGATGGACGAACCTCTCAGAAGAATTCTACTGGGAGCGGTTTTCCTCGTTTCTTTTCTCATTTCCTATCTGGTACTTAATATTCGGCAGGACCCCGATGTGGTTGTCGCAGAACGGTTTCGTCGATTCCAGCAATCAATTCTCAAGGACTATCTGCGGGAAGGCCGGGCTATAGCACCTGAAGTCTGGCAACGTGAGCTGGACAGCAGGAAAGACAAGATTGAAGGTGAATTGCAACGGGGCCTTGGCAAGTTGAACGAAGAGACTCGGTCGAAACTTCAGCAGGATATGAATCGTAACTGGAGTGAACTGTATCGCCTCATGGGGAGCCAAGGGTCCGGTAAAGCTGAACTCGAGCAAGTAAGTCTTCAGCAGATTGAAGAAATTATTGAACGAACCCTCGCGCGATACGGCCAACAGGGAGGTTTCGTCGCGTCTTCGGCGAGAACAGGAGAAGCCGCACCGCCTCGGCCAGTATCAAAGACACCAGAGTTGCAACCGCATGACATGGAAGAGCTCGGTGAGCTGGAAGAAGCGGAGGAGATAGAAGAAGCCGGTGAGGCGGAAGAAGCTGAAGAGCTGGAAGAGCTCGGTGAGCTGGAAGAAGCGGAGGAGATAGAAGAAGCCGGTGAGGC
>CAZCAE010000002.1:155785-171731 GCA_964496635.1 uncultured Spirochaeta sp.
GGAAGACGTAGAAGATGACTGGTTTGACATAGATTCGACGTTGCTGGAGATGATGGACGATGAGGAAGTCGCTGTCTCCCATGAAGAACAAGACGATATGACAGCGATGGAATCGGAGTCTCTCGAAGACGTTGAGGATCTGGAGGAGATCTCCGCCGGGCCTGATGATGAAAATGTGGAAGAGCTTGAAGAGTTAGAGCCGATAGACCAGGACGATGCTGTTCGTTTTCTGGAGGTTGTTTCCGATTCGGAAGCCCCGATCATTGAACTTGACAGGGTACAAGATGAAGAAGTAGTAGGGGAGCTTGAGACTGTAGAAGACGACGACGGGACTGTACACCCTGTACTACTCATAGAATCCTCTCAGATGCCATTTCTCAGTTCTTCTATGTCTTTCGGCGGTCAATTCGTCAAACCGACGGGCGTATCGGAAGAGCATACGGAGCAACCCGTTCGAACCGCGTTTTTTCGATCCGACGAAATTGGTTCCGAAAGGGTGATAATACGTGGGCTGGAAAATAATATTTCGTACCAGGTAGTGGAACTGGACGACTTTTTGACCTTTGCCGGGAAGAACCAATCGATCATTGATGAACGTAACGGCATAGCCCAGATACAGGCAGCCGCTTATTTTGTTGAAAATCCTCGCGTGGATGTCAGAATCCAGAATCTTGCCGACCAGATCATAAATCACCAGACCGTCGGCAGTATTGAAGACGTGATGGCTAACGCTTTTGATGACATGGACTTTGGAGATCTTTTCGATGCTGATTCATCTGGTTCGAATCAGACAGTTCCGGCGTTTGGTGAGCGGTCGGATACATCGTTACGTCTGGTATCAGGTGGTTTCGCACTGCCTCACACTGGAGAATCCGGCGACGCGGGGGTGAGACAGGTATATCGCGAGCTGGTTGGTCTTACCCGCAGATGGGACGCGCGGGTCGCGGTTATTCTTGAGAGCAGACAGGACGGCGGTGTTGTTGGTTCTTTCTCTCTTGGTATGCCGTCTGAGTGTCCTGATCCGTTCAAAATTCCGTCGGACAGTGACATTTTCGAAAACGTGTTCGCTTACAGGAGAGTCGGACTCTTGAAAAAGAAGCTTGGTGCTTTTCGGGATTTTGAAGAGAACTGTTACGCCCGACGATTGGCGTCAATCAACAGCTGGCTACTCTTACCGCTTAGCTCCGATAGCGGTACCTATCTGATGGTTGGTTTCGCCCGCACTTTTGAAGACCTGTTGGAAATCTCCAGTCGTTACGAAATAGCGTCACGAGCCGGTTGAAAGGGCATTCACACGGCCGGGGTTTTCGTCTTCTGATTGCCCAATTCTCCGTATACCCGTCTGCATGCTTCCAGTTTTTTCAGACTTTCTGTATATAGTTTCAGTTCTTCCCGCCATAACATTTCAGTCTTGGAGAACAAAGCATCGCCAGACGAGGGAATCATGATTCGGGAAAACTGTTTTTTCGAAATGATCTGAATTCCCGAACCGTGGGCAAGACCGGCCAGTATGTTCTGACCGACTGAGCTTTTAATAAGGCCGTAAAACGCCCGGGCTGAACGCGGTTTTTCGGTATGGAAGCGGACAAGAAACATATTTGTCGCTGGAATCCAGTTATCGTCCCGTTCTTTCCCGACAATCGTTACGTTTCCTATCGTCCCGACCATCGTCACCAGGACGTCATAAGGCTGAACGGTATATTCTCTTGCCTTATCTGCCGAATTCTGTAGGATAACGGTCCGCTCGGGAACGGGAAGATATCCCGCTTCGGGGAAGTCCTTGATTGAGATCACCCGAAACTTCGTACCACCGCCAGTGGTCTGGTCCTTGAACAGGGGGGCACGAAGAATGACCGCCATATCCGAAAGGGGAGCACAGGTTGTGTTGAATTGTGGAAACATTAAAGACATATTGCTTATTTTTATATTGTTTCCCATTAGTAAGATACTATAACGTGGCGAGTTTGCATCGTCAATATTTTAATATGGGGTTTTAGAGATGAAGACAGTTATTTTGTACACAGATGGCGGATGTCACGGAAATCCCGGTCCCGGTGCCTGGGCGTGGAGACTTGTCGATTCCTCCGATACGGTTCTGGCCGAATCGTCCGGGTTTGAAGCAGATACGACGAACAATCGCATGGAGCTGACTGCCGTAATTGAGGGTCTTCGCCATATTTTATCGAATGAAGAGGCTATCCTCTTTCCGGGAACCCCCATTGTAATCACCGACAGCCAATATGTACGACAGGGTATTACCGACTGGATACACAAATGGCGCAGGAACGGTTGGATGACTACCGCAAAGAAACCGGTGAAGAACAGTGAATTATGGAAGATTCTGGATGAACTGAACTCCAGGATCGCCCCGCATTGGAGGTGGGTCAAAGGCCACGCCGGAGACCGCCACAACGAAGGTTGCGATCGGCACGTCCAGGAGACGATCAGCCAGCACCGATAGACGCTTGGGAGGTATAGAAATATTACCGAAAATATGCCTTTCCTGAAGTGATATGGGAGAACAGCATGTATGCACCGGGGGAGGCACAATGGTCTACGGTTTTTCTCCTGTTGGTATTATGGGTCGACTGGTTCGGGTAGAGGTCGATATACGCAGGGGGCTTCCAGGTACCGATATTGTCGGTTTGCCCAGTAGTGAAGTCAGAGAAGCAAAGGAACGGATGCGCATTGCAATCCGCAACTCCGGTTTTGCGTATCCGTCGGACAGAATACTGATAAACCTCTCTCCTGCGGAGATTCCCAAGGTTGGCGCCGGTTTCGATCTTCCTATGGCGCTGGCGATCCTCCTCCAGAGCGGACAGGTCTTCATGGACGAGCCTTTTCTGGCAATTGGTGAACTTTCGATTCGTGGCGAGACGATTCCAGTACGGGGCACCCTTTCGGCGGTTCTTACGGCGCAGGAACACGGTATTCGTCCCACCGTACTGCCCGGGCGGGCTGAACGGTTCCTGCGCGGAATCAGCCTCTCCCCGGGGGATGTTGCAATGCTACCGTCTTTACAAAAACTGCGACATGACGGTGTTGGCAAGCTCGATCTTTCTGCTCGGACGGAACAATCCGTACCGGTGGGGCTCAGCTTTGACGACATGCAGGGACAGTCTTCCGTGAAATGGGCATCGACGGTTGCCGCCGCCGGTCAACATAGTATCATGTACCTGGGGCCTCCCGGTACGGGAAAGACTATGGCTGCCCGACGTCTCGGATCGTTGCTTCCTGATCTCGAAGAAAAGGCAGCCCGGGAAGTGGCTCGAATCTATTCGATGCGGGGTATTGACGGATCACATCCCGGTCGAAGACCTCCCTTCCGTATACCCCACCACAGCGCCAGTCTGGAGGGCATGCTGGGAGGAGGAAAAGGGTGCCTTCCCGGAGAGGTCAGTCTGGCTCATCACGGCCTGCTGGTTTTGGACGAAGCCACGGAATTTCGTCCCCAGGTATTGCAGGCCCTTCGGGAACCCGTGGAGGCTGGCAGGATCACTATCAGCAGAGCCGGTCGGTCTGAAGACTTTCCATCATCTTTTCAACTGGTGCTTACCAGTAATCTTTGTCCCTGCGGTAAGCTTGGTCAGGAGACGGAGATGTGTATGTGCAGCAGTCAGGAGGTAGCACGGTACTGGCGCCGTCTTGGAGCAGCTTTACTGGATCGGGTAGATATCCGGTCTCGCAGTTATTACGGGCGCAGTAGTAACGCATCGATGCGTCATCAGGAAATGCACAAGTGTGTCGCAGGTGCTGTCGAACGACAGCAGAGCCGCGGGGGTCCTGGATTTCGAAACGGATTGGCCCGTCCCGAGGAGATTGATCGTTATCTGCCGTTGTCATCAGGGCTGAAGGCACTCCTTCAGAAGAAGATGCGTCAATTGGGGCTATCCGATAGGGCGGCCGCAAGCGTGAGAAGCGTGGCGTGGACGCTGGCGGATCTCGACGGTCGGTCCGTTGTAGAAGCCCGGGATATTCATGAAGCGGCGGGAATGCGGGCAGTTGGCCCGGAACGGTTGGCATAACTACCACACCATCCGTATACTCCAGAAGGCATGAAGTGGTCCCGCAGGATTCTGGTTCTTGTTTCTCTCGGTTTTGCCGCTGCAGGGGGGTGGTTTGTCGGTTCAGGTTTCGAGCCGTTTTCAAGCTTTGCCGCAGAGACCGCTGAAGGCCGGCGTTCGGTTCAAACCGTTGTTCCGGCACCGGTTGATTTGCCGCCGACAGTTTTAACTGAAGACGAGTACGATACTATTCGGATCTATGAGGAACGAAACGCAGCGGTAGTGAATGTCAACACCGAAACGGTGGCCTACAACTGGTTTCTGGAACCGGTTCCCCGGGAGGGAAGTTCCGGCTCCGGCTCCATTATCGATGATCGTGGCTACATCCTTACCAATTACCACGTTATTCAAAGCGCAAACAGGGTATTTTTGACGCTTTCCGATGGTGAACGGCTGGAAGGTACTGTAGTTGGTACCGATGCAGAAAACGATCTTGCAGTTATCAAGTTTGACGCTTCCGGCAGGACGCTGGAGACAATACCCATGGGTGATTCGGGAACCCTGAGGGTCGGACAGAAGGTTCTGGCTATCGGTAATCCCTTCGGATTGGACAGGACCCTTACTACCGGAATAGTCAGTGGCCTGGGGCGCCCTCTGAAGGCGAGGAATGACCTGGTCATTCGTGACATGATCCAGACGGATGCGTCTATAAATCCCGGCAATTCCGGTGGCCCCCTGCTGAACACCCGGGGCGAGATGATCGGTATTAACACTATGATCTTTTCGCCCAGCGGAGGCTCGGTAGGTATCGGTTTCGCGGTTCCCGTGAATACCGCCCGACGGATAGTTCCCGACTTGATCAATTTTGGCACTGTCCGGCGGGGCTGGATCGATATCGTTCCGCGGCAGCTCTTTCCGCAGCTTGTGCAGTATGCAGGTTTGTCGGTAGATCGGGGGCTTCTTGTCAGCGAGGTGATCCCCGGTGGAAATGCCGACGGTGCCGGTATTCGCGGTGGCGATCGGAGTTCGGCGGTACGCTATGGGCGTACAGTAATCTACCTTGGAGGAGACATTATCACTGCTGTGGACGATATGGCCGTCGCCTCGATCGCGAATTTATATGAGGCTCTGGAAGACAATCGTCCGGGAGATGTAGTCGCGGTAGAATTTGTCCGCGGACGACGAAAGATGGAGACGGAAATCACTCTCAGCGAGCGACCGGATCGTTTTCAGTGGGACTGAAGCGTTCACAGAGGGAACAGGAGTAAGAATGCCACGATTTCGAGTTGTCTCCCAGTATAGCCCTTCCGGTGATCAGGGACAGGCAATTGAGGCACTGAGCGTCGGCCTGAAAAACGGCGACCGTTTTCAGACACTGAAAGGTGTTACCGGGTCGGGAAAGACCTTTACTATGGCAAAGGTCATTGAAGCGGTCCAGCTTCCAACGCTGGTGGTTAGCCACAATAAAACGCTGGCGGCGCAACTGTATCGGGAGTTTCGGGAATACTTCCCTGACAACGCCGTTGAGTACTTCGTTTCTTATTATGATTATTACCAGCCGGAAGCATATGTAGCTTCCAGGGATCTATACATTGAAAAAGACGCCTCGATTAACGACGAGATTGACCGACTTCGCCTGGCGGCAACCACGAATCTGTTGGAGCGTCCCGACGTAATCGTTGTTGCGACGGTGAGCTGTATCTATGGTCTGGGAAGTCCCCGGGACTATCGGGAGATGCGGCTCCGCATTGATCGTGGCAAAGAGCTGGACATCTCTTCGGTTCGGCGAAAACTTGTAGAGTTGCAATACGACCGTAACGATCCTGTCCTTCAACGCGGATCGTTTCGTCATAAGGGCGACGTCCTGGAGATTTTTCCCGCCTACCTTGAAGAAGCATTTCGGATTGAGCTCGACTGGGACGAGGTGTCAAAGATCTGGAGAATTGATCCTCTGACCGGCAATACTGTCGAAGACATGGAGAGCCTTTTCGTCTATCCGGCAAAGCACTTCGTCATGCCGGAGGAACAGATGCAGGGCGCCCTGGGTGTTATTCGGGATGAACTGGGTACTCGATATGACGAACTTCTTAAGGAGAACAAACTGGTTGAAGCCCAGCGTCTAAAAAGCAGGACCGAATATGACCTTGAAATGATGGAAGAGATGGGGTATTGCCCGGGAATCGAAAATTACTCACGCCACCTCAGCGGCAGAAGTGCAGGTGAGCGTCCGGCGACATTGATAGACTATTTCCCGTCGGAATATCTCACTCTTATAGATGAATCACACGTGACGGTGCCACAAATTCGAGGCATGTATGCCGGTGACCGTTCACGGAAAGAGTCTCTGGTGGCTTATGGGTTTCGCCTCCCGTCGGCGCTGGATAACCGGCCGCTGGTCTTTGAGGAGTTTGAATCGCTCATTGACCGGTGCATTTTTGTCAGCGCCACTCCCCAGGAGGAAGAGCAACGACGGTCCGTCCGAGTGGTGGAACAGATCATTCGACCCACCGGTCTTCTTGATCCGGAACTATCCGTTCGTCCCTCCAAAGGACAGATCGAAGATCTGCATGGCGAAATTATCGAACGGGTAAAAAGGGGCGATCGGGTACTGGTAACGACGTTGACTAAAAAAATGGCCGAGGATTTGACGGATTACTTTGCCAATCTGGGAGTAAAGATACGTTACCTTCACTCAGAAATAGAAACAATAGAAAGAGTGGAAATACTTACAGATCTTCGGGCGGGAAATTTCGATGTATTAGTGGGTATCAACCTTCTGCGGGAGGGACTGGACCTGCCCGAAGTAAGCCTTGTAGCAATTCTGGACGCCGACAAGATCGGTTTTCTGCGGTCTGCCACGTCCCTGATCCAGACTATAGGTCGAGCGGCCCGGAACGATAAGGGTACAGTCATTATGTACGCCGACCAGATTTCGGCGGCAATGAAGACGGCAATTGACGAAACCAATCGACGCCGCCACATACAAGAAGAGTATAATGAGGCGCACGGCATTACTCCCCAATCTATCAGGAAGGCTGTGTATGACATTATTACCAGGGAAAGGAACGAGAAGCGGGCCGACGAGGAAAAGCAGCTTGAAATAATGAAGAATAGCTACAATATTCTTGTGCCGACCCAGCGCGCCAAGCTGGTCAGGTTGCTGGAAAAAGAAATGCTGGAACATGCAAAAAATCTTGAATTTGAGCAGGCCGCCGTCTTGCGCGACGAAATCGAAAAATTGAAGGCTATGTAGTGAGGTTTTCTGTGTTGTTACGTCGGTTCGGGCGCTCAGGAATCATTCTTTTTGCAATTTTTTTGTTTGGCACATGCGGTGGTCGCGAATCGTCCCTTCAATTTCCGGAGTCCCCCGTTCTTTCCGGGCAGAACCGATTTGCTCTCGTAGTAGAGGTATATGCACGGGTTTATGGAATACCGGACCGGGAATCGCCGATACAAGGTCACCTTCGTCGGGGAGATATTCTGGAAGTCGAAAGCCGTACTGTCGACGAACTATGGGTAAAAGTCCGGCGATTACCGCTGGAAGGTTGGGTAGAGACCGAAACGGTCCGGCTCTTCGCCTCCCGGGAACGGGCAACGAATGCTGCGAGCTTCCTGGACTCCTGATAAGGTACAAGGCGAAGATCATGGAAACAGACGTTCTGCAATCGTTGCTGCCCTACGTACCGTGGGTCCTGCCTCCTCTACTCGGCGCGGTGATCGGGTACGTTACAAATGCTCTGGCAATTCGCATGCTCTTTCGCCCTCTCCGGCGGTGGCGTCTTCTGGGTATACCGATACCGTTCACACCGGGAGTAATCCCACGACGCAGAGAAGAACTCGCCAACAGTATCGGAAATATGGTCTCTCGGGAGCTACTCACTTTGGATGTTTTTGTCCAAAGGTTCCAGAGTGAATCATTCCGCAAGGCCCTGCGGGCCGGTCTTTACCGTCTGTTGAACGACATTGGAAATACTCCGGTTTCCCGGATCAGTGACACGTTGAATCTGGTTAAGCTTCATGATTCCCTTGCTGCTCTGATTGAGACTACTCTCCGAAATCACTCCGAGATTTTTGATTCCCTTCTCAAGAATATTGCCGGAGCTGTCGCGACGAACGAAGAAGCTCTGACCGATGTTCTGGATTCTCTTTTCGTATCGATCCGACCTCTCCATCCCGCTTCGGACGAAATTATCGGCGCGGCGGTTATCGAAGCGTGGCCACACATACGGGAAACGGCGGAGCGTGCCCTCTACGACACCGAAACGCAACGACGACTTCAGGGTATTGTACGACGGGTGCTTTCGTATACTCTGGACCAGTTGAATGGCCTGCAAAGGCTGGTAGTCTCCGCTGGGCAGTATGATCGGCAGCTTCTGTCAAAGGTACCGTCGATTGTCTCAAGGATGACTGCAGAGATTGCATCGTTCATGCATCGACCGAATACCAGGGATGTGGTGATACATCGTGTAACCGAATGGGTAGAGCACCACAGGTATAGTACTCTGGAAGATCTGATATCCCCATCGGGACGCCAGGTAATCCGGCACTCTTTACGGACGTTTCTTGCCGACACGCAACGAATTGAATCGCTGTTGCAGAAAGCTGCGGGTGTCGCCGGAGAGTCTGGAGGGATAAACTCGGTATTTAGGATGACCGGTGCGAAGTTGACGGTGTTCCTCGAAAAAAACGGGAATTGTACAGTGGCAGAGCTCTTTCCGTGGGGATACCGCAGAATAGCTTATTGGTCCCGCCGGATTACAGCCCGACTTGTTCCGTTACTCGCCGAGTTGGCCCCCCGTTTTGTCGCCCAGCTGAACATGTACCAGATCGTGGTTGATCGTATCAATGGTCTGGAAGTACGTCGCGTTGAAGACCTGTTACTCGGAATAATCCGTGATCATCTGCGATGGATAAATGTCTTTGGTGCGATTCTGGGTGCAACAATCGGGGCGGTTCAGTTGCTTCTCAGGGTCGCCGGTCTGTAAAGAGGGAACGCGGCATGCGAAACTACAGTGCCTTCAGTCGATACCCTACGCCCCGGACCGTCTCGATCAATGCTCCGTGGTTTCCCAGCTTTTTGCGAAGTCCCAGAATCTGAACATCAACTGCCCGTTCAGTCACAGGATAGTCCTTGCCGCGAACTGCATCGATAATCTTGTTCCGGGAAAACACCCAGCCGGGATTGTACATGAAAAACTCCAGTATGGCGAACTCAGTCGCCGAAAGAGCGACGGGACGGTCCTCAACGTACACTTCGTAGCGGCTCAGATCCATTCGGATCCCGTGAGCGGACAGCTTTTCTGTCGGTACCGGCTGTTCCGGGACTCGGGTCTTTCTCAACGCGACTCTGAGCCGCGCGATGAGCACTTTGGGGCTGAAAGGCTTTGTCACGTAATCGTCGGCACCGATATCCAGTCCTGCCACAACGTCAGTTTCTTCGGCTCGGGCAGTCAGCATGATCACAGGAATATCCCGGGTGGTCGGGTCTTCCTTCAGCCTGGTACACACCCGGCTTCCGTCGATTCCCGGCAGCATCAGATCAAGAATAATCGCGTCGGGTTGAAGATCGGCGGCAGATTTCAAAGCTTCCTCTCCCGTCCCGACGGTGTGAACGGCATACCCTTCTTTTTTCAGGTTGTACCGGATCAGTTCCTGAATATCGGTTTCGTCATCCACAACAAGTATCATTTCTCGACTCATTACATCCTCAGATTTTGTTCAGTTCCTGATGTGTGCCCGTCTTCGCATAGACGATCCACTCGCACATGTTCGTCACGTGATCTCCAAGACGCTCAAGGAAACGGTTCAGAAAGATCAGAGCCGCTCCCTCTTCAGCGAGTTCCGGGTTTGCCTTGATTATCGTGATCAGTTCACCGTAGAGCCTCTTGTGCATCGCATCTATTTGATCATCCCTTCGTGCCACAGCCCGAGCGCTTTCGGCGTCGTGGGTAACATAGGCTGTGATGGAATCGTGGACCATTCCTATGCCCATGCCGGTCATTTCCTGAAAGTGGGGCAGGGTAGACTTGAAGGTAGCATCAGTCAGTTGATCTATGACACGTACCAGGTGCCTCGCGTGATCGCCTATGCGTTCAAGATCCGATGCAATCTTCATCGCCACGAGGATTTCCCTGAGATCCGTTGCAACGGGCTGTTCCGTCGCAATAAGCTCGGTGCAGCCTTTGTCAATCCGGAACTGGAGGTCATCGATCACGTAATCATGGGTCCGTACATCCTCGGCCAGGGCGTGATCGTTCGTTGATACTGCGGTTATCGCTTTCTGCAAGGCCTCCTCAACCAGGGCTCCCATTTTGAGTACATCCTGATACATGTTGTGAAGCTTCTCTCCGAAGTACTGTCGTCGTTCCATCGTTTCCTCCCGTATTCTGTTACAGCCGTCCGGAAATATACGCTTCCGTTTGAGGTTCCCGGGGGTTAAAGAATATGTCCCGGGTATTGCCTGCCTCTATTACCTGGCCGTCCAGCAGGAACGCTGTGTGTTCAGACACCCGTCCTGCCTGCTGCATGTTATGGGTTACAAAGACTATGGTGTAATCTTCCTTGAGTTGTGCGATCAGATCCTCGACCTTTGCAGTTGAAATCGGATCCAAAGCACTTGTCGGTTCATCCATCAGAATTACCTCCGGTTCAATGGCCAGGGAACGGGCAATGCACAGTCGTTGCTGTTGCCCTGCGGAAAGCTTCATTGAGTTCTGATATAGCTTGTCTTTTACCTCGTCCCAGAGCCCGCACCGGGTGAGACTTCTTTCTACGAGATCGTCCATATTCCCGCTGTATCCGTTGATCCGGGCACCCCAGGCGATGTTTTCGTAGACAGTCCGAGGAAAGGGGTTTGGTTTCTCGAATACCGTTCCAATTTTTCGCCGTATTTCTGCCGGATCAACGCGGCTCCCGAAGATGTCCTGACCGTGAAATAATACGCTTCCTTCCACGACGGTTCCCGGTAAAAGATCACTCATCCTGTTGAGGCAACTGAGCAGGGTTGTTTTTCCGGATCCGGAAGGACCGATCAGGGCAGTGACGCATCCCGGGGGAAACTGAAGAGAAATATCGAATAATATTTGAATGTCGTCACGAAAGACTCTCAGTCCCACGGTTGTCAATACCGGCGCGGTGCTCATTGAATGCTCCTTTCTGAAGCTCTGTGTCTCACGAACACCGCCAAGCTGTTCAACAGGAGGCTCAGCAGCAGAAGAACTACAATAGCCGCTGCAGCATTGTTTCTGAACTGTGATTGAGGTCGAAGAGTCCACTGAAATATCTGGACAGGCAAAGCGACCGCTCGCGAAAGCAGCGAAACGGGATCCGATGACAGAAACGCTGATGTTCCCAGGACAATCAGTGGTGCCGCTTCACCAAAGGCTCGGGAAATGGCAAGTATCATTGCGGAAATTATCCGTCCCATTGAAGCGGGGAGTATATGATACTGCAAAATCTGCCAACGGGTTGCACCCAGACTGAATCCCGCCATTCGAAGAGACAATGGAACGTCCCGCAGCGCCTCCCGGGATTCCATTATCACGACCGGAAGGACAAGAATCGAGAGAGTCATCCCGGCGGCAAGGACATTTCGACCGTCTCCCTCAAAAGAAGCGAGGGCGGGAACGAAGACGGCCAGGCCGAGAAGCCCAAAAACCAACGACGGAACGCCCGCGAGACTGTCGATATTCATTTCGATGAGGCGGTTGTACCACCGTTCAGGACGTGCGTACTCCTCCAGGTAGATCGCCGTACCGAGTCCAATGGGTAATGCAATGGCTACAAGAACCCCGAGTATCCAGAGTGATCCCAACAGAGCGGTCCTGATTCCGGCGAATTGCGGCTCCTGATGTTGTGGTGATGTGAGAAAATCCTTTGAAAGCCAACTTCGGAACTGCAGAGTTGTTCCCGGACGAGAGTTTTGTACCCGGCGAATTGCGTCCTGTTGAAACAACGATTCTCCCAGAGTCCATGCTTCCAGAATACGAGGTGCCAGTACGTATCGGTTTATCATTTCTATAAGATTCTCGGAGTCACGTTCAGTGACGGGCCGGTCCGATTCCATTCGCCGTTTCAGGTGCTCCGTGAGATGCTCGGAAAGGATGTCTTCAAGTTGATTCCGATCCAGTCGATCCGGTTCGCCATCACCATAGACCTGCTTGGGGTGCACGGCGTATTCAAGAAGCACCAGCCCGAAGACGTTGTTCAGTACCGAAAGGAGCAGTATGGCGACCGAAAGAAACGATAGTATCGCTCCAAGGTGGAGCAAGATGAAGGCCAGAGAATTTCGGCGGCTTCGTCGGTGTTCAGGTCCGAATTTGCCGGTCATCGGAGGCGTGCTCCGTGGAGGTTGAAGATACGCCGACCGGCAGTATTCAGAACAAATGTGAACAGATACAGAAGCAGTCCAAGGGCAAAAACACTGCCGCCATCCTCGCCGTTGCTCGCCCTGATAATAAATCCCGTGATTGTCTCGGCGCCCCGCAAAGGATTCAGGGTCAGCCTGGGACCCGTTCCGGCGGCAATAGCAACGATCATGGTCTCTCCAATTGATCGTGACAGCGTGATTATTGCCGCAGCGATTACACCCGGAAGGGCTGTCGGTAGTACCGCATTCAGAGCAACCTCAGTTCGCCGGGCCCCAACCGAGTAAGCGCCCATTCTTATAGAATCCGGTACGCGCTGGAGGGCGTCTTCCATCATCGATGCACAGAAAGGTAGCATGAGGAACCCGATTGCCAGGCCGGCGGAAGCTGTATTGTATGCCTCCACAGCGCTTTCACCGAACAGACGCTGAAGCATCGGTGTCAGAAACATGACCGCGATATATCCATAGATTACCGTGGGCATTCCCGAAAAAATCTGCAGAAGTGGTCGTGTCACCGCTTTGATTCGTGGCGAGGCGAATTCGCTGAGATACAATGCGACAGAAAGACCTCCCGGAACCGCAATCACCAGGCCTATGAGACTTGTAAGAAAAGTCGCCGTCACAAGAGGCGCGACACCATATACGCCAATGGCGGGTAACCACCGCCGAGAGGTCAGAAACTCCCCGAGCGTTGCATCCGGACTTCGAAAGAATTGCCACGATTCCTGAACCAGTTCGAATACAATTCCTATGGTAACAAGTACCGAGATGGAGGTCGCCAGAATAAGAAATCCCTGGATGACCGATTCGGTCATCCGTTGTCTCGGCGCGGGACCCGGGAAAAGCGCTGGTCCTTTCATCGGGATTCTCCAATGATCTCAAGAACGAGGCGTCTTCCACCCTCGATTTCTTCCGCCGGTGCCGGGAAATATCCGGTTGCAGTCATTGCCTCGTCCGCGTGGTTCAACAGAAAGAGTATCCACGCAACCAGGGCGGAGTCGTTTTGCAGAGAACGCCGGTCACTGTAAACGTACAACGGGCGACTGAGGGGATACTCTCCCGTTTCGGCTTTCTCAGGCCCGAACCCGTCAATTTCAAGGACTTTCAGTGAATCCCGGGATTGCAGGTAGTAGGAATATCCGAAAAATCCAACGGAATAGTAGCTGTCCTGTACTCCCCGGACAAGGATATTGTCATCTTCAGACAACTGAAGATTTCGACTTTCCAGTAGAGATGTGGCGTCACCTTCGAATACGCTGTCAACGAAGAAGTCGAAGGTCCCGCTGTCCGTTCCGGGTACAAACTTTGCGACGGTGTCGTTCGGCCATCGGGAATTGACTTCATCCCAGTTTTCAGCGATGAAAATTGCCCTCAGTTCATCCATCGTTACCCGTTTTGCCCAGGTGTTTGCAGGGTGTACCGTAACTGTGACGGCGTCTATACCAATCTGAAATGATACCGGCTCCCGTCCGGCAGCCTCTGCCTGGTCCAGCTCTCTCCGGGTTATCCGGCGGCTTGCGGTAACCAGATCCGTCGACCCGGTGATGTAGCGTCTGAATCCTCCGCCGGAACCGATGCTGTCTATGGTTACGTTGTCCGAATAGCCCTTATCCCGAAAGAGCAGGGCAGTATACTCCACGGCAGGAAAAACCGTTGAACTTCCTGCCATATGAATCGGGCCACGTACCAATGAGGGATCTACGACAGGATTGCCGGTATCGAATCGAAGCCAGTCTTTGCCGGGCGAAAGCTCTTCCTGAGAACCTCCTGCGGACAGCAGCACCGTTGGAGCAAGAAATAACAATGCCAATAGTGTCCGATTCAATCGCAATACCCTCCGTGACTGCTGATGAAACTGTGTCGAGGTGTTTATTATATGAGGAATATGTTAGAATTGTGTTAGCTCTGCGTCTGCTTCCGATTCCTTCGGCCCCGAGGAGCTCTCAGGGAGCCAGTCCGGCGGCACTGATTTCCTGAACAAACCAGTCATGGAGCGCAACGATCCGGTTGTAAAAGCTGTCCCGAGCACGATCCTGCATGCCGAAAAGGGCGGGGACTCGAACTCCAATATTCCCGTAGAACTCGATGACCCCTTCGTCCGGATGAGGACGTATAAGAACAAAGGTTTTCAGATTTCCCGGTGTTACCAGGGGAACAACCTTGTACACCATGGTCGTAATGTTTTCCATAATAAGGAGAAAGTCGTTTCCTCCCCTCAGATAGTCTATCCGTTGTACGTTGCTGCCGAAGGAACTGTCTTTCTGGAAGACATAAAGCCTGTCCCGAGACGGAATCCAGGTTACCACCGGGTCGGGAATCCGGTTCCTGTCGTCGGGATCGTCAATAGCATAGCTTTCCTCATAGAATATTCTCATTCGTTCCCGGCTGGCGGAATAGTACTCTATTCCTTCCATGGTACTGATGCTTCGAAGAATATTGTACAGCTTCAGCCTTCCTGCATCGGTGAATGCGCTTTCATTTACGCCAAGAGGCACCGAAATTTCTATGCCCACTCGCGGCTGAAGTGCTCCGAGTTCTTCATCGATCCGTGACGTCAAGGGAGATGAGGGTGCCAGTTCGATCCGAACGGAATTGGTATAGAAACTGGTCCGTCCCTGGGGTAGACGGTCGGGGGTGGATGGGGACACAGGAAAGGATAACCAGAAAGAGAGAAGCGTAAGAATAAAAAACCGCGCGATTGCGGGACGATATTCGTGCATGGTACGGTAACGTACAACGGGGAAGGCAAACAAACAACATGAACACCATTATTTTTACCGGTGGAGGCACCGGCGGACATGTCTACCCGGGGTTGGCCGTCCGCGAGGCACTGCCGGCGGAGTTGAGCCGACGGGTTATATGGATAGGGTCAAAGAACGGCATGGAGAGGGACATCGTCCGCTCCCATGATATCCCGTATTACCACGTTCGAACGGGAAAACTACGTCGCTACTTTGATCTGAATAACGTGATCGATTTTTTTCGCTTTTTTGCGGGGATTCTGGAAGCATTTGTGTTGCTGGGAAGGGTGAATGGCACAGTTGTCTTCTCTAAGGGTGGCTTCGTGGCGGTTCCGGTTGTTATAGGTGCGTGGATTCGTGGTATACCCGTGATCATTCATGAATCTGACGCTGACCCCGGCCTGGCAACGAAGATTACCGCTCGTTTTGCCTCCGTGATATGCCTTCCATATTCCGATACGGCTGACCACCTGCCGGGCAAGCTGAGTAGTCGGATCGTCATTACGGGTAACCCGGTACGCTCGGCCTTTCTTTCCGCTGACCCAGCCAGTGCCCTCGCGGAAATCGGACTGAAGGAGGTGTCTCTTCCCGTTCTATTGGTTACCGGCGGGTCATCGGGCGCCCGGCAACTGAACGACTGGGTCGACCAAACAATTACTGAATTGAGCCGTATTGCCGTCATTGTCCATCAGACTGGGATGCTGGAAGCGCACCGGATACCCGAAATCGGCAGAAAGGCAGAAGTCGGGCGGTACTATGGCGCACCGGCTTTCTCTGAAACATTCCCGGCTCTTTTGCGGCGGGCTGACATTGTTGTTGCCCGGGCGGGAGCG
>CAZCAE010000003.1:0-142399 GCA_964496635.1 uncultured Spirochaeta sp.
TTCACCGGGGCTCCTTCCGGAGCGTCTGCTTCACCGTAGATACGGGTCATCGTATCGGCCATAGTTCCTCCTGAATCCTTTACATCATCTGCAGGACAACTGCGACAATTCCGATGGCTGTAGGAACACCAAGAAAAAACCGAATTGACTGTTCCGTCCTGAAGCGGGGGAAACTTGCCCCTACAACAGTTACATACAGATAGATGAGAAATGTCTTGGCAATCATGATTGCCAGAGCTATAAAAATGTTTTCGTGAGCGGCACCACCCCAGAACAGGTTCATAAACAGAACCATCTTGGCACCGTTGAAAATGGCCCGGTTTGTCTGCAGCATTCCCAGAAAACTGGACTGCATCTCCGTAGGCGGACCGATAGGAATTTCCTGGGGAGCCATAACCACCGAGAAGGGGTTTGCACCGCTCATGCCCAGAAAGGCAATCATACCGGCGATCATCGCCAGGGGGTTGGTGACGGCTACCCAGTTTGCAACCCCGCCCTGCTGGGCTGCCACTATCTCAGTAATGGAAAGGGTGCCGTGCTGGGCCGCAACGGCTATAACCGCAAGGGCGAAGGGAAGCTCAAATGCGGTCATCTGGGCCAGTCCACGGCCAACACCAATAGGAGCAAAGGGATGACCGCTCTCGCCGGCACCCAGAGCCATCCCCAGCTGACCGAAAAAGATGAAGTACATCACCAGCAGGAGGTCTCCGGAAAAGCTGAAGTTGGAAAAGACGACGGAACCGAAGATGACGGGAATGAAGAGATACGTCCCCAACCCGCCGGCCAGGCGAAAAACCGGTCCCAGGAAGAACATCACCCCGTGACTGATGGAAGTCCGGTTGGCGTTGCTTTTGATGATGTCAATGAATGGCTGATACACCGGCTGCCCGACGCGCCCCTGCACCTTCGCTCTGATCCGGGCCATAGTACCGATCAGCGTCAGCGCGTAGACCGTGACAACCGCCAGAGAAATAACGGTATACAGTGCTTTGGTCATGATCGCGGTGGTCATTTACACTCCTCCCTGCGCAACAAGAACTATCAGCAGAACATAGAGGATGATCTGCAGCGCATATGTCTGGGGATTCCCGGTATTCCAGCCCCGAAGCCCACGACCCACGGAAGCACCCGTTCCCGCTGCTCCGGCCCAGAAGCGTTCCGTCCAGGGATCGAGAAGGCGACCGAATGCTTTTCGGTAATGTCCGAAAAAATTGAAGGCATAATGGGTGCTTTCCGGTGTAAGGGGTCGTTCCGCCGCGTAGACGATATTGAACTGTTCAACCCGATAGACACGCCCCTTTACCAGAAGAAGCCACAACAGCGGTGCAATAAAGACGCCCATCGTTACGTACATGACGGCGTTGCCGTTCCAGTATCCCAGGGCAGAAATCACGCTGTAGCCCTCCCAATGCACAGTAGAGGCAAAAACCGGTTCAACCATTCCCTGCAGGGGAACGATAATCAGGTCGGGAAACATGGATATCGCCATGATGACGCCAATAAAGAGAAACTGCGGAATGAGAATAGCCACCGGAGCCTCGGTAACGGTGTCGTGAATTGCCTTGCGCTGCCCCAGAAATATGGAATGAATCAGCCGGAAGAGATACAAAAAGGCCACCCCGGAAGAGAACATCGCGAAGGCGGCCTGAAGGTACCACCCTTTCTCCAGCAGCGCCGTGTAGAGCAGCCACTTGCCACCGAATCCGGAAAGCGGGGGCACACCGGAAACGGCGATGATACCAATGAGAACCGACACGAAGGTCCAGGGCATGCGCTTGATCAGCCCCCCCATCTGGTACATCAGGCGCGTTCCCGTTCGGTACACCACACCGGCGATTCCCAGAAAGAGCATTCCCTTGAAGAGCAGATGGGTCACCGTCAGATAGAGACTGCCTACCCAGCCCAGGTGGGACATCGCCGCAAAGGCGAGGACGATATATCCTATCTGACTCATGGATGAGTACGCCAGGGTGTATTTCACGTCCTCCTGGAAGAGCGCCATCATAGCGCCCACTACGGCGGTAATGACCCCCAGCCAACCAACAACCGTCATGAGTTGGACGGTACCAAAGAGAGGTACCACCAGCGCCACGCCGGCGGAAAAGAGGAGAAAGACCCCCGCCTTGCTGAGGACCGAGCTGATCACTGCGGACACCTCATCTTCCGTTTCGGCATACGCCGATGGAAGCCAGATGTGGACACCTGCACTTCCCAGCTTGACGAGGATGGCGCTCACGAAGAGCGCGACTGCCCATACAGCCTGAGATGACATGGCTGACGCGGTGGCGCCGGCAGTGGCGCCAGCCTTTCCAAAGAGCGGGTTGTCCGGCAGCGAAAATGCCGCCAGCATCAGAAATGCACCGCCAAGGCTGAAAATTATGTACCGCAAACCTGCCGCGGCGCTTCGCTTCCCCCGCAAGACCAGTGCGAAGGAGGTAACCGTCATGATTTCCCACAGGAAAAAGAGCTCAAGTCCCCTGTCACCGCTGCTGAGGGGAGAAATGGTTGTCAACGTTACCAGTGTTACAATGAGTCCTGCGGTAAACGGAACGAGCCCCGGGGCCCGGTCTGAACGGTTCAGGAAAGCGACAAGCTGCACCGCACCGCCGGCACCAAACATACCCGCGAAGAGCAAATTCACTCCGTTCAGATCAGGCAGCAGAAGCTACAGGAGCCACCCGATTGCCCCTATAGCCAGAAGAACCTGGACCTTCACCGGTACTCCCAGGGCGTCCACGATGCCCAGCACGGCAATTGCCGGCACAACGGCGAGAGTCAGCACCGTAAAACCTGCGGCCCAGCCGGCGGCAAGCCCCGTGCCGGTAAGAACAAGCATAGACATACCGGCGCACGCCAGGGATGGCCTGCAACCCGTATCGGGACAGCCCCCGCCGACACCAGAACCTTCATCCTCGGACGCTGCAAAATCCCGAGGGATGCGCTCCGCCGTCGTTGCAGCGTCGTCCATGTCGTCCCGGACAAGACCGATATACCACCGCATGAGATAGACCGCCTCCAGGAGACTGCCTGCCAGTACTGCCGCAAGAATGCCGTACATACCGATACCGCCAAGGGCCTGAACAAGGTTCCACTTTGCCCAGAACCCCGGAAAGGGAGGCAATCCCAGCAGGGCCAGAACGAGAACGGCCACAAAAACAACCAGCCGTTTTCGCACGCGGATGGAATGGGGCAATTTCCCTTCCAGACCGGTCTTTTCGTCACCGATGACGTTGATAACCCAGAAGAGCCCCGCCTTGGCCAATGCGTGGTTGAGCAGGAGTACAATCGCCGCAGGCAATACTACGATTCCAAATGAGACGTTCGGCGGTAGAAGCGTCAGTACGATGACCACCAGACCAATCTGGGCAACCGACGAGTATCCCAGCATTCGCCGGAGGTTACTCTGCATAAGCCCCTGAAACTGAGGTATCAGAAATGCCAGTACACCGGCGGTCAGAAACACCGGTATGAATGCCCCGGAGGCCGCACCCAGAAAGATCGGCATCAGCCGGGCAAAGACAATTACCATGGCCGTGGCATTCACCCCGGATATGAGGGCACCCAGCGCCGGATCGGCGGCCTGATAAGTATCCAGAGCCCATCCATTGGCCGGCGCGGGTTTCAACTCCACAAGAATTCCCGCCGCGAGGAAAACAAGGGCCATAATGCCCGAAGCACCAACAATGAGGTGGGAATCCGCAACTATATCAGCGATGTTCAGGGACCCGACGGAATAGTAGGTAAAGGCGACTCCAATCAGGAAAAAAGCAGAGGCCAGCCCGGAGGCGATCATATACTTGAAACCCGCCTCAAAAGCTCGGGTGTCCCGGGAGGTGCCAAGCAGCCCGAATACACCGATACCGCTTATTTCCATGAAAACAAAGAGGTTGAAGAGGTCGTGGCTCAACACCAGCCCGAAAGATCCAAGCATGAGCACAAAAAACAGCACGATCTGCCGTCCTGTCCACGGCTCATCTTCCCGGGTCATACCACTGATAATGCCCAACGTTCCAATCAGTCCGATAACGCTGAGTACAACTGCCTCGGTCAGCCCGACGACCAGCCTGATCGACAGAGGAGAGGGAAAACCGGCGGTATCCACCATCAACTCTGGGGCTCCGGCGGCAAAACCGGCTACCCACGTGAGAGCTATTGCCACAAATGAAGCTGAAACGAGAACCGCAACAACCGACGCCGGCCGTCGTCCCAGCCGCTCAACGAGAGGGTACAGAAACGCAGCGCCAAGAGCTGTAACCAGGAGATATACGGGGTTTACCATTTCAGCTCCTTGTTTTTTTCAATGAAGATACTTCTGTTGCGGTCATACATGCGTACGGCAAAACTCAGCATCAGCGCCGTCACTGCCAGGCCGATGACAATTGCCGTCAATACCAGCGCCGACGGCACCGGATCGACGGATCGTTCAAGCAGGGCTGCGCGTCCGATCCCATCGCTGAGAATAGGAGCCGTTCCGTCTTTCCGGTATCCCACCGCCACCAGAAGCAGATGAATACCCGTATCCAGCAGTGAGAAACCGATAATGATCCTGATCAGATGTCTGCGGCTCACAAGGCCCCAGATGCCGATTCCCATCAGCAGAAAGGCGAAGATACCCAGAGTCTGTGCCATCATTCCTGCCCCCTCTCACGCATAGCGTCGAGAACACCCGAAAGCTCCGCACCGACCTTGATGCCCACCAGACTGTAAATCACCGGTATCGCCCCGGCACTGAAAAGCTCTCCCGCTGTTCCTGCCGGAAGAAAGCGAGGATCCAGAAATCCGGCTGCTCCCCATATTCCCAGTACTCCGATCGCCACATATCCGGTACCGGCGAGGATTTCAACAATTTGCAAGGTATTGTGAGCCAGTTCGTTACGCGTACCCGCCAGAAAAACCAGGAGGACTCCTGCAGCGATGACGACACCTCCCTGGAAACCACCCCCGGGAGTAAGATGACCGTGCACAAAGATGTACACGCCGAACATCAGTATCAACGGAAGCAGGAGTCCCGCCCCGGTAACAATCAATTCCGACGGTTTCTGCCGCCGAGTTCCTGCGGGTTGTTGTCGTCCGCTCCTGAAATGTGACAGCGCCAGGGCGACCCCTGCTGAGGCGGCAAAAAGAACGGTAACCTCGCCAAGGGTATCAAGACCGCGATACGTCACAACTACGGCGGTGACAACGTTTGCGGCACCCAGATCCCCAGGTGTTCCGGAAAGATACGCTCTGGCGACACTGCCGACGTCGTCCCGTTCTGCCACAGACAAGAAAAGTGGAGCGCTCAGCACGGCAAGGAGCAGCACCGTTACCAGAGAGAAAAGACGTTTGATCATGAGTTTACCTCCCTGTCACCATCCTCTTTCTCCGAAGCAATACTGCGAATCCGGCTCCACGCGAAAAGAAACACAACCGTCGTCAAAGCTGATCCGATTGCCGCCTCCGTCATGGCGACATCGGGAGCACCAAACATCAGATAAACTACACTTGCCAGAAGCGATACCGCGCCGGCTGCGACAATTGCGCCAACGGTATCTTTAGAGTAAAGGGCCACAAAAGCGGATACCATCATCATCGCCCCCAGAACAACAAGTACGATCATCATCATTGGGAGGACTCCTTCTGCGGTGCTGCATGGGCTTCCGCCTGAGCTTCAGCCAGATCGTCTCTGGCAACTCCCGTTGCTTTCACTTTTTCCGGCAGAATTACCGGAATACCCTGGAAGTGGGCAGACCGTGCCAGGGCGTGAGACGACAACGGATTGGTGAAAAAAATGAACAGGATAAGTACGAGCAGGCGTGGCCACTGAAGGGGAACAACGAAAGCGACACCCACAAAGATAAGAATACTTCCCAGAGTAGTCGCTTTGGTTCCGGCCTGCATTCGATTGTAGACATCGGGCATTCTGATCAACCCCAGGCTTGCCAGAAGCAGAAAGACCGCTCCGGACAGCGCGATAACAGAACCGACTGTTTCAACCATTTCAGAGCTCCCCCTCGCCAAATCTGGCCACCGCGACAACACCGAGAAAACTCAGCAGACCGTAGACGAGAGCCACATCCAGATAGATCATTCGTTCCAGATACCATGCAAGCAGGACGATAAGGGACAGCGTCATGATCGTCATTGCGTCAAAGGCGACGAGACGGTTCAGATAGTCGGGGCCAAGGACGAAACGCACAAAGGATATAACCACTGAAGCGAGGACGATCCATCCGGTTACCACAAGAATCGTGTCAGCCAAAACTAACCTCCAGATATTTCTCGAAGTCCGAAACGATCTGCCGCGTCGCCTCTTCCACATCCTCGGCTCCTACATTAATCCAGTGTATGTAGAGGTCTTCGCCTTCAATAGCGACGCTTATCGTTCCCGGTGTCAGGGTTATGGAATTGGCCAGA
The DNA here is from genome assembly GCA_964496635.1 of uncultured Spirochaeta sp. Taxonomy (GTDB): domain Bacteria; phylum Spirochaetota; class Spirochaetia; order DSM-27196; family Alkalispirochaetaceae; genus Alkalispirochaeta. Next base: position 6,397 of record CAZCAE010000003.1, read on the forward strand.
AGGAGCCGACCAATGCGACTTTTCAGTCTCGTCTTGACCCGAACAATACCGGGATTGATAGGAAGCCGGGGATTGAGAACACGAAGTGCGACATCAAGGTTGGAACGAACCACAGCCCACAGAAAGACCAGGACATAGGCGATTCCGGCGCCCACTTTTCGCGGCAGAAATCGCAGCTCCCCGTAGACACCGACTCCAGGCAACGGCAACACCGAAATAATGACAGCCACCAGCACTCCCGTAATGGCCTCCTGGAGCGTCAAGGGTTGCGCCAGAATCAACCACATAACGATAAGAATTACCGCCAGGACTGCTCGCTGTCGAAACGACTTCATATCTCCTCCCGATCCGTTCGGAATTGTCGGTAGTTCAACTATCCCGACACTTCATGAAGTATTGAACCGTTTCGGCGATATGTCAAGTATGTTAATTCTTATTCTTTTTGTAAGGATTGCTGTCGTCAGATGTAACCGTCAGGCACAGCCATCTGGTATGTTGAAGTCATCGGGATTGAAGCGGTCTCCACCCAGCCACAGATCGATCCTGGTACCGCTGTCGGTCTGTGTCACGTCGGCGTGCTTCACCTGCCAGCCCACAATATCCAGTCGGGCGGAACCCAACAGGTCGTACCCGGCCATGCTTCCGTAATAGCCTGCAAGCTCCGGACGTGGTTTACCGTTCAAAGACTGTCGGACCACATCAAGTTCCTCAACGCTTCTTTTTGTATCGTCAAGTACAGCCAGATGGAGTCCGTCCGGCTCCTGGTGAAGAGAAACGACCATCCGGTTTGGGTCGGCGTCCAGTATATAATGGCCAACTTCACTGATCAGATGGAGGATGAAATCTCGTCGGTTCATGCTTTTGTACTCCTGCCCATAGGTTCCTGTTTTCTATTTGTCTGCCACCACTCTATAACCGAAACGAAGAGCGCTCCCGTCAATCCTCCGGCGAAGCCGTTGTTGTACAACGACATGCCCGCGTGCCACGCTCCGGACTGCATGACCATGACAAGATGAACGACTCCCGCCATAAAACCGATTGGAATTCCGAACTCTCCCGCCAGAGGCGCCAGGGTCGTGCCAAACAGCACTGCCAGGATCGGTCCTACCGAGTTCAGAGGATGACCAAAAAAGAGCGCCGCCGCGATGATTCCCGCGACAACCGGCCAGCAGTTTCGTGGATGCTTTCCAAACGCAGCAAAGCCTACAATCGTAAAGATACCGCCAAGGACGGGACCGTTCAGATCACCGCCGACAGCTACAACGTACAACCAGAACGCCAGCGCCAGAACAGCCATATTGAAAAGCGCTGCTCCCGCAGAGACGGAACTGACAAAATCCGACGGCAGCCTCCCGGACATCGTATAAATCTTCTTCTGTTCCGCAAAGACCTTTCGTCCCCCGACAATCAGGGATGCAACAAACAAAAAGCCGCTGATTACCGGTATCATATAGACCAGAAGTGGAGTCGGATCACTGTTCCATTGCCCTCCGGAGAAGAGAACAATTCCTCCCGTGCGAAAGAGAGACGCGGCGAAGAGGGCAAGAAACCCGCTGGTAAGTCCGATGTTGTAGAGACTGAAACCCTGGTGCAGGCGCAGCATGGACATAGCCGCCGGCGGCAGAAGCAGACCCGCACCAATGCCCGCGGCAGTTCCGATAATCAATGCACCTCCACCGGTAAATCCCGCCTCGACAATCACTGCAGTTACAACCGGTCCGAGGGCAGTACCGAAAAGCGCAATAAGAATGTATTCACCGAAACTCTTACCCGCCAGCTTTGCCGATAGTGCAACGCCGACTATGATAGGAACGGTATTCACTACGGTCTTTCCGAAAAGCCCGAAACCCAGAACCGTCAGAACCGCCGCCACCGTTGGACCTGACAGTGAAATGTTGGAACGCCAGATGATGATCAGAGACATTGCTGCCACGATGGTTGCATTAATCAGCGCGGCTCCGGGTCCGGCAATTGCGGTGTAATCGTTTACCAGCCTCGCCGGGTGCATCTGCAACTCCCAGGCACCGACAAACCCCTGTAATCCGCCAACAATTGCGCCGGAGGCAAACAAACCGCCCAGCAACAACCAGAGAACCCAGTAAAGACCCTTTTCGTCTCGAGAAATTGCTCTTTTCACAACAGCATCAGATTACCACGAGTTGACGAAACGTCACAAACAAAAACTGTCGGGATCGAGACCGGCTTACTTCCGCCGGAACAGTACCGAAGCGCCTCCCGCCACGACAGCACCGGCAGCCCCGGAAAGAAGAATATTCCGGCGGATTTCTTCAATACCGGCTACCCGCTGTGCCAGCCTTCCGAATCCGGCCCCAATCCCACCACCTGATACGGGCAGAAGGTCAGTGACACTGAAACGGACGCCGGCAACCTCAGCGAAAAGAAAGTACCCTGCCACAAGCCCTGCAACGGCTCCAATTATCAACATTCCTGATAATTTCTTCATTATTGAACTCCTTTTCTCAGGGGTATATCAATGCGCCAGATTGTACCCTCTCCAAAGACTGAGGGTACTTCACCGGCAGTTCGGCCGATTGATGTCTGAAGCTGTTCAGCCAGCGTATATATGAGGACCATTCCAAAGGAATCCCGAGAAACTCCTTCCGCCGGCATACCCCGTCCGTTGTCCCGAACCTCTACATGCAAACCCGTCGTGCGGGTAGAGATGAGAACATCGACCTCGGCCGTGCCATACGGAACCTGTTCAAGCTTCTCCGAAGGAAAAGCGTGTTTGACGCTATTGAGCAATAGCTCACTGATTATCATTCCCAGGGGAATCGCCTCGTCGACGTGAATGCGAAGGCTCTTCGCCACCTCTGCCCGGAGCACGATACCCTGCGCTCCAGGAGTATAACCGCCGTCGATTTCCCGAATGATCCGTTCCACGTAATCTGCCGGATTCACCATATCCAGCTCCGGCGACTGATAGAGACTTTCGTGCACCGCCGCCAGAGCGAGAATGCGCATCCGTATATCCGTCAGAATTTCTCTGGTTCGTCCGTCCAGATGCTCCTCGCGAATATTCAAGAGACTGGAGATGAGCTGCATGTTATTTTTGACCCGATGGTGTAATTCCTGCATAAGGGTCTGTTGAATGGTGTTAGCCCGCTGCAGTCCCTCGTAAAGTCGGGCGTTGGAAATGGCTACACCGGCGTGGTTTGCAATGGCTGTGGCGAGTTCAATGTCGTCACCTTCAAATGGCCTGATCTCTTTCCGGTCAAGCGTGACCATCCCCCACACCTCTCCGCGATCAATTATCGGCACTCCCATCCACGAACGTATATGTCCTGAACCGTACTGATCCTTGTCGGTGAGGAAGTGTGAAAAGTCGTGGCGTATATCCGCAAGCGCCAGCGGTTGTTTACTGCGAACAACCCGAACATTGGGAAAACGCTCATCCAGAGGAAACCGAAGGGAGTCAAGAACTGTCGTATCGCTGAATCCCCGGTGCGCGACCACCCGAAGAACATTTTCTTCAAGAAGCTGAATCGTACCGGTGTCAAAATCGATTGCTCCGGCAAGCTTATCCATAGTTGTTTGATAGACCGATTCGGCTGCCTGGATAGATGAGTTGAGATCCACCGAAGACTCCAGGACCGCCTGAAAACGACCGGCCAGCCGTTCCATCTTTCGTTCGGTACGGTAAATCTCCGTACTGTCACGAAATACCATATGGAGCATATCCTGTTCATCACCGTCGCCTTCCCAAAGGAGAAAGAGTATCTCGTATACGCGTTCCCCCTCCTCGTCGGGCCAATTGGTGACGGCATAATCGATTTCGCGATGCCAACCCTGTTCTATGGCGTCCAGCAACGCTGTCCCCCGAAAATCCGCAAAGAGACTACCCAATTCCCGCCCTGATGCGACATCGCCAATGCCGAAATGATTACACATGCCGACAAACGCTTCGTTGATCTGAATTATCGTGCCGCATCGATCAATAGTACATGTTGGAGATCCTTTCCCTGACGCGGCGAGGCGCACCCGAAACGGCACATCACGATTCATAAGACAGAAGCATAAGCGGGGTGTGCCCTTTGTTCAAGGTTGCAAGTATTTTTCCGAAAAGACTGCCTCTCACTGGCAGATGTGCGACTGCTCTGTTAATCTCACTATATGAACGATTTCTACCTGTTGTTGGGACTGTACGCCGTCACCGGAACCGGGGTATCCCTGGCGGTCATGCGCAAACGGGCCGGTCAGAGCGATTTCTTCGTTGGTGGTGGGGCTGTTGGGTGGAGCGTCTCCGCCATGACCTATGCGGCAACAACCTACTCCGCCTTTATGATGGTCGGTCTGGTGGGTATGTCCTATGCCGGAGGCGTGGGAGCTCTGATTTTTGAGCTGGTCTATCTGGTTGCCACGTTGATTCTGCTGGCTGTGTATGGTGGTCGAGTCTGGGACCTGGCCCGCCGGCACGGTATGGTTTCGCCAATGGAACTGTTCAAACTCCGCTACGGTACCGCTACTGCGTCTGTGGCAGCGGTAGTCGCGGCCATTGCACTGGTACCCTATACTGCGGTTCAGGTTATCGGTCTTGCGGTGATCCTGGAGGGGTACGGTGTATCCTTCACCGGGGGGGTAATCTTTGCGGCGGTTGTCATCGGCACCTGGGCCCTTCTCGGAGGACTTCGGGGTGTCGCAATTACCGATGCGGTGCAGGGACTGTTCATGATTATTGTCGCTCTTGCTGCTCTTGTGTGGACAAATAACGAGTTTCAGGGGTTCGAACTGTCCCGGTTTCCAAACGCTATGTGGACACCCGCGTTTTTCGTCAACCTGACGCTGCCGTGGATGTTTTTCGCGCTTACAAATCCCCAGGTGCTTCAACGGCTGTTCATTCTGAAAGAAAAGAAAGACCTCAAAAAAATGATTATTCTGTTTGCCGTCTTCGGCGCCGTCTACACCGTCATCGTCACGTTCATCGGCTTCGCCGCCCAGCATGGCACTTTGACGGGAAGTTTTCCGGTACCGGATCACCGGGATCAGGTTATCGTCAATCTGCTTGCCCGAATGGGTCGTGGTCTGGCGTTACCGTTGGCCCTTAGCATCGTGTTCGCGTCAGTTTCTACCGCCAATTCAATATTACTCACCCTCGCAAGCACCGTATCCCGAGACATCTTCCATCGCCGTACATCGGCACTTTCCGGACGGATAGCCGTGGTGGTCCTGACACTCATTGTTGCAATATTCGCTCTCACCAGACCCACCGCGTTGGTCGAACTTTCGGTGGCGTCTTCACGTATTCTGATAGTTTTTCTTCCCCTGCTTTTTGGCGTCTTTCATATGTCTCGAGGTGGGAATGTAACTGGACTGCTCACCGTTGGCGGAGGATTTGTACTTGCTCTGATCGTCGGGACTTTTGTCCCCGGTTACAGTTCAATTTTGACACTTCTGGGGGTAACGCTATTCTTTGGAATTGGCGTTCAGATTGACCGCTTCAGACGAAGGAGCGCAGCGGCAAAATAAACTCACCACTGAAGCGGCATGGATATGTTATTGCCGCCTCGCGATGAAAGGCGGCCGGCGGTATGCCTACATCTGCCACGGCAATGCTCCCGCACTGCCTCGCCGCCATCCCCGTCCGGGGGACACCGAAACAAATTGTCGTATCCGCTGTAACGACAGGTTCGCTGGCAACGCCGGTTGTCGGATCAACGCCGCTGGGTATCTCCAGTGCGAGTATTCGTGGCCGCTCCGGTGACGTCGTTTCTCTTCGAAGCTCCACTACCCCGGAAACGCCTGCGATGCATTCTCTTACACCCGGGACGGGATTTCCGTAAACCACGCCACCGACAAGAGCATCGACAATGAGCCCGAAGTGGCCAAACCATTCGGATCCCAGTGAAGGCGCTTTCGTATATTCGAAGTACTCGCCTTCTCCTTCAAGATAGGCCTTTTGTTGCCGCTCGGAAACTTCCAAAATGTCTCCCCCGGTAGCCACAACAGTTACCGAAACTCCGTGGTTCGCCAGGTGACGACCAAGCGCATATCCTACCGCGCCGGTGTATCCGGCCCCGGACAGTATAAGTACGGATACAGCCCCGCTCGCTATTCCGATCATTTTATACACCTGAGGTATGACAGACCGTGCCGCCGACTCCACAAGTTCCGCTGGGCCGGGGCGTCCCGCTTCGGTAATCCGGGCCAGGATTTGTTGCGCTTCCGCGGCCGTAACTGCCGATACTAAGTCTCCGTGTTCGGTCATGAACAATCGCTGCATCGGTACTATTTACCCCCACTGACTGATGACGTCGAGAAGAATGCGCCCAACGTCGTCCGGTCGTTCCCGGGTCGGGGAATGGCCACACCCCTCAAGAATATGTATCCGGGCGGACGGAAGAGACTGCCTGATGATATTAACACCCGACGGGTCCATTACCCTATCCTGATCTCCCCAGACAACGGTGACCGGACAGGCAATGCGTCCGAGGGAATCTCCTAAAGGATTGTATCCTTCCGACAGGAGTCCCGAAAAAATACGTTCAAGATCATCTCTCCGGTCCGCTATTATACGCAACGTTTCCCGTCTGGCGAAACCGGGAACATGAGTTGTCCCCGCGTACAGCAGTTTCAGCATACTATCCCATTCTTGCTCATTCCGGGGGAGCAGCAAGTTGGAACCTTTACTCCATGCGTGCCAGAAGGGTGAAACAGTTGGTGATTCAATTCCCGCCGGTGCTATAAGAACGAGCGCCCTCACCAGATTAGGCACCTCTCCCGCCACAAGGCCCGCTATGAGTCCCCCCATAGACTTGCCAACCACGATAGGGGGTTGACCCCAGCGGACCGTCAGCTCTCGAAGAAATTCCGCAACGACGCTGCAGTACCATTGTGGCTCCGGTGTCTCTCTCCGATCCAACGCGTGCATGCCAAACCCCGGCAGATCGGGAGTTACCAGTTCCCGTCGCGCACCCAACAGCGAAAAAAAGGAAAACCACGTTGTCCCGTCATTCCCAAACCCATGAAAAAACACGATTGGAACGCCAACATTCAACGACGCCGGCTCGGGGCGACTGTGATAGATTGGCCACAGACGGTTATCGTTGGTCTGAACAGTGCGAAACGCAATTCCGTTTTTTTTTTGCTGATATAGTCGAAGGAGAGTCAGAAGGGTCCGATCAATCCGCGCCGACAGCGTCGACATCACCTATTCTTCGTCCCGGCGACGGCTGCTGACCAGACGTTGCAGGTCGTGAATATTCTGAACGACAATTTTGTTGGGATAGAGCTCCACCCGATGCTGATTTGCAAACTGGTTGATCACGGTTCGAGCCTTTTCGGGCGCAATGCCCGCCCAATGGGCCACATCATTGGTGGTAACGGGGAACTCACATTTGTCCTCGTCGGAGTTTTTCGGAGCCATACCTTCATGGAGCATAAGAAAAACGTCGGCCACCCGGGCCTGTACATCGTTCAGACGGAGGATCATAAAGCGTCGGCGCTGATCGTAAATCCGTTTTACGAACGTTTTCAGCAACGTCAGAGCAATCTGAGGATTGCCCTGCATAAGAATCTCAAAATTGGCCCGATTGAATTCCAGAAGAGTTACCGTATCAAGGGCAATGGCGCTGGCACTCCGTGGTGCTTCTTCAAGGATAGCCATTTCACCAAAGAGTTCTCCCGGACGAAGAATATCTATGGCTTTTTCGATGTCGCCCATTACCTTTGTTATCTGTACCCGCCCGTCCTGGATGAGATAAAAGCTGTTGCCCGGTTCATACTCGCAAAAGATCATCTCGCCCTTCGGAATTTTCTTTGCAAAGCGATCAAATGCACCCATATCAATTCTCCGCCTGCGACAGTGCCTTGTCTATCTTCCGGCGCAGCGCCGGCTCATCACCGGCCCCGGCGCGCGCCTTTTTCAGAAATGTCGAACCTTTCTCGGTATCCCCGTTTTTCAGGTAACTGGAACCGATATAGAAAAGGATCTCCGGCATTTGCGGGTGTCGGGGAATATCTTTCAGAAGCTGGGAAAAGTGACGTATCGTCTGACCCAGATCAGCGCTCTCATAATAACATCGCCCCAACTGAACCTGGGCCTTGAACTTGTATTCGCTGTTTTCAGCAGAGGCAAGGACCTCCTTGAAACCTCGAATTGCATCAGCAAAGTTGTCGTTGGCAAAAGCGCTTTCCGCCTCAAAAAAGATGCGTCCGACGTCAGAAAGCTCTTCCCGTTCCATAGATACCGGCGCCGCCGCTTCCCGATCAACAGAACGATGGGACTGAGCGGAGTCGGACTGCTCCGCCCGGGAGAGTTGCTTTTTTGCCTCATCGGCGTGACGACCATCGGGATACAATTCCAGATATCGTTTCCAGATATATGCGGCGTGGGCGAACTGTTTGGTCCGAAAATAGAACGAGGCACTGTGATGAAGCCCCTCTGCGGGATCAATCTGATCCTGCTGGTTCAACATGGAGGAAACCTTGGAGTGTATACGCCGTAACTGGTTGGAAAAAACCTTCAGCATCTTGATGATGATACGGGTATTTGACGAGACAATCTGTTCAAACTCTGCGATAGAAAACTGAATGACGTCAGCGTCGGAAAGCACGACGGCATCTTCCTCACGGGGGAATTTCCCCAGCGCACTTTTCACCCCGAAAAATTCTCCCATCTGAATGAGATCACTTATTTCCTGACCCGTTTCGATGTCTTTCGACCGAAGAACGATACGACCGGATTTCAATATATAGATCCGCTCATCGACGTCACCCTGGAAGTAAACAACCGAATTGGCCTTAAAACGAACTGGTTTCGGCAAAGCTGACGGACTCCTGTATTTACTCTATCTACTAACCTTTTAAAAATCAAGCCGAAGCTGTTGCTCCCATATCGGCCATTGACTACTATAACGTTACGATGGCTGCATTATTTGAGCGTATCGGACGGGGTGTGTTCGATCGCGCCCGAAACTTCGCCTACGCCATGGGTTTTTTTCTTCTCGTCCTGCGAGAATCATTTCTCTACCTCCGGAACAGGCAATCCCGGCGAGTACTGACATTCCAAATACTTTTTACGGGTATTGAAGCCCTTCCGGTCATTACGATTCTCAGTCTTGGGTTGGGAGCAATCATTATCCTGCAGGGAGTAACCCTGCTTCCACAATTCGGACAGGGTCAGCTGGTGTACGTCATCCTCATTACAGTAATTACCCGCGAGCTGGGACCTATTCTGACGGCGTTCATCATCGCCGCACGTTCCGGTACGGCTATAGCAACAGAGCTGGGGAATATGGTAGTCAGCCACGAGATAGAGGCTTATGTGGCCAACGGAATCGACCCTATCGGATATCTCGCCGCCCCGCGTTTCATTGGAGTGACTCTTTCCCTGGTGCTGCTGAACGTCTATTTCAACATTTTTGGCCTTCTCGGTTCCTTTCTGGTGACGTCTCTGGTGACAACAATAGACTTCAGGGACTATCTGTTTAATTTGATGAACGCATTGTCGTTGACGGATGTCTTCTTTTCCATTCTGAAAAGCGCTGTCTCGGGTATGATCATATCCACAGTTGCCGTGTACTACGGATTCAAAGTAGAGCAGGCATCAACTGAAGTCCCGGTCATGGCCATCAAGTCGGTAGGCCAGGGTTTCATTCTCCTGATACTTGCCAACGCATTTTTAACGGCGGCGTATTATTTTGGAACGTAGCGGGTGAATGATGAATATCACACTTGACCAGGTTTCGTACGTAACGGGAAATAACGTTCTTATTGATAATGTCTCCTGCACCATTGAAGAAGGTGTCTCTGTGCTTGTTATGGGGCCCAGCGGATCGGGGAAGACCCTTCTGATGAAAATCATGGCAGGGATTTTACCTCCCTCGGAAGGCGAAATCTGGTACGGTGAAAAAGCGTTTTCAACTATGAGCGAGCGTGCCCTGCGTCAGCAAAGAATGGGCCAGGGGTTTGTATTCCAGGATGCCGCCCTGTGGCAGAACCTGACAATCTACCAGAACCTCTCCCTCCCGATAGAATACCACTTTCCCCGGCGGGAAGCCGCCCACATCAGGTCTCACATTACCGAGCTGTGCCGCACGATGAATTTTCGGGACGATCTCTCCCAAAGGCCGACTCTCCTCTCCGCAGGCGAGCGAAAGGTCGTCTCAATACTGCGCGGACTGGTACTGGAACCCAAAACACTTTTTATGGACGAACCAAGCTCGGGTCTTGATTCGGTGTCCTCGGCCCGACTGATGGATGTTCTGAAAGACCTGAAACGCAAAGGCAGAACTCTTGTTGTCGGTGCCCACGACAGTGAAATAGCTTCTATGATAGCCGACAGGATACTCGTCGTCGAAAAAGGGCAATTACTGGCATACGACAGCGTGCAGAATCTGATTCGAACCGACGACCAGCGGATTCGGGACATTCTTTCGGATGTATTCGATTTGAGTTCTTCGTACGACGCCGATATACTCGAAATTCTAGGGAGCAGTGATGGAGACCCATTTGCGTAACAAGGGGAGTCAATGAAGTTTCGTATCAAATACGCCCAGCAGGTTGTCGGGATATTTGTACTGATTGCCGCGATTGCGATCGTTCTAGTCCTTGTTTTCATGGGGGCAAACCAGCGCTGGTTTGCAAGAAACTATAGCTATTACAGCGTGTTTCCCAGCGCCGACGGCATCAACAAGGGTATGTCGATTCGTTACAAAGGATTCGAAATCGGCAGAATTACCGATGTCAGTCTCACTGAAAATGACCAGGTCCGGGTAGAATTCTACATTCAGGATACTTTTCATGCCAAGGTTGTTCCGAACAGCATCCTTCAGCTTCAAACCAGCCCTATTGGGCTCGGCGGCGGAATGGTATTCCATCTTGGGCGCAGTACCGGCCCGCCTCTGGAGGAAGGTTCTCTCATACCGTCCCTGAACAGTCCGGACGGTCAGGCCATTGTTGCCGCCGACAACGTAATAATGCCCGTCGGAGGTGACAGTATCAGCAGTATTATCGCACAGGTAGAGCCGGTACTGCGAAACGTCAACACCCTTCTTGTATCGGTAGACCGCACACTGGGTCACGTGAATCTGGCACTTTCAGGCGACCGGTCGGAACCCCTGGGCCTTACCCTGGCACAGGTAAACGACATGCTGGCTGAAGTAGAGGTGACGCTGGTAGAAACTCGCGCGCAAAGCAATCAGCTTCTTGCGAGTATGAACGTTATTACCGGAAACCTGGAAGCCACTACCGGGGAACTGAGAGATCCCACCGGTCTCATTCCGCGTCTTCTTGACGCGGACGGTTCAATTGCAACATTTCTCAACGATAACGACCGCCTTTTCAACCATGTGGAAGAAATGCTGATCAGCATTAATGCCAGTCTCGATGCGGTTGAAGAGTTTTCCGGGTTCATTAATACCACACAACCCCAGGTTCTCGGACTTCTTGATGAGAGTCGTACAGCCATAAACACCGGACAGGATGTTCTGGAGGGTCTCAGTAATAACCCACTCATACGCGGGGGAATTACCAGAGAAGTCACTCAACCGACAACACTGCAGAGTTATCGTGATGCGCAGTTCTAACATGCACGTCACAATCCTTCTTCTGGTCCTTTTCGTTGGAGGATGCTCGTCCAGACCGGCACAGCCCGATGCAGAATTGGCCCAGAAAAACCTCGCGGCCGGGTACAGTGAGTTTGGCAACTCCTACTTCAACAAATCCGACTACTCCATGGCCATGAACTTCTTCGAGCTTGCACTGCGCGAAAATATCGCCATTGATAATCTCAACGGGATCGCCAAGTCGTACAATTCCATCGGTCGGGTCTATGTGGCAACGGGAGACTATGACGGAGCGACCGCGACCTATCGCCTTGCCATGGACTTCGCTCTCCTCTCCGGAAACATCGACCAGATCGTTCATACCCACCTGAACCGGGGCGATCTGGCTATGCGGCAAAACGACAGCGGTACGGCCCGCCGTGAATTTGAAACTGCCCGGGATATTGCCCGGGAGAACGGAACAGACCGGGATTACCCGATTTTATTTCATAACCTGGGAACCCTCTACGCCCGAGAGGGCAACTTTCAAATTGCCCGGGAGTATATTGAAATCGCCCGACGGGAAAATGAAAAAAACCGGATCTGGGCGGAACTTGCCGGCAATTACTTCATGCTTGCGTCCATTGAGTCCCGACAGGCGAATTATCCGGCGGCAAAGGATTACGCCTTGCAGGCCCTGGAATACGACAAACGGGCGGAAAACAGTCCCGGCATTGCCGCGGACCTTTCCGCCCTGGCAAGAATTAGTGAAAACCTTAATCAGGACGAAGAAGCGTATCAGTATTACCTGCGCTCTCTACGCATCTATCTGTCCATTCATGGTGCCCGGGAAAGCCTGGAACTTCTGGATCGACTGGCTCAGATCTCCGAACGGACAGATCGCCCCGAAGAGGCCCGGCGATTCCGTGCCGAAGAAGAGCGCATTCGCCTGCGACTGGAGGAGCTCTGATGTTCAAATTCGGCGCCCGTCTTATTCAGGGTTATCGTCTGCTACTGGAAGCTTCTATCCGGGCAATCGTGGGAATTATACTCCTTGGCGTCGCCGCACTGGCAATCAGTGTCCCTCTCTGGTTTCTTGCCACGGAAATGCCGGTTTTCTTCAACTATCTTTTTTTTGCAGCTCTCGTGGCAGGAGGTAGTTTTGTATTCATCCGAAAGGGAATGAAAAACGGAACTCTGGAACATATTGCGTTCACGCTGAATATTCTCGGTGTGGTTGTCTTTCTGTTCCTCGGTTACACCATCCCGGCAGTAATAGCTGCCATTATCCTGAGCGGATTTTCGGCCTGGCGTGTTTCAAAACGATAGTGCCGCGATACTATTCCTGATTATTCCGGCTTTCTTCGCCACCGTTTTGCCGGAAGTTGTCTTTGCTCAATCCGAAATCGCAGAGCTTTCGCGAAGTGATCCGGTGTACCGACAGCATCAGGAGTTAATCGCCCAGTATCACCGCGCCGATTCCGCCGGCGAGCCGGTTCCGCCCCCCTTTATATTGACGTACGAATCACGTCCCGGAGAAACACTTTTCGAAATTGCATCCCGATTGATGTTACCCTACTCAACTATCAGCACATTGAACCGCCTCGTCGACACCAGACTTTCTACCGGGACCACATTACTCATTCCTAGCCGGCCGGGAATCTTTGTTTATGCCGATCCCCAAACGAACCTGGAAGAACGTTTGCTGCAAAGATTCAGCAGGGAAAATGGACTGGAGGAACCGACGGCATCGTCCCGTCGGCAAGGCAATATTTTTCGGCTTCCCGGAACGAAAACCGACGTCGCCCAGTATCCCGGCACGGACTTCCTCCCTGAAGAGCGGCGTCTCTTTCTTCGTGTTGTCTTCGATAATCCTTTGCCAGGTGGGAACCTCTCATCGCCGTATGGCTATCGTCACCATCCGATTACCGGTGTCTGGACATTCCATTACGGAATCGACCTGGCCGGCAATTTTGGTGATCCCGTATTCGCCGCTGCATCGGGACGAGTTGTTTCCATTGAAAGAGACCCCTGGCTCGGTCTCTCGCTTTCTTTGGAGCACCCCGGAGACTATGAAACCCGTTACGCACATCTGCAAGAAGCCTTTGTTCAAGAGGGGACATTCGTAGAAAGGGGTGCTACAATAGGTTCCGTCGGAAGCACAGGTTTTTCGACGGGACCTCACCTGCATTTTGAAGTGCTACATCAGGGTTCCCACGAAAATCCTGAGCGGTATCTATTGCGGGAAGGACGGTGAATGTCGTTTAGACAGACAGTATTTACATTTCTTGGTATTTTTTTCTCTTTTTATGTACTGAATGCCCAGAGTTTTCGTGGAAATGTAATTCTCCTTGAAGTTCCTGAGCCGGACAACTATGTTGAGATTTCCTTTGGCAGCGGTGATGTTGCCGTAATTTCCGTTCCGGATGATCAGATTTTTACGTCCGGATTGGATATTCGTGTCCGACCTCCATCGGACCGGTCATTCCCACCGGGGATGTTTTCCGTTGTTGTGTATACCGCCGTTGACGCACCCCATGAAGACGGGGTCGTTACTATAGGTGGTATTCAGAAAGAGCGAATACCTGTTTCCTCGTCGTCATCGCTTCCACTGGTGGTAACATTCACCGGTGCAGACCGTCCCACAGTACCGGCGGGGACCCGGCTTATCTCCGACGCTGACCCCGGCATTGGCGATATAGGCATACAGATAGTCCCGACGGCCAAGGGAATGTCCCAGGAACTTCTTGAGACGATATTTACGTTGCGTCTCGCACCGGTTGTTCGTTCGAAAGGTGGCCTGATCGTCCATATCGACGGGGAAGAGAAAGCCGTCACCGAAGCGATGGAAGTTCTCAGCATCTTTGTGGACGGGGAACCTCTGGAAGCGGGTGCTGTCGGCGAGTTCTCACCGGGTATCTACCGCCTTACTGCCGAAGCCGGAGATTACCTTTCCTATACCGCCAATGTAGGCGTCGAACGGGGAATAATCCGGGAGTTAACGTTAACCGCTCGCCAACCCCGGGCGCGAGTCCGCATTAACGTACCGTCGGTTGCCGAAGTGTTCTGGAATGGCGAACTTATATCGGAGAAAGAATTATCGCTGGAACCGGGAATTCACATTCTTTTAATACGTCTGGGGGATTTTTCCCTTAGTCGTCAGGTTGATTTGGAGCCTAACGGAGATTACCAGTTGGGCGTTGATCTTGATATTTTATTGAAACGGAATTAAACCTTGGACAGGAAGAGACGATAAATAATGTATCGGTGGCGGAAATAGTTCCCCTCCCAGTTCACTATTCTGTGCCGATACTTTTGGCCGGTTCTGCCGAACCGGCCTCTTTTTTTATCTGCCGCCATTACTGCCGAAGACATTGACAAATGGGCTGGTACATCCGTACAGTCTTTACGATGACGAAACGATGGCGTGCTGTACTCTGGACGCTGTTTGTGCTCCTGAGTCTTGCCGTTATTAGCCTTGGGATCGCAACGGGCGTTGCAATTGCATCGGTAAAAAATACTGAAAATCTGCATGATGTTGATACGCGAACGTCGGCTCTTCCGTCTCAGATACTTGACAGAAACGGACGGCTCATCACGGAGTTTTTTTCCGATGAAAACCGGGAACTGGTCTCGATCGATGAACTACCCCGACACCTTATTTACGCGTTAATTACCCGGGAAGATCAGACGTTTTTCGACCACCACGGTTTCAGCTTCCGTGGTACCGCCAGGGCTGCATGGAATGTCCTGACCAACCGGTACTTCTCGGGGGGATCAACGATAACCCAACAGCTTGCCGGAAATATGTATACTGACCGTACCGATATATCTATTACCCGAAAACTCAAAGAACTATGGTGGGCGTTTCAACTGGAGCGACAGTTCACAAAGTATGAGATTCTGGAGCAGTACCTGAACCGCATGTGGTTTGGTCACGGCAACTACGGTGTTGAAGCGGCGAGCCAGTTCTATTTTGGCCATTCTGCCAGAGAATTGACGGTGGCCGAATCGGTGATGCTGGTCATCCAGCTGGCAAACCCGTCGCTCTACTCGCCTATTCGCCGTCCCAACGAAGCAAGAATCATGCAGCGGACCGTTCTGAACCAGATGGTGGATCAGGGGTACTCTACACAGGATCTGGTAGACCTCAGTTTTGATGAATACTGGAATAACTATGATTTTACTCGAGCCAATACATCAACGGCCTTTTTTGAACGGGAGGACCGCGCTCCATTCTTTTCGGAATACGTTCGGTACCAGTTGGAAAACCGCTATCTTCTGGGAACGCTGGACATCAATAAGGATGGATTTGTCGTTCATACAACGCTGGACCTTGAATATCAGAATGCTGCCGACAGGTTTGTCCGCGCCGGTATTACACGGGCCAACAGCATCTACCAGCAGAACACGCGTACGAGAATCAGTTACGGCGACGAACTTGTCCCTGTTATTGACCTTCTCTCCCTTGGCTTCAACTTACCGGACTTGCGGGTGGGTGATGCAAAACAGCGACAACGGGCGCGCCAGCTTTTTCAGAAAGACCTGAATCCTATCCTGGATATGGTATCCATGATGTTTGTCGAAAACGACCAGGAAGGCATCCGGCAGGCAACCCGGATCGCCTATTCCCAGGCCGAGGCACAGTCTCAGCGCAGTACTGTACAGGGCTCTCTTATAACTTTGGAAAACGATACCGGCCACATCCTTGCAATGGTCGGTGGCAGGGAGTTTGAATCACGGAATCAGTTCAACCGGGCAGTTGACGGCCGTATCACTCCCGGATCCGCGTTCAAGCCGTTGTATTACGTCGCCGCAATTGAAGACCAGGTGATAACACCGGCGACAATGATCTACGATTCGCCGGTCGTTTTTATAAACGATGACGGGTCTCCCTACATTCCCAACAACTATAGGGGCGAATGGCGGGGCCCCGTCCTTGTCCGTTACGCTCTGGCGCACTCCATGAACGTTCCTGCCCTGAAGGTTCTCAACCGGGTAGGATTTGAAAGCGCGTTGAGAACGGCCGCTGCCCTGCTGGGAATTCCTGAACAAAACATGACTCAACGTAACCTGGTACCCAAATACCCCGTCGGACTGGGCATTGTTCAGACGAACCCTCTGGAGATGGCAAAAGCCTACGCTACCTTCGCCAATCGGGGTCGCGAAGTCACTCCTATTAGTATTCGATACATCGAAGACCAGACCGGGCGAGTTATTCTGGAACCGGAAGCGGACTTCAGAAGAGAGCAACGCCGCGCCGGAGGCCCCCGACAGATTGTCAGCCCTCAAGCGGCGTATATCATCACGGACATGCTACAGACGACCGTTCAAAGCGGAACTCTTCGTTACGCCCGAACGGTAGCGGGAGACTTTGACCAGCCTACCGCCGGAAAGACCGGGACGACCCAAAACTGGTCCGACGCATGGACTCTCGGCTTTACCCCCTATTACACCACAGCTGTATGGTTCGGTTTTGACAGGGGGGGCAGCACCAGTCTGGGAGTGAACCAGACCGGTGCTATTACCGCTGGACCGGTATGGGCACAGTACATGAAGGAAATACACCAGGGGTTACCGCAGCGTGAATTTGTCAGACCCGATGGAATTGTTGAAGTTACCGTTTCAGCGAGGTCCGGCCTTCTGCCTCCGGCAGATTCTACCGGTCAGACCATTCGCGAGGTCTTTATTGCTGGAAGTGAGCCCACCGAGTTCGACAGAAGAGAGCAGTTTGAACGGGAACAGAATCCGGTTCTTGTGGACCGTCTTCGATCAAACCTTCAAAGTGTAAGTTTTTCTCTGGACGGAGCGCCTTCTACGATAGGTCGGGACCTCGATCTCTCTCTGGAACTGGACCTAAGTGGCTTCGACTACAATCTTGGCGAAGATTCCCTCGGAAACATCGAAGATGAAGACGAACTTGTACCGTCGGACACCGACATTGATCTGAACAACTTCGGCACGAATCCGCTGCTGGATTAAAAGGGTGTTACCATGAAACGGATTGAAACGGTAGAAATCAACTCTATTCGCTCAAAGAACCGCGTCCGCAAGGAAGGAGGAGACTTGTCGGACCTCATGGACAGTATGCGCCGACACGGTCTTCTGAACCCTCTGACTATAACGGAGAACCGACGACTCGTTGCCGGCCAGCGTCGTCTTGAGTCGGCTCGACGTCTCGGCTGGACAACCATTCAATGCCGTATTGTAACTGAAGAAGACGAACAGGCTTTGCTGGAGATCGAGATTGACGAAAACTCAACCAGGAAAGATTTTACCAGCGACGAAATGGCCGATGCGCTACTGCGGATGGACCGACTGAAAAACCCCGGCTGGTGGCGTTCCTTCCTGAACTGGCTGAAAACAATTCTGGAAAAACTGGGCCTGCACAAGGGACACCGCTAAAGGCATCTCTGCTGGTTTTCAACGCATTCTTTTCACCGAATCAAGACCACTTTATTGGAACTCTTTTAGATCGAGTCGTCTGAGGTTGCCGTTGACCCCTTGTACGACGAGATCATCGCCACGCCGGACGATATCGGTACCCCCTCGTACCGGTTCTGCTGAGCGCCGCTGAAGAACAAGCTGCGAATCGAACTGACCTATGTAGAACGCGCCGTCCCCAGAGATTACCGTCATCACCGTCTGATCAACAATCAGAATACGCGTCCCCGGGATCACCGGGAAATCGCTCTCTTCCAAAATCTCCAGGGAAGTCTCCTCCAGCAGCAAAAGTCGTCCGCTACGGGCGTGAGCGACCAGAAGGGCCCCCTGATACTGGACAAGCTCTCTGGTAACCACCGGAATCGTCTGTTCGCCTACGGTATCAAGTGTCGTCAAATCCACCACCGCAAGTTCCAGACTCCCGTCATTTCCGGAAAGGACAAAGGGAAAACGTTCCGCTCTCTCGATTCCGGCATCCAGAACGGTCTGGTCTTCGGCAGTTTCCTGATAGAGCTCTTCCACATCTTCGGTCAGTTCCTGAAGTTCTTCCTCTTCCCTATCCAGTTCATCCCGGCGGTCCTGAAGCTGCTCCTCGCGTTGATCGAGCTCCTCTTCCGACTCATCTGAAACTGCAGGAGTCTCAGTCTGCTCCGGTTCAACCCGCGCCGGTTCAATCTCCTCAGGTTGTACCTGCTCCGATTCAGTCGGCTCCGGTTCAACCTGCCGCGTCTCATCGGCTTCGTTTTCTTCCGGTCCCTCCGGTTCCCGAGAAGGCTGAACCGTCGCTTCATCGTCCTCCACAGGACCTGCTGCTTCGCCAATCTCTTCACGACGCTGGTCAATTTCCGCCTGTTCCCGATCAATTTCGGCCCGCTCCTCCGCTATTGCCGCGGTCCGTTCCTCAATTACCCGTTCAATGAATGCAATGATCGCCTTGCGATCTTCTATTCCGAGATCAGTCCGACTGCGGAGTTCTGCAATCACTTCACGATCAATGAGCTGACCCGGGTCTACGACATCAAGATCCCCGGCGACGCGGTCATCCCTGATCGGGATAACGAGCTGGGTATTTCCTGGCCACTGTCGGTACGATATTGCCAACCCTGCCCGTCCCGGCTCAAGGAATTCCACCACAGACGAGCGATAGCGAGAGGCGAAAAACCCGATATTGCCCCGATGCACGGCGTTGTATATGGAAATGAATCTGGCAAGAAGGTCCGCGTCGTCCCTCTGATATTGCCACGCCGATTCCAGGTATCCCGCAACAATTCGTCGCAGGTTTACGATATGATCAACTTGGGCCGTTTCATCCAGTTCGATAATGTCAGCCGCCCGCAACGGTTCTTCCGGGTTGCCAATAATCCGGAACGCTCTGTACCGTCCGGCATAGTTTCCGCGTCCGGCTGCGGTCACAGAATTCCCGAGAATCACGCCTATATTCCTGATTGCCTCACGTGAATCAATTTGTTCAACCGGGCCTTCGTAGTTCTCGAATTCGATGTCGGCCTCACCAAAGTCACGCAACTCCGCCCTGTCTATCTCAAGTGCCCCCGAAACGAAAATCGCGATAAACCCAATACAGATGAACGGTAGAATACGGCGAACTATCATGACACAAGAGTATAGACCAAAATTCCGGGCCTGCACAGAAGTTATAGAAAAGGGTATACTCCCGCCATGTTCGGTTTTCTGATAAAGAAGTCATTTTTTGACCTTTGGGACAACTTTCTTCCCGCTATGATAGTAAATCTTGCGTTTATTGCTGTTCTGGCAATTCCTCTGCTTCTGCCGTCAGTTTTTGTTCCGACAGGGCCTATAGTAAGCCTGTTGATTCTTGTACTTGGCATCGTGCTGGTCTTCATCTTCCTTGGTGGTGTGTATACCCTTGCCCGGGAGATTACCGATTATCGGGGGGTATCCTGGAGTCTGTTTGTCAATGGAATCCGTTCCCATGTACCGATAGCGGTCACCTTCGCCGGAATTACGGTAGTTCATGTTGTCCTGATATCTATTGCTATACCGGTGTACACCGCACTTGGCAATCTACTGGGTCTTGTAGCGCTGGCATTGCTCTTCTGGATGTCCGTAATCTGGTTGTTGAGTACGCAGTACATTTTTCCCGTCGGGGGACGCCTGGACAGGGACGTACGGAAAATTCTCAAGAAGAGTTTTCTTCTGAATTTCGACAACACATTCTTTACCGTCGGTATCGCCCTGGGTGCGATTCTTATTGTCGTACTCTCAGTTTTTACGGCGTTCCTGTTCCCGGGAATTATGGGACTTGCAATCTGGTACCACACCGCCCTGAAACTGCGTCTCTACAAATACGACTACCTTGAGGAGAATCCTTCATCACCACGAAACGATATTCCCTGGGACGCCCTTCTCTACGACGATCGCGAGCGGGTAGGAAAACGGACCCTCCGGGGAATGATCTTTCCCTGGAAGGAGTAGATCCTTCACGACCGGCCGCAGCTTCTATTCCACCGGTTCCCGTACCGGAGGCAGCAGTCGAACGGCAAGATAGAAGAAGGGAGTATCAAGAATCGCCACCACCAGTTTGATCAGATAGGTGGTCACGACGATTTCCATCACCGTTCCAAACGGGAATACCCCCAGAAACGCCGTCAGCGTAAAAACAATGCTGTCAATAAGCTGGCTGACCAGAGTACTCAGATTGTTACGCAACCACAGGGAACCGGGAAAACGCGCTTTCCAGAACTGAAACGCCCAGACATCGTGTTGCTGGCTGATTATATACGCCAGGAGGCTGGATAAAGTGATTCTCGGCAGGACACCAAAGACGATTACCAAGTGTTCCTGCATCGTATCGGACGGGGCCGGCTCAAACCACAGCGCGATAGTCATCAGTACGGTCATGGCCACCACCGAAAAAAAACCTATCCACACACCGAACCGGGCCGCCCGGGGCCCTCGGTTTTCATTGAGTATATCCGTTGCAAGAAATGATCCGGCATACACGATGTTTCCAAGCGTTGCCGTAAGACCGAACACCTCAATAGTCTTCGACACCTGTAAATTGGCAACAATACCCGCCACGGCGATCCACACGTACAATCCCGTCCGGCCGAAAAGGCGATGCGCAAAAATGATCGCTCCGAAATTGACCAAAAGCAATACGGCCCAAAACAATTCATTACTGTTCATGAAATCCATAATTCATCCTGGGTAAAGTCTACCGGACGGCGATTGTCGGCGAGTCTTCGGGAAAGGAATTCCGTATCCAACTGCAACCGCCGGACAATTCTGCGAAGAAGCACTTCACTTATCAGATTCTGTTCCGCAAAGAGAAAAGCTAACGCGCGCTCTGCCAGACACGGCACCATAAGGGCATTCTTACCAAGACAATCACGTTCGGACGTTTCGTCACTTCCAAGGAGCCACTCTGCAAGACGGGAATCTTCCGGTTTGCGAGCCAGGAGCGCCAGTTCTTCTTCGAGTCCGGCGGCGTCACCCGTTGCAGCCTTCTCTCCAAGAGGTTTCAGTACCAGATATGTATATTCCTTTCCAGGCAAAACGTGATGATTGTCACAACGGGTACCATAATTGGGCTCCCGACCATCGTCATGAACCTTGTCGCCCCCCACGATGATCAATGGATCAAAGTAAAGAGCCGGGCACTCCTTGCCATCCACGCGATAGTATCGATACGTATAGCTCGAATCCACCAGACAAGCCTGATGTTCACAATACGCAGTGAGAGGAAAGAGATCTGTTGCGACCTCCAGGAGTAGCTGTGCCGTTGTGTTGAAAACTGCGTTCCGAAAGTTGAGAATCAAGGTCGGCAGAACAAAGACCAGCCCCCGGGAATCGGACAGTCTTTGTATTACATAGGCAATTCGCTCGTCATAGAAAGACGCTTCATCGATAACCCATGTCCCGTATTCGCGGTGTTCCCGAATGAGTTCTTCCAGCTCGAAAGACGAAGAAATACCCGCTATAGAGCCTCCCAACTGCTCGTACCCACCTCTGTAGGCCAGGGCGTCGGGAGGGTATTCAGTAAAACGCCGCGCATCCAGACGAGAGCGGACAAAAAATACCTTTCTCAGGTCCGCTCTATCCACAGTAAAACACGCCGGTATATTCTGTTCCTTGGCTCCGGCGACCAGCGAATCCCGCCAGATCTGCGCGGCATATCCGGTCTTTCCGGATCCCATAGGACCGACGACAAGGATGCGGCGTCCCGGCCGGGTAAAATCGAAGTGATTGACCGGATGGTGTACGTTGATTCGGGGTATACCGAGGGTACGGTAAAAACCCTCATATCCGGCATCGAATTGAGTGTGGGAACTCATTAGTCTCCGGGTTGAATGCGCGAATCAACAACCCTGTTGGAAAGGGTGCCAATAGAGGAAATCTCAACCTCCACGATGTCTCCATGATTGAGGTTGCCGACACCGGCGGGCGTTCCTGTCAGGATGATATCCCCCTCGTTCAGTGTAAAATTACGAGAAATGAAGGCGATAGTCTCGGGTAGTTTAAAGATCATCTGACCGGTATTTCCTTCCTGTACCACTTTGCCGTTGAGGCGGGTTTTGACAATCAGATTGGTGACGTCTTCGATTTCATCCCTTCCTGCAAGCCGCGGACCCAGCGGAAGAAAAGTATCAAATGATTTACCCCGGAACCATCCACCTCGGTCGCCGTTCTGTATATTTCGCTGGCTCACATCATTGGCGCAGGTATACCCGAGAACGTGATCCATAGCACGTCCTTCTGGAATATTTTTGCCGCCTGTACCAATAATAACCGCCAATTCTCCTTCGTAATCGGTCCTCTCGTCCAAAAAGCCATATTCACCGAGTATGGCGGGAATTATGATGGCGTCGCCGGAACCGACAATAGAAGTTAGAAGCTTCGGAAAGAGAATTGGTTCTTCCGGTTCGTGACTGTCAAAGCCACGAACATTTACCGTTAAATCTTCCTTGATGTGAGAGCGGTAATTCAAACCCAGAGCGATTATTTTCCCGGGTTGTACCCGGTACATCCCCGAACCGAAAGGGAGTTCCAGTGCTGCGTTCATTACCGGATTGTACGTCGATTTATTGGGGAAACTCAATGGTAACGGGATCACCAAGAAAACGAGGAGCAGTTTTCAGAATGTAAACATCCATCAAAGCCCGGACTCTGGCGGCAAACTCTCGAATACGAACATTCGTCTGTGCTGTGAAAGCCGCGTCCTCCGCTGCGAAACCGAAGGCGTCTATACCGTGTCCGCCGGCGATAAACAATGCCCGCTCCACCTGAAAACGCTGGCTCACAATTACAAAACTGTTCTGTCCGAAAACAGCATTCATTCGGATCACCGAGTCAAGAGTTCGGAAGCCAGCATAGTCCATTACGATCCGTTCCGGAGAAACGCCCCGTTCAATCAGGGCGTTACGCATATATGCCGGTTCATTGTAACTGAGATGCTGATTGTCACCACTTACAACGATAACTTCAATCTTTTCTGCAAGAATAAGCGATGCGGCCGCATCAATTCGATTCTGAAAAAACTGGTTCGGTTTGCCTGTTCGAAAATACGGACTCGTCCCCAGCAACAAACCGGCAGATCCTGAAGGAACCAAAGAAACTTCGTGAAAAATTTTGCCTGCGGCGGCATTACGTACGAGTGCATGAGAAAGAAACACCACCAGAACCACAAGGAGCAGGACGATTCTGATAGTATACCGAACCGCCCGCAACTGCTTCATATCGCTATGCTCAGAGGTAAAGAATCGGATACAGACTGAATACGTTTCAGTCGATCAGATGACGAAAGGACGAAATGTCATCCGCCATGATCCCGCATATTAATAATCGCTTCCACTGCCCGACGTCGCACCGCCCGAATGTAGGGACTGGAAGCCGTTTCCAGCAACGCACCCAACACCTCCGGATCCGGCAACCCTCCATTTTTTTCGGACAGACGCTCGAGCGAAAGGATAATTGAAAATGCCAGATTGTTGTCAGGGGTTGCTCGGGCGTTTTCCCGAAGGAGCACCTGTGTCATGTAGTCGGAGACTTCATTGTTCTCGTTCAGACCTATCTGACCCAAAGCGTAGGCCGCCTCGGCAAGAACCATCGGTTCCGGGTCGTCCCGCATTATGCGGACGAGAGAGTTCTTCGCCTGCTCTCCTCCAATACGGCCGAGAAGTTCAGTCGCCTCCCGGCGAATTTCCGGGTAATAGTTGATAACCGAACCTTCCGATCGAACTTGACGGGCTACGCCTTCCGTAGCGAGAGACTCCAGAATAACGTACATACCTTCAGATTGGTTTCCGTCTTCAACTGAGGAGCGGATATTACGAAGGGCCAGACGCTTCATTTCCCGGTCGTTGGCCAGAGCCTGACTGCGCATGATCTGTAACTCAAGATCCTGACTCAGATAGAGCTCTTCAATTGTCCGCTCGGCCTGAGTGTCATCCCGATCCTGTTCAGTTTGTCCTGCTACCGGAAGGATTATCATCAGTGCCAGAAGAAATATGGATATGTACTTCATTGTCACTCCCTTTATGTTGGCAAACTATACCTTAAAACGTGTCAATCTTCCAGCGGTTACCGGTTTTTTTCAGCAAGTAGAGGAGATATCGTCGTTCATTTACCTCCATGATTGCTTCAACGGTATCTTCTCCGATAAACACCAGATCATCCAGCCGTGCATTTGACCGACTCGGAACCACCACAAAGTTGAAATAGTCCTCCAGCGTCCGGAGGATAATGTTATTGCGTACCAGCACCGCGCTTTGTGAATTCTCCTCGAGGACCGCCGGATCCGAATAAGTTTGGCGATAGTCCTCGGTGAGGTAATTCTGCCACGCTCCGAAATTCCGATTTGCAATGATCTCATTCAACTCGGAGATTGTTCTTTCCACCTCTGTAAAGGTCTGTTCATAGAGTTCTTCCGAAACTTCTATTTGTTCCGGGGCATCCTCTTCTTCAGTCTCTTCCGGGGCAAGGTCTTCCGGTTCGGGTGGCGTCTCGACGTCTTCCGGCGCAGATTCCTGAGCTTCCGACGGGATTTGTTGTTCAATCGTGCCGGAGTCCACTTCATCCGAATCCGTTGAAGCACATCCGTAAACGAGAATTAACATTACAAATAAGGTAGCCCCAGATCCGAGATGACGTTTTTTCATATCAATAGTGTAGCCGTCTGTGCGAATAGCTGTCAATTTGTGTTGCGCACTCTTGAGGCAGTTCCTACAATGGAGCGGGAGGAAACAGTGGCTTCAACACGGGACATACAAAAAATTCTTCACGCCTACGTGAAACATACAGGTAATCCCCGTGTTTCCAGGCAGAATCTGGAGAGCTTTACCGCAAGATATGCCAAGCGTTTCTCTGAAGAATACCCCGATCTTGCACTGCTTCTTGGAGACAGACGTTCCGAGTTGCTTCAGGCGGGACTCAGCGAACTGGAAAAGACCAAAACCGTTCAGCTGGAAAAGGACGACTCCGGCTCCATTACTTCCGTCTACTACCCCGCCTTTTATGTCGCAGAGATTACTCGCTGGTACGCCAGGATGGCTGAAGACAAGGAATTACCCTTTCCCGGCGAAGAGAATATGGAGATTACTGTACCGGCGGGAATTCTCAAGGCTATCGACGTTACCGACAGCATTATGCACTACCTCGAGTCGGAAGATGCCGAAGAGGACCAAATTATGCTTCTTCGCTTTCCTCACGGCGTGAATCCAATTGTCACTACTGTTGGTCTGCTTCGCGGCAACATGCTGCCTCTGTCGCTGGCGAAAATCAGGGACTATCTGCGAACAGGAAAGAATGGCAGTTATATGGAGACGAAACTGCGTGCCATTTTTCGAAACCGGGAAATGCTGGTCCGGGACATCATCGAATCTGCACAGACCCGGCCAGATGACGCATTGCAGTCGATCAGGGAACCAAACGAGTTTCAGTTTCATTTCTGGACTCAGATTTCAAGTATGATAATAAAGGAATACGCCCAGAAGACGGAAAAACTACACACCGAGCACGCGTACTGTCAGGCGTCCTTTCTGATCGGTTATTACAGTGTCTTTTACAAGGGACGGCACCAAAAGAACCAGAAACGGGAAGAGACTCATCGCATTCTTACCGATGCGCTTCAGAAACCGCCATACACGTTCACCGTTCAGGATATTTACGGTCTCTCCGACGACCGTGGTGTAGCCCTGACCAAGCGGGTCAACCGCGAAGAAATCAACACCTGGCTTGAAGAGATGCTGAAACGCCCGGGAGAGAAACAAATTTCGGAACTTGTCACGATAAATACCCCGGAAAAATCGGGGGTGATGGTTCACTCCCGGCAGTACATACCGTTAATGCTCAGGCAGATCAAAGCTGCACATCCCGTTCTGACAAAGGAACTGACGGCCGACATGGTCGCAGTCATGATGGATGAACGAAAAGAAGAGTGGTTGGAAGACGCCGATGCATTTGAGGTTGTTCTGGCACGGAAGGTGCGCGACGAGTTCAGTCTTCTCTATGGACTGTGCACCTTTCAGACCCTTTTCCTTGTTATCGACGGTCAGGAACTCCCTCAGGTTCAGAAGGAAGGTGCGATAGCGCTGATCAATCCCGCCAAAAAGGATATGCGAACGTGGACAGAAATTCTTCACATTGACCGTGAAGCCATATACCGGGATGCCCGGCTCCACCTGCCCTTCTGGATGCTCGTTCCGATATTGCGAGGTATTGTCCGGCTCTTCAGGGTAATGTTCAGTACCGCGCCCCGAAGAAGCGCGGGATCTTCCCGATCGAAAACCGCGGAGCAGAAAACGGATCCGGCTGCAACGGAAAAAGCTGCCCAGGAAGCCCGACAGAAGAAGTTCCAGGACGAAATAGCAATTCTACAACAGGAGTACCTCAGTGCCGATGAAACACCGGACCAGAAGCTGCGAAAACTCCTGGACCAGTGGAATCCCCTTCTCGATCCTGTGAAACGGGATAATCTTGTGGAAGACGTCAATTCTCTCTGTCGCGATCTGCTGCGTCGCATGCGCTACACCCGCTCGCTGCAGGCGCCGGACCGGAACCGCGTCAATGAATTGGCGAAACGCATCTCCTCCAATTCGGCATTTGACCGGATAACCCGACGAAAGGCTTTTGAAACGTACCTGAAGCTGTATATGTTGACGCTGCTGCAACGAATGTAGCCGGTTTGATACCCTTTCTGCCTATGGATACCAGTACCATAACTAAAGTGGGAAGTCACCGTCTTTTTGCGACGTTCCTTTACACAGCGACAAGGGTATTCCTATTCCCGGGTCTTTTTGCACTTGTCGTCACGGCTGACATGTCCGCTCAGACCGCGCTCGATTGGACGGCGCGGGAGGAACGCCTCTTTGACCGGCTTCCCCCGGTATCAGTCGCCACCGACTCAACCTGGCCACCGATGGAATACATCAACAGGCACGGCGACCTGGTTGGCTTTGACATCGATCTTCTCCGGGAGATCGGCCTGCGCAGCGGATTCCGTCCAGTTTTTACTACAGTTCCGTGGGACGGCATCTTTGCCGGTCTCATGGCCCGGCAATATGACATCATTGCGTCTTCGGTGACACTTCTGGAAGAACGGAAGAGAACCATGCTCTTTTCGGAGCCGTATTTCCGGGCCGCACAATACCTTGTCGTTTCAGCGGAAGATCGAGCTACCCGGGAGCTTTCCGACCTGACCGGCGGTGAAGTGGGCGCCCAGATCGGGACTACCGGATCCCGTCTGGTAGATGCCACCGAAGGCGTTGTACTTCGAGCCTACGATGATCTAGCTCTGGCGGTTGAAGATCTGGCCCGGGGAAGGCTTTCCGGTATCGTCGCGGACACAGCCATCGTGGAGTACTTTGTTTTGTCTCAATCCCGATATGGTGAGATACTTCGGGTGGCAGATTCACCCTACACCATCGAAAACTACGCTTTTGCCGTCCGAAGTGATCTGGAAGCCCTTAGGGATGCTGTCAACGAGGGCCTGCGATCGGTCCGGAACGACGGAACAATGGCGCGATTGCGGGAGTTCTGGTTTCCTAGTCTTGGCCGATTGGAACCGCTCCGGGGGGAGTAGAAACGGTGCCGGAACTGCCTGAAGTATGCGCCGTTGTTGAAGGGCTTCAACGGGGAAACCTGACGGGACATTGCATCACGGAGGTCACCATTGGATGGCCGCGGACTGTCGGTTCGGTACCGGAAGAATTCAAATACGAAGTAACGGGTCGTCGTATTGCAGATTTCCGACAATATGGAAAGTATATTTTCATGGAACTTAACCCGACGGGAACGATCTCCGTCCATTTACGAATGAGCGGGAACCTGTATGGCTGTTCGAATGAAACATCGCGGAATGGATATGAACGGGTAATCATTCATCTGGAAAACCGTCAGGAGATCCGGTTTTATGACCCCAGAAAATTCGGAAGGATGCTCTATCACCACGATGCGAATGAAGTGATATCCCGACTCGGCGTGGTTCCCCTCGGCCCGGAGTTTACCGTGACACTGCTCAAAGGCATTCTGGCAAAGCGGCGGCGACAGCTGAAACCTCTTCTTCTTGACCAGTCGGTCATTTCGGGACTGGGAAACATCTATACCGACGAGGCACTCTGGCGTGCCCGAATCCATCCCCACCGGACCAGCAACACCCTGACGATGAAAGAAGTCGGGAACCTTCATGAGTCAATCAGGGAAGTCCTTCTCCAGGGAATCGCCAGCGGCGGCACTCGACTCGGTAACGGTAAGAGCAATTTTCTGGTGTTCCATGGTGGTTCCATGCCGGGAAACCAGCACAACCTGAAAGTTTTCGGCCGCATCGGGGCGCCCTGTCCCCGGTGCGGTCGGTCGATAATCCGGATTATCGTAGCACAAAGGAGTACTCACATATGTCCGGCGTGCCAAATCCTTGCCGGCTGTGAGCGTTGAGGCTCGCTTTTCCGCACCTTCCGGATGTGTCAGCAACAGATAGCATCAATGAGAGAGGAGAGCTCTTCTTTTCGGTTCAGCCGGCTCTTCCATTTGTCGGGAACACTATACAATGCGCCCGCCAGCGGACCGATGACCATCGACCGACCGCAACTGTCGCCGCAATTGTATATGTTCGTGCGTACGGCTTCCATAAAGCTGGAGACACCCAGAAGCGTATGAATCGCGACGGGGACCCCCGATTTAAGCTCACAGGCGGGTCCGATCTTCATCGCTACCACCTTGCTGTCCTGGTTATGCCGGTCCAGGGCGTTCCGCACCGAGTCAGACACTTCAACAGGCTGATCTTCCAGGATCGTTTCTACCGTCTCTTTAAACGAACCGAGATCGGCGTCCTCCTGCAAACTCCATTGAAAAAGGCGTGTGACGAAAAGTGCCCAGGAGACAGCTGTATCGTTGTTGTGGGTAACCCGCACCGCTTCTTCAACTATTCTGTCCAGTCCGGGGTCGTCGGGATACGCCGCCACCAGAACGGCGACCTTTGTCAACGCGGGGAGCTGCACGTCGTCAGTACCGGGAAAATCCCGGGAAGCTTCGAGACTTTCTATCATCTTCCGGGCCAGCTTCTGCTGTGCGTCGCTCCCCCTGGTCTGCCGGATGGTTTCGTCAATCTTTTCCCTAAGGGCGTCGCCGCGCAGTATCTGAACCTGCCCAAGAACCTTCGCCGCAACTGAACGCTTTTCCTTTTCTTCGCCGTCGAACGGTACGGACATCGCCCGTTCCCGGAGGGATTCTTCCTGTCCGATAAGATTGATGAGCGTTCCTCGGGTAGGAGTATCGATATATCCGACGTACTCCCCTCCAAATCCGAAGTGTTCAAAAAAATGACGGACGTAATGCTGCCAGTCAAAGACGTTGTTTTCCCTCAGTGAACGGAGCAACACCAGAATACTCTCCCCATACATGGAAAGATCTCCGGCGTGCCGGCGCCCGTGGGCAAAATACGCGGGCACACCGTCGTAGTTCGCCGGGTCGGGTTCAAGGAATTCCGGTTCTTCCGGCGCTATTCGTCGAATCCGCGGCTGGGAGTATATCCAGTGAAGTCCCAGAGAGGCCCCGTCGGCGACGATGGCGCCCCATATCATCTCTTTTCGCCGTTTGTGTAGATCTGCCATGTATACAAGGTAGCTATAGAAAAGAGGATCGTCACCCGAAAGTTTTACCGGAAGTCGCGACTGCCGCTGTCGACACTTTGGTATGGCAGGTCGGGTTTCCAGACTGAATCAACAACAAGGTGTACTACTCCCTCACTGTTCTGGATTTTACCCCGTACTCCCAGAATGGAAGCGGTAAGCAGTACCGGACGCATCTTGTCGTATGTGCGCCGCCAGATAATAAGATTGACGAACCCCATCTCATCCTCCAGAGTCATGAAGACCGTTCCTCCCGCCGTGGAAGGCCGTTGCCGACAGATAACCATACCGACGTAGGAGACGGTCACACCGTCCGGTGAACGTTGTACTTCTGCCGCCGACGGATAGGCCCGCCGATCCAGCCATTCCCGGTACGGTTCCAATGGATGAGATTCGGTACTGTGTCCGGTGGCCCGATAGTCCCACACAAGCCGCTCAAATGCATTGAGATGTGCAAACCGGGGAAGCTTTTCGGAACTTGTTACAAGGGGTGGGGCTATTGGATGATCCGGATACGCTTCGCCCTTTCCGGACCCGTCCATGGCCAGCCATACCGCCCGCCGTCGATTTATCTTCAGAGAATCGAATACTCCCGCCTCGGCAAGCCGAACAGCCTTGTCCCGACGAAACCCCAGTGTACGCAAAAAAAGCTGCAGATCTTCATTGTGACCACGACGGAGAGACATTTTTTTCCGGGCCATCTGAATGCGTTTCCAGTCCGACTCACCCAGTCCGCTGACAAAGCGGAATCCCAGTCGTACTGCAAATTGACTGTCTCGATCGGAAGAGTGGTCGACACCGTTGGAACCGACAGTGGAGCGGGGTTCCAGGGTGCAATCCCACCGGCTGGCCAGAATATCCACCGGTCTTACCTCAACTCCGGTACGGAGAGCGTCGTGGACGATAGTCGAGGGAGAGTAGAAACCCATAGGCCAGGCGTTGAGAAGGGCGCACGTGAAGATCACTGGATAGTGAGCCCGAACCCAGGCGGTGGCATACGCGATGAGGGCGAAACTGGCGGCGTGGCTCTCCGGAAACCCGTATTCGCCGAACCCGCGAATCTGCTCAAAAATCTGTTCGGCAAATGCTTCATCTATGCCGTTTTCAACCATTCTGTGGGTAATGCGGGCGTGATGCTGCTCAATGCGACCGATATGCCGCCACGCCGCCATGTCCCGTCGCAGCTGGTCCGCCTCACCGGGGGTATACCGTGCCGCCACGATAGCGAGTTTCATGACCTGTTCCTGAAAGAGGGGTACTCCGAGAGTCCGTTCCAGTATTGGCTGTAGAGAAGCGTGGGGATACGTGACGGCCTCCTCACCCCGACGGCGACGCAGATACGGGTGAACCATTCCACCGGTAATAGGACCGGGCCGAACAATGCTTATTTCAATAACGAGGTCATAAAATTCTTCTGGTCTCAGCCGGGGCAGCATGGACATCTGGGCACGACTCTCCAACTGAAAGACTCCCACCGTATCGGCCCGGCGCAACATCGCGAAGGTCTGGGAACAGTTCGGGGGAATCATCGCTATAGAAAGATTCACTCCCAGATGCTGCGCCATAAGGCGAAAGGCGTAATCCAGATGTGTCAGCGCTCCCAGGCCAAGAAGATCAAGCTTAAAGAGGTTCATACCCTCCACGGCGTACTTATCCCACTGAATGACCGTCCGCCCCTCCATAGTTCCATTTTCCAGCGGAACGATCCGTGCAACCGGTTCAGCCCCCAGCAGGAACCCGCCGGGGTGTATAGACAGGTGCCGGGGGGTATCCAGGATTTCTTCAACCAGTTTGGCAAACTGGATAACCCGGTGCCGGGAAAGGTCGAATCCGCTTGCCTCCAGGGCTTCTTTCAGGCAGTACCCGTGGTGCCCTACCTGCTTTGCCGCCTGATCAAGACTGACTTCGGAGAAACCGAAGACTTTTCCCAGTTCCCGCAGGGCGGAACGCTTCCGGAAGCGTACCGTATTGGCCACCATAGCGGCGTGGTCGCGGCCGTACCGGTCGTACACAAAGCGGATAACCTCTTCCCTCCGCCGGTGTTCAATATCCAGATCAATATCCGGTGGCTCCGCCCGTTCCCGGGAGATGAAACGCTCAAAGAGCAGATTCATTCTTACCGGATCTACTGCTGTAATACCCAGACAGAAACACACTGCCGAGTTGGCAGCGGAACCCCGGCCCTGGCAGAGAATACCGCGCCGACGGCAGAAATCGACAATTTCCGTCATGGTCAGAAAGTAACCGCCGTACCGAAGTTCCTCGATAAGGGAGAGCTCTTTCTCCAGCTGAACAGAGACATTTTCCGGCACCCCCCGGGCATACCGTATCCGTGCGCCGCCATACACACGTCGACGAAGGACATCCGTCTCTGCGGCCCCTTCCACCGGTGCACCGTTCCCGTCCCGGATACCAGGATACCGGTATTCCACCATGGACAGGTCAAACTGTACCTGTCGGGCCACTCTGTGTGTCTCGTCAAGCCATTCCGGATGATCCGCATAGCGCCGGACCATCGTTTCGGCAGATACGAGACCGAAACTGCCGTTGGGCAGGAGGCGATCCCCCCCTTCATCGATAGTTACACCATGGCGGATACAGGTCAAAGCATCCTGCAGGCGGCGTCTGCCGGTGGAGTGATACAGTACCCGCGGTACCGCCACTACAGGTATTCCCCAGCGATTCGCCATATCCAGAAGCACCGCCTCCCGTTCAACTTCATCGGGGCGAAAATGTCGGGAGATGCCCACCCAGGCGTAGCCGGAAAAGGCCCGCAGCAGTCTCTCTGGATAAAGCAGTTCGGGGTGACCGGACACCGGAGATGAAGATGGAGACGGCCCGAAACCTGCACTTTCCTCCGTCAGGATGACGGTCAGTCCGCCGGCGGCGGCTGCAATCTCACCAACAGTGACTCCGGCATGTCCTTTCGGCT
This sequence comes from uncultured Spirochaeta sp., assembly GCA_964496635.1. Taxonomy (GTDB): domain Bacteria; phylum Spirochaetota; class Spirochaetia; order DSM-27196; family Alkalispirochaetaceae; genus Alkalispirochaeta. The sequence continues at coordinate 39,381 of CAZCAE010000003.1, forward strand.
TCCGAAGTCTGCCCAGAGAAATCAACTCTCCCAGGTTGCCGTAACCTTCCCGATCACGGGGAAAGAGCAGAAGCGACGGAGATGACCCCGGCGGGCGGCATTCCGAAGGGGCGTCCACTACAGATATCTGAGCTCCTACAATAAAACGAAACGAATGCGACGAGTCGTCCTGGCTGGAGACAGTCTCCGTCCGGGCAGCCCCTTCCCGAGCCTGAACTATCCCGGCGAGACTGTCCACGTCGGTAATGGCAATACCTGACAGTCCCAGATCAACGGCAGCGTGTACCAGTTCATCAGGATGGCTGGCGCCGGTAAGAAAGGAGTAATTGCTGTGTACCCACAGCGGGATCCATGAGTTTACGCCAGCCATCCCTGTACCATCCATGTTCCTCCGGGAATAGTCCGGTATAGCCACAGCGTGTGTCCCGTCCGCGTCTGATGGTATGTGTAAACACGATCAGCTTCGTCACCGTTCCACCACTCCGGCGTCTGCACATACGGGCCGTACCGGATCGGCGGAACAGGAGCGTCAAAAAGGCGCGGCCCCGACAGAAAGACACGGCGAACGCGGAAAAGCCGGCAGGTATTCAGAAGATTGTTGATGCCTTTACCGTCAACAGGCTTCTCAATACCCGCGAGATGATCTATATCAACGGACTCCCGGGAAAATCGACGTTCCGGCACACGGCCCGACCGCAACACAAGCTGAAAAACTCTGCCCTCTCCCAGCCGGGCCTGTAAAAGGGCCAGCGTCTCCCGAATGCGTCGTTCCGCATCCACCGGAGACACCCCTCGAAACAGCTCCGCCCCGTCGTCAGCAAAAAGCCCGTTTAAGTGCCCCTGCCGGACTACTGCATCTTCCGTACCGAACGACAGCGCGATTTTCGGCACTTCCCTGGCTATCCAGCGCCGATTTTCAATTCTTAGCGCCATGAGACGCCGGAGGTATTCGACGTCCCGGGTGAGTTGACCACAGTCAATATCTTCCTGAAGGACTCTACCGGTGTCGTCGTGAAGGAAAAAGGAAAAACTTCGAACCCATTCCCCCTCCTGCCGCACCACCGGAACCATTTCCTGAATCAACTCCTCCAGAGCTGAACGCACCGTCAGAGCGCTGCGAAGCGGTGGCTCATACTGTCGGGAGGCTGTGAATGCGACTCTGTGACGGCGTCCTTCCCGGGACGGGAAGTCACTATTTCCACCTTTGAGAAAGCGGTAGACTTCACTGAAGGAGGTGCTGAAGCGATTTTTCAGTGTAGTTTCGGGCAGATCGAGAATCTGGGATACTCTGGTTACTCCCAACAGGGAAAGGCGTTCCCGGTCACTGTCGGACAAAGGCAGCTCGTCTGTACGCTGCATGGAAAGCCACGTAATTTCACCTTCCTGATCGGTAAAAATGCACTCCCGGGGACTGTCATCCCGGCGGTTCTTTTTCCATGATTCTCCGGCGGCAAGAAATGTTCCGGGACGAGTCCAGCCTGCGGAAATACCACAATGCCAGCCCGCCCCACTCAGAGCCTTCCGCACCCGCTTCATCCAGAGACGGGAACCACCTCCCAGTCGCCCCATTCCACGGATGTCTCCCCAGAGGACGCTTTCCGAGAGGTTCCACCGCTCAAGAGCCGGCAGAAAGGGCTGCAGCTGCGCGGCGATCTCCTCAACAGCGCGTCGGCGTGCCTGGGCCGGCACAACACCGGCACATATCCGCTCGGAGAGAGAAAGAGCTTCGGAGTACCGCATGCCTCTGCGAACCCCCAGATCCCGGGCAGAAGCGTTGCACTCCATGACTCGTCCACCCGGCCGGTCGGCGCTTATCACCAGTAGAGGCCGTTGCCCATCCCACCCCGATCGACGCTGCAGCAGCTGAATTGCCAGGTCGGGAATACTACAGCAGAACAAGGGGGGGGACGACATGAAAAGACCCATCCTGCAGGGGAAGCCGGCTGCGCCGTACGACTATACGCCGGCAGGACGCCTCATCTCCCTCTATATCAAGGTGATACGCTATGGCCGGCGCAGGTGTCGCTATCGGCCCGGGCGTGAGAAAGAGCAGAGCTGTGCCCGTGTGTCTGGCACGATGCATGAAGCGGGCGAGTGCTCCCGGTCCAAAAGCTGAAAAATCCTGTATATCCACACATATGAGGGGAAAGATTCCACCCCTGGTAAGAGTATCAATGGTATGCACCAGAGACGCCGAATCTTCCGGAGCAAACCACACCACCCGGCCGGATGGCACCCCTCCTCTTTCAAGGTCCGGAGGATACGGAACCGTGTCTCCTGAAAGGACCCACGGGAGAACCGTACCGTACCGCCCAAAGAACTGACGAGCCACAGTCACGGCGACGGGTAAAGCTCCCGAACCGGAAAACTGAGTCAGCTTTCCCGTACACAGTTCTACCCCTCGTTCACAGAAGACCGTTGCGGATAACGGTTCAGCACCCGGCAAAAGCATCATTAAAAAGTACTATACATGCGTATAGTTTTCAAGAAGGCGTTTTTGGCTGATTATTTAGTGTTATATAGAAACGGAAGAGAGTTTTGCCCTGTGTCAACATATAGAATCCATTTTACCTGGAAAGAAAAAGTACGAATCATCGAAGCACGTTCTCTCGACATGACCCATCCCTATTTCGTATCCATAAAAGGACTCATTTTCCCGGAACGGAGCGCCGTCATCATTGATCCCGATGGCGACGAACTGCGCAGGGAATTTGGAGCTGCAGAGCACCTCATGATACCCTTTCAAAGTGTACAACTCATAGAGGAATACCAGTCGAGGAGTGACACCACCACCGGAGAAACGGGAAAGGTCATTCCCTTCGGTTCCAAGAAGGAGCATGACAATGAATAAACAAGACGCAAGTACCTACGTTCTGTCGACGCTCCGGCAGATTATCAGAGCGATCGACATCCACTCCAGAACGCTTTCAAAACAGTTTGGACTGACCGGCCCCCAGCTGATTGTTATCAGCGAGATTGGTCAGTACGGCCCCATGACCATCGGAGATCTCGCCCGTCGGATCAGTCTGAGTCAGGCAACGGTGACGACCATTCTGGACCGGCTGGAGCTGAAAGAGTTGGCTCTGCGAACCAGGGACAAGATAGACAAGCGTCGCGTCTACGTGGATATAACCGACAAGGCTCGAAAAATTCTGGAAAATCATCCCAATTTTCTTCAGGAAGCCTTTGTACGTCGCTTCAACGCCCTGGAAGAGTGGGAACAGACATTGATTCTTTCATCAATACAACGCATCGCCGCGATGATGAATACTGAAGAGCTGCCCAGCGAGATTTACGATCTGGACACGGAAATATAGCCGGCAGAAGTCATATGTCGACCGACGAGCAGCGAAAGGAAGTAATCAGCGAACTGGACAACCAGTGGCATACCCTGAAGCATGGGAATCCCGTCCCCGGTCTGTACCCGCAGAATGGTACGGAAATAGTAAAAGTACGAGGCAGCTCGAGAATTGAAGATAATCACACTATTACGCAGTACGAAATTGTAGTGACGGACGGCGGTGAAGTGATCGGTCGTTACCGGGTGCTGGCGGAAGAGCTTCTTGCAGACTACAACAGCGGATATGATGAACAAGAAGACCACCAGACGTGATTCCCGGCATCTCCTGAAGCAGAGAGACAGGAAGGTCCTTACTGGTCTTCGGGTTGTCATTACCGGCAGCAGCAGGGGGATCGGACGGGAAACTGCCCGGATTCTCCTATCAGCGGGCGCAACGGTGATCCTGAACGGACGCTCGGATGAGCGTCTTGAAGAGACAAAGACTCTCCTCGCCGAAGAGTATTCGAACCCTTCCCTGTCTTCCTGTGCTGCAGATATTTCAACACCCGCCGGCGCCGAGAAGCTGGCTCACCACATCAGCGATACCTGGGGTGGCTTGGATCTCCTCATAAACAACGCCGGAATTTCTATGCGCGGACCGATAGGCATGCTGACCGCGGAGACAATTACGACGATGATTGACGGGAATTTGCAGTCCGCGCTCCAGACGACCCGGGCGTGTCTGCCGGTACTCCTGGAATCGGGTGGCCATGTCACATTTGTATCCACCGTCGGCGCGATTCACGGCTTCCCCGGTATTTCAGTCTATTCCGCAGCCAAGGCGGCACTGGAGCGTTTTTCCGAATCATTCAATGCCGAGTACCACATGCAAGGAGTCAGTGCGGGAATCGTCTATCTCGGATTCGTTGAGAATGATCCGGACAAGGAAATTCTCGACGCCCAGGGAAATCGATTCCACCATCAGCGAAAGGCGATGCAGACTCAGGGTGAAGCGGCAGCTGCAATAATCAGCGCTTCGGTACAACGACGCCGGCGGACCGTAACGGTCTTTCCGGGGCGGCTCCTTGACGTTGCCAGGCGGATATCACCGGGCCTGGTCACCCGCATTCTTGCCCGAAGCGGCGGCTCAATTCACTCCGTTTCCAAGACGCACCCTGCGAAAGAATAGCTTTTACGCACCATTCTCCGAATAGACTCCTCTGTTGTCAGCTCTTCGATGCGATCCAGCGGATGCCATCGGACATCGTGGCTTTCATCGTTTTTCCGGGGAAACAGGGAGTGCGAGAGCAATACGAGAAATCGCAAGTCATAATGCAGGTGTTCCGGTGTCCCATCGTGGGCGGGTATTTCATGAATATCCACATCGAAAAGCGCAGGCTCAACACATAATCCGGTCAACCCTGTCTCTTCCCGGACTTCCCTGAGAGCCGCTTCTTCCGGCACCTCTTCACCATCGACGTGCCCACCCGGCTGAAGCCACTTGTCCAGTTTTCTGTGGTGCAGGATCAGTACTTCCCGGGTTTCGCGCGCAACAATCCACGCCGATGCAGTCAGGTGCCCCGGCATGTGCGTTCGGAAGAGGGAAGCCGGCCACGCCGTCAGCAGATCAAAGAATGCCGACACCGTCCGCCGTTCACCGGGGTAGCGCGCCGCATAGTTCCAGAGCATGTCAAACACTCGGTCCCTTGCCTTTTCCGTACTCACGCTGATACCCTAGAGTCTATTACGATGGCGGTCAAGATATATACCTTATGATGCAACAACCCTTTACGACACCAAAAATTGCCGGTGACGGTATGGATACCTATCTCCTGGCGGGCGGTACATATCGTCTCAGTTTTGTTCACGGAACGGAACTGGTTAACCGTATGCAAGCCAATCACCAGCCTGGTCCCGGTGGAACACAGATTCTCGGGCAGGCCTATCTCCTTGCGCTCCTCGCGGCGGGAACCTTGAAGGACAGGGAAAAGGCCGGTATTTCCGTAGAGTGCTCCGGCACCGTTCAGGGGCTTACTGTAGACGCCGACGCCCGGGGCAACGTTCGGGGATATCTCAAGAACGGAGAGATAGAAATATCCGATACCGCCGGTCCGGAAGAGCTTTTCGGTGAGGGGTCTCTTACAGTGTTCAGATACGCCGAAACGATGCGTCATCCTTCCCAGGGACAGATTCAACTGCTCCCTGGTACCCTTGCAGAAAATGTTACGGAATATTTCACCTTTAGCGAGCAGATCGCCACATTTCTTGACATCAACATCTACTTCGGCGAAAAACGGGCCGAAAAAGAAGTATCCGGTGCGGCCGGTATTATCATCCAGGCCCTTCCGGGTGCCGATCCGGCTGTGCTGAAAAGACTCGCAGTGGCCCTGGAAGCGGCACGGCCACTGGGACGGCAATTTTCCGAGGGGAATACGGCGGTCCGGATTGTCAGAAATCTTCTGGGAAGCTGGACTCCACGGCTTATTTCAACACGACCGGCAGAATTCTTCTGCAGCTGCAACAAGGAACGCTTCGGTCGCTTTCTTGCGGCCCTTCCCCGTGACGAACAGGAGGACATTCTGGAAAACGGGCCCGTTCCACTTCATACCACCTGTCATAACTGCAACACTACATACGCCTTTCAGAGGCAGGAGCTCGAAGAACTGTTTTTACCGACCGCGCCCGATTAACAGCGCCCGCCGGCGCAATTCCCGGGGAAGCTCCGCCGCCGCTATCACGGCCGGCACTTCCCGATGGAGGTCGCTGTCGCTCCCCTGTCCGTCCGGTACAACCCGGGATACCGCCTGAAGAAGGGCCGACGCGATAGTTGCCCGATCCGCAGCAGAGGCACGGTGAAAACGTTGAAGACCCCACATAATCGCGCGGGAGTCATCCCGTCCACCGGCGGTGGCCTCCACCAGAGCGGCTGCGCTGAGTTCTATGACCGGGTCATACCGGACGACATCGGAAAGTATCGCCCGGGATGGACGGTCGCCCAGTCGACCGAGAATGACGATCGCTTCCGCACGGATATTCGGAGCATTGACTCCTGCCGGTACCGATACAGATTCACGAACCAGCGCCGTCAGAATAGAACGAGTTGTCGTGACGTTTCCATACATTCCCAGCCGTTCCATCCGTCTTCGAATGCTCTCCAGAAGAGTCCGGCGATCCGCCACCGAGCCACTGTGAAGGGTCGCCTCCGCCAGGGCGGCCAATGCTCCGGTACCTGCAACACCGGCAGTACCGCCCGACGAGGGAGAGGATCGTTGAATCACCTCTTCCGGCAACACGGGGCCATTCCGGGACGTTCCACTCCGTACGGACGATGAAGACGGAACGTCTTCAAACCCTTCCAGGGAAATCACTGTAAATCTCCAGTCGGTGTATTCGATGAAAAGCGCGTTCTGCCGTGGCAACGGCGTAATAGCGCGGACCGGATGTGGTGGCTGTATAGTCATTCGGTCATGTCCATGGGCGTCGGCCACGACAATTCGGCTCGTTTCTTCAAGTCGCACCGACGAGAACGAAGCTGGTCTGCCGGGGAATTCCGCGAATACTACCTTTCTGACACCGTCGGCGCGAAAGAAACGTAGCGGCGGCGGCACTTGATCGGAACGTCCACTCCATTCCACTCGAAGCGACTCCCGTCTGTGACGCACGCCTGTCCCCGAGGAAAGCCGATAAACCGCTTCATTTTCCGTAAACACCCATAAAGACGAATCAAAGACAACCATTGATACTATCCCTTCAGGGACGCGGAGCAGCAGCTCTCCCTCACCGTCGGGGAAAAAACCAAAAACACTGCCGTCGGCCAACCCGACGAAAAGCACCGCTCCGTCATAGACGTGATCACGGATTGTTGACGGCAGCGACCGCTCCCACAGCCGGTAGCCTCCGGCACTACCGTAGGAAATCAGCCCGGGCAGGGAGAGAGAGTAGATGTTTCCGTTTCGATCGGGAAATATCTCTGTCGCCCGGGGATGAACAGCCGGCACTGCGCCGTGATCCGGTTTACGGGCAGTTGTCAGCCTCATTGTTCCCCCGTCGTATCCGACAAGATAATGCTCTTCTGCGGGACCTATAATGTGTATTACCCCGCTTTGATCCGCGTAGACCGCGCGGGGAAAGCGTATACCGGTACGCACTTCATGAACGGCTTGACCATCAGAATTGATCACGCGCAGATGACGATCCTCCGTCACGACGACCGTACCGGTGAGGTGATTATCCTCGCCATAGACGTATTCGAAGGGTGGCGCCGTGATCGCTCCGGCGGTTACACCGGTTCGTCCCGTTCGTTCTTCAGCCCCGACATAACCGCTACAGAGCACAACGACCACCAGACTCAAGGTGCCCGGCACCCCGAAGAGACGGCACCGTTCCGCCCATGGAACTGTCACGGCGCCGACCATTTCGAAGCAGCAGGCCTCAACACGGCGAGCGCCTCAATGTGGGAGGTCTGGGGAAAGAAATCGAGTAGTGTTACCGATTCCAGGCGGTATCCCTTCGTCAATGTTCCCAGGTCTCTGGCCAGGGCGGCGGAATCACAACTCAAATAGATGACGTCAGGCGAACCATCCCGATTCCGGGCGTTCTTCAGAAGCCAGTTCCGGACGTCCTTACTCACTCCTCCGCGGGGTGGATCCAGAAGGACTGTAGTTACCCCACCATCGACGGCAGTCGGTTCTACGGCGCCGCTTTTCAGTGCCTGTTCCGCCGTATCAACAATTACCGTCACTTCAACGTCGTTACCCATGAGATTACCGGTAATGTAGGGGGCGTTCCGTCGATCCGGTTCCACACATACCACCGAGTGACACACGGCGTCTCCGGAAAGGACCAGAAAGGGCAACAACCCGGCTCCGGCGTAGAGATCGATCAGACGACCCGATCGGACACTTCCGCGCAAAAGTGAGCCCAGAGGTTCCAGGAGCTCACGGTTGGACTGGGAAAAGCCGGCGGTTTCGAAGGTGAACGTCCTATTCGCAATATTCACCTCTGCCGTCCGGTCACGATCACTTCGGTATACTCTTTTGCCCGAATCGATAATAGTAATGTCGCCGTCCCCTGACGAATGAGCCGCAAGGTCGCTCATCGCCAGGTTTGCACCCGCCGTTGCGACGATACATTGATCTATACCGATAATTTCGTGACTGTTCGCCCGAAAAAAGCCGGAAACGCCGCCCTTGCGATGAACCCGAAGTCGACTGCGGTAGCCGAAGCTCCCCGCAGCAACGATAGAAATGCTCTCCTCCGAAACAGAAAGCTTGCCGATACGCTGAAGGTTCTCGGCGAGGATGGCGCGCTTCCAGATTCGCTGCCCGTCGTCGGAAATGTGCTGCCAGTCACATCCACCACAGACTGGAACGTACCGGCAGGGAGGTACTCTCCGGTACGTCCCGGGATTCTCGATTTCCGGCGCCTCCAGTACTGTCCGCCCTCGAATGCAACGCAGTTCTTTACCCGTCACAACGTCGCCGGGAACCGTTCGGGGTACGAAAACGACACCACCGTCATAACGAGCCAGCCCGTCTCCGAGAGAGACCAGTTTCTCTATTTCAAGACGTACGGTGTCGTCACCGATAACACGCTCCTTATACAACGAGACGTTTCCAATCGCTTTCAATTTCCCGACGCTCAGGCTATACTTTCCGCGCAAAGCCAATACCGGGAGAATCGTACATGAAGCCTATGAAGCTCGCAAGTCTGCCGACTATCAAGCGCCTTCCCTCCTATCTTCATATTGTGGAAGCGGCGGCGCGGGAAGGTCGAGAATTCATATCCGGTACCATCATCGCTGAAGAACTGGAACTTGAGCCCATTCAGGTACGAAAAGATCTCGCCATCACCGGTATTATTGGAAAGCCTCGCATTGGCTTTCCCGTTGGGGAACTCATTCAGGCTATCAATACTTTTCTTCACTGGGACCGGCCTCATAACGCCGTTATCGTCGGTGCCGGCCATCTCGGCTCGGCCCTTATGGGATATGCAGAGTTTCCCCGACATGGCCTGCGGATTGTCGCTGCCTTCGATACGAACCGAGACAAGGTAGGCCGGCATGTCAATAACGTTCCGATATATCATCTGGACGACCTTTCCGACCGTATTTCCGGGGAGCCGGTAGACCTGGCAGTACTGACGGTACCATCTACACAGGCGCAGGAAATTGCAGACCGCCTTGTTGAGTGCGGAATCGGCGCGATATGGAACTTCACCAACGTCAAGATCAAAGTCCCGGATAGCGTCGTCGTTCAAAAGGAAGATCTTTCATCGGGATACGCCGTCCTTTCCGTGAAAATGCGCGTGTTTCAGGACAGCCGTTTCATTGCACTGCACAACCTCCGGAACGGTACCGGCGAAAGTGACGGTGGTCTCCCTCCGGAGTGACCGTCGGCGGATGTATAACGATGCAGAACCCTCAGAAGACCCGGGAACAACAGGATTTTTTTGCGAACCGCCTGAAAAAACGCTTCAAGCACCTGTGGAAGTACGCGAAACGGGTGGAAACTACCGCGTTCAGGGTCTACCACCGCGATATTCCGGAAATACCCTTTGCCGTTGACTGGTATGACGGCCACCTGCACATAGCCGAGTATGACCGACCACACGAGCGGACGGAGGAAGAGCACCAGGAATGGCTGGATACCATGGTGGACACCGCCGCCCGGACACTCACCGTTCCACAAGAGCGTGTCTTCTTCAAGCGCCGGGAACGCCGGCGGGGCGCCTCCCAGTATGAGCCGCTTGACCGTCTGAACTACACAATAACGGTGGAAGAACGGGGACTTCTTTTTAAAGTGAACCTATCAGATTACATAGACACAGGTCTCTTTCTTGACCACCGGGATCTGCGCCTCTATGCTGCAAAAGGAGCTACCGACCGGAAAGTTCTCAATCTATTCGCCTACACCGGCAGTTTCACCGTCTATGCTGCGGCAGCCGGAGCTTTCTCAACGGTCACGGTCGACCTTTCCAACACCTACCTGAGCTGGGCAAAAGACAACATGCGTCTCAACGCCCTGGAAGGACCGAATCACGAATACCACCGTGGAGATGTCAATGAAACTCTACACCTTCTGAAGAGGGGAAATCGCCGTTTCGACGTCATCGTTCTGGATCCTCCCAGTTTTTCCAACTCAAAGAATATGGAAGGAACATTGGACATTCAACGGGACCATGTGGAACTCATCTCCCGGTGCATTGACCTTCTCTCTCCCGGCGGTCATGTCATCTTTTCCACCAACAAACGCCGCTTTCAGTTTCACAAACAGGAACTGAAGAGCGGCGAAATCAAGAAGTTGACCAAACTCACTATGCCCGAGGACTTCAAGGAAACTCACATCCATCAGGCGTGGAGTATTTCCGCTCCTATTCAAAGATCATAAAAGCTGTCTACCCGTTTCAGAAAGTGTAGCGGCTTGTCTCAAGGCGATTCTCAATTTCACGGCGCTGTTCCGGGAGCCAATCCCGGCCATCCCGATGGCGGTCCAGGGCCACTATTACCGGCCTGGACTCCAGCAGAAGGATCCGGTCGGCAACAGCGTAGACCAGATTCATGTCATGTGAAGAGAGAACCGTAGTAACACCGGCAGTTAGAATGATTTCCCGCAGCGTCCGGGAAAGTTCGGTCCGATGAGCCTGATCGATCCCGGCCAGGGGCTCATCAACCAGAAGCACCCGGGGGCGGGCGTAAATAGCCCGGGCAAGATTGACCCGTTGTTGCATACCGCCACTGAGCTGATGGGGATACTGGTCAAGACACGTCGGCAGATGAACCATTCTCAGCACATCTTCCGGTTCAGGGCTCTCTTCCGCAGTGAGTTCACGAATAACCGAGAGATTCTCCCGTACGGTCCGCCAGGGAAGAAGGCGGGATTCCTGGAATACCATACCCGGCCGAAAATTCGTTAGGTCCGGGGTGCCATAGATAACATCCCCTTCCGGTACCCGGACAATTCCACCGATAATCAATAGAAGTGTTGTCTTTCCGACCCCGGACGGACCAATAAGAGCGGTAACGCTGCCCGGCTCAAAGGACAGGTTCAATTCCCTGATCAGTGGAACGGTCTCACCGGAATTTCCGTGCCACTGAAAGCTCACGTTTTGGAGCTCCACCGCCAGACCGGTCGCCGAAACGGTACCCGTTGTTGCGGGAGAATCATCACCATCACAGCCGGACTCGTTGTGTGCCCCCGTTTCGTCGGTCTGTTCGTACCGACCGCCACGTATGCGTCTTTCCGCTATACCAATAAGACGGTCTGTCAGTCCGGCAAGAACAACAAGGACCACCGTCCAGGCGAGAACCCGTTCCGTTTCCAGATACAATCGCGCCTCGCCCATCCGCGTACCTATACCGCTTCGAGGCACACTGAGGACCTCCGCCGCAACCGTCACCTTCCATGCGATTCCCGATGCACTTCTGAAACTCCCAAGAATTGTCCCTATGGACCCGGGGACCCAGAGGTGCCGGATACGCCGCCGCAACGAAAGCTGAAAGAGACGCGTCATCTCTTCCAGCTTCGGATCCACGTTTCGGATACCGGTGTACGCTCCTTCATACAGGATTGGAAACACCATCAGAACCGCAACGAATACCGGCACCGTTCCGGAGTCAAACCAGATAACCGCAAGAAGGATAATGGATATGAAAGGAATTGCCCGGACAATCAGCACCGTCGGGGCCAGAAGTGATTCAAACCCGCGACTCCGACCGGCGACCATTCCCAGAGGAAGCGCCACCGCCGCACTTCCCACAAGAGCTCCAAGTGCTCTCAGAGTGGTCAAACCCGCCTGACCGAGAAAACCGGTATCCCTCAGAACGCGAAGGGTCTCCCGGAATACCGCTTCCGGAGGTGGCAGGATAAGGGGATTTTCCGAGAGCCGGGCGCCGATCCACCATAGAATCAGGGGAAGTAGATATCCCCCGGTACGAGCGAGTGACCAGGAGACCGGACTCTTCACAGGAATCCTCCTCAGATTATGTCAAACCGATAATGTCGTTTCTTTCCCGCCTGCAGGAGCAGAGAAGATCGGTCATCCAACCACGAAACGGTAACCACGGTGTCGGGATCGGTAACTTTGACGTCGTTAATGCGGGCACCACCCTGCTGGACCAGCCGTCGGGCGTCGCTGTTACTGCCACACAGACCGGCACTAACAAAAAGCTCCAGTACGCCGATACCATCTGCCAGGTCTGAAACGGCCAGTTCGCCTCCTGGTACAACTGCAGCGGAGTTTCTGGCGCCGGCGAAAAGCGCCCTGGCTGCATCTCGGGTCTTTTCCGCTTCGGCTTGACCATGAATGAGGGTAGTAATCTCAACGGCGAGACGTTCCTTTGCAGCGTTGATACCCACGGCGTCACCGGCGGAAACGGGCGCAACAACATTCTCGATATCTGCCGGCTCAAGAAAGGTATACAGATAGAAAAACTTCCGGACATCCGCATCGGGAACATTTCGCCAGTATTGAAAAAAGTCATATGGAGAAACTTTTTCCGGATCCAGAAAGACCGCTCCCTGTTCGGTTTTTCCCATCTTCCTGCCATCCGCCCGCGTCACCAGGGGAAAGGTAAGACCGAATGCCTCGGCAGGTTCCGGCCCGACACCTTCCATCCGGCGGATCAGATCGGCACCGGCAACGATATTTCCCCACTGGTCGTCACCGCCAATCTGCAGTCGACATCCCCTGGTCTGGTAAAGTTTCAGAAAGTCGTAACTCTGCAACAACTGGTAGTTGAACTCGATAAAGGAGAGCCCCGTTTCCAGACGCAGCTTGTACGATTCAAAGGTAAGCATCCGGTTCACCGAAAAATGGCGACCGATGTCGCGTAAAAAGTCGATATAGTTCAGCTCCGCCAGCCATTCCGCGTTGTTCACGAGTTCGTAGGTTCCGATGCCGGAGTTGTCACCGACGCCACGAACCGCCAGAAAGGACTCGATCTGACGACCGATGGACGCGGCGTTGGCGTCAATTTCCTCCACCGTCATCATCTTGCGCATTTCCGTCTTACCGGAAGGATCTCCGATTCGGGCGGTACCGCCACCCACGATCACAATACCGCGATGGCCAAACTCAACCAGGTGGGCCAGTGCGTAGATCGGTACAAGGTGCCCAACATGAAGGCTGGGACCGGTCGGGTCCACGCCGACATAGAAGGTCATTGACGTGGCGTCGAGTAACGTGTTGAGGCGATCTTCGTCGGTACACTGGGCAAAAAAACCGCGTTCTTTCAGTCGCTGAAGGGCGCCGGGGCGCGGTCTGTCGGCAGTTTTTTGTCCGCCTCCTTCCGTCACACACCCACCCTCCGGTAGTCCCTGATTTCCTGCCGAAGCCGTGTAGTCAGCTCCACAATAGGTAATCGCACCTGTTCCATGGAATCCCGAAACCGCAGGGTCACCGTATCGTCCGACATGGTGTCGTAGTCAATGGTGATACCGAAGGGCGTACCGATCTCGTCCTGCCGACGGTACCGGCGCCCGATGGCACCGGACTGATCGTAAAAGGTGGTGAAATCTTCCCGAAGGCTCTCTTCAATCTTCCGGGCTTTCTCGGCGAGACCGTCCTTCTTGACCAGGGGAAAGACGCCCACCTGGATCGGCGCCACCTTCGGATGAAGTCGAAGGACCGTACGCACATCGTTCTCGCCTACCTCTTCTTCCTCATAGGCGTCACATAGGACCATAAGGACGCTACGGGTCAGCCCCGCCGAAGTCTCCACGATATAGGGGATGAAGCGCTCTTTCGTCTCCTCTTCGAGGTAGTTGATCTCTTTGCCGCAGAATTCGCTGTGCCGGGAGAGGTCATAGTCGGTTCGATTATGTATCCCCTCCAGTTCCTGCCATCCGAAGGGAAACTCGTACTGAATATCAAACGCCGCTTTCGCATAGTGGGCCAGTTCATCGGGACCATGCTCTTCGAAACGGAGGTGGTCCATGCGTATACCCAGCTTGTCGTAATACTTCATTCGCTCGGCCTTCCAGAAATCGAACCACGAGTCGTCGTTGCCGGGCTTCACAAAGTACTGCATTTCCATCTGCTCAAACTCAACAGTCCGGAATATGAAATTCTTTGTGACGATTTCGTTCCGGAAGGCCTTTCCCACCTGGGCAATACCGAAGGGAATTTTCACTCGGGAAGTCTGAACGACGTTCTTGAAGTTGACGTAAATACCCTGGGCGGTCTCGGGCCGGAGATACACCTTGCTCCCCGAGTCGGTAGCGGGGCCAAGATGCGTTTCAAACATGAGATTGAACTGCCTCGGTTCCGACAGGGGGTTTCCGTTGGGACTGGTCTTTTTTTCCCGCTGCTCTTCGGTGAGGTGATCCCAGCGGTACCGCTCGTTGGTTACCGTGTCCTCCACCATAAGGTCGGAAAAGTTATCTACATGCCCCGACGCTTTCCAGACAGTTGGATGCATCAGAATGGCCGCGTCCAGACCGACTATATTGTCGTGCAGCTGGGTCATCTCTTTCCACCAGACGCGTTGAATATTGCTCTTTAACTCTACACCGAGAGGACCGTAATCCCAGGCAGATGCAAGACCACCGTAGATTTCTGAAGAGGGGAAGATAAATCCCCGTCGCTTGGAAAGGCTGACAATTTTATCCATGTTTTTTGGGTCAACGCTCATAATATCTGATTCTCCTTTTGAATTGTGTACCCTGCTCAAACTTCACTTCGATGCTGCGGCGACCAGAACTTCCCGAGCTCCGGAAATGCGGCGCATCGCTTCGTCCTGGCCGAGAACCCGAAGGGACCCCACCAGCGGGGGCGAAACCTTGCTACCCGTCACCGCAACCCGAAGGGGCATCATGAGATTTCCCAGTTTGGTATCCATCCCCTCGGCTGCAACGCGGAAAGCCTCTTCCATCGCTTCTTCCGCCGATTCATCGCCCTCCGGCGGAAGGCCATGCTCCTGAAGAACCTTTGCAGCCGCGTTCAACCATGCCAACGTTTCCGCCGGTGTTGCCTTTTTAGGCAGTAACTCTTCCAGATCCCAGCTGTCGACCGGTTCGTATACGAAGCGCAGAAGAGGAACGACATCGGAAAGAAGTTTCAGCCGCTCCCGGATCAGGGGCAACAGATCCCGCAGTCGCTGTTGCTCTTCCTCTTTTTCGCCGGTACCGCCACTGCCATGGACCCAGTTTTCCTGCTGCATGTAAGGAACAAGAAGACAAACCAGCCGGTCGTCGGAACACTTCCGAATATACTGACCGTTGTACCAGTCCAGCTTCCGATAGTCAAAGACGGCCGGTGCCTTGTTGATTTTTTCAATTGAAAAGAGCTCTTCCAGTTCTTCCCGGGAGAAAAACTCCCGGGAGTCGTCATAGGCCCACCCGAGCATAGTCACGTAGTTGGTCATCGCTTCGGGAAGGTACCCCTGTCTGCGAAATTCTATAACGCTGGTTGCACCGTGCCGTTTCGAGAGTTTGCTGCCGTCTTTGCCCATGACCATAGGAAGGTGGGCAAAACGGGGCGGATCCCAGCCAAAGGCGTCGTAAAGAAGGAGATGCAGTGGAGTGGAAGGAATCCATTCCTGGGCGCGCATCACGTGACTGATCTCCATAAGGTGATCATCAATAACGTTGGCCAGGTGGTATGTCGGGAAGCCGTCGGACTTCAGGAGAATCGGATCAGCAGGGATATCCTTGTTCTTCGTCTTGATAGTACCGAGAACAAGATCCTCAAACTCGGTCTTTCCTTCCTGCGGTACCAGGAGACGCACTACCGGCTTGACCCCTGCAGCCTTGCGTTTTTTTATCTCTTCCTGCGACAGGGATCGTCCCTCAAAGTTGTAACTACCCTTCCCTTTATCGCCTTTTCGCCTTTCTCCTCCAACCGGAATATCTCCGTCCGAATCGGAGGACACCACCCCATCAGAAGTGTAATCAAAGTACGCCCGACCGCTGTCTATAAGTTGTCGGGCATATGAACGGTAAAGCTCGACCCGTTCCGACTGGACGTAGGGTCCCCGGGGTCCACCGCCGGCGGGACTTTCATCCGCGACAATGCCCAGCCACTCGAAGGTATCGTAAATATCCCGTAGCGCGTCCGGTTGGAAACGGGTCCGGTCGGTGTCCTCTACTCTCAGAATAAAAGATCCGCCTCCGGATCTGGCGAAGAAGTAGTTGAAAAGAGCTGTTCTGACGCCCCCAATGTGCTGCATTCCCGTCGGAGACGGGGCGTATCGTACTCGTATTTCCTGTCCCATATAGTATCTCCGGATTATATAGAGGCGACGGCACCGACTTCAAGTTGTTGCGGCTTCTCAACTCTGTCGGTAAAAGGAAAGAAAGTCTCCGATACCGTGGACGGCCTTCCGTAATTCCTCCCGATCAGGCAGAAATACAATTCGAAAATGGTCCGGCTTGGGCCAGTTAAAACCGGTGCCCTGAACAAGGAGAATATGTTTCTCCACCAGAAGGTCATATACGAACTTCTGGTCATCCTTGATATTGAACCGCTTTGTATCAATCTTTGGGAAGAGGTAAAGAGCCCCCTTCGGTTTGACCGCGCTGAGACCGGGAATATCATTTATCAGCTCCCATGCGACGTCCCGTTGCTCCCGCAGGCGTCCACCCGGCAGTACCAGATCCCGGATACTCTGATATCCTCCAAGAGCGGCCTGGATGGCGAACTGCGCCGGAGCATTACTGCACAGACGCATATTGGACAGCATGTCCAGTCCCTCACGGTAATCCCGAATCATCCCCAGACGACCGCTGAGAACCATCCATCCCGCCCGAAACCCGGCAGCCCGGTACGCCTTTGACAGACCGTTAAAGGTAATACAGGGTATATCCCTGCAGTACGCTGCAATAGAGACGTGTTCATTGTCGTCGTAGAGGATCTTGTCGTATATCTCATCGGCGAAAACGACAAGATCGTTCTCTGCCGCTATATCGTGTAGCTCCTCTATCACTTCCCGGGGATAAACCGCTCCGGTTGGGTTATTCGGATTAATTACTACCAGAGCCTTGGTTCTGTCGTTTATTTTTTCCCGAATGTCGGCGATATCGGGATTCCAGTCGGATTCCTCGTCACATATGTAATGGACCGGTTTGCCCCCGGCCAGATGTACCGCAGCCGTCCAGAGGGGATAATCCGGTGACGGAATGAGAACCTCATCTCCGTTGTTCAGAAGCCCCTGCATACTCATAACGATAAGTTCGCTTACGCCGTTACCGATGTAGATATCTTCGGTCTGAACGTCCAGAAGTCCCCGTGCCTGATAGTGCTGCATTACCGCTTTCCGGGCGGCAAATATTCCCTTACTGTCCACATACCCCTGGGCCTCACGGAGATTGACAATAACGTCGTGGAGCAGTTCGTCCGGGGCATCAAACCCGAAGGGCGCAGGATTTCCGATATTCAGTTTCGTAACCCGAAAACCCTCTTCCTCCAGGCGTTGCGCTTCTACCAGTACAGGACCGCGAATATCGTAGCAGACATCGGTAAGTTTGTCGGACTTGCAAAATAGACGCTCACCTTTGGGCTCTTTCATCACGTTTCCTTGTAGAGCCACTCGGTCACGTCCCGTAACAGTTTGCTGAGAATGAGGACGTACAGCTCACCACGCTGTTTTTCAACCAGGCGTTCCCATTCCGCACGGCTGTGGGACGAAGACACCGCATCCCGACACTTGTCGACGCATCGACGAACGTTCTGGTCCGTTCCGGCGTACGCTTCCAGCAGGTAGGCGCTGAGAGTACGTACTACCGTATCCTTTGCGTTAGCACAGAGGCTTTCAAGAGTTTTTCCGGCCGCATCAGTCTGTTCCTGTAACATGAGACCAAAAGCATAGCTCCATTGAACCCAGTCTCCCCGATGTCCCGAAACGGAATCTATAAACGCACCGTAATACTCCACGATTTCCTTTCCATCGTTGGAAAGAAGGTGGGGAATACCCAGTAACAGGGCAAAAGACGAAAGTTTACCCGGTCGGTTTTGCCGAATAGCTTCCTCGACACTCCTGATACCGTCGTTCCGTGAACGGATAACATACGCATTTACCAGCAAACGAATGTTTCCGTTAGAGAAACGGTGCCTGTCCAGCACCCGTTTTTCAAGCACTGAAATTACTGCGTCCCAATCTTCCTGCTCCAGAGCGGTAAAAAGCCGTCGATTCACAAAAAAATAGGCGTTAAGGACTGCGAACACGCCAACAAAGAGAAGAACCAGATACCAGTTCTCGCTCCAGAATATGCCCGCGTATTCCCACCCAAGAAATAATCCCGGCATCAGAAATACAAAAAGGAATGAAATGCCGATAAGGACGTTAAAGATTATGAATATAGTCTTAAGTTTCACTATGCTTTTCCGTTATAATGATAAGCGGCAGTCTAATATGCAGCTAGTACTGGGTCAATGGTGAAACAAAGATGAATAAAATTGCACGGTCACAACTCCGGGAAGGCGTCTTTCTTACCCGGGAAACGTTTCTGGACGAGAAGTTCGTGCTCCTCTCTCCGGAAATCTCTGTAGACGAGGAGCTACTGGAGCGGTTAGCTCGATGGCAGTTTGATTACGTCTACTCCGATGGATCCATCACCGACGAAGCTCCAGCCGTAGGCGGCGGTGTTGTTTCGACAGAAGACGCTCCGTTTGCCGCCATTGACCAGGGACGCCAGGATGCCCAGAGCCTGAAGGAAGCCCACAAACAGTACATGGACCTGCTCCATTTCGCTGAACAGCTTTTCGGCGGTTTTCTGCAGAATAACGTTCTACCCATGCAACCCATTCATGACCGTATGAAGACCCTCCAGGGTCTTCTACGGGACCAGCGTCGCTTCCTCTTAAGAATTCCCGAACTGAATCCAGGTCATACCAACTACATCGTCGATCACGCGGTCAAGACAGCCATCGTGGCCGTTGCGACTGCGTCGTCTATGAAAATGCCGCCACACCGCCTGATTGACATTGGTACCGCGGCTCTTCTTCACGAAATTGGAATGATTCGGCTGCCCAGCCAGCTCTATATGAGCGACCGGCAGCTCACACCCAAAGAGAAGAAGGCCATTACTACCTCTCCGGTTCTGGGATTCAAGGTACTTCGACAGTTCAACTACCCTATGCAAGTCTGTCTTGCCGTTCTGGAGTCCCGAGAGAATCTCGACGGAAGCGGGTATCCCCGAGGAATTACCGGGGACAAGCTGTCCCAGTACGCCAAAATACTGAATCCTGCCAGTACGTTTGCCGCAATGGCCTCTATCAGACCGTACAGACCACCTATTGACGGACACACCGTCATGAAGACCCTTCTCACCGGCCAGAACAGTCGATACGACAAGGAAGTGCTTCAAGCGATGGTGGCAACCTTTTCTCTCTTTCCCTACGGTACATTTGTACAATTAGCGTCCGGTAATCGGGCCGTTGTGGTTGACATCACTCCCGGAAATCCCAGAAACCCCACTGTCCGCCTGGTAACCGACCGGGAGGGTCTCGTAATTTCCGAACAACCGATTGTAGATACCGGCAATGAACAGTACGGTGTCACCGGTGTCCTTGCTCCGGATGAAGTCAAAAAACTTCGGGACGCGATGTAAGCACCGCCAGGGAGGAACATGCGAACCATATCTGTTGGTATCTGTGACGAAGGCCAAGCTACGCTGCAGGCGGGCGTCACCGTCGGAGAAGCCCTCAGCCACTGCGGCGCCGGCGGAGAAACGGCACCTGTCATCGCAGCGTTTGTCAACAACGAGGTACGGGCACTTACCTACCGGCTGTTTATAAACGGCGATATCCGGCCTATTTATCTGAATACGTCCGAAGGGCAGCGAGTGTATCGTCGAACTATATGTTACGCCCTGGCAATAGCAGCTTACAAAGTATTACCCAATACGCGTCTGCTTATCGGCCACTCTCTGGGAAACGCCTATTATTACTCTTTCGACGGTCGGGAGGCGGACGACACGTCAATTGAATCTCTCCGCGAAGGACTCACCCATATAGTGGAGCGGGACCTTTCCATTCGCCGTGGCGTGGTTTCCTACAACGAAGGCATCGAATATTTCAACGACCGGAACATGCATGACGCGGCACTACTTGTGGAGCGTCACAATTACAGCGAGATAGCGGTATATCGCTGCGAGGATTTTATGGATCTCTCCCACGGTCCACTGGCACCTTCTACGGGAATGCTGAATACCTGGAGCATTGAAAAATATGGCACCGGTTTCCTTCTTGTTTTTCCAACTGTCCGGGATTACACCACCGTTTCCCCGGGACAGCGAAGTACCACCCTTTTTCAGATTTACAAGGAATACAAAGAATGGGGTCGCGTCCTGGGAATTTCCTCAGTGGGGCAGCTCAACCATTTGACCGAAAAGGGTACCGTCAAGGATTTTATTCGGGTCAACGAAGCGTTGCACGAAAAGAAGATTGCCACAATCGCCGATATGGTCAACCAATCGGGGGAAATTGAAAAGGTAGTCCTGATAGCTGGACCGTCATCGTCCGGAAAGACGACATTCACAAAGAAGTTGTCCGTCCATCTGCAAACGATAGGATTGACACCTATCATGATCTCCCTGGACGACTACTTTGTTCCCCGAGAACGAACACCTCTGGATGCCGACGGAAATTATGATTTTGAAACCATACAGGCTATCGACGTCGAATTACTGAACCAGCACCTTATGGCAATCTTCAACGGTGAAGAGGTCGAGATACCGTTTTTCAATTTCAAGACGGGACAACCGGAGTATCGTGGCCGGCTCATTAGGCTCCCACCCAGGGGTGTTCTTCTCATGGAGGGGATTCACGGTCTCAACGATGCCCTCACTCCAAAGATTCCGGCGGAACGGAAGTTCAAGATTTACGTGTCCGCACTGACCCAGCTTAATCTTGACGATCATAATCGAATCAGCACCACCGATAACCGGCTCATTCGTCGGATGGTCAGAGACCATCAGTTTCGTGGCCACAGCGCCGAAGCGACCCTGACAATGTGGCCATCTGTACGGAGGGGCGAAGATCACAACATCTTCCCCTTCCAGGATTCGGCGGATGCGACCTTCAATACCGCCCTTGATTACGAGCTTGGCGTCCTTCGGAATTACGCTGAGCCGTTGCTGCGCCAGGTCAAACCGCGTCACGTCATATATCATGAAGCGGTCCGGATTCAGACCTTTTTACGAAACTTCTCAACTATTCCGGAAAAACTGGTCCCTTCCGAGTCGATACTTCGGGAGTTCATTGGTGATAGTGGTTTCCATTATTGAGTCAGGAAACCTATTTGAAAGTGTTATCCCAGTATCAGTCCTTCCTGAAGCATAGCCTCACCGTCGAATACGGACCAGTCATCAGGTATTGTCGTCTCCTTACGCAGTTGATCGAGTCTGACAAGAAACTCCTCGCGGTTCACCTCAACCGCTCCAAACGACGACAGATAGTTGGTATAGGTCTGGCAGTCGATCATAGGGACCCCAAGAGTGCGAAACAACCCAACCAGAGCTGTAAACGCAAACTTACTTGCATCGCGCGCCAGCGAAAACATCGACTCTCCCGCAAAGGCGCCTCCAATAGCGACGCCGTAAAGGCCACCGGCCAGATGGTCGTTATTCCAGACTTCCACCGAGTGGGTGTAGCCCAGGCGGTGCAGTTTCCGGTAGGCGTCAAAGATATCGGATGTTATCCACGTCCCTTCTCCACGCTTTCTGAATTTACGACATCCGTCGATGACTTCATCAAAAGCAGCATCAAATGTAATTTTCCACTCCGGTGACGACGCCACAGTGTGAATAGTTCTACGAAGCCGCGTGCTCACGTGGAAGTCTTCGATATTCAGAATGAAACGGGGATCCGGAGAGAACCAGAGAATAGGATTTTTTTCGTACCAGGGAAAAACTCCCTGCTCGTAGGCGGAAAGAACTATTCCCGGCGAAAGATTTCCTCCCGTTGCCAACAGTCCCCACGGATTGGCCTCACTGGGATGGGGAAAACGGATGCGCTGTGTCTCATCCAGGTATTCCATCTATTCAGTTTGACAGCGGTCGAATGACTATAGCATCCTTTTCAATAACCGCTTCGGCAACTCCCCCCGAAGAGAGGTCCCCAAATAGAACGGCATCGACAAAATACTCCTTGATTTCCGATTCCACCACGCGAGCAATATTTCTCGCGCCGAACTCGGGAGAGTACCCTTTTCGGGCAAGCCACGTTATCGCATCGTCCCGAACCTCCAGACGGACGTTCCGCTCGGCCAACTGCCCGTTAAAGGATAGAATCTCTTTCCTGACGATATCCTTGACGATCTCCTCATCCAGTCGCTGAAAGAGAACAACTTTGTCCAGCCGATTGCGGAACTCCGGAGAAAAGGCGTTTTCAACCGCATCGTGTATGGCCGCCTCGGTAACATTTCGGTCACCGAAACCGATCATAGGTTTACCTATTTCCCGTGCTCCTGCGTTTGACGTCATAATAAGAATGACGTTCCGAAAGTCAGCCTTCTTTCCGGCGTTATCCGTCAGAGTGGCATAATCCATCACCTGCAACAGAATGTTGTAAATGTCCCGGTGAGCCTTTTCAATTTCGTCCAGAAGAACCACCGCATGCGGAGTCTTCCTGATTGCATCGGTGAGAAGCCCTCCTTCTTCATACCCTACATATCCGGGTGGGCTGCCGATAAGGCGTGACACGGTGTGCTTTTCCTGGTATTCGCTCATATCAAAACGGTGCAGAGAGATACCCAGGTGATCCGAAAGCTGGCGAGCCAGTTCGGTTTTACCTACCCCGGTCGGACCAACGAAAAGGAAACTGGCAACCGGTTTGTCGGGATTGCGAAATCCGGCGCGGGAACGCTTTACCGCAGCAACCACGTCGTCCACCGCCTGATCCTGACCGAAAAGCTGTTCCCGAAGTCCGGTACCAAGGTTCTGCAGATGTTCCTTCTCGGAAACGGTCACACTCTTAACGGGAATGCGGGCAATTTTGGAGACCACCAGTTCGATTTCCGGTTCATCGATTGTAACCGGGGGCGCTGGAGGGGTCTCGTTTTCGACCGTTTCTTCTTCAGAAGGTTTTTCGCGAAAATGTTTCATCCGCATGTACGCCCCGGCTTCATCAATAACGTCGATAGCTTTGTCCGGTAAAAATCGTTCGTTGATATATTGCGACGCGAGACGTACCGCCGCACGGATAGCCTCATCGGTGTAGCTGACGTTGTGGTGCGCCTCGTACCTGCCCTGCAACCCTGTGAGGATCGCAACTGCTTCATCCTCTGTCGGTTCGTCAATGTCAATGCGCTGAAACCTCCGTGCCAGAGCGCGGTCCCGTTCAAAGAAACGTTTGTACTCCCCGAATGTAGTGGAGCCGATGCAGCGAATAGATCCCGAAGCGAGGGCCGGTTTCAGCATGTTGCCGGCGTCCATGGCCCCGCCCGAGACGGCCCCTGCGCCTACTATGGTATGAATTTCGTCGATGAAGAGAATGACCCTCGGTTCCTTCTCCAGTTCTTTCATTACCGCCTTCATGCGTTCTTCAAAATCACCCCGATACCGGGTGCCGGCAATCATAGAGCCCATATCCAATGCGTACACTTTGTGGTGTTTCAGGATATCCGGGACAGTTCCGTCGGCGATACGTTCGGCAAGACCATGAGCCACTGCGGTCTTACCCACCCCGGGCTCCCCAATGAGAATAGGATTGTTTTTCATTCGGCGACACAGTACCTGAATGGTCCGCTCCAGCACATCTTCTCGTCCGACCAGGGGTTCCAACCGACCCGCGAGGGCTTCACCAACCAACTCCTGAGTAAACTGATCCAGAGCGCGTTTCTTCTTACGCCTATGCCCTGTTTGGCCGTCCTCCTCAACTTCATCGGCGTCTTCTTCTGCGTCAATCTGTCCTTCCGGTTCCAGATCTCCGTCTCCAGGAAATTCCGGTTCCTCATCCTCCATCCAGTCCGGAACACCGTGGCTTATCACCTCCAGCAGTTCCACCCGTTCCAGGCCTTCCCGACGAAGATAGTAACTCCCAAAGGAGGCTGATTCATCAAAAATTGAAACAAGAATATCGCCAATGCTTACCTTTTCCTTGCCGGCAGATTCGGTGTGGAAAACCGCCCTTTCAATCACGTTCTGAAAACCGAGTGACTGACTGGGGTCTTCTTCACTCTCCACCTGAGGCACCTCTTTTTCCAGATACTCTTCCAGGCTCTCCCGAACAGCATCGGAATCGACTCGACACGCACGAAATACCGCCCTGGGAAAATCGAAATACATGGCCGCATAAAGTATATGCTCCGGTGTAAGAAACTCGTGGGAACGTTGTTTTGCTTCCTGATACGCCGCACTCAGCAACGCCTGTAACTCTCTGTCAATATGCATCGGTCTTACGACGCCTCCTCAAGGGTGCACTTCAGGGGATAACCGTTTCTTCTGGCCATAGCCCGCACCTGTTCTACCTTTGTCGCCCCAATGTCGTACGGATAGAGCCCAACCAACCCTTTTCCCTTTTTATGGACACTGAGCATTATCGCATGAGCCTCGACAGGCGACTTCCTGAATACCTTTTTCAATACATCTACTACGAACTCCATCGTCGTATAGTCATCGTTATGCAATACAACCCGGTATTTTTTGGGTTTCTCAACTTTCTGTTTCGTCCTTTCCTTGAGTTGGCCACTCCCATCAGGTACATTCGGTTCACTCATAACTGTGTAGAATTTATGCTATTTTTTCCCGAACGTCACTGTTCTGATGGCGGGAAGAAGCCGATTTCATCTCTGCCACTGCGAACAAAGATCCTTGCTTCCGCGGAGACTCCGATATATGCCCTTCCAAAATCGGGATTCGCCTCAGATCGATAGCTCAGCCAGTATCGACCAACAGGATCGTCGGCAAGATTCTCGATAAGGGGTCTCATGCCGGCCGCCTCATACAGGTATCGGGCCGTTCCTCCCGTCCGTTCCACCAGAAACTCAAGCTCGGGATCCGGGCTCCGTTGTTCAAGAAGAAGAAGATGAAAACGGACACCGTTGTTCACCAAAAAAGATGCCAATTCTTCCAGGGAGTGTTCCGCAAAGGCACTGTCTCCTACAGCAGCATCTCCAACAAGAATGACATTCCGGCGAAGACCGCTTTCCAGAAGACGCGTTCCCGCCAGCCGAATGGCCCGATCCAGGGATATCTGATCCCGTCGGAAAAGCCCTTCCTGATCGACCATCACTCCTGCAAGACGTTCGGCAAAGAGTTGCGGACCTGCAGGACGTTCTGAAACGAGTATCGGCTGATCAGCTGCCGCATAAATTGAAAACAGCCCCTGTGTCGGCAGATTTTCCGCAAGGTCGGATACTGCCCGGGCAGCATCTTCAATGTAGCGCTGCCCCGACCGAACCTGTACGACCCCGATGGTGTCCAGGGCCATGACTCTGTTGCCGGATAACTCCAACTCGACGTCGTTTTGAGGACGTCCATTTTCAGAAATAATGAAGTTTTCCGTTTCGAGACCGACGAGAGGTCGTCCGTTTCGGTCGTGAACAGATACCAGTACTCCAATACGCGGAAAGTCCCGCATGGTAATACGTTCTATCCGCACATCAAGCCCTGAATAGAGGGAGCCTTCCGGTTCAAAGAGGGCAAAGTCATCCGCGTCGAAATCGCTGACCAGAATGCGCCGATTGGCATCGCGGGCAACCGAACTGATGCGAGTTCTCTCTTCGTCGGTAAACGTCGCGACTGTCGCTTCTCGCCGGGTATCGAAGAGAATTACCCGACTACCAGCGGTGATCATAAGCAGGTTTTCGTCATACCAGGCGATATCCTCGACAACAGTCCCGCTGATAGCATGTTCCGGACCGTCTTCTTTTGTAAGCGGAAGCTCGATTCGCCTCAGATAGTTTCCACTGTCGTCGAAAAGTTGCAGTACCGGTTTTTCATCGTCAACGTCGGCTACATAGACATTTTCGTTGTCCACAGCAATTCCGGTAGGCCTGGAAAAACCGGGGAAAAATGTCGATGCCTCGCCTATTGTCAATACGAAATCACCGGTTGTAGTGAATTTGCTCACTCTTCGGGTTCCCCATTCGGAAACATAGATGAAGCCATCATGAACGACAATGTATTGAGGACCCAGGAGCTGCCCGTCTCCAAGCCCGGGAGACCCAATGGTTCCCGTACGCATCCCCGTTTCATTAAAGACAGAAATCCGATCCCTGCCGAACTCCGTCACATACAGCGTATTATCGTGCCACTCGACATCGAATGGTCTATCGAGCCCATCCAGCCCCCCACGTATACGGGAACGGATTCTGCCGTTGGGAGTAATTCTCAGAATTTCCTGTGTGCCGAGAGAAACCAGAAAGAAATCTCCCTGAGATTCCACGGCAATTCCACCAGGTCTGCGGAAAAGCGTCGTTCCATTACGTTGCCCAAAGACGCGCTGGGATCGACTGAAACTCAAGTCTTCTTCAAGAAGGGGGAGAACACCCCGACGGAAGCGAATCTGTTCTATCCGGGAGGCCAGGTACGCCTTTGCCTGTCCACTTTCGGCGATGACTTCCCATTCTCCTATAGCGGCCTCTTCAAAACCGCTGCGTAGATACGCACGCCCCAACCATTCGCGGGCACGAAAGTCATCGGACCGGAGGGCAAGGGTCCGTGTAAAGGCAACGATGGCATCGTTGAATCTGCCCGCATGAAAAGCGTGTACGCCCCAGCGGAACTCCTCCGCCGCTTCCGCGACCGACAAGTCGATGGATTGGGCGGAAACGGAAAGAACACAGAAACAGAACATTGCAACGACGATGGTACACGACCGCAGTTGTTTCACGTGTTTACTCCCGCGGCGTTCAACAGTTCCTTGTAATGAGCGACAATTTCACCGTTTCCCCGAGACAGTCGAACTGCCTGCTCATACAGCGTCTTAGACTGCTGCAGATTCCCTATACGACGATGTACAAGGGCGAGGGAGTCCAGATAGGCTGCGTTCTCGGGATATTTCGCAAGGGCTGCCGTACAATGTTCCAGCGCTACATCGAGCTGAATATCGTTTTCCGCCAGAATGTAGCCAAGAGAGTTTCGGGCGTTGGCGTTTTCCGGATCAATTTTCAAAGCCTTTTCCAGGTTCGCGATCGCCGGCGCAGTCTTACCCTGGGCATACACCGCATACGCAAGGGCGGCATATACCTTGGCTGATTCGTATCCGTCTTCCAGGAGACGGTTCAGTTCAAACTCTGCCAGACGATACCGACCACTGACTGCATAGATATAGCCCATTATCATTCGGCTCTGATAGATATGCAAAAAACCTATGTCCGAATTGACGACCTGCTCCAGGTAGAGCAGAGCTTCGTCGTGCTTGTCCATATGAGCGTAGCAGAGGCCGATGTAATAGCTGAGTATTGGTTGTTCCGTCTCCTCTACATGGACGGAAAGAAAGACGTCAAGCGCCTGTCGATACTTTTTCTGTCGATAAAGACGTATTCCCTCGTTCATCGTGTCCTTCAGAACTGTTCCTTCGGAACTATTGTACCAGACTGGAGGTACGGTAATGTTCCTCCACCGCGTGATTAACGGGATTCAGCATCACCGGGCTTACAGAAATCTTACCCATTTCGACGGCGTGCCAGTCTGTACCCGCTTCCAATACCGTTTTGGACGGCTTTCCGTCGACAAAATAATATGTGCCTCCCCGAGGCGGTTCAAAGGGCAGCAGAACATCATCATAACGTCGCATCGCCGGCGTTGTGATTTCCACTCCTTTCGGATGTTCCATGTTGGGAGCGTTCACATTGATAAAATGGTCGGGATTCCACAGCTTTACAATCTCTTCAAGATTGTCGCGGACAAACCGGGCCACCGGTTCGAAGTGAAAGGGCGGAGAAAAGCTGTTCAATGAAAGGGCAATACCGGGAATTTCCCGGTACACCGCCTGCCGGGCACCGGCGCACGTACCGGAATAGACGATATCCGACCCAAGATTGGGGCCGATATTGATGCCCGAAACGACCAGGTCCGGCATCACCGGAATGGCTCCGCGGGTGCCCAGAATGATACAATCCGCAGGAGTTCCGCTGGATGCGTACCGTTTATCGTCAATTTTTGTACAGCGAATAGGCTCGGAAATTGTAATGCTGTTGGAAAAGCCGCTGCGTTCACCGTCGGGTGCGAGGACCCACACATCATGGTCCTTACCGAGAACCGAACGCAGTGTTTCCAGACCGGGACTGTAGATACCGTCATCGTTCGTCAAAAGAATCGTCACGTAAAGGACTGTAGCACCGCCGCAAACCCGTGTCAAAGGTAACAGAACGGGTTATGATCGGGACGTGCAGATACTTCTTGTTCTCTTCTCCGCCGTGCTTCTCCCCCTGGCTTTACCGAATGAACTGTTCCCGGCAGGTCTGGCCATACCGGGTCTGATTGCGCTGACTCCCGCCTTCTTGACCATCTATCGGGCACCGAGCCGAATTTCCGCATCCCGGCTGGGCGCCCTGTTTGGTGCGGTCAGTACCGTAATCGGCAACTACTGGCTCGCGTTCTTTGGAGAGTTTTCCGTCTGGACCATCGGGGGAACCGTTCTCGGATACACCGGTTACAACTATATGCTCTTCGGATTTCTCTACTTTCTGTCCCGGCCCTCCGACGCTGCCAAAGCAGGAGTGACCATCCCGAGACCCCTTGTCATCGCCGTCGCCTGGACGGGTTACGAGTATCTGAAATCTGTCGGCTTTCTCGGATACCCATGGGGACTCATTGCGTATCCTATCGCAGAATTGGGGCCGGCAATCCAGATTGCCGAGATGACCGGTCCCTGGGGCCTTTCGTTCCTGGGAGCGTACTCCGCTGCCGCTGTCGCGGAACTCATTGCAAAACGGGGGTGTACCTCCGCCGCCGGCATCCGACGATCAGAAGAATCTGCGACGGCACATGTTACCGCTGCAGCATCTCTAATTATACTGGCATCGCTCTTCGGTACCGTTCGATTGTCCCAAATCAGGCCCGTCGACGAAGTGCAAATGCTTCTGGTTCAGCAGAATGTAGACAGCTGGCAACCGGGCCAGTTCGATCACGCTCTTTTGCGCGCTCAGGAGCTCACTCTCCAGGGACTGTCCGAATTGCCCGGACGGGAAAATACCAAAACGCCCGGACCGTCCCTCCCAGATGCTGTGGTCTGGAGCGAAACGAGTCTCCGGGTCCCTTACCACCCCGACAGGGAATACTATTCAGAACAACCTCGGGCTCTGCCGTTCCATCTCTTTCTCCGCCTCATCGATACCCCCCTGATAAGCGGTACGGCCCTACCGGTAGCGGACACGAAAGATTACACCAACAGCGCGGTGGTCATTCTTCCCGACGGTACTACCACAGGAGCGTACGGCAAGCAGCAGCTCGTTCCCTTCGCTGAGTCAATTCCCTTCTGGAGTGTGACGATGGTGCAACGTTTCTTTCGTAACACTGTAGGTCTTACCGGCACATGGGTACCCGGTCGCGACAGCTTGCCTCTGACTCTGCCCAGGCGGGACCGCAGCAAACCGGATCTGCGGATCGGTACGCCGATATGCTTTGAGGATGCTTTCGGATGGGTTACTCGGGAAATGGTGGCGCATGGTGCGGACGTTCTGGTAAACCTGACCAACAACTCCTGGAGTCGTCAGGACTCGGCTCAGACTCAGCACTTCGCGGCGGCCCGCCTCAGAACTGTCGAACTGCGAACTACACTGGTCCGGGGAACAAACAGCGGCCTTTCCGGGGTAATAGATGCCCGAGGTGAGTTGATCTCCGAATTGCCCATGTTTGAGAGCGTTTCGAAAATGGTGAACGTTCCATTGTATCCTCAAACATGGACGCTATACCGCGCATGGGGGGACTGGCTGGGAATTCTTTCTTTCGTGGTTACCCTGGTCTCGGTAGTGAAACGGACGAAAAAAAAGGACGAACCCGCGTCCGTCCTTTCCTGATGTGATCTGTCACTCCTTGATATTGTACTTCCTGCGGAAACGTTCAACGCGTCCGGCAGTATCAACAAGCTTCTGTTTGCCTGTATAAAATGGATGGGAAGCACTGGAAATTTCCACATCAAAGAGGGGATATTCTTTACCGTCTTCGTACTTGATAGTCTCTTTGGTTTGCACGGTGCTCTGTGTCAGAAACATAGTTCCACTTGCGGTATCACGAAAGACAACCGACCGGTACTCTGGATGTATATCTCTCATATCTTCCTCCACGGTCATTCAGACCCTGTTGTATTCATAGATTGCAGAAAGTCGGCATTATTCTTGGTTTTGCTCATCTTGTCAATCAAGAGTTCTATGACCTCGACGTCATCCATCGGATTTACCACCTTCCGGAGAACCCACATCTTTCGCAGCTCTTCCTCCGTCAGAAGAAGATCTTCCCGCCGGGTGCCGGATTTTTTGATATTGATAGCCGGGAATATCCGCCGGTCCGAGAGGCGTCGATCCAGATTGACCTCCATATTACCGGTACCTTTGAATTCTTCGAAGATGACTTCATCCATACGACTGCCCGTCTCTACCAGAGCGGTGGCGACGATTGTAAGACTCCCGCCATCTTCAATATTTCGTGCCGCACCGAAGAATCGCTTCGGTTTATGCAACGCGTTGGAATCGACACCACCGGAAAGGATCTTTCCGGATGTGGGCACCGTCTGGTTGTAGGCCCGTGCAAGGCGGGTTATTGAATCCAGGAGGATCACCACGTCTTTTTTGTGTTCGACCAATCGACGACTCTTCTCAAGGACCATTTCTGCAACCTGAACGTGCCGTTGCGCCTGTTCATCGAACGTCGAAGCGATAACTTCAGCTTTTACGTTTCGCTCCATGTCGGTAACCTCTTCCGGTCTTTCGTCAATAAGCAAGACAATGAGGTATACCTCGGGGTGATTTTCCGTGATTGCATTTGCAATTTTCTGAAGGAAGACCGTTTTACCCGTCCGGGGAGGCGATACTATGAGTCCCCGTTGCCCTTTCCCTATCGGACAGAAGAGGTTGATAAGCCGGGTAGACGGATCGTTGGAACGAGTTTCCATATTGAGTCGTTCATCGGGATACAACGGTGTCAGGTTGTCAAACGGTATTCGCGTCTGGGCGACCGAGGGATGGTCAAAGTTGACGCTCTCAACCCGAAGCATAGCGAAAAAGCGCTCCCCCTCTTTTGGCGGGCGGATCTGGCCGTAGACAGTGTCGCCAGTCTTCAAATTAAACAAGCGAATTTGAGACGGTGAGATATATATGTCATCGGAACCTGAAAGGTACGAGTTCTGAGGGCTTCTGAGAAATCCGTACCCGTCGGGAAGAATTTCGAGTGATCCGTACGCAAATATCGTTCCGTTTCGTTCGGTGTGCGCCTTCAGGATTGCGAATATAACTTCCTGCTTTTTCAGTGAAAGGAGGTTTTCTCCTGCAATACCCATATCCGACGCCAGGTCCCGAAGTAACTTCATGTTCATCAGCGTCAGTTCGTTAATACTGAGACTTTTATCGTCTTTCAGGTGCGAAAAATCGATAGAAAACGCCTGCTGCCCTGTAGCAGGACGCCCGTCGCTTCCGTCATCTCCACGGGTGCGACGATCCACAACTTCGGACGGGACCCTGGATGCATCCCGTTTGCTTTTGTGTCCGGTGCTCTGATCTCCGTTACCATCGTTATCTTTTACCACGGCAACACGGACGCGTTTTTTCTTTGCACCACGGCGATTTCCGTTTCGCCCGTTTTCCGAACGATTTTCTTCTTCCTGAGGTGTTACAGTTTGTTTGCTATTATCATCATTGTCTGACATGGATTACTCCAAATACCATTTTGGTCTGAGGGCACAGCGCCGGATATGACAAAACATGCCCGACGCAGTATTGATTGGACACCCGGTATGTACGTTGATTGCAGAATTTAAAGCTACGCCATTATGCAACCTGTGTCAAGTTTTTCCAAGCCCATTTACACTCAACGGGATTCCGGTTCAATAGCGGGAATTGCCTGCCGTCGCAGCTGCTCAAGAGGTGCAGAGAAAATGTCCAGAGACTCACTGTTTCGCAGCATCTCGCAACGTCCTTCAAAAATGACTCCGTCGGCAATACGGACACGACCGGACCGGACATTGCCGTAGACGGTACATCCCGGCAACATCTCAACTTCGCCGGTAGCCTCAATATTGCCATGTACGGTGCCGCCGATGATAATCCGTTTTGCCCGAATATCCGCTTTTACGGAGGCTCCTTCCTGAACATAGAGAAAACCGGTGGCGTCGATTTCTCCTTCGTACTCGCCGCTTACGGTAACCGATCCTCCAAAACGGAGCTTACCGTTAAATCTGGTTCCCGGACCGAGTCTGCTGTCTGTCTGTTCTATTGAACGCGGATCAATATGATAAGCCATGAACTTCCTGTGTTGAAATCGTAAATCGTCTCCGTGCAACTTACTATTACAAAAATAGACGGCGTCAGTCGGATATTATATCGATTTCGGATGCCGCAACGCGGCATGCGAAACTACTTTGTAGCCATCACAAAGACGCCGTCCCAATCTTCCGGCGGTGGTGTCTGGATATAATGAGAACACCTGCCCAGATATACCTTCGACGGACCATCGTTGGGATCTATTTCCAGAGCATTATGAAAATATTTGTGTGCATCTTCAAATTGCATCAATTTGTAAAGCTTCCTGCCCCTGGCGAAAAGGTCGAGAACGCGTTTCTTTTCTTCACTTATCATTCCGTTGCCCCTGTACGCCATGCAACGTCGCCGCCGCATGCTTCCGAAACTTGCTTTCCAGGTCTTCAAGGGAAAGCTCGTTCGCTTTCAGCTCGTCGTCCTGGCTCCTAAGCTCCTGAACCTCTTCTTCAAGACCTTCCAGAGTGGCCAGAGTTTCACCAGTTTCATGAATAATCCGGGAAACCAGTTTCTCTACCTGTTTCGGGTCGTTGCCGTCAAGACCGGCTGCCATATCCCTGAGTTCCTGAATCGGGTTCTTTATATGCCGGGTAAAGTAAATGAGTGAACTGTTTAATGATTCCGCAAGGGCAAGCCGCCGCTCCCGGCGTATCACCTGTCGTGAGAGTTCCCGCTGTCTCAATACAGCCTGAATACGAGCCAGAACCTCGGAGAAGTTGAAGGGTTTCGTGATATAGTCCTCAATGCCAAGCTCAAACCCCTCGACTTTATCCTCTACATCGTCCATTGCGGAGAACATGATAATAGACGTAGCGGCATACTCCGCGTACTCCGGATCCTGCTTAATAAGACGAGTAATCTCCCACCCCGTCTTGCCGGGAAGAATGTTATCCAGCAGGACCAGGTCCGGTCGTTCAGAAATGATCATCTCCAAAGCGGTATCACCGTCTCCGGCCGTCACCACTTTGTAGCCCAGGCGCGATAGCATCACGTCGAAAAACTCAACGTTAATATGCTCATCATCAACCAGAAGGATCTTTGGGGTCGTCTGCGACATACGTCATTTTCCTACGGTGGTACGAACTTTGTCAATCAAAGGCGGTATCCACGTCCGCATTAATCCGAAGCCGAGAAATAAGACGGCCAATACCACGAAAAGATAGGCAAGCCAGTCTCCCCAGGCTGTAT
Source organism: uncultured Spirochaeta sp. (assembly GCA_964496635.1). GTDB lineage: Bacteria > Spirochaetota > Spirochaetia > DSM-27196 > Alkalispirochaetaceae > Alkalispirochaeta. The sequence goes on from CAZCAE010000003.1 coordinate 73,199, forward strand.
AGAGGGTATCTTTTCCTGTATACACAGGAACTTCACCGTAAAGGTAGCCCTCCGTAAACGGAGGGTACATGGCGGTAATGCGTCCATTAGGATCAATTATCGCGGTCATACCGCCATTGGTACTCCTGACCATACTGCGGCGGTTTTCCACCGTACGGAATACGGCCATTCCGAGGTGCTGCATAGCCGACGGCTCCGAGTAGGACCAGAGATCATTGGTGAGATTAACGATAACCTCCGCCCCCTCCCTTATGAAACCCCTGGAAATATATCCGAAAGTGTCCTCGAAACAGATAGGCGTAGAGAACCTGATTCCATCCACCTCGAAAACTGTCCAGTCCGTTCCCGCTTTCCAGAAGGTAGTATCGGTCTCCACAAGAAGGCGATACAGTCCCGGAAAGGCGTCCTCATACGGAAAATGCTCGGTAAATGGTACGAGATGAAGTTTTCGATAGGTGTCCTGAAGAGTTCCATCACGGATAAAGACGAGAACCGCGTTATAGTCTACTCGCTCGAGTTCTCCTGAACGGTTACGTCGAAGCTGACCGTCACTATTTCCGATTACAAACGGTAGATCTCGACGGTTCAGGTACTCCCGAAGTTGCCGAACCAGTTCGTATCGATCCTGGTCGGTACGGTATCGTGTATGGTAGTCTATGGACGGCACAAAGGAAGTCTCAGACCAGACAATTGCCTCCGGATTGTGCGATTCGATAGCCTTCTCGCTTTCCCGAAGCAGTACTTCCAGGCTGTTTCGGTATGTTTGGAAACCACCCCGCCAGGGATCAATATTCTGCTGTATCAGGGCGACTCTCCAGCGGCGGACACCCGTATAATCTACCCGGGACAGTACTCCCCAGGCCAGCGCCGAAACGATCATTACGGCGTATGTTACCAGTTCCAGACGTCGCCACAGGATAACGGACCTCAGCCGAGCGGGATGGACAAAAATACTCCATCCATGGTCGCTGATGACCTGACCGATAAAAAAAGCCGGTAATACTACGAGAAAAGAGACTATCCAGACTCCCCCCAGTTCGGCGGTCTGAATCAACAGCGGCGCAGGAAATAGTGCATAGCCCATGATACCGTAGGAGTACCCCAGGAATCCCTGTGTACGAAACCATTCGTAGGCAAGCCACACAAAAGCCTGCACCAGAAAAGAGGATCGACCGAAGAGGTGTCCTGCCAACCGCAACAGGGGGAAAAAGACGGCGAAGTAGGTAGCATAGATCAGTGGAACAATGAAAATCGCCAGCGGATGGAAAGTAAGAAGCCAGTAGTTAACAAGTGCGTACGATATAAAACCGTATAGAAACCCGTAAATCGGGGTGGACCACCAGCGCATGCGTCGCAGGGCAATTGCCGGGGGCAGTAGAGCAACGAAAGCCAGAGGATACAGTCCAAACCGGAAGAAAACGTTCGGAAAGGAAAGGGTAAACAGGATCGCTCCCGTTATGAGAAGCGCTACCGTACCAACAGTTCGGATCAAACCGGGACGGGGCTGGAGATCATTCACAATGTGATAGTTTTGCATGCCCGTTGCGGCATCCGAAATAACAAAAATGCGGGGCTGACGCCATGTATTTTCGTATCAGTAAAGACAGATCCGACAACAAGTCAGCCCGTGAAGACTCCGCAATCGCGGGAAATCCCGGACAGGTCAGCTTCGGAGATGCCAACTTGACTCCTTGAGTTCTTTGCCTGGACGAAAGACGACGACGCCGTGATTATGCACCGTCACCTGCTCTCCGGTTTTCGGATTGCGGGCGTGCTTTCGTCCCTTTCGTGTCCTGATTTCAAATGTGCCGAAACCTCGAAACTCGACGACCTTGTCGTCCATTAGAGCATCCTTTACTTCGGCGAAAAAGGCATCGACAATGGCGTGGATGTCCTTTCTGCTGACGTCGGACTGTTCACCGATACGCTCGACAATTTCGGCTTTCGTCAGTTTTGAATCAGGCACATGCCCTCCACCCAGGCGCTACGCCTGGACTTCGTTTACCTTGTGGGCCATTCGAGACTTCTTCCGTCCCGCGGTATTCTGGTGGTACACGCCTTTCTGTGCGGCAGAATCGATCAACTTGACGTATGCCCGATACGCCTTTTCCGCTTCGGCTCCATCCTTGCTATCAATAGCCGCCAATACTTTCTTGGCGCTGGATCTGACCTGACTGCGAACCGCTTTATTTCTGACACGTCGTTTTTCGCTCTGCCGAAACCGCTTAGCTGCGGAACCCTTGACTATCAAAGAATTTATCCTCCTGGGTGTTCATGTATAACAGAACGTGACCGTAGCAAAAAACAATATGGGTGTCAACGAAATACAGATAATCATGCTTCCGCTGCTGTTAACACTTCGACCCGATTCCGGTTAGTCTACACCGACGATGCGAGCATATCTACTGTTTATCCTCGTTTTTTCTCGTCTTGTCTGGTGGGACCTTCTCGACAAAGCTCGAATTGCCGTCAGCTGGAAGTGGGCGCGTCGTGCAATGGACCGGGAAGTCCCTTTAAGGGCACGAAAGCTTTTTGCCGTAGCCAGGTTCACAATGGGTCTTAGAATGAGAATGGATGTAGATGAAACGGATATGCCCGACAGAATTCTGATCGTATCCAACCACCAGAGCGTCATGGATATTGTTGCTATCATGGCGGCGTTTTCCGGGCATCCCGTCCGTTTTGTCGCCAAACAGGAACTTGGCCGTTGGTTTCCAGCTGTGTCGCGGGTACTTCGGGTTCAGAGGCACGCACTGATCAGTCGCCGCGGCGACTTCGGTTCGGCTATGCGGCAGATTGAACGTCTCGGCAGAACAATACGTCCCGGAGAGGGTGCCGTCATTTTTCCGGAAGGCACACGATCCCGGGATGGTAAGGTACGGACGTTTCACAGTGGTGCGGTCCGCCGCTTACACGCCTCCCAGTCCCTCCCTGTCGTATCGGTGGCGGTCGACGGAGGATGGCGTTTTGCCCGTATGCAAGACCTGAGACGAATGGGCAAAGGTCACGAATTCAGGATAGCTCTCTGCAACGTGTTTCCTACCGCCCGAACCAAGGGAGAACTGGTCTCTCAGCTAAATGAAGCACAGCAAGCTATTGAAAAGACTCTCGATGAATGGAGAAAGGCCGGTTACACATGATCGGCGAATTTCGAACACTTTTCCCCTACATACGTGCATACAAATGGTCCTATATTTTTGGAATTCTCTCCCTTATCGTGACGAGCGGTTTCCAGTTGCTCATTCCGTGGTTTATCGGGCGGGCCGTTGACAACCTGACGGCCGGCCCCGACGCGGTCGCTGAGGTGAGCCGCATTATGATACTGATGGTTCTGACGGCGATCATTATTGCACTCGGCCGTCTCGGCTGGCGGTACTTTATTCACGGAGCGAGCCGGCGGATAGAAAACGATCTGAGAAATCGCCTGTACGATCATCTGCTGGTACTTTCCCGGTCGTTTTACCAGTCAACAAAAACTGGGGATCTCATGGCCCGGGGTACCAACGATCTCAATGCCGTGCGCATGGCGTCTGGAATGGCTCTGGTTGCCTTTATCGACGGTCTCTTCATGACCCTGGCAATTCTGATCATTCTCTTTCAACAGAATTCACGGTTGGCACTCTCTACCGTCATGCCCCTGCCGATTATCACGATAACTCTTGTCGCCCTTGGATCACGAATAGGTCATCTTTTTCGGGCCGTCCAGGAAGGTTTCTCCCGTTTAAGCGAACAGGCCCAGGAAGTATTCAGCGGTATTCGTGTTGTTCAGGTTTTTGTAAAAGAACAGTACTTTCTGAAACGTTTCGGCGACGCAAATGCTCATTATCAGGAACAGAATATGCGGCTCGTCCGCATCTGGGGCCTCTTCTTCCCTCTGGTAACCTTTCTCTCGGGCGTAACTCTGCTGATGCTTCTCTGGTTCGGCGGACGGTCCCTCATTATCGGAGAAATATCCGCCGGAGATTTTGTCGCGACACTCAGCTACCTGCAAATGCTTATCTGGCCGATGATGGGTGCAGGCTTTACCGTCAACATGCTGCAGCGAGGCGCCGCCTCTCTTGCCAGAATAAATGAAATTCTCAATACCGAACCGGATATATCCTCGCCCGCGGACGCACGATCTCGCCGGGTATCCGGCGGAATAGAAATCACCGGTCTTACCTATCGCTTTGCCGAAGAGGAACATCCGGTTTTACACGACGTAAGCATCTCAATTCCCGCCGGGACGACTCTGGGCGTCATTGGAAGGACCGGCAGCGGCAAATCAACTCTGATTGATCTCATGCCGCGACTGCTCGATCCTCCGGAACAGACGGTCTATGTCGATGGAACGGATGTACGTCACTACAACCTTGACGTACTCAGGTCCGCATTTGGTCTCGTTCCCCAGAACAGCTTTCTGTTTTCTGCCACCGTTGCCGACAATATTCGTTTCGCCGACCCCGACGCCGATGATATTGAGATCGAACGAGTGGGTGCTCTGGCCGCTCTGGATGGAGATATCAACGAATTTCCTCAAGGATGGATGACCGTCGTCGGCGAACGCGGAGTTACACTTTCAGGCGGCCAGCGGCAACGAATCGCCATCGCCAGGGCTATCCTGAGAAACCCGACCATTCTGATTTTTGATGATCCTCTCTCGGCGGTAGACGCGGAAACCGAAAAGCGGATTCTACACGGAATAACATCAGAGCGCGCCGGACGAACCACCGTTATTGTCTCTAACCGCGTTTCAACGATTGAGCACGCCGACAATATCATCGTTCTGGAAAAAGGACGAATCACCGCGCAGGGAACACACGAAGCGCTCATTTCCCGCCCCGGTTTATATCGGGAAATATACCTGCTACAACAGCAGGAGGAGAGCGAGACGCTATGATCCAGCATCAGCAGGACGAAAAGATCATCTCCGGATACAATCCCAGAGTAATTCGCCGTCTTGTTTCTTTTTCCCGACCCTACAAATGGTACATTGTCGCCGCCATTGCTGCCCTCCTGCTGGCGACGGCAGGCGAAATGCTTATACCGGTAATGATTCAGCGTACTATTGACAGGGTTATTCTGGATTACCGCGTTTCAATTGATCCGGTAGAAGCGTTTCGTTTTTCCGGTTCATCAGAACAGCACGAAGTAAACAACCGGTTGTATATCCGGGAAGAGCAGCTGAGTTACCTTTCCCGGGATGTGCGACGGGAGCTCACTGAAACAGGATCGCTTGATACGACCCGTTATCTTCTGATTGCCAAAGATATTCTTGAAGACAATAACGATCTCGCGAATATCATCAGACCTCGCACCATCGGCGAGGGCAGCGAAATTATTGTCATTCCTGCGTCGCTGCAGGAAGAACTTTCCCGTGAGCAGCGTACGCGACTGCGAAGAGACAGCATTTTCGGAGTTCAGCGGAACGCCGGGATCTTTCTTCTGATCATTTTCGGAGCGTTGATTGGTAGCTTCGGGCAGGTATACCTGACTGCTTATACCGGCCAGCTGGTCATGAAACGACTCCGGTTGAGTCTTTTCAATCATACCATTCACCAGAGCCTCGGCTTCCTCAATAATCAGGCCGTAGGAAAACTTGTAACCCGGGTGACCAACGACGTAGAAACGATCAATGAGTTCTTTTCGTCCGTACTGTCGCAGTTGACTCGTAACATAAGTCTGATGGTGGCGGTGGTCATTACGATGTTCACGCTCAATTCCCGCCTTGCCGCGATCATTCTGGTAACTATGATTCCCGTTATCGCAATTACCGAGCTATTCCGGAGAATGGCCAGAGAGGCTTTTCGAAAAGTTCGCCGTTCGGTGAGCGCCGTAAACGCCTATCTGTCGGAATACATCTCTGGAATGTCAATTGTTCAGCTTTTTGTCCAACAGCAACGAAGCAGACGCGATTTCCGCCTGCGGGGTTACGAACTCCTCCAGGCAAGCCTGGCAGAAATGCACGTCTTTGCGGTGTTCCGCCCAGTTGTTGATTTCATGGCGACCCTCTCAACGGCTGCTGTTATTCTCGCCGGAGCGTACCTGCTCCAGATGGAGCTTGTGTCCGTGGGTGTTCTTATTGCATTCACCAATCTGATTCGTCGATTTTACATGCCGGTAATGAATATTTCCGAACAGTTCACCGTTCTGCAGAGCGCGATGGCGGGAAGCGAGCGGGTTTTTGCTCTGCTGGATGAAGAAAACAGGATTCCTGACAGCGGCACCAATAACGTCGAAATCGGTTCGTTCCGGGGCGCGATCGCTTTTGATCACGTATCATTTGCCTACAAGAAAGATGAACCGGTTATACGAGATTTTTCTATGGATGTGAACCCGGGAGAGATGATAGCTATTGTCGGATACACCGGCGCCGGCAAGACAACAATAATCAATCTTCTCACCCGTCTCTGGGATGTTGATAAAGGGGCAATTCGTCTGGACGGTGTTGATCTTAGAAATTACCCGCTGAAGGATCTTCGCAGAACGATTCAACAGATTCAACAGGATGTATTTCTATTCGATGACACGATCCGAAATAATCTTACTCTCGGTCTTCCGGTAGGTGACGACGAGATCTGGAACGCCTGCCGTACCGTTCAAATAGCAGATTTCATCGAAGACCTGGAAATGGGCCTGGATACTCGTCTACAGGAACGGGGAGCAAATCTCTCGGCGGGACAGCAGCAACTGATCGCCTTTGCCAGGGTCCTTCTTCATGATCCTCCGGTTCTGATTCTCGACGAGGCAACCTCCAGTATAGACAGTGACACGGAACGGAAACTTCAACACGCCGTGGACGCAGTGACCGGAGGACGCACGTCCATTGTCATTGCCCATCGTCTCTCGACAATACAGCATGCCGATAGAATCGTCGTCATGTCCCATGGACGGGCCGTTGAGACGGGAGACCACGCTTCGCTGCTGAAACGGAAAGACTCCCTTTACGCTACTCTGTATCAATTGCAGTACGCGCAGCGGGGCAGTTCTCAGTATTGATCACCCAGTCAATGCTCTTTCGCCGGTTCCCGCCACCGTTCTGACGATTGGTCCGAGAAGTTTGTCGCTGGAATGCACAGATCGGCAGGGATACATACCTGCCTTCCGGACCGGACATGCGAATCTGTCCACTGAGTATATTGATCTCCTGAACCCGGAAAGTATCTCCATCAACTTCCACAAGAGAACCTTCCCGGGGAAAACGCCGCCGCTCGTCCTGGTAGAATGCGTGTTCATAGGAAAGACAGCACAGGAGTCTGCCGCAGGGCCCCGAAACTTTCATTGAATTAAGTGAGTAGTTCTGGTCTTTGGCCATCCGAATCGATACCGGCGCCAGCCTGTCGGATATTCCGTTGCAGCAAAGTCGACGCCCGCAAATACCAATACCTCCAAGAACACGTGTTTCGTCGCGGACACCAATCTGCCGCAACTCAACCCGGAGGTGAAACTCACCAACCAGATCCCGAACAAGATTTCGGAAATCCACCCGATGTTCCGACACGAAGAAGACAAGAAGTTTGCTTCGATCAAGCAAAAAATGAGCGCTGACAATACGCATTTCAAGGTGATGATCCTCTACCCGTTCGGCACATATTCCGGCAATCTCATGGGACTCTTTTTCGTATTCGTCAAAGCGGGAACGGTCGCCTTCCGTCGCGATTCGCTCTATTGTGTAGGTCTGCTTGTATTGCTTCCGGAATTCATCAGAAACGGTTCCCAGCACCTGGCCCAGATCAAGACCGTACCGACCGCTGTATACAACATCATCACCTTTTGCCAACTCCAACGCGCCGGCTTCACCAATATCTGTTTCCCGACTGTGGGAATTTCTTATAAGTACTTCCATGCCATTGCTCCGATTACTGCATCAGGTCGACCATCATTCCTTCAATTTTTTCAAGACGACTGAGAATATCGAATTGTTCAACCTGGGTCTGCAGCAGGCCCGTTACCAGGCGGTCTACAGACCTGTTTATTTCCGTCAACAGGTAATATCTCTTCCGGGAAAGAATATCTTGATGTGACTCCTGCACGGCAATATCGTTAGCTCCCGGCAGTACACTGCGAAGAAAACGCCGGACGCTTTCTCTGTAGTGCTGGGCAGCGGTATAGGTACGCTGGTGCAGCAGTCGTTGGCCCGCTTCGTGTACAGCATCATAGAGGCGTTGAACCGGCGCTCCTACGGGGGGCAAATCTTCGACAACAGCAGGGTCAACAACTCCGTCGCCGTATGCGATGGCATCTTCCGATGCCGATGTCTTCTGAAACTGCGCGGAAAAGGCACCCTCCCCCGGCTGGCTGTCCCTGCTTCGGGAGCGGGGACGTCGGTCAATTCCTCGTTTTGGTTCACTTCGTATCGGTTCCATCAGAGGATATCATCCTGATCACTTTCGCTTCGCTCCATCAGGGAAACAATCTTTTTTCGTCCCCCGGTCCGTCCACCGCCGATCCGCCGCTTTCGTCGGTACCCCTGATCGTCTCGTTCAATCTGTTCGGGGACGGGTTTGCCGGTACTCTTTGGTTCCTCAGACCGCTGTATATGAAGCGAACCGTCAAGGATAACCCCGGACTCCGCGACAAGTTTAGGGCTGTAGATGTTTCCGGTAACAATGGCCGACTCCAGGGCGATAACCTTCTCCCGGGCGTAGATTGTCCCCCGGAACACACCGCCGATGACCACTGTGGCGGCATCTATCGTGCAGTCTACCCTGCCACTCCTTCCAATTATTACTCGTCCGTCCGTCTGAATGGCGCCCCTGAAATCGCCGTCCACCCGCAACAGGCCCGTCACGACAATGGTGCCTTTAAAAAAGGTACCCGTCCCTACTATCGAGTTTACCAATGTTGATTCAAGTGAAGCCATGAGCGAATTTGGTCAGCGGGTACCGGTGCCGCCACGGACAAATGCATTGGATATCTTCAAAAAGACCGCTGGGTCTACAACATCCGTACCAAGCATTATGATGAAATCGAGGTGAGGCCCCGTAGAAATCCCTGTATTACCAAGCGTACCGATGCGTTCACCCTGAACGACGTCCTGCCCTTCCGTTACGAGAATACTTTGCATGTGGGAATAGCGCGTTCGAAACCCGTATTTATGCCGAATAAAAACGTAAAAACCGTACCCGGGGTCATACCCCATCTCGACTACCTTGCCATTTGCACTGGCAACAACGGGTAGCCCCGGTGTACCGGCGATGTCAATTCCCTTGTGCAGGTACCACTGTCCGGTAATAGGGTGAATATTGGGGCCGAACTCCATGGTCACACGACCCATTCCATTTCCAACGGGCCAATAATTGGGAATATCCGTAAGAAAGGACTGTTGGGACTCCAGAACCGACCGAATCTCCCGCAGGGGATTTATGGCGCTCCGGAGTGTGGAGGCCAACTGCTGAAGGTCCTGAACCTCCCGGGACTGGCCGTCCCCAACGGTCTGAATATCGAAAAATGACGAGAGATCCCCCCGCGTTACAGCCGCCGGTGCGGATTCATCTCCCATTTGAATTCCCAGGCTGTTGACAGTGTCCACAAGTTCTTCATCAAAGGACCTCGCAACACTGAGCAGGTTACCCACCTCGGAAAGTACGGAGTCAAGATTTGCCTGAGACTGCAACGCTTTTGACTCCTGTTCATCAATAATAGCGGTAGTACCAACGTGAATACTGGACAGATATATGAACCCCCCCAGAACAGCACCGAAGAGACCGACCGCAAATATCAGAACCAGAGCATTAATATGAAAATTAAGCACCCCTCGCTCGGAATGGGGAATAAGCATGATAGTAAAACGCTGGGTAAGAATACGCCAAAGCAAACGGAAAGGACCGTTTTTGGAGCGAGTTGTATGCTGCGTGACGGATCGCTTTCGGCGATACCCGGATGATCCCACGTATTCTCCTCGTTATTCACGATACCATAACTAATTATCGGCGTCAATCAATATAGAATTACACCTAAATTTTTCCACTCTTTCAAAGAATAACTTGACGGAAGATACCCACGGTGCTATGTTTGGGTTGTCCGAGACGGACAAATTCCTTTTTTTTGGTACAATCAGTATGAGATTATTTGATACTCATGCTCATATAGGGTTGATCGACGAAGACCCTATTGAGCAGCTAATCGTAGCACAGGAAGCACGGCACGAAAACATCGACGGAATACTCAGCATCTGTAATAATGTGCGAGATTTCTTTGATCTCTATGACAGTCTTAAGACTGCATCCAACGTCTATTTTGCCGTTGGTGTTTCACCGTCTGAAGTGACAAATCCCGGTAAGGACTGGGAAACTCAGGTGGAACGGGGCGCGTCACAACCACGAGTTGTCGCCATCGGTGAGACCGGTCTGGACTACTATCGCAAATTCGGCGACAAAGATTCCCAGATTGAACTGTTCATTCGGCAGCTTGAACTGGCTACGAGGGTGAATAAGCCGGTGGTTATTCACAATCGTGATGCCGGTTCAGACGTCCTGGAGATTCTTCGCGAAAAGATACCGCCTCGGGGAGCTGTACTGCATTGCTACTCGGAGGATTGGGAATACGCCAAAAAGGCTCTCGAACTTCCTGTATATATTTCCTTTGCCGGGAATGTCACTTACCGAAACGCACGCAATCTCCACGAGACGGCCCGGAATATGCCGCTGGACAGGATGCTCATTGAAAGTGAGGCCCCTTTCATGGTGCCCGCCTCCCATCGGGGCGAGAGAAACAGGCCGATCTTTCTCCCGGAAACGGCAAAATTCCTGGCGCAGCTTCGGAATTTGGAAACGGAAGAGCTGGCCGAGCAGCTTTACACCAACAGTTGTGCCTTTTTCGGTCTGGACCCGTAACGGAGAGCATACAGGAGTATTCCCGCGGCGACTGATACGTTGAGGGAGTCAACCGTCGATGAAAGGTTTTCGCGTCGGGGTATTTCCAGAACACCATCAATGACTTTTTCAAGCCCTTGGGAGATGCCCTTGCCTTCGCTTCCGAATACGATCACCGTCGGGCTGTGGACCGGTACTTCCGATACATCGGCACCACCGGCATCGGCAGCGTATACCCAGTAGCCGTTCCTGCGGCACAGCTCAAGGGCCTGTCGAAGATTCGGGATATAGGAAACAGGTACGTACGACACCGCCCCTGCCGACGTCCTGGCAACAACATCACCACCGGTTGCACTTCGTCGCACAGGAATCAGAACCAGTGAAACATCAAACCAGTGACAGGAACGGAGAATTGCCCCCAGATTGTGGGGATCTGTAACATGATCCAAGGCGACTATCAGAGACGCAGGGTTATTCTTATTTGTCTGCAACCACGATTTGAAGTCTACCGACGGTGATACACCGTCGTCATCTTCAGCCACTTCGAAGACTGCTCCCCTTACGTCCCTTCCGGCGAGTCGATGAAGTTTTTCGGGCGAAACATATCGTACAGGTAGACCCCGCCGTGTTGCTTCATCTGCCAGCAGCTGATAGCGACTGTCTTTTCTCAAAAGATAAAGAACTCCGCGGGTACCGTTTCTCAGAGCACCCTCAATCGCATGTCGGCGGGTCAGCCATGACATGATATTTACCGACCGAAGTCCCGAAGAAGGTCTACAACACCGTCATAGTCTGTATCACGTTCGTAACGCTCCACCCGGACACCGTCGTGCATGAATATCCACAGGTCGATGCGACCGTCGTAGTTTGTATCAAGTTCCTCCCGAATCAGAACTTCGTTCCGGTAATAGTAGAAGTCGTCCATAAGGCCGTCATTGTTAAAGTCGACTGCTTCGTAACGCTTGCGTCCGTTCACATCAAGCTTCAACGCGTAATCTGTACGACCGTCACCACTGGTATCTCCGGTGATCCATGTTGCATCATAGTCTTCAACGTTAAATATCCGCGGCGAATCTTCATCGGTTACCCGCTCCCGTTCAACTGCCTGGGCTCCGAGAAACGTAAATGTAAAAAGTGTGAGTAACAGGATCTGAACGAGTTGTTTTCTGTCCACATCTCCCCCTTAATACCGTTATCGGCTTTCAGGAGGATTCGGTTAAGCTGTTACAACTCTTTCAGCGGTATCGGATCCGGTGACCCATTTTCCCCTTCCAAGGCGGCAAAATCCTTGAGAAGAATTTTTGCTTTTCCGGAAATGTGTTTTGGCACCTGAACCTGCAACTTGATGTACAGATCACCTCTTCGACTTCCGTTCATCATAGGAATACCTTCGTTTCGGAGGCGCAGTGTCTTTCCGTGCTGAGTACCCGGGGGAATTTTCACCTTTACTCGTTTCCCATCGAGAGTCGGCACCTGTATGTCCGTTCCAAGGGCGGCCTGGGTAAAACTGATCGGAACGGCACAGTACAGGTCGTTACCCTGTCGTTCAAAGTGCCGATGCGGCAATACATGGACAATGACGTGAATATCTCCAGGCTCACCTCCGCCCCTGGCCGCATCTCCCTGTCGGGGAATTGTGATTCGCTGTCCGTGGGCAATACCGGCCGGAATGGTCACCTTGACCCGCTGTCGCTTTTTGACGACACCGCTGCCGCCGCAACTGTCGCAGGGTTGTTCCACAACCGTTCCGTCGCCACCACAGGTTGGACACACCGACGCTACGGAAAAAAAGCCGCTGCTTCGGCGCACCTGCCCGGCACCACCACAAGTCGGGCAGGTTTTACGCCCGCTTCCGGAAGAAGCTCCGGTACCATCACAGCTTTCACAGGATGTTTCCCGTTCATACGCGATTTCCGCTTTCGTACCAAAGGCTGCATCGGTGAAGGAAATTTCCAGGTCATAACGCAGGTCGGAACCTCGGGGTGGACCACCCCGTCCCCGAGATGAACGCCCACGCGACCCACCGCCGCCGCCGAAGAAGGACTCGAAGATACCGGAAAAATCACCGAAAATGTCTTCAAAATCCCGGAAAGCTGAAGATGAAAAGCCTTGAGCCCCGCCGCTCATTCCTTCCAGCCCGGCAAAACCGTATTGATCGTAGGCACGGCGTTTTTCCACGTTAGCCAGGACCTCGTACGCTTCGGTAGCTTCCTTGAACGTGTCCTCAGCTTCCTTGTTACCCGGATTCCGATCCGGATGATTCTGAACAGCTATCTTGCGGTACGCCTTCTTGATGTCGTCAACTGAGGCGTCCCGGGCCACCCCGAGAACCTCATAATAATCTCGTTTTGCCAAAGCTCACACGCTCCGGAACATCAGGATTTGTCGTCGTCGTCGACAACTTCGTAATCCACATCCTCTACGTTATCGTCGGACGCTCCGGAACCTGTACCGGTCGAGCCGTTTTCCGGTCGTTCCGGATCGGCTCCCGTTGAAGTGTCACCGGCCTGTTCCTGTTGAGTCTTGTAGACCTCCTCGGCCAGTTTGTACGATGCCTGTTTCAACTCTTCCGTCTTTGCCTTGATAGCTTCAACGTCGTCGCCATCCATGATACCTCGAAGAGCTTCAATGGCGGATTCGATGTTCTTACGGTCGTCATCGGTAATCTTGTCCCCATAGTCTTTCATACTCTTTTCGGTAGCATAGATAAGACTGTCCGCCTCATTTCGAGCCTCGATTTTGCCCTTCAGTTGCTTATCCTGCTCGGCATTCTCTTCAGCGTCCTTGACCATTCGCTCTATCTCATCTTCCGAGAGACCGCTGGACGACTCGATCCGGATTTTCTGTTCCTTGTTAGTGGCAGTATCCTTGGCGGAGACATGAAGTATACCGTTGGCATCAATATCAAAGGTAACCTCGATTTGCGGAACACCCCTGGGAGCCGGTGGAATACCTACCAGGTCAAAACGGCCGAGCGTTCGGTTCTGGTTGGCCATTTCACGTTCACCCTGGAGCACGTGAATGGACACAGCGGTCTGATTATCTGCCGCGGTCGAGAATATCTGGCTCTTCTTGGTTGGGATGGTAGTATTCCGCTCTATCAACTTTGTAAAGACACCTCCCAACGTTTCTATTCCAAGTGAAAGCGGTGTCACGTCAAGAAGAATCATGTCTTTGACGTCACCGGCAAGGATACCACCCTGGATGGCGGCGCCCATCGCTACCACCTCGTCGGGATTAACCCCCTTGTGTGGATCCCGCTTGAATATATCCTTAACGATGCGTTGTACCGCCGGTATCCGTGTAGAACCGCCTACCAGTATGACTTCGTCGATCTCTTCAGCGGAGATCCCGGCGTCTTTGATCGCCTGCAGACAGGGCCCCTTAGTGCGTTCAACCAGATCAGCGGTCATCTTTTCAAAGGTTGCCCGGTTAAGAGTGTACTGGAGATGCTTGGGTCCACTTGAATCGGCCGTTATGAAGGGAAGATTTATGTCGGTACTTTGAGTAGACGAAAGCTCTTTTTTTGCCTTTTCTGCAGCCTCCTTCAGACGCTGCAGGGCCATCCGGTCCTTGGAAAGGTCGATTCCCTGTTCATTTTTGAACTGCTCTACCAGCCAGTCAATGACTTTTTGGTCGAAATCGTCACCGCCGAGATGGGTATCACCGTTGGTACTCTTGACTTCAAATACCCCATCCCCCAGCTCAAGGATCGAAATATCAAAGGTGCCACCACCGAGGTCATATACAGCTATCCGCTCGTCCTTGGTGTCGTCACCAAATCCGTAAGCCAGCGCCGCCGCCGTCGGTTCATTGACGATACGTTTCACATCGAGACCGGCTATACGACCGGCATCTTTCGTCGCCTGTCGCTGGGAGTCGTTGAAATATGCCGGAACGGTAATCACCGCTTCCGTGACTTTTTCACCGAGGTAATCTTCAGCAGTTTCTTTCATTTTCTGAAGGATAGCTGCGGAAATTTCCGGCGGCGAATACTGCTTGCCTGAGATTTCTACACGAACACCATCGTTGTTATCCTTGGATATTTTGTAGGGCACCATACTGATTTCTTCGCTGACTTCAGTGTATCGCCGGCCCACGAAACGCTTTATTGAAAATATGGTGTTCTCCGGGTTTGTAACCATTTGGTTTTTGGCGGGCTGCCCGACCAGTCGCTCAACGTTATCACCCTTCTTTACGAAAGCCACCATAGAGGGGGTGGTACGCTGACCTTCAGAGTTCTGTAATACTTCCGACTCTCCACCCTCAATTACCGCTACGCACGAGTTGGTTGTTCCCAAGTCGATCCCAATTATCTTACCCATACGTCATTTCTCCTTTTGTTTATTCCGTATCACCGGCAGGCATGGACACTTTCACCTTTGCGGGTCTCAATACTCGGTCATGGAGCATATACCCTTTCTGGTAATCCTCCAGAACAACCGATTCGCGGTGATCATCTCGCGGCTCCGTAGTGACCGCTTCGTGTTTTTGCGGATCAAATACTTCACCTTCCGAGTCAAAGCGATTCAGCCCCCATTTGCGTTCCAACATTCCGGTCAGCTGAGTTTCTATGAGCACGATCCCGTCATGAAAGGAATCGTAGTCCTGAGACTCTTCAGCGGAACGGATTGCACGTTCAAAATCATCAATGATTGATGTCATGTCAAGAAGAATCTGCTGATTGGAGAACTGAACGGCGTTTTCCTTGTCCCTGACCATGCGTTTTCTGTAGTTCTCAAAGTCTGCCTGCTTCCGGAGGTACTGGTTCTTCAATTCAGTGTTCTCTTCCTCAAGTTGTTGGATCCGAGCAAGAAGGATATCTCCAGTCTCTTCCCCGCCTGTTCCGGTGTCCTGATCGCTATCCTTCGTCTCTTCTCCGACATTCTCGTCGGTGGCCGTATCGGGCTGTTCAGAACCAGACGATTCCGTGTTTGCACCTTCAACGGATGATTCACCGGATTCGGTTTGAGCGTCTGCTTCTACCGGACCCGATTTCTCCTGTTCTGCCATAAAGTTCCTCTATGCTGTCTGTTCTTTTGATTGAGAAGAAAATACAAACACCCGGAGCATCCGTCAACCGCTACCGGAACAATACTTGTGTACTACTTCTTACCGGTCAGTTCGAGGATCAGCTCTACTTCTCCTTTACTGACTTTGGTTGCCCTGGCTATCTCGTCGACCTTCCATCCCTGGTGGGCCAGCTTCTGCACCGTTTCCCGGGCCGACATAGAAGGCGCACCCCCGTCCACCGGACTTTTTCGGGTCTCCTCACGCATAAGCGATCCAAGCAGTTTCACCTGCTCTCCCGCATCCCGACGAATCTCTTCCAGCCGGGTTTCCGTCCGTGCAAGCCATTCCCGGGCGGTCTGCAGCTCTTTCATCCGGGACTCGACATCCGCAAGAGTCTGTTCCAGCCGGGCCAGTTGTCCCACCGCCTGATCGGTCTCTTTTTTCGCGCCCGCAACCTTACGCAACTGGCCTGCAAGCGCGTTTACAGTGCCCGGCATCGACTCTATCCGGCCGGTCAGTTCTTCCATGCGCGTCTCAATCGCCGCCAGAGCCTGGCTGTTTGATTCCAATCCGTCAGCTGTCTGATCAATCAGGGAGCGTCGTTTTTCCAGGCGATCGAACCGCGACTCGACCTCTGTTTCAAGTTCGTCGAGACTCTTCAATCGAGCCATAATTTCCTGAAGCTGTTCATCGCTGTTCCCGACGTGATCTATTTTCTGTTCCACCGATTGGGCAAGACCTATTAGCCGCCTGTAATCCTCTTCCAGAAGGTCTATCCGGCGCTTGTCCGCCGCAAAACGTGCCATTTTCTCACCCGCCTCGGCAGACATTTTGCGAATCTTCGTGAACTGTCCTTCAATGTCCCGAACTTCGTTGCGGAGCCCCTCTACCCGGGCAATTTCGTTTTTCAGCTCTTCAATGCTGTCGGTCAGGGACGCTTTCAATGTATCCGCGCGTTCGAAGATTTTGGTCTGTTCAATGAATGCTCTCTGCCGCTTGTCAATCTCAGTCAGTGTCGTATCAAGGGTACGAGCTTCTTCTTCCAGTTTTCCCAAAAGACGCTCACGCATAGCCTGAAACTGTCCACGGGTATCCTCTACCAGATCCCGAAACTCGGTAGAGCGCTCGTCCAGACGTTCCGTTACCGTTGTCTCGTGGTTCTCAATATTTTGTCGCAGCGAGCGGTATTGATCCTGGAATTCGTCGATCGCCTGGCGGGAAAGAGTTTCCATGCGATTATCCAGTTTTTCCAGAGAGCCGTGAATCTCATCAAGATCGCTTCGGATGCGAGACCGCTCTTCCCGGCTCTCTTCCACCAGTTCTTCCCGCTCTTCGCCGAACTCGCGCTTCAACTCCTGCAGGTTTTCCGAGAGCCGCACCTTCGTGTCGGCCAGCTGGTTGTTGACGTCGGCACTGCTGGACCGCAACTGGTTCAGAACTTCCGTCTGCCAGACCGCAATATCGCTGCGAGAAGATTCAATCATGCTTTCCAGCTCGCCGGTACCGTTTTTCACGGAGGAACGTATCGCTCCGATCTGGCCGTCTACCTCAGACTCGAAAGCTCGCAGTTCTTCCCGAGCCTTATCGTCGGCCTGAGAAAACTCTTTCCTGAACGTCTGAAAGGAGCGTTCCTTCAGAGAATCCAATTCCTCCCTGATGGAAGTTTCGAATCCAGCAATCTGTTCATCCACCGCTTCCATTCGTGACTGAAGACCACTTCTGAATGAATCGATCTGCTCATCGGACTTGTTGAGCTGGCCGGTAATTTGCTCCTGAAATTGAAAAATACGTGAACGAAGCTCATCATTGTACTGCTCTTCCAGGGCGGCCCGCTCCCGGTCTCCGGTCTCCCGGATGGAGGCGAGACGGTTGTCAACGTCCTGACGCCATTGCTCTATGCGGCCGTCCATAGCGTCGGAACGTGTCCGCAGGTCCGTAAAAAACTCGTCTTCAAAGACTTTCAGTTTTTCACTGACATTTTCGTACGCCCGTTGCTTCAGCTCATTCAGTCCGTTCTCAAGCTCGTCCATAGCTTGTCGAAGGGTATCCATGGCCGCTTCCGCCTCACCTCTGTCCTGTTCACGAAGCTCGCGAAGTTCCTCACCAAATGCAAGAAAGTCACCCCGCACACGTTCGCTGATTCGGTCCATAGTCGTCCGGAGTTGCTGTTCCAACTGGTCTATATCGCTGTTTACACTTTCAATCTTGGTGAAACGGTAATTCAAACCTTTTTCATAGTCTTCCAGTCTACGTTCCAGGTCCGACAAAATCCGCGTCTCCATTTCCTGGGCGGTTCCGTCAATTCGGCTGGACAACCGGTTTTCCATATCCGTTATATCCCGCTCCGCCGTTGATGCCGCCGAGGCGAGCTTATCTGTCGCATCGATGAGACGCCGCCGTTCCGTCTCGATTTCGGCCGCAGTCTGGCGGGTATGCTCCTCAAGACGTTCCCGAATAGCCTGAGTACGTTCATCTACGGACTGATCAAGGGTGCCGACTCGTTCATTGAGGGTGTGAATCGCTTCGTCGATGCGGGAAGTCGATTTTTCCACATCAGACGACAGATTCTGAAACGTATCGGTGATAGTCGAAATCTCCGATGCAAGCTCCGATTTTGTTCGGGACACCCGGCTTTCAATCTCTCCGGAAATCTCTTCCAGCCGGGAGGTAAGTTCTTCGTCTATCTTGCCATGGCCATCATTCAGGGATTCCCGAAGGTCCGCCAGCCGACGGCTATTTTCCCCGTCAAGCTCATCGGCACGCTGGGCCAACTCCCTGCGAAGCACATCACTCTGCCGGTCAATATGTTCCCGCAGTGCCGTGAATGATTCCGTCTCCAGACTTTTACCCTGTTCGGCCAGGTCGTCAAGGCGACTACGGGCATCAAAAACGGACTGTTCAAGGGATTCCTGTAGAGCGTGGACCATCTGCTCGCTCTCCGCCTGAAACTCCCGGCCACGTTCCTCCGCTCTGTCGATAACTTCACGAATTTCCTGACTGCGAGTCTCCACATCACGGACGGTGGCACCGGCAATAGAGGCAACGGCATCCCGAGCGTCGGCATTAAGAGATTCGTAGAGCTCTTCCAGTTCCCGTCTCGACCGAGTCGCAAACTCCTCCGTTTCCCCTTGAAGGCGAACCACCTCTTCCTGAAATTCCTGTACCCGTGTTCCTGCACCTTCAACACGACTGGTCAACACCTTTACCCGCTCTTCGCTGGAGGTAAAGAACCTCTCTTCAAGTTGACCCAGGCGTTCTTCGTTCTGCTTTTCGAATCCCGAGACTATACCCGGAAGAGACCGTTCCAGTTCACCGATCTTGTCCTGGGTTGCCTTGATGCGCTTGCCCACCTTGTCAACGTACTCACTCTCATCTCTGACACGTCCGATATTTTCCTCGGTACGTCTGGTCATCTCTACCAGCTGGTCCAGGACATTTTCATACTGTGTCAATCGGGTGCCGATCTCTTCCAGGCTGCCTGTTCGGGAATTGAGATCGTCTTCTACCGCATGTATACGCTTCAGAACTTCCTTTGCCGCTTTCTGGTGGACATCAACTTCGATACCGATATCCTTGAGCATCGTGACCTTCTCAGCCACGATTTCGTCCATCTCACCCTGAACACGTTCCACGAAACGTTTTACTTTTTCCAACGATCGGTTGTTCCGGTCGGCCTGGCGGTACACCGCGAGAATGACCACCACGACCAGCAGAACAATAATATCGCCGATGGTAAATCCCATAATTCCCTCTCCCAGTTCCCAGTTGCCCAATAGTATAGCACTTTTGTTCGTGCTGTGAATCATCCATGCACTTTGGACGAACCGGAGATGTTATCTTTTCGTTACTATTTACCGTTACGATGAGGCGACCAGACGGCTTTCAAGCCACTCCCGGAGTTCCGAAAAATGTCGGAAGGAGAAATCAGCGGGAGGACCATGGGGTCTGCGCCGGGTAATGTGAGCGGTCAGGAGATCGCATGACCGGGCGCCTTCCACGTCGTAATGATAGCTGTTACCAACGTACAGAATTTGTCTTGGCGGCAGCTTCAGTTCCCGGATAAGCCGTTGAAATGGTTCTTGGTTGGGCTTGAGGTATCCGGTTTCCTCCGACGAAAAGGCAACATCCCACAAACCTTCAAGCTCGAGCAACTGAAGCTTTTTTCTCACCGGGAAGTCCGATAGCGCGGCAGTACGGATACCTCGCTCCCGAAGGTGTTGTATCAGCTCGCGAACCCCCGGGTAGAGCGTCACTTTTTTCAGGATGGATTCCCACTCGCCGTATATATATCGGTTTATACGTGTCACCGCTTCGGTAGTTTCGATTCCCAGTTCGTTCGAAACCATCTCAGCGGTCCGCCGGTGAAGATCCGTTACGGGGCGTTCTCGCCGTATATCCCTGCGGGCATGTCCAAAGGCCCGGAACAGTCTGAGATGCCGAATCACAACAGGTAGTGATGCAAGGTACATTTGTCCGTTGGGATAAAGAGTTCCGTCAATGTCAAAGGCAACCGCCCGTATACTGTCGTCTAATCCACGCATTCCATCAATTTCCGCTTCGGGTATCGACGACGATTGTAACGGAACCCGAGACGGACGACGAGCCCCCTCCGGAAGCAGCCTCGAAGCGCCAGGAACGGACTGTAGACGACAATACCGAATCCAGCTGGGGAACCGGCGTCGGCCGACGGGGAGCGGCCCAGGTGACCGTACCATCCCGGGCAACGGTAAAGCGAACTTCTACCAGGTACTCCGGTGGAAACCCAACCGGAAGCTCAACATAAGAGAGGTCGGGAGCGGAACCTGTGACCAGTTGTCGCTGTCCGGCTCCCTCACCGACGATGACACCGTCGATACCGGGCGCACTGGTATTCGGCGACGAGGTCGTCCCCGGTGTCGCCGTTGGCTGGTCCGGAGAGGTCCGCACCACATTATTCGCCGATTCTATGCCTGAAATCATCCTGCTCAGTTCGTCCTGGAAGTCGGTAAATCGGGGCGTGCGTATCGGAAGCGGCCGGGACGGGTCCGAAGATGTAGATCCGTCGGCGGTACTGTCGGCCAGGGCCTGCTGCCGGGCCTCATACTCTTCCAGTTCCCGGAGGTAGTCTTCCTGTATGTCGGCGATCTGTTGAAGCTGGGATGCGACCCATTCAGATGATTCGGTGGTGGTAGCCGCTGTCCTTGCAGACCTCGGTGGACCTTGACGCACCGGTGGTGGCGGTGGCGTAGGGGTCGGCGCAGGCGCCGGTTCGGGATCAACCGCCCGAGACGCAGGTTCGCGCTCCGGCTCAGCAGGCGCTTCCGTTGCACTTGGAGGTTGCATCCTGTCCGCCGACGGAACGGGCGTTCGCGGTGTGGGTGTCGGTCGTCCGGGTATCGGCGCGGGTACGGTCTGTTCCGGTGTGTCAATTCTTTCGGTCTCACCCGCGGGCGACACGACGATTTCCTCCTGCGGTGGCGGAGTAACCGGAGCAGGCTCTACCGGCTCGGGTTCCTGAACGGTCGGCGGCTGAGGTTGCGGCAGTACCGCCGGTACCTGCGGCTCTTTTTCGGCATCCACCAGCTCCTCAGGAACGGGATCAAAGGAGATGTAAAGAGGCGTCTGGAAGTCCGGAACCTCGGAATCATCCAGACGGGGAAATAAGAGAAACAGCATCAGATGTAGCAGTAGCGCTGCCACAGCGGCAACAACAAGTCGCCGCCGGTCCGATACCACAGGTATGGAAAACCGTTCCAGAAGGTGTTTCAGCGTGATTCCTCCAGAGGAACTTGTTCCGCAACCAGATTTGCTCCTCGAAATCCGTTGCGCCTGAGGATATCAAGTACTCGTACCATCGTTCCATACTGCAGAGTCGAATCCGCCTCTATTGAGATAGATCGCTCTTCATATTCGCCCTTTCGTTCAGCCAGGAGTTCTGAAAACTCGGTAAACGAGAGAGAAACGTCTCCCAGGAGTATTTCCTCATCCGATACGACGGTAAGAACGAGACTGCTTGTCACCGTTTCCTGAACCGTCGAAGCATTGGGAAGATCCAGGTTCAGTCCGGTCCGGGTGATGAGCGTGCTGGACAGCATGAAAAATATAACCAGCTGAAAGACCACATCGATCATTGGAACGAGGTCAACGTTCACCATTGGTTGCAGGCGTCTGCGAAACTGCATCGACCTACTCCTTTTTCAGATAGAGGACCAGCTCGTTCACCCGGTTTTCCAGACGGATGATGGAATGGTTTACCTTGTTTACGAGATAGTTATAAAAGGCGATTGCCGGAATAGAGACAATTATACCTGCAGCCGTTGTCAGAAGTGCCTCGGAAATACCGCGGGCCAGGACCGCCGGATCACCGGTCCCGATACCGGTCTCCCCAAGAACACCGAACGCCTGGATATTTCCCGTTACCGTTCCAAGGAGACCCAGAAGAGGGGTCACGTGGGCAATAGTGCCGAGAGAGGAGAGGAAGCGTTCCATCCTGGGAATCTCCATGTTTGCAGCATCACTGATGGCCATCTTGATTACTTCCCGGGAGTAGGTTCGGTGCTCAATACCGACCCTCATGAGGTTTGTAATCGGGCTGGGCATTGCTTCGCACACAGCCAGCGCTTCGTCGAAATTTCCTTTGGTCAGAGTCGTTTCAAGCCGGCGCATGATTGTGTCTTCATCGCCCCGGTTTTTTCGGAAAAAGAGCAGTCGCTCAATGACAATCGCCACGGCAATGACCGAAAGGATGAGAATGATCACAAATATCACCCCACCCCGCTGAATCAAATCCAACATCTTTGCATCTCCTCGAAGAAAAGTTTCAGAAACTGACCCGCACGGCAGCACCTAGCTGAAGTCCGGCGGATATAAAGGGATCATCATCGTCCGGTTGGACACCACGCAGAGAACGTCCGTCATCAAGACCGGGCGCAAGAATATCCAGGGCATACAGTCGGAACTCCACATCCCGGAACATCTCGTAACGCATTTCCAGGTCTACCTGCGGAAGAATACCAGGGCCTCCATCCAGCGGAACGAGAACCCGGGCGGTTCCCAGCAACTCAGAAACTTCTCCTGTCAGAGATGCCTCAACCCGATGCGCCGGCATACCGAAAAGTCGGTCTTCCCACGATGCAAGCCAGCCCGCCGCCAGACGCAATCCGTCGTTGACGGTCATTTCCGCCTGTAATTCACTGTCTATGGCCGTAAAAGTCGTCAGCCGATACGGGTAAGTGGCGAGTACGCTATTAAAGGTATCGACAACGAGTCGGTTTCGATGCCACGTCCGGCCCACTCCCCCTCTAAGGTCAAGAACACCGGGTATTGCCGTCACACCCAGAGCCGCATCCGCGAAAAACAACTCGTCGGCAGGAAGTCGCTTTTCCGTAACCGTCGTTCCCGGTTCCCAGTCCAAAGCGGGATAGTCGACCCAGTATAATGTTGGGTCATTTTCTCGAAGACGGTAGCCGCCAGAAAGGTCAAGAGTCCACCGTTCATTGCCGCGATACGCGAGATACCCGTCCACGGGGAAAAAGATACCGTTATTCATTCGGTAAATCACCGAACCTCGCGCACCGAGGGTAAGACCATCCAGAGGAACGGTCTCAACGTTCAACTCTCCCGAAAATACGGAAACGCCGTCCAGTTCCATTCCTGTCGAAAAAGCTCCGTCATACCGACCAGTCAGTCCAATCAGAAAACGGGGCCATTCCAGAGTTCCCTTTACTTCCGGACTCACCCGGCGATATCCATTTCGCGCCGACTCAAGGCCGGACTCGCCGGTCGACAATACCCGCTGTTGATCCCTAAAAGAAACGATTCCCTCCAGTGTGAACCTGGTTTCGGGGCTGTAGACACTTCGCAGTTGCCCCGAAAAAGCACGGGTATCCTGGGAGTAATAGGGCGATAGCTGCTGAAGCCCGAACCTTCGGTCCGCGTACCCTCCCTCGATTTCCAGGGTCAGAGGTCCGTCATCACCAAGACGAACCCAGGTGTCCAACTCGTTCTCCTGAACAAAAAATCCCGTTCCTGGTTGCTTCAAACCAAAACCGTCGGAACCTTCGTGGTCGTAGCCGACCTGGAACTGGGGTCCTTCCCCAAGTCGATAGACGTTAATGCTGCCCAGAATACTGTTGACACTGCCTCCTCCAAGGGCAGCGTTGAAAAAGACCTGGTCCTGTTCGGCGATCATTCCCGCCGGCGTCACCGCATCTCGAGGAATATCCGGAACGGGAACGTCCGACACCGGTAGCTCCGCCGTCCGGGCGTCCGCCCTGAACACTTCATCTTCAACGGGTATTTCTTCCAGTTCCGGGAGATGTCGAACTGCAGCGGCCACGGGCGTTACCGTTGCCTGGGCCCGTTCGAGGATGATTTCGGCAAGACCTTCCGATTCCTGGGATTCCAGTATTTCTGGAAAACCAACCAGTAGCGCTGCGATAGTCATAACAAGAATAAGCGTGCTGCCCAACGGAGTGACCGGTTTCATTTCAAGGCGTTTCATTGGGCACCTCCCAGAAATCTTTCAACCTGGTCCGCCCAGATCGTATCGGGAAACTGCTCCCGTAGCTGTCGAGTCGCTTCCTCCACAGTCCTTCGATCCCCTTCCTCATGTGCCACTTCGGCAAGACGAAAGAGACTTTGCCCGCGCAATTCATCGGTAGCGCCGTCCGTTGATGCTGCAGCGATATAACTTTCGATAGCGCGACGTATTTCTCCGCGACGCTGGTAGTACTCTGCCAGTAGAATATTGGCCCGGGCAGCGGATTCCCCCGATAACTCTCCGGCCCTTTGAAGTTCCGGAACGATCCGAGTTCGCTGAAAACTGAGGGCTATCTGTTCACGAATTGCAACCTGCCCCAGTTCCAAAACGATTTCAAACCAGCGATCGCTGCCTGGAGGTGGCCCCTCGCCCACATCGGGATCGAGTTCCGTCCACAACGCAGCTTCCCGTTCGGTCAGACCCGCCTGGGAAAGACGCAGGGATTGTCTGCGACGCTCCGCAGCTTCCACGTCCGGTCCGGCGGGATACGCCGCTACATACCGATCGTAGAGCTCCAAAGCCTCCCGGTTTCGATTGCGTTCAGCGTGGATTTCTGCGCTCTGAAAAAGTGCTCTGGGGGTAAAGGAGCTGCGAGGATACTCGAGAATAAGGGGCTCCCACCACAGGAGAGCCCGTTCCCCTTCGTCGAGTTCAAGAGAACTCTGGCCACCCCAGTAAAGTGCCCGGTCGTAGGATGGACCGTCGGGATAACGGTTTCGATAATCCCGGAAACGGTCTCGTCCCTGGGGAAATTTGCTCATAGTAAAAAGAATCTGGCCCGCCTCCAGTAATGCTTCTCCACCGTGGACAGTTTCAGGAAACCTGAGGGCGATCTCTTCATATTCGTTTACCGCTTCGTCGTCCCGGCCGAGTGAGGCAAGCACCGATGCGTATCGGCTCCAGTATACCGGTCGGTCGTCACTGTCAGCTTCTTCAACTATCTTGCGATATTCCCGAAGAGCTTCCTGGTCGTTACCGGCAGCAAGGTACGATGCCGCCAGAAGCTCCCGAATTGCAGACCGCCGCTCCTGGTCGGATCCACTTCCCAGAAGTGGCAGCAGAACCTCCACCGCCTGCGCAGGTCGTTGCTGCTGATACAGCGTCCATGCGTAAAGGTAAGAACCGTCGCTGTAGACATCATCGGGTAGAGCCGAGCGGGTTGCGGCAATTCGTCGGCCCGCTTCAGCTATCTCGCCGGTACGGTACAGGCTCCACGCTATGTGGTAGGATAACATCGGCTCGTAGGCGTTGTCGGAAACCGCGTCAAAAGATGTCAGGGCTTCACTGTACCGACGTCCCTGGAATTGACTGAGCCCTTCCAGATAGGCCACTTCGTTCATCTGCCGTCTGTTCAGGGCATCTCGATCCAGGCGTCGAATTTCCTGACGAGCCGCGTCGAACTGTTCTGCCGAAACGAGTCCCCGGATCAACTCGATCCTGGCAGGCAGATCGTTCGGTCGCGCCGCAAGAAACGTACGATAGGCCCGGACGGCCTCCCGGGGATTGTCCACTTCCAGGAGAACACGACCAAGAAGACGGGTCAAACCGGGTATTTCTCGAGCAAAAGCCTGAGTCTCCGGACGCTGCAGTACTTGAAGGACACCCTCATAGTTACCGCTTCGAAAAGAAGCGTGGCTCCACGCGTACAAAGTCGCCCCGTTTTCCAGGTACCCCGGATAGGATGATATCAAGGTCGCCGCCTCTTCGGGACGGTCAAGTCGGAGGAGGAGACGGGTTGCCTCCAGATACCGGGCGCTGCCATCATCGTCCGACACGTTCGCGTCTGTAAATGATATTGTGAGAATCTCCAGCGCCTCTTCAGGCCGGCCCTGCGCTTCCAGAGCACGGGCGAGAAGACGAGCTACCGTTCCCGATACGACCTGCTGCCCCCGAATACTCCATAAACGCGAAAGGTAGAACTCGGCAAGCTCGTATCGCTCGGACTCAACTGCGTCGGATCCAAGAGCCAGCCAGAATGAACCAAGTCGTTCAGGTTCCGCCGAAAGCCTTCGTTCAGCCGCTCGAAAAACGGCATCCATTTCGGACCGGTCGTCCCGGAGGAGCGCCATACGGTAGAGCTGTTGATACGCCCACTGGGCACTCCCAGGTGAGAAATCTGTTATTTCCCGGTACAATTCTTCCGCCGTTTCCAGTTCTCCTTCCTCAAAAGCGGCGTCCGCCGCCAGGCGTAGCACCTGCTCCCGATACACGGGATCGATAGTCGACGCAGATTCCCGTTGGTACAATTCGACTACCCGGTCGTGGAGATCCGCACGATTCAGAAGGCTGAAGAGCGTCGCCAGAGCGTATCCGCGCTCGGCTCCTTCCAGATCGTTCAGAGCACTCTCAAGGTCCGACCCGGCACCGGAAGTATCGCCTGTTTCCAGACGGCTCATACCGCGGTAGAGAAAGGCACGAGCCGTCTGGTTTGCCCCGGAATCGATATACCGGGAGAAGTCCGTTACCGCTTCGTCATATCGTCCCATCTGAAATCGGGAGAGACCGAGCCACAGACGGATTTCCTGTCCCAATGCGCCGCTACCACGGGCGCGAACGGACGCACGCAAGAGGACCTCCAATGCCCGGGAGTGATCCCCCAGATAGAAATAGCTCTGGGCTATTCTGAGCTGGGATCGCGTTGCGAATGCCGAACCCGGATACTGATCCAGGAGAGACTGGAACTGTTCCAACGCAAGCGTATAGGCGCCGGTGTCAAACCGTCGTTGAGCTTCGTCAAAGAGTTCCCGATCACCGGCCGCAACGATCTGGGCCGCGAGAAGAAGCACAAGAAGTGCTGAAAAGATCTTGCGATACATAGGGCGGAGTCTATCTCACGGAGTATACAGATTCAATCGCCGACTTTGACGGTATTGGCGGAAAGATTTGAAAAGAGAGGCGCCCGGAAATCCGCCCCGCCACGGACACGGACAAGATGAACGTGGTCGTTTCCGTACCGTCGCTGCAGAGAGGCGATGCTGGTTTCAACATTTCGCTCCATGACGGCGACGCGGAAACGTCCCGTCTCATCAAAATAGGGTAAAAAGACGACCACATGGGTGTGCTGTCGCAGCACCGGATCGGACCCGAAAAGTCGGTTGATGCTTCCCAGGTAAAACGTTCCCGGTTCGTTTCGGGCCAGCCAGTACAGAACCTGTGTCAGAGAATCCACCCGATATCCAACATCCTCGCTATAACGGGCGAAGGGAACGTTCCTCACATCCATAGACTCCGGGTCTTTACTCTCCGATGCAACGTCACGATTCAAAACTTCCATCTGCACCGCCAGATTCCTCGTCCAGTCAAGACCAAAATATGGATCCCGGGCGTCTTCAAGGGGTTGACTCCAGCTGGTACCACGGTAGTCCAGGTGCTTTTCCTTCAGTACGTCCAGAGAAAGAAAGGTTCCAGTCCGGGAGCCGTAGAGGCCGTCAACCACCCATTTTGCAAATCCGGAACAGTTGAAACCGGGTAGTCTCTCCTGGGAAACAAGGGTCTCAATCAAGACAAGGTTACCGTCGGAATCCATTGCCCCGTCTTCGGCGTCGGGAAGATGCGGCAGGGCGGCGCGTATACGGTCCGCCATCGTACGAATTGTCCGATACCCCTCATCCTGAGGGTTGACTTCCAGAACAGACCAGTCCACGACTCCTGCGGTCGTGCGAATAATGGTATCAATCGGTGCAGAGAGAGCCCGCTCCATACTCATCGCAACCGGAACGTCCCGATAGAGTCTTTCTGCGGCAATGTAAACGTCCATCCGGAGGGTCCGGTCTTTTGGAAAAAGCCGGATAAAGGAACCCTCATCACGCTGAAGAAATACCTTTATCTGGTCAAAAGCGCCGTCGGACTCTCTCCTCCGGATGATGTACGTTCCAGGTGAAGCCGTTTCCAGGGTATCATCCGCCGCCGGAATAAAGAGATGGTAGATATTTCCGTTCTGTTCGTCCGTGCGATGCAGTACCGGATCACCTCCGGGAACTCGGATGATTTCACGGATTGCCGGATGTCCCCTATCCGTGGGAGCGGTAAGAATATCCAGGACGGCCCTGCGTGCAAAGGAAGTATCGGGAATTTTTACCCCTTCCACGGCCAGGAGTCCGTCCCGACCCGGCAGTAATAATCCTAGGAGTAAAAAAAAGAGCACCGAAGGACTATACCTTACTTGTTTGCTATGTAATTTCCGGCCAGACCACCGGTATCTGAATTCTCCAGTCATATCCTCTCCAGAGGGTTGGACGGGAACTCCGGGGTATTGAAACCCACGGAGAAGCCGGACTTGCCATGTCTCTGACCCAGAGATCATACCTCCATCCCTCTTGTGTAATATCGGCATTGGAGGCGTTGCGATCAAACCTTTCCGGTATTACCCCGCCGATGGACCACCGGCCCCGCAAGACGAAGGGCGAAATTTTCCGCGGCGTGACATGTGCATATCCATCGGGGATATCCAGGACAAAGCTCTCGCCGATAATGGAAGCGTCGTCACTCTCGTGCAGCATCAATGTGACAACGGATTCTTCCATCCCGGACCGGGCGATATTCAGACCGGCGACCTCCTGGGGAGGCGGTGAATCCGGACTGTCGGCGGCCCAGAAGTAGAATCGACACGATGAATGCAGAGACGGCAACGTTTGAACCGTTGCCGGAGAAACAAGGGTGTAGATTGCTCCCAGAGTCGGTGAGAACCAGCGTTTGCCGCGATATTCAAATCGTGGAATTTCAAGGAAGAGAACCCTACGGAAAAGATCGGGACATTTCTGAAAGGCGTTGCGATAGGCCTGGAGGGCATCGGGCGGAACACACACCACTACCGGATTTGCGCTATCCGGGAGCCGGTGGGCCAAAATGCGGCAAAGCAGTGGCGGAACGGGGTCTGGGACGACCGAGGTCCCACCACCGGAAGCTGCGTATGCGAACAGGTGGCGGTAGACAACGGGAACGATCGGCCTGTCCGACGGTTTCGGTAATTCTGTGCGATTCCGACGGTACAACAACGCCCGAGGACTCAGGGATCGCGAGGTATCGGGACTTAGCGGTGAAATCATGGAAACCGGTAATTCCTGCGTTTCGCTCAGAGGCTCTTCAAAACACGATTCTTTGGCAGTGGCGGCGACATTCGTTCTGTTGCCGACCACATCCCTGTTGCGGATACCGTGCAACGTCGCCAAAAGCTCTTCCCGGACCGCTTCCAGTCCCGCTTTCACATTTGCGGGAGTGGTCTCACCCTCCCGGAGTAGCGTTTCCCCCGCGGCCTGGACGGACATACCCCGGCCAACAATCAGGTGGTGCAGCCTCCGAAGAAGCCGAACGTGCGCGGACGTCCAGACCCGGTGACCCGTCTCATCCCGGTCGGAACGGATCAACGGCAGCTGCTGTTCCCAGTATCTCAGGACGTGGGGTTTAATATCGAGCAGTTCCACCAGTTCACGACTACCGTACCGTGGCATCAGCGCAATTCAATGAAAAACGGGATATGATGAAAACCGAAATCCTGACGGAGCTGATTCATAATGTATCTGAGATAAAACTCGGGAAACCCCTTTTTTCTGTTCACAAAGAGGACAAAGCGCACCGGATTGGTGGAAACCTGCGTAATGTATCTCAACTTGATCGGTTTCTTTCCCGATGGCGGTGGCGTCTGCTCCAGCCATTTCTGCAGCGCCTGGTTCAGCGGCCCCGTTTCGATTCGCCGGTGCAATTCTCCACGAATGTGAACAAGCCGGTCAAGGAGAACTTCCATGCCCTCTCCGGTGAGCGCCGAAATAGGCAGAATCGGTACGTGCCGGAATACAGGAAAGAGAAAGTGTACCCGGTCGGTAACCGCGTTCAGCTGATTTTCCAGGCCGTCTTTCAGAAGATCCCACTTGTTCAGGGCGACCACCACTCCGCGTCCCCGTTCAGCGATCCGGGCAGCTATCTTTTTATCCTGTTCGCTCAGACCTTTCACTACGTCAATGACGAGGACCACCAGCTCGGCGGCCTCGATGGTGTCGAGGGCGCGCTGCACCGCGTAATACTCAACCGATTCGTGAACTTTAGATTTCCGACGAATTCCGGCAGTGTCGATAACGGTGAAATCCACCTCTTTGTGGCGGAATGCCGCTTCCACAATATCCCGGGTGGTGCCGGCCAGTTCCGAAACAATAGCCCGTTCTTCACCGATAAGCTGGTTCAACAGGCTGGACTTTCCCGTATTGGGCTGACCGACGATAGCAAGTCGTACCGGTCCCGACGGGACGGTGAGCGACTGGTCATCGACGGATGGTTCCGAAATTTCTTGTTCCGGCAGCAACTCCAGAACTGCTTCTACAAGATCATCCATTCCGTAGCCGTGTTCGGCGGAAATAGAAACAACCGTGGATATCCCGAACCTGAGAAAATCGTGAAACATCAATTGCCGTTCTTCATTGTCTATCTTGTTAACCACAAGTATGGTGGGACGACCGGAACGACGCACCAGATCAATGAGCTCTTCGTCTTCCCCGGTAAAGTCCATAACGTCCAGAAGAAGAAGCACTACATCCGCCCGGGAAATCTCCGCCTTGCTTCGGCCATAGACCTCACGATCCAGTTCCCGCTCGCCCTCACCGATTCCACCGGTATCAACCAGAAGGACCGGCCGATCACCGATCTCAGCCTCAACCGCAACAGAATCCCGGGTAACTCCGGGCATGCGGTCGGTAATGGCGTAACGCCGACCGTAGAGACGATTGAACAATGTAGACTTGCCGACATTGGGACGACCGGCAATACATACTCTCGATAAGGGATTCATAAAGGTTTAATACACTTCCAGGTCAAAACGTTGTTGCATATACTCCCGAACCGCCCGATCCACGTCCTCGGTGTCCCGTAAATCCATAATCCGACCGACGAGCTCCTCCGCCTCAGCAAGGCTGACTGACCGTATGATCTGCTTCACCTCGGGGATACCAACGGCACTCATGCTGAATTCATCCAACCCCAGTCCGAGAAGTACCACCGAGGCCAGGGGATCACCGGCCATTTCACCGCACATTGCGACCGAAAGACCTTCAATGTGAGCATTATCGATGACCGTCTTGATCAGCCGTATTACACCGGGATGAAAGGGCTCGTACAGATAGGCGACCCGTTCGTTTCCCCTGTCCACCGCAATGGTATACTGAATAAGATCGTTTGTACCAATAGAAAAAAAGTCCACCTTCCGGGCCAGAATATCAGAAGTCAGTGCAGCCGACGGTACTTCTATCATAATACCCACAGGGACACGTTCTACAAAGGCGATGTCTTCTTTGCGGAGCTCATTTTTTACTTCTGCCAGGATATCAAGGGCGCGGTTGAGTTCCTGAATACCCGAAATCATCGGGAACATAATCTTCAAATTGCCGTGTACTCCCGCCCGAAGGAGCGCTCTCAGCTGTGTTTTGAACAGGTCCAGCTGCGAAAGGCAGAGCCGGATAGCCCGCCACCCGAGAATAGGGTTCTTTTCATTGTGTGCATGAACCCGCTCGTTGAATTTATCCCCTCCCAGGTCAAGAGTTCTGATAGTGACTGGTCGGTTTTCCATCGATTCCAGCACTGAACGGTAGGAATCGTACTGCTCCTCCTCCGTAGGAAACCCGGAAGTACGCAGAAAAAGAAATTCCGAACGGTACAACCCGATACCCGTCGCACCGTGGTTCTTCACGCCTTCGACTTCTTCGGGGATTTCGATATTCCCTTTCAACAGGATCAGTTTGCCGTCCCGGGTCTCGGCAGGCAGGTTGTTCAGGCGCATAAGCTGCACCTCATGCTCCTGCCACCGGTTCAGAATATTCTGGTATTTCTCCAGAGTCTCCTCATCGGGGTCGACGATGACGACGCCACTGTTCCCGTCCACAATAATCCGGTCGTCACCCTGGACGAGACGTGTTACGGACGACAGCCCCAGAACAGCTGGAATCTCGAAACTCCGGGCGATAATTGCGGTGTGGGAGGTCTTGCCCCCTGCATCGGTGACGATAGCCTGAACCATCCGCTTATTCATGGAGACCGCTTCTGAGGGAAGAAGGTCATGCGCGACGATAACCCGCTCGTCCGAGAGATCGGAAAGGTCCGTCTGATCCCGGTCAAGGAGATGATTGAGGACCCGTTTTGATACGTCGTGAATGTCCGCCGTCCTCTCCCGAAGATAGGTGTCGCTGGACTGGCCCAATTTTTCCAGAAGGTCCATTACAGTTTGGTGCAATACCCACTCCACATTGAGAAGCTCCTGCTCCATACGTTTATGAACCGACTCAAAGAATGAAGGATCCTGAAGCATCATCAGATGGGTATCAAGAAGTCGTACTTCGTCCTGTTCCAACTGCTGATCCGGGCTGTCTTTGATTTTTTCGATATCGGTACTTGCCCGTTGGACCGCGGCAATGAGTCGACTCTTTTCCGCATCCAGGTTCCGGCGGGTGATTTTATACCGGGGAATCTGGGGATGATCATCCATATGAAGGAGAACACGCCCGATTGCAATACCCGGTGAGGCGGCGATACCTCTCAGTTCCGTCATTGCTGTATCATAGATGGTTCGTTTTACAACTGTCAAACATGGAGCCGAAATGACCGATATACTCAAATATGGGAAAAGAGCGCTCCCGCAAGAAATCATCTTTCGGCGTCATTTTCTGGATCGCCATGATTCTCCTGGTTACAATAATTCTGCTATTCAACCTCCCGGCGATTCGCGAGGTTCTGGAAAGTACCAATTTTGTTGATGTTGTGTTTGAACCTCGTGACCTCCAGACGGAAGAACCGATTGAACCGCCGGTGCTGGAATCGCCCGGCGGGTCCGAACGGGTACCCTCACGGGACAGGATTTCACCGGACCACCCGGCCCCGGGAGAACGGGATTCTGAAGGCTCCGCCGAGGAAATCGGCACGGAGAATCCAGCTGTTGAACAGCCTCAGGATGAGGACGAACCGGGTCGAGAAGTTGTGGTTCCTCCACCGGAAGAGCGTTTGCCGGAGGGACAGGAACAGATTCGCACCGCTTCGCTCTATTTTATACGGGTTTCCGACGACGGTCGTATACTGGCAGTCCCCGTCCGGCGGTCAGTCCGGTTTTCCGGTGGCCCACTGACTGCGACTATAGAATCGCTCATCGCGGGGCCCGATGTTGAAGACCACAATAACGGTTTGTTGAGTCTCATACCCGAGGGAACTGAACTCCTCTCTGCCCGGGTGGCCGACGGAGTTGCTTATCTGAATTTCAATGAAGCTTTCCGATTCAACACCATGGGCCTGGAAGGATATCTCGCCCAGATGCGTCAGGTAGTCGAAACTGCCACAGAGTTTTCAACAGTTGAACGCGTTCAGATCCTCATCAACGGTCAGATTGTAGAGTACCTCGGCGGTGACGGAATCTATATCGGTACTCCCATTTCCGCACGGGACCTGCGGCGTTAGTCGAAATCCGTGGCAGACTAAGTTCTGCGCACGTGTAACAGTACTTCCCGATTACCGCTTCTACCGGTAATCGGACTGTCCATATACCGGACAATCTCCAGACCTTCTTTTTGCAGGTCGTAAATAGCTCCACGAACAAGTTCTTCACGCAGGAACGGGTCAACGACGCCCTCGTCCAGACCACTGTCGATCCGACGGCCCCATCTGATCTCTGCGGCCGCCTCGAACTGTGGTTTCAGCAGTGCAACTCCCCACCCCTGAGTGGTCAGCCCCAGAATGTGCATCAACACCCCCCGCAGACTCCGGAAGGAGAGGTCACACACCGCCGCGGCGGGTGGTGGGTCCAGAGTGGTAATATCATTGATGTTGGTGCGTTCATGAACATGTACACGGGTGTCCGTGCGCAGACGGTAATCCAGTTGGTTGTACCCTACGTCTACAGCATGAACCGCCGTTGCGCCGGCCTGTAACAGAACATCGGTGAAACCTCCGGTACTTGCCCCGGCATCAAGCCATACCATTCCCGCCGGAGAGATGTTCCACTCCACAAGGGCTGCGGCGAGCTTGTATCCCCCTCGGGACACGTATTTTTTTCGGCGAATGGAAAGTTCCGAGTCCGTCCCGACAAATGTCAACGGATCCCGGCTGACCGCTCCGTTTACCAGGACTTCGGAACACATGATAAAACCATACAGTACATCCCGACTGTACTCAGGAAAGCGTGTTACCAGAAGATCAAGCAGTCGTTTGTGTACGGCCACTCTCAGCCCGTCTCACCATATTGAAGCGCCTACACAAGAGATCTGAATGCAATCCGCTCAACGGATGTGGCATGACCGTCACCGTCTGACTCCACAACGAGGCCGTGAAGGATGGCGGCATTCCCGGCGACCTCGTTCTTCAAGGGCAGCTGCGTCAAAGCACGGCGGATGCTGATTTCCGGATCAAAACCGATGACACTGTCGTCAGGACCGGAGGCTCCTATGTCGGTAATGTAAGCCGTTCCACCGGATAACACACGTTCGTCCGCCGTCTGAACGTGTGTATGAGTTCCGTACAGAACGGTGATGTCTCCGTCGAGATAGTGCGCCAGGGCCTCCTTTTCTTCCGTTGACTCAGCGTGAAAATCCACGACCACCCCATCTACCTGTCCTTTCAGGCGCTTCAGAATCTCCCGGGAACGCCGGAAGGGACAATCGATAGCAGACATCCGGTCACGGCCCTGCAGGTTGACTACCGCCACTTTCCCTGCCCGCGTTTCGTGCACGCAGACACCACTGCCGGGAGCGCCTCCGGGGTAGTTGTCCGGTCGCAGAATAGAAGTGTTGTTGTTGAGCAGATCCGAAATTGAATCGTGATGCCAGACGTGATTACCGGTAGTAATCACGTCTGCCCCCGCCTTGAAAAGCTGTTCCGCGAGCTGTCCGTTAATGCCGAATCCGTCGTCGGCATTTTCACCGTTCACAATGACAATGTCCGCCCGATACTGCCGCACAAGCCCCTTCAGGGCGCTCACCACGGCACGCATACCGGACTGACCGATCACATCTCCGAGAATCAGAATTTTCATGCACCTACCGCGCGTATTCCACAACGCGCGTTTCACGAATCATAGTAACCTTAATCCTGCCGGGGTAGCGCAGTTGTTCTTCAATATTCCGGGCAATCTTCTTGGCGATTTCCCGAGCTTCCTGATCACTGACTTTTTCATGGTTGACCATAATCCGGAGTTCCCGACCGGCCTGAATAGCGTAGGCTTTCTCTACACCCTCATATGCCTCGGCAATTGCTTCCAGGTTTTCCAGACGCTTGATGTAGTTATCCAGCGTCTCCCGACGTGCCCCGGGACGGGACGCCGAAATGGCATCCGCAACCTGAACAATAACCGATTCCATGCAGTTGTGAGGTACGTCACCGTGATGGGCGGCAATGCAGTTAATGACCCGGGCGTCCTCGCCAAGCCGTTTCCCCAGCTCCACACCCAGTTCCACGTGATTACTGTCACCGTCGGTCTCTATACCCTTGCCGATATCATGAAGAATACCGCCACGCTTGGCGATTTCCACATCCGCGCCAACTTCAGCGGCAATTGTTCCGGCAAGAACGGCAACTTCCTTACTGTGGGCAAGGACGTTCTGCCCGTAACTGGTCCGAAATGCGAGACGTCCCAGGCCGCGGACACCTTCCGGTCGTATGTGATGAATATTCAGGTCATAGAGAACCTTCTCGCCCTCTTCATAGATCGTCTGGGTCATGTCGGCGGTAACTTTCTGAACCACCTCCTCAATC
Organism: uncultured Spirochaeta sp.; assembly: GCA_964496635.1. Lineage (GTDB taxonomy): Bacteria > Spirochaetota > Spirochaetia > DSM-27196 > Alkalispirochaetaceae > Alkalispirochaeta. The sequence continues at coordinate 109,235 of CAZCAE010000003.1, forward strand.
CGGGTAGGATGAATCCGTCCGTCCGTTACCAGTCGTTCCAGCGACCGCTTCGCAATTTCTTTCCGGACCGGTTCGAAACAGGAGACCACCACCGCTTCAGGAGTATCATCAATGATGATATCCACCCCGGTGAGCGTTTCCAGAGTCCTGATGTTGCGCCCTTCCCGGCCGATAATTCTCCCCTTCATTTCATCGTTGGGCAGGCTGACCGATGAAACGGTAACTTCAGTATTTACCTCACTGGCTACACGCTGAATGGTGGAGACGAGAATCTCCCGGGCGGTCTTGTCCGCCGTTGCCACCGCCTCCTGTTCAATCTTGTTTACCAGTCCCTGAGCTTCGTGGCGCGCCTCGTCTTCCAGCGACGAAATAATCAGTTTTCGCGCGTCTTCCTGGGTGAGCCCGGAAATTCTCTCCATCTCGTTTCGCCAGTGAATTTCCTGTTCTTCCAGGAATTTTGTCCGTTCGTCAAGCTTCCTCTCACGGGATACCAATTCCTGTTGCTCCTGTTCCAGAGCACTGGACTTGGTTTCTAGGTTCTCTTCTTTCTGTAACAGTCGTTGTTCCAGTCGCTGCAGTTCCTTTTGCCGCTCCCGAAGTTCCCGTTCCTGTTCGTTCCGTTCGCGCTGAAGCGCATCTCTCGTTTCTAGTATCAGCTCTTTCTTGCGTGCTTCGGCATCTTTTGCCGCGTCTTTCTTCAGACGTTCCGCACGTTGCTCCGTCGAAGACAGCTGAAACCTGGCGTACAGCCAGCGAATAGTCCAACCTAGAATTACACCTGCAAGAGGAAGGGAAATCAACAGAATAAGTTGCATAGACCTTCCTCCACCAATGGTTCTAAGATTTTAGCCTATAGTGCTTTACAAAGCCATGTCAAGTTTCAAGCCAATCCGGGTCGTCATCATATCCGACAATCCGGCGATCGAGTCGTTCGGCCCGTCGTCGAAGACGAAGAGTCCGCTTCAAACCGCGCTGCAGGAGAAGAAGCATGTCCTGGGTCATGGAATCTACGTCCGGATCATCCAGATTGGCAATTACTGCATCCAGAAGAGTGAGGACCAATCGATGGGCGTTGTTGTATATTCCCGGACGAAATACGTTTCGCCGGGACCCCTCCCGGATGACCTCATCCAGAATATCTTCAATTCGTTTTCTCAAAATACCTACTCCCCCGGCTCCCACATCTATACCGGGATAGAGGAAGCGTTCGTCCCGTGAAAGAACTCCCCGCAGAATCGGGTAACGACGTATTCCGAGTATTGTGAAACGATAGACCGCTTTCAGTTTGTTCAACGGGGAATGCAGGCGCCCGACCATCAGTTCAGCTTTTCGGATACCCTCCCGTTGGATCAGACGAAGAATATCTTCATAAAAACCTTCCTTGCCGGGAAAATGTTTATAAAATGTACCGACACTTAGTCCGCAATGTCGAACGATATCTTCTACCGAGACATCTCTGTAACCGTATCGTGAAAAAAGCTCCATGCCGGATCGGATGATCAGATTTCGCCTGTTGGCTTTCATCGCAGAATAGTATACTACAACGTATCCGGGGGCGAAAGCTAATCCGACAAGCAAATGAAGATTCTCTTCAGATATTCACTCTGCTATTATATCTTATTTTTCCATTAAAGTTACACATACATTCTTCTTGAAAGGGTTGGAGGACGATCACGACCAGAGATCACAATCACAGAAGCGGTGTCGGGAACACAACATTGACTATCTCCGGTTCGACCGGTAAGACAGCAGCTATGGATGGCGCCTCCGGCAACGTGTCGCAACAACACTATGACCTTTTCCCGTTAGGACGGCCGGATATCCTGCCGAATATCCTGCAGGATATCCGGCACGTCGAAACGGATATCTTTCCTATGGAAGTGCCCGCTGCCGGTGAACGCCCCGTATTTCTGCGGACACGCTACCGACAGACCCGATTTTGTCCGGACTCCCTCCGTACCGATATATTTCGTTACGCTTCATGGTTGCCCGTTTCGCGTATCCTTGACGGAGGGGGTGGTCCCGTAACCTGGCAGTCTGAAGGCTACGGCCCCCATCTGGGTCTGAAGAAACTCTATATTACCTTCAGTGGATGGTGGCCCCGTCGAGAAGCACGTATACCCACCGGCACATTCAAGGAAAATGAAGCCTACGCAGTCTATGGCCGCATGGGCGACGCGGCATACCGACACACACTGGTTGTGGCATCAGCCGGCAATACCGCCCGCGCCTTTCTCCGGGTCGCAACGGAGCATAATTTTCCTCTGGTCATCGTCGTCCCCGAAGACAACCTGCCGGATCTGTGGACAGTCGGGCTCCGAGGCCCATCCACCACCGTTGTCGCAGCAGGAAACGGCGCAGACTACAGTGACGCCATTGCACTTTCCGGACTTCTTGCGGCGGCGCCTGGTTTTCTGGCAGAGGGCGGTGCAAAGAACGTCGCCCGACGGGACGGGATGGGCACCACCTTCCTTTCGGCCGCCGAAACGATGGGACGCATTCCGGACCACTATTTTCAGGCCGTCGGAAGCGGAACAGGCGCCATTGCCGCATGGGAGGCGAATCTCCGTCTTCTGGATGCGGGATATCCTGGAACTCTTGAGAGCGGCCCCGGAACCCCACGCCAACCGCCCACCCGGCCGGCCCGGTCCGACCACGGCGCGGCCCGCCATACCGTTGGACCCGCTTTCGGCCTCGCCAGGCTCCACCTTGCCCAAAACGCTCCCTTCACCCTCCTTGTGGACACCTGGAACGCCCGCAGCGCCACCCTGCTGCCACTTGATCCAGAGACGGCCAAAAATCAGATAGACAACATCCATGCAAAGGTTCTGGCCAACCGCCACGCCCCCTGGTCCCCAACCGGGGGGCTTTTTGACGCCCTCACAGCGACCGGCGGGGTCATGTACGCCCCGGACAACACTGCGGCATCCAGGGCGGGCCGGACCTTTCAGTCCAAAGAAGGCTCGGACATATCCCCCGCCGCCGCCGTCGCATGCGCCGCTCTGGAAGAAGCTGTCGCAACGGGGACAGTCCAGCCCGAAGACTACATAAGCCTCAACATAACCGGCGGCGGCTACGCATCAGCCCGAAGAGAACTGGACACGCACCCTCTCACTGCTGATATCGTTGTCGACCCACAACGTCAAACCACCCGGTCAATCGCTCGAGCGGTCATGAATTTCCGAAATATGCGTACAAGGAGACCAGAGTATGTTACTAGATGAAAAGACAGAACAGGAAAGCGCCGCCAAGGCAGAAGGCCATACCGACCTCTTTGCAAAATGCCACACCGACGGCGGCTATTTCGGCAAGATGCGCGCCATAGGAGACGACGAATACACCCGGCCCGTTCTGCCGCCCAACCCGGCCCGGCACATGGTGTTCAAGGGAAAAGAACACATCATGTGGTCGGTCAACAACTATCTCGGCCTGGCAAACCACCCGGAAGTTCTTGATGTTGCGAGGAAAACAATAGATGACTTCGGTGTCAGCTCTCCTATGGGCTCCCGCATGATGAGCGGCAACACCGAGTACCACCTCGCCTTCGAACGCGAGCTGGCGGAACACGCCGAAAAGGAAGCTGCTTTCCTCTTCAACTACGGCTACATGGGCGTCATCGGAACGATCCAGTCGCTGGTGGGCAAGGAAGACGTCATCGTCATGGACAAGCTGGACCATGCATGCATCGTCGACGGTGCCTTCCAGGCCCAGGCGATGAACGGAGCCCAGCTGAGAGTCTTCAAGCACAACAACATGGAAAACCTGGAGCAGGTGCTGAAACGGGTAAACCGCGACCGCAAAGGGGGCGTCATGATCGTCACCGAAGGAGTCTACGGCATGACCGGTGACCTGGCCCCCCTGAAGGATATCGCCTCACTTGCAAGGAAGTACGACGCCCGGATATTTATTGACGACGCTCACGGCTGGGGAACCATGGGTCCCGCCGGAAAAGGTACCGCCGCCCACTTCGGCGTCCAGGATGAGATCGACATCTACTTCGGGACATTTGCCAAGAGCTTTGCCTCCATCGGCGGCTTTTCCGCCTCCGACAAGGCCGTCACAGACTGGATCGCCTATAACGCCAGGACCCAGGTCTTCGCCAAGAGCCTGCCTATGGTCTACGTACAGACCCTCCGAAAGACATTCGACCTCGTCAAGGCCGCCGACGACCGCCGCGCCAGGATGTGGGCCCGCAGCAACGCGCTGAAAAGCGGTCTGAAAGAACTCGGATTTTACGTGGGCCCCGGCGAATCCATGATCTGTTCCGTCTTTGTCCCCCTGGGAGAGGAATCCATAGAACGGATGGGCGCCGCCACCTCCGGCTTCCTCCGGCAGAACGGCGTCTTCGTCACCGCCATCGCCTATCCCGTCATCCCCCTCGGCCTGCTCATGTTCCGCATGATCCCCACGGCCATGCACGAAGAGGAGGACGTGGTAGAGACGCTGCGGGTCTTCAAAGACATGCGGGATAACCTCGGCCTTCGCCTCTCCATGACTGAAGACGAAGACAGGATGATCCGTAAAGTCTACGGCATCTGAAACGACATCTGATTTTTATATCTGTCTTCCGGTGGACCGACCCTGCGGGCGCGGCCACCGGGAACTGACGTTCCGCAAGGTCCCCTTCCTCATCGAAGGTGGGACCACTCTGCTCGACGGGCTATGTTCCCGTCGACCGATAATAACCGGGATGTTACTTAATTCGTCCTAAACCCATAGCCCGTATGATCCACCGCGGAAGAGGTTTTTCCATACCCCGTTTTTTCAGGTCCAGGTACCAGTTCACCTTCTTCATGACTGGAATTTTATACGTCTCGACAAATTCAATAAGCGTGCCGTCAGGGTCTTCAATATAGGCAAACCGTCCTGCCGCTTCACCCATATCGAAACGGGATCCCGAATCCACCGTAAAGGGGTGACCCGCCGCCTCACACCGCATTTTGAGAATGTCCATACCGATAACGTCGAAGCAGAGATGAATAAACCCCAGATCACCCCAGAATCGATCATGAAAAATCCGCTTTCCCTTGTGATTGACGACTTCAACCAGTTCCAGCTGCGTCTGCCCGAAGAGACGACTGAAGGCGCCGCTATGGCCGGCGGAACGGGTTAGCAGCACCCGTCGTAACCGACGATCCCCCCCGGGAAAACCGGCAAGGTCTGCGAAGAGATCCTGTTCGTCGTAGATCTTGGTATCATATCCCAGGACAGTCGCGTAAAAATCCAGAGCGGCCGCCATATCGGAAACGCCTATCATCACCCCGGAGACCCCACCGGTTTGTCGCCGGGGACTGGAAAACCAGTCGTCACTTTCCACAAGGTGAAAGAAGTTACCCCATGGATCCCGGACAGCCACCCGCGCCTTACCATCGGGGTCCTCCTGAACCGCTCCAAGGACATCCGCTCCCTGAGACTGAAGGCGCTGGTAGGCTTGATGGACTCCTTTGGTTTTGATGCGTCCCACCAGCAGCCCGTAGTCACCAATCTCTACCGGTTCCGCCGGTGCCTTGGGAGGCCTGCTTGTATACTGCCATATCTCAAAACCACCACCACCGGCGAGATTCACCGCAAGCATCGCATCTCGGCTATGCACCTGCCCCCCTGTGTAGGGTGTCATAAATGGTGCCTCCGCAGCTTCACGAAAGACAGGGACATCCACGTTAAAAGTCTTCCGGTACCAATCAAATGCCGCGTTGGTGTCGGGAATGCCAATCCCCAGTTGTTGAATACCACTGAACAAGACGTTATTCATGGAAAGAGCGCTCCTTTTATCAAGTTATTATATCAAAAGGTGTCAAAATGGTCACGGGAGAGACAAAAAAAGGACTCCCCACTGAATCGCCACAAAAAAGAGCAGAACTATACGCCCTGTCGTTGAAGTTTCCGCAGCCGTGGCTTTCCTGCGCTGTATATCGGAAACAGACGCATCCATATTTCTCAGTGACTCGTACACCCCAAGCAACAGGTCGTCGGCACTATGAAGCGGTGCCGCGAACCGAAGTTCTTCCCGACGCTCCATGATCTGCTCAAAAGACCAGAAAAGCTTTCCGGCCACCGTTCCAATCCGACCGGGAATTTTCAGATCCGCTCGAACGGAGATTAGAGAGAGAAATACCATACCCACAACGGTGAAAGCTTTGTATAAACCGCTTCTCAGGGCGCCCGTCGTTACCGGTAATCCCATAAACTCAAAAAGAACCGCCCCTGTGGGAACGAGAAGATGAAAGAATGTAATACCTAGAGATATTGTGATGAAATAGAGCCATAACAGACGCTTCCCCGCCAACGTGGTCAGCCATCCAAAGAGAACAACCTGAAACACTCGAATTACCAGACTATCCTGCAGAAGAAAGGCCGGTAACGCTGCCATACCCGATAGAAACAATCCGGCAGCGGAAAGATGAGCGGTGATCCATGGGTGTTGTCGACGCAGGCTCATTTCACCGCATCTCCGTGGATTAACACGCGATAGTCATTCGTCAGAAGTGATATCCACCTTGAAAAAGTGAGAAAGTACTCCGCTACTACACCGACAAAGACACCTGCAACAGTTCCAAGTATGAGAAAGGGAGGCGCAATAATCCACGACGACGGGCCAAATATGAACAGAACGGATAGAACAATCTGGACGATATTACTTGCAAGGGCTCCGGCAGTGCTGACACCGATCAGACTCACGCGATCCGATCCGAAACGACAAATCCCCAGCATAACCAGGACGCTTGCAAATGAACCGAAAAGAGAAAAGAGAAAGACGTAACTTGCAAGAGTTCCGTTTATAAGCCCCTGGCCGATAACCTTCAGAAACGTCAGCGCCAGGACGTCTCTTGTCCGAAAAGAGCGTATTACCAGGAGAAGGGGAATGTTGGCCAGTCCGATTCGGAAAAACGGAACCGGCTTGGGTATTAGAAATTCCAGGGTTGAAAAAAACATGGCAACCGCTCCGAGAACAGCCAGAATATTGGCCAGTGACGGCTGGTCTGTGTTGCTCAGACTTGTATACGTGTCTGCTTTCTTCACGTGGGCCACTCTATCATAATCAACCGGCAAGTATAGAGTCGCAACGATCACGCAGTGCTTCGTCATCGGGGCGAAACGCCATAACGACACCAAGACGTTCCAGAGGCTCTGTTGCCGGGATGATGGTATCGTGAAAGAATCTGTTCGACACATACGATCCAACGGACTTGTCGGTAATAACGCCGTCGGCACGGCCCCACACTACTTTTCCGATACCCTGAATGTCATTCTCAACGGTGACATACTCCGGCGAGTAGCGACGCATACTGTGTTCTGCATAACTGCCCAGCTGACAGGCTAACCGTCGGCCATCGAAAAGCTCCGGTGATACAGGGAGTGTATCGGGAAGCGCAGTACCAATTGTATTTTTCTCGACAAGTACCACCGGTTCAAAAAATGCGTAGGGTTGCGAAACGATAACTCCAAGTTTTTCGAGCATTTCGTTTGGCCAGCCCACATTCAAAAGCATCCTTACTCTTCCATTCCGGAAATCTTCAAAAAGATCGGAGAACTGTCGTGGATGGAAAACCACTTCCACCCCGAGATCACGAGCAATATCCCGCATCCGGTCAATGCTGATACCCGCGGAGCGACCGTTTTCCAGATAGCACCACGGCGGATATGCCAGATCGTGACCGACAATTATCTGGGATTTCTGTTCGGAGATACCCTGACTCTGCTTGAAAACGCCGACCAATGCAGAAATACCGTCTCTGACGGCTGTGTCGTCGCTACCCAACCGCCCAAATACATCCTCTTCCTGAATCAGATTGTCACTGACATGCCGTCCTGCCCGTTGTAGACTATCTGCCGATGCGCTTACCGCTTCCAGTTCCCTGTGTACCGACTCAACGTGTTTTTGTTGGGTACGTACCGCCCCGGCGACTTGTTCTATGCGCGATTCAATGCCATGCATCCGTTCCATCGAACTGCGAAGTCCTCCGGCTACACCCGATACCTGCTCCATAATGTGAGATTCCAGAGTTTCGTATTCAGTAATGTTTTGAACCGTTTCCGAGACATTCTGCTGCAATTCACCCAGACGGACCGAAATATCCTTGGTGAGACCGTTACTCTGATCGGCAAGACGTTTCACTTCGTCCGCAACGACCTTGAATCCGCGTCCATGTACTCCAGCCCTGGCCGCTTCAATGGCCGCATTGAGCGATAAGAGATTGGTAAGATCCGCAATATCCTCGATGGCACCTATCGTTCCGGAAATCTTTCCTACGGCGTCGTTTACCAACTCAAAGGTATTTCGCAGCACCCGAAAACGCCGGTCCATCTCTGCAAGGGCATCGGAAAAACTGTCCAAGGTCTCGGCGATAGCATCAATAGTACCAACGGTCTTGCGGACCGCCGCTTCCGATTCATCCGCCGCGCCGACAATATTGTCAATCTGTCGGCGTATCTCCGAAAGCTCTCCTTCAACTGCCGACAGGGCGGTTTGATTCGACTCGGTACCCTCCACCATTTCTCGGGCAAAAGCGGCATTCAGTTTGGCAATGGAAACCAGATTCCAGAATCGGCTGGAGAAACCGAGAACTGCCTCTTCAACCTCCCGGATTACTTCAGCTGTTTGCCTTTCATTATCATTGCGATCTTCGCTACCAGCCATCTATATCAGCCTCCCGGGAGAGTTTTTGTTCGCTTTTCAAATAGTACCGCGTTCCAGTTTGTTTTACATGTACCTTCATTAATCGGAGACAGGAGATGACTGACAGGTGAAGACACGAACGCAATGATCACGGCGGGATTCGAACCCACGACCTTCGGCTCCGGAGGCCGACGCTCTATCCAGCTGAGCTACGTGACCGAACCAGCGCATACTATCTGCTGGTCTGCGAAAAGTCAACAAATGTAATATAGTATGTCTCGTGGGAATCCTTTTTTTGCGCCGACTGCGTTCCCTCAGATGGAGCGCGCCTCTGGGCATTACCGGGCTCTATTTCTGTATCGGTACAGCATGGATACTGCTTTCGGACTATGTCCTCGCATTGATTGCAACGACTCCAACTGCATATGCCCATTTACAGACTTACAAAGGCGCCATTTACGTCGCAGTCACAACATTTCTCATTTTCGGGCTTCTCAATACCTATGCAAAGGCGGCGGCAGACGCTATTACTTCACTCCGACAGGCGGAAAATCGACTTACCGTCTCCCTTCAGCACAAGGAAGTTCTTATTCGAGAACTTCACCACCGCGTTCGGAACAATCTGCAGATCCTTACCGCCCTCCTTCGTCTCTCTGGAGACCATGCTCCGGGAAAGGCGTTTCAACGGCGGGTAGAGACTCTCTCGGCCATGCAGGACGCCCTGGAACCCTGCGCAAATGGCGAGCCGGTCAATCTTGAATCTATACTGCATGAGTCGATGAAGTTCGTCGTGGCCGAGGCAATCCGACGAAATATTGTCGTTACCGAAGAGTACGACTCCTGCCAAATTGATCCCAATACCAGCGTTCATATCGGCCTGGTCATTTCCGAGCTTGCAACCAACGCAGTAGAACATGGGTACCCCCGGAACCAGGGCTCCGGTCGTGTAGAGGTAACCGCCCACCATACCGAAAACGGACTGTTGTTGAATGTCCGGGATTTCGGAACAGGAATGCCGAATTTACCCGGGCCCGGTGACACCGGGAATGCATTGAAACAGATGGGTCCAGGATTGAATATATCTACCGCGTTGATTGAACAGGATGGAGGAAGCTGGTCATTTCGCAGACCCGATACCGGGGGAACTATCGTCAGCATCCTCTTTCCCTGGGATCGTATTAGTTTGCATGCCGCTTCGCGGCACACAAAATAACAAAAATACCCGACTTTCGTCGGATATTTTCGTAAAAGCTGATACGTTTCTTCTATGACACGACGTATCGTTCTCGCGAGCTCGAGTCCCCGACGGAAGGAGCTACTCCAGCAGATAGGACTGGAACCACTAGTATTCCCGGTAGACGTGGACGAATCATCCGTGCGCCCGATAGATCTGGTTTCCGCCGGAGTACCGGCGGCGAGGGTACCTGCCGAGACGTGCCTTCGCAGAAGTCGTCTGAAAATGGACGCGGCGACCAAAGCGAATAGATCATCGAATCTGTTGCTGGCGGCGGATACTGTTGTCTCTGTGGATGGAGTGATCCTCGACAAACCCGCAGACGTCACCGATGCAACACAAATGTTGAAACTCCTTTCGGGTCGAACCCATTCCGTCTTTACCGCCGTGGTTATGACCGATCCCGATACGGAGCGTAGGATCGAGGAAATTGACCACACCCGTGTCACTTTTGACACTATTACAGAAGGTGAAATCACATGGTATCTCCATTCCAGCGAATGGCAGAATGTAGCGGGGGGATACCGTATTCAGGGTATGGCGGCGGCCTTTGTAACCCGGATCGATGGTTCCTACTCGACCGTCATGGGCTTGCCAATACATACGGTTTATTCTATGATCAAACGGCTTTCGTCCTGACGTTCCTTTACACGTACAACTATTACAAAAATACACGGCGACAACCGGGTGTTTTTGTTTTTTCGGGTGCTGCAACGCAGCATGCGAAACTGTTGCGTTTCGCGTAAAGGATATAGACCGGACAGAAAGTAAATTTCCGCTGTTCCTGGAACAGACGAGACAAAAGCGAAGGGGTGGGCAATACGCTCACAAGGAGGAAGATCGTGGCTGTAGTTACGATGAAGAACCTGCTCGAGTCGGGTGTGCACTTTGGACATCAGACGAAGCGGTGGGATCCGCGGATGAAGAGATTCATCTTTGCGGAACGGAACGGAATTCACATAATTGATCTGCAGAAAACCATCGTGGCAATAAAAGATGCCTACGAACTGGTCCGAAATACCGTTATTCAGGGAAAATCGATCCTGTTTGTCGGCACCAAAAAACAGGCCCAGCAGGCAATAGAAAAAGAGGCTCTTTCCTGCGGCATGCATTACGTCAATAACCGCTGGCTTGGCGGCATGCTGACAAACTTTTCTACAATCAAGAAGTCTCTCCAACGATTGAAAAAGCTGGAAAAGATGGAAGTTGACGGCACCTTTGAGAACCTTACAAAGAAGGAGGTTTCCAAACTCATCAAGGAGCGGCAACGCCTGGAGAAGAACCTTGGTGGCATCAAGGAGATGAAAGAACTCCCCGGAGCAATTTTCATTATCGATACCCGCAAGGAAGCGATCGCCATTGCCGAGGCACGACGTATGGGTATTCCTATCATCGCTGTCGTGGACACCAATTGCGACCCCACCGGTATTGACTATCCTATCCCCGGCAACGACGACGCAATTCGTGCAATCACTCTCTTTACCCAGATTATTTCCAAGGCTGTCATTGAAGCGGATAATGAAATTGGCCTTGAAGTTATTGAAAACCTCCAGGATGAGGATGAGGACGAAGATTACAGCGGAGCAACTGAAGGCCGGGAAGAAGAACTCGAGGACGAAGAGCTTGAGGAAGAAGAAATAGAAACTGTCAAACTCGGTGCCACCGTTGAAAGTGTTGCCGCTGCTGCAGACGAAGAAGTAGAGGAAGAAGAAGAAGAAAGCTTCACCGCTGAAGACTATTCCGATTACGAACCGGGCAATGATCCGGAGCTTCCCAAGGACGAGACGACTCCCGAAGAGGCCGTTGCCAAAGAAGCGGGTCTCGATGAAGAGACTCTCTATCAGGACTGATCCGACACAACAGACCGGAATTGATTTTTCGTATTGACGGGTTGCCTGAGAACCACCCGTATTGAGGAGGATAAAATGGCTATTACTGCCGCAGATGTTAAAAAGCTCCGGGAGAAAACCGGCGCCGGTATGATGGACTGCAAAAAGGCTTTACAGGAAGCAGACGGCGATTTTGCCAAAGCGGAACGCATTCTAAAAGAGTTGGGTAAAGCGGCTGCCGCCAAGCGAAGTGGCCGGGCCACCAATGAGGGACGGATTTTTATCGCTGTTGAAGGCAATAAAGCAACGATTCTCGAAATGGCCTGCGAAACCGACTTCGTCGCCCGTAATAACACTTTTGTCGCTCTCGGAAACGAAGTGGTGGCAGATATTCTATCGCGGGGAATAACGGAAGCCGACGATTCACTCAACGCCAAAGTTCAGGACGCCATTTCTACAATCAAGGAAAACATGAGCATTCGTCGCTTCGCCACCATACAAAAGGACAGTTCTGAGATCTTTTCCAGCTACGTTCATGGCGACTCCGGTCGTATGGGCGGTGTCGTAACGGTACAGGCTGACGATCCCGCGGCACTGGAAAAACAGGAAGTCAGGGACTTCGCTTTTGACCTCGCCCTACATGTCGTAGCCTTCCGCCCCATGTACCTCTCCGTCGATGCAGTCGAAGAAGCGTATAAAAAGGAACAGGAAGAAATCTTTCTGAAACAGGCGGAAAACCTGGGCAAGCCGGAAAAAGTCCTTCAGGGAATCGTCCAGGGAAAGCTGAAAAAGCATTTTTCGGAGATATGCTTTACCGAACAGGGGTTTGTGAAAGACGAAAAGTCCAGCGTCGCTGCAGTTGCCAGGGAAGTCGGTAAGGCAGCAGGTACCAACCTGTCAATTTCCGGATACATTGTCTACGCCGTCGGCGAAGAGATGTAAACAGAAACGTTACCAAAACCGAGGAGTGTCCTATGGATGCAATTTTGAATAACGCCGAAGACAGGATGAAAAAGAGTGTTGCCGCCTTGCAGGACGAACTTGCGTGCTTGCGAACTGGCCGCGCTTCCTCCGCGATGTTCGATAAGATCAAAGTGGAATATTACGGTTCCCCCACCCCTCTCAGCCAGGTGGCGGGCATAAGTGTACCGGAATCCCGACTCGTGGTGATTCAACCTTGGGACAAAGCACTCCTCGGGGAAATAGAAAAAGCGATTCAGTCATCCGAGCTGTCGTTGAATCCCAACAACGACGGCAAGGTGATTCGGATAAACATTCCTCCCCTTACAGAAGAACGACGAAAGGAAATCGTTAAATTGGCCAAGAACACGGCCGAGCAGAGTCGCGTTGCGATCCGTAATATCCGTCGTGATGCCAACGATGAGCTGAAGAAGTCGGAAAAGAACGGCGATATCAGCGAAGATGATCTGAAACGGGGAGAAGAAAAGGTCCAGAAGCTGACCGATCAGTACGTTGAGAGCATCAACGAGATCGTAACCGCCAAGGAGACCGAGATATTGGAAATCTGATGGAGACGGCAGCTCCTCCCGTACCCGCTCACATTGGAATCATCATGGATGGAAACGGCCGATGGGCAACCCGGCGGGGTTATCGCCGTACCCGGGGCCATCGTGAAGGGGTTGAGGCGGCAAAACGTATCGTTCTTGAAGCGATCCGTCAACGAATTTCCGTCGTATCCCTGTATGCGTTCTCCACCGAGAACTGGCGTCGGGCTGAAGAAGAAGTTTCATTTATCATGGGACTGGTAGCACGGAACCTCCGCAATCAATACGACTTTTACCGCGAAAACCGCGTAAGAGTCTGTCACAGCGGTAATCTGGAGGCTCTTCCCCGAGCCGTTCAAAGCGAAATAGACACCGTGGTTTCTGAAACGGCCGACTTTGACGCAATTACTATCAATCTTGCGGTCAACTATGGCGGAAGGGATGAAGTGATCCGGGCAGTCAACCGCTGGATGGCAGACCGGATTACCGATCAGTCCTGCAATGAAGATTTGATACGCGCTTATCTTGACCATCCCGACTTTCCCGATCCTGACTTGATTATTCGAACCGGCGGTGAAAAGCGAATCAGCAATTTCATGCTCTGGGAGTGCGCGTATGCGGAACTGTATTTCAGCGACCGCCTGTGGCCGGAATGGGACGCCGAAGACTTGCAACTAGCCATCGCCGATTTTCAGGCTCGCAAACGAAATTATGGAGGTATGCGGTGACCCGTAATACCCTGCTCCGGCTGATTGTTTTCTTCATTGGAATACCTTTACTTGGCCTTTCCGCAATTGCATTACCGCAATACGGGCTCCCCTTTTTCGGGATACTGGTCATTGTAGCGTCGGCCTTCGCCGCCTACGAGGCGGCCTTTTTTTTTCCGCCCCAGACGAGAGACTACCCGGGTAAAATATTTGTGATTCCAGCTATTGGTGCGATTCTACCTGCGGTAGGGTATCTATCCATTCATCTCCCTGGCCGGCGATTAACCCCTTCAATGGATCCCGGGTCTCTACTGCTGATGACCATGACGGTAGTAATCGCATTGGTAATGGCAGTCCAGGTTCTGAAACGGAGAGAACGGGAAATATTTGAAATCATCAACGTTGTCAGCAGCCACTTGTTCTTCATGGTCTATCCGGGGCTGTTTATGTGGCACGTTACCCGAATTATTGCGCTGCCGTCACCGTCGATACTGCTGATCGTCTTCGTCCTGGCGGTATATCTTAACGACAGTATGGCGTGGGTATGGGGACGACTTCTCGGACCATTGACCCGGAAAGCCGGTTCACCACCACCAGTAGCGGTCAGTCCAAACAAGTCTGTTGTCGGTTTTGTTGGAGGCTTTATCGCCAGTCCAATTGTGGTGGTCGCTGCGGGTTCCCTGTTTCCAGAACTCTTTCCCGGAGGAATTGTCCGCCTTCTTCTCTTTGGTAGTATTGTTGGTATCAGTGGAATCCTCGGTGATCTGGTAGAGTCCGCTTTCAAACGAGCCGCAACCGTGAAGGACTCCGGACAGATTATCCCCGGGCGGGGTGGACTCCTGGATTCAGTTGACTCTCCCCTCTTCGCTGCACCATTTTTCTACTACAGTTATATACTTATTTTTGGCTTTTAGGAGTAGTTCTTCATGATAAACGTTGTCATCGGTTTAGCCGGACTCGGTCTCGTCATCTTTCTACACGAGCTGGGACACCTTGTCGCGGCAAAATCGGTGGGGATAACCGTCGAAGCTTTCAGTGTCGGGTGGGGTAAGAAGATATGGGGAACCAGCCGTGGAGGCACGGAATATCGCATAAGCTGGTTGCCCATCGGTGGATACTGCAAGATGAAGGGCGAACACGCTCTTCTGAAAGCATGGCAGACAAAAAGCTCACGAATTGATGTGGAACCCGGCGATTTTTACTCCGCTACGCCACTACAGCGTATTCTTGTACTTCTTGCGGGTCCTCTGGTGAACTACCTTTTTGCCGTTTTCGTCCTCGCCGCCATTGCAATCGTCGGATTTTCGATACAGACCTTTCCGAACAGGATCGTTCTGGCTGCGGACTACGGCGTGGAAGGTACCGCCGCTGAAGCGGCACGTCTCCAGACGGGTGACTATATTGTTGCTATTGACGATGAACCGGTAAGAAACTTTCGGGATATCCAGACGCGGATTGGACAAGCCGCAAGAGACGAACTTTCTGTCCGTCTTCGCCGGGAAGAAAACCTTATCGAGACAAAACTTGTCCCGGCATTGGACACCGCTACCGGAGCGGGCAGGATAGGTGTATATCCCTGGGTCGATCCAGTTATTGCCGAGGTTATGGAGGAATCTCCAGCCCATCTTGCAGGAGTTCGCCCGGGAGATTCAATTGTTGAGGTCGATGGATTTCTTGTCCACCACAGCATAGATGTAGAAACGGCGATCGACAAAGGCGGCTCCTCCGTAGAACTCACCCTCCAACGCGATAATGAAAAGGTCCATACGAAGGTTATTCCCGACTTTGACGAACAGGGAAACCCGATCCTCGGAGTTCGATACGCCATGCTTTCGGTTGACTCGCCGCGGTACGGTCTTTTTGGCGGCCTCGCACAGGGTTTCAAAGAAGCATTCGAAACACTCGCCCTAACACTACGGGGAATTGGGCTTCTCTTTCAGGAAGTCGATCTGAACCAGGCGTTAATGGGACCCGTTCGGATCACCTACATGGTTGGAGAAGTGGCGACTATTGGAATGCAGGGCGGCATCGGTCGGGCCTTGCTCTCATTCTTCAACTTTTTGAGCTTGATCAGTGTTACCCTCTTTTTCATGAACCTTCTGCCGATTCCCGTCCTGGACGGCGGACAGATCCTGTTATCGCTGCTGGAAATGGTGGCTCGCAGACCGTTACACCCACGCCTGGTATACCATTATCAGCTTGTCGGTAATATCATCATACTGGCACTCATGTTTTTTGCACTCTTCAACGATATTCTGTTTTTCGCCCGGGGGTAAGGTGTCATGGTGAGAGGAAAGATATTTCTTGCGATAACGTTATTCGGTGTTCTCGTGACCGTCTCATCGACTTCGGCCCAACAACCGTTGCTTCTACGAACCGGTCATACCGGTGCGATCCGAGATGTGGTGACCGCCGATAATTCCCGTTTGGTGTTTACCGGTGGACATGACGGCAAGCTCCTGGTCTGGGAGCCGGAAACTGACCGGCTTCTCCAAAGTATTCACGCTGATGTTATGCCTATAGACATGGTAGTACCGTACGGTGACGGTCGACGGGTGGCAGTCTATGCAACGAACGGTCAGCGACATCGCATTACCGTCTGGGATTGGCAGAGTGGAGAAAGGGTCTTTCTTCATACTGTTGACGATGAGGTCCTTCATATGGACGTCTCGTCCCAGGGATCCTACCTGGTTTACTCTGTGCCACGTCTGCGAAGCATCCAAATACTTGATGGAAGAACCGGACGGGAACTTCCATTTCTCCGGCAGAATACGGGCATAATCTCGTGGTTTGTCATCGCCCGCAGTGAGGAGCGCCTCATGACATATTCTCCCGGTTCGGGAGACCTGGTTTACCGTAACATCGTAACCGGCGCTGAACAGGGTAAGTTTACGGCGCCCGGAAACATTCGACAACTGACTCTCATGACGACAAACCGATTTGCTGCAGTTGTTCTTGAAGGCGGTTCGCTGGGTGTCCTGGATCTTCTCTCCGGAGACATCGTTACCGACACCGCAGCCGGTGAAATACAGACTATCCAAACGGATATTTCCGACGGAGACATTGTCGTCGTTGCCGGCGATTTACGTGGTGAAAGCCTGATCCGTCGGTATCGCTTTACGAACCAGTCTCTGCAACGTCGCTTTACCACCCGCAGGGAAGTCCCCGAAGGGGTTATCGCGTACTATTTCTCCGGTCAAGACGTCTTTGCCGGTACCGAAGATGGTAAATTCCTTCGGTGGCTCCCCTTTGAAATTCGCCCGACATCCATGGTCGATAGTACAATCGAACCGATAAGTGACTTCCTACTGATTGGCAGCACCCTTCATCTGCTCCGGTTAGACCAGGTGATCTCGATCAAGAGCGATTTCTTCAATCCCAGTGTGACTGTAGAAGACACCAGTTACGCAGCAAGTAAATATACACGGATCAACTCCTCAACATCGGGGCGTTTTATTTCGGACAACAAGAGAATGCACTTTATCTGGCTACCGTCGGAACGCAATCTTGCTATCCGAGATTTTGATCCTGAGAATGTAAACGTCCAGCCTTCTCCGCTGAATCCTCCGGAAAGCCTGACCGCCATGGATATTTACAATGACTCCGTCCTATTTCTTGACCGATCTGGACAGGTTGTGATCCAGAATGCTGCGACGGGTGTACCCACTTTCAGTTATCGTGGCCGTAGTATACAGACAGCTATTCTGACCAGCAGAGGAGTCTTTCTCGGCACTGCTGCAGGGGATATTTTCAATTCGTCAGTCCTGCGCCTTGATACCCGGACGAGTGAAACAGTTCCACTTGACACGACAACGGATCTCGTTTTCTTCATGGAATATGACGAACGGCGGGGACGGCTCTTCACTATTGGAGTGCGAACTGACAATACCGGTCGACTTTTTACGATTGTCGAAGTCTTTGAGGGTGCTACCTTCCAGCGCAGGCGTACTATTATCGAAATTGCAGGGGAATATCTGGAAGCGATGCTTGTAGTGGACCCGGTAACGGGCAGTGCCTACACTACCCTCGATGACCGAGGTGGAATTCTTCGATGGGACGGTACCAGAGTATCAGAAGTACGCCGAAACCCGGCTCATATTCCTTTTCGCATTGCCCTTCATGGAGATTATCTCTTTTCAGTGAATCGGGATGGTACCCTTTCCGTCTTCGATCGCTTTGCCGGAGAAATGATAGTCGATATTTATACACTGGCGGACGCCGGGCCGGACGGGTGGATCGGACTGCGGCCGGATGGAACATTTCTTGTTTCCCGGGATTCCCTTGCCACACGACGGTATCTCAGCCTGAACGACGATAGTATTCGAGACCTTGACAGTCTTCTTCTGCCTGTTCCCAGAAACGAACCGACCCGAACACCCGATCAGCGTAGTCGTTTTGAATCCGGACGTTACCCGGACAGTGATACCCGGGATCGAGAATTTGATCCTTTCAGTGGAGAACCCGCGCCGTCTTCATAAAGCAGTCTCTGGATAGCGTCCGTTTCGTTTTTCAGTAATCCCGGGAAATCTTTTCCACCGCCTCAGTAACGGCCGCGCGAATTTCCGCTTCATGCTCGGTCTTCATCGTGTGTGTATAGAGGCGTCCTACGAGATTAACACGGTACAACGGAGTCACATGATTCAACGCGTAGGCTGCCATGTCGAGAACACACTCTTCTGTAAGACACGCTTTATCGCCAAGTATTTCCAGCTGGCGACCAAGCTCTTCAATGACAAGACGTTCCGACTCGTTCGTCAACTCATCAAACGAATACATACTTTGCAATTTCACCATCACTCTCCTTGGTCAGCATCATCGGCAAGATTCTCGAATTTGGTGTATCGCGGTACAAAAGCGATTCGTATTGTACCTACCGGCCCGTTCCGTTGCTTCGCAACGATAAGCTCTGTCTCTATGACGGCCATCTTCTCCGTCGATTCCTGATCAAGGTTTCGTTCACGGTGCAGAAACAGGACTACGTCGGCATCCTGCTCGATGCTACCGGACTCTCTGATGTTCGACAACATAGGGCGTTTACCCTCGGTATCCCTGGAGACCTGTGACAGTGCAACTACCGGAATTTCAAGTTCACGTGCAAGGGCTTTCAGAGACCGGGAGACTTCGGCAATCTGCTCGTGCCGGGGAACCTCTGCGTTTTCGTTGGTAATGAGGGTAAGATAGTCAACAAATACGATGCGTACGCTGTGTTGACTTACCATTCGACGAGCCTGAGCCCTGAGATCCAGGAGGCGCATTCCGGGCGTGTCGGAAATCCAAAGTGGCGCTTCATATATACGTCCCGCCGCGTTAGTAAGGTTCGCGAAGTCCGAGGGTCGGAGCATACCGGTACGGATAATTTGGCTTCCGATACGTGCTTCCGAAGCAACCAGCCGCTGCATCAGCGCCATATCGCTCATTTCCAGGGTGAAAAAACCTACGGGAACCTTATGTCCGATGGACATATTTGCTGCCATAGTCAGGGCAAATGCGGTCTTTCCTACGGAAGGTCTGGCGCCAATAACGATAAACTCACTGTTCTGAAAGCCGCTGGTCATGTTGTCCAGGGCGTGAAACCCGGTAGGAACACCGGTGTAGTCGTCCTGGTTGTGGTACAGTTTTTCAATAGCTGCCACAGTCCGCTTGACCACTTCTTTGGCTGGTTGAAAAGCCCGAGTCTGGTTCGTTTCCGCAAGTTCGAAAATCCGACGCTCCGCCTCTTCAATTACCTGACGAGTAGGAATGGTGTCATCAAAACAGCTTTCTGTGACCTCTGCGGCCAGCGAAATCAACCGACGGCGAAGGCTCGTCTGGCGGACAATCTGGGCATAATACTCTACGTTGGCACTGGTAGGTACGGAAGTTGTAAGGGACGATATGTACGCCGCACCCCCAGCCCGTTCCAGCTGCCCTTCTGCCTGGAGCTCATTGGTGAGGGTGATAAGATCGATACTTTCACCCCGGTCCCAGAGTTTCATTATCGCTTCAAAGACCCGTCCGTTGGCCTGACGATAAAAATCCTCCGCCCTGACGAAGTCAATGACCCGTGTCAGCGCCGGAGGATCCAGCAGGACAGCGCCAAGCGTAGCAACCTCGGCGTCGATATTGTGGGGAGGTACCCGTCCTTCCATGGACGGTGATTATTCTTCCGGTTCTTCGACGGTTTCGTCGGCCTGATCCGTTTCCTCTTCAGCGGCGGCACGCATTGCCATCACTTCGGGATCAAGAACCTCTTCTTCTTCCGTCGCCGATTCAGCCGGTGCTACTGTTGCAGGCTCCTGGGCAACCGCATCCTCTACGGGTAGTGCAGCAGTATTTTCTTCCCGGGCCTTCTCTTTCTCAATTTCCCGTGAATTGCCGGCCTCTACCGAAACAGTTACCGTTGCTTCCTGATCACCGTAAAGACGGACTCGCACCTTGAAATTTCCTACCGTCTTTATACTGTTTTCCGGTACTTCCACCCGCTTTCGCTCAATTTCAATTCCAAGTGCAGCCAGGTGTTCCACAATTGTTGCGGCATTAACCGAACCGAAGAGCTTTCCGTTTGTTCCGGCAGTCATACTGACTTTCAACGGTTCACTTTCGATACGTTCTTTCAAACTGGCGGCCTGTTTACGCTTTTCAGCTCTCCGTTCTTCTATAGCGGCCCGGCGGTCTTCAATGTGGGCAATATTCCGATCATTGTACTCCATGACCAGCCCTTTCGGCAGAAGATAGTTACGGGCATATCCCGGTTTTACAACGACGACATCTCCTTCTTCACCAAGGCTTTCGACATCATTGTTCAATATTACTTTCATTCGTTTCTCCCCTTTTGTAGTCTATCCACACTTCACTCATTCCGAAGAGCGGCAAACCGATACTCACGATAATGTTCAGTCCCGGCAGAAACATCAATATCAGTGCACCGGTAACGACCCAACGCTCTGCTGCCGGTCCACCGCCCCGACGGACGATAAGATGTTGCAGAATACCTATACCCTGAACCGCGAAAAGAAAACTCGCGATCAACAGAATATTCCAACCGGCCATCTCGATCCACAGCGACACATCCCGAAGCCAGGCAAGAACAACTATGGCCAATCCTGCGATGACGACCCAGATTCCGTCTTCAGGAACTCCGGCACGTCTAAGTATACCCGTCGGTACGTGCCCCTTCCGGGCAAAGTTACGACCGATCCACCAGTTGGCAGCAACCGCTGCAAGCAGCCCGAGACCGATGGTATTAAAAACGATGCGTTGCACCATTTCTATCCATTGGCCTGGATTATCGTTGATACCCAGAACCGAAAGCATTCCCGTCAGCTGCTCTGCAAGGGCCCCTTCACCTACAACCGCCTGGTGAAGGAGAAACAGACTCGGTATCGCTCCGAGGAGAGCAACACCCGTTGCCCCGACCAACCGTGCCCACCATTCGTAATTACGGGCGACGTTGAATACAGACAGGCCCGCCAGAATACCGATAGGCATGAGAGAATCCATGAGCAGGATTCGAATAACTCCGGTTCCGGCACCGTCAAACCGCACAGCCTGAAGAAGATGCACAAGAATAATGAGAACCGCCGTTGTCGTCGCAACAGCCAGGCCATTTTCCTTACCGTACCGACTGTACACTATCTGAACCGGCACGGCAAAAATAAAAGCGAATACACCGGAGTAAAACAAAAGCACACTCGCTCCGGCGTATCCTATAAACGGAGTGAGACTCCGGAGATCCACTCCTTGTGATTTCATGATTCTCCGGTTCAGCTCATCCGAAGAAGGCCAAGATACCGGGCCCGTTTGATTTCCCGAACGAGCTTCCTCTGATTTTTTGCAGAGGTACCAGTGATGCGCCTCGGAAGAATTTTCCCGCTTTCCGTCAGAAAACGTCTCAGAATTTCCGGCTGCTTGTAATCTACGGTCAGATTCTGGGTCTTGATTTTATCAACTTTCTTTCGAAAATGACTGCGGCCTCTTGGTCGAAACCCTCGGCCGTCATCACGACCGTCCCGGTCATCTCCCCGGTCGCCTCGGTCGCCCCTATCACCTCTGTCGGAGTATCCTCTACCTCTCATTTCATCGGACATCTATATCCTCCATCATTATTCGTTATCTACTTGTCAGAACGGAATTCCGTCGGGAAAATCGTCCTCACCGAAGCTGTCGTCGGAAGAAGAGCCTCCGCCGCCATGGTTCTGACCTGATGAACTACCCTGCTGGTAGCGATCATCACCCCCCCGGGAACCGGGTGAACTCCCCCCGGCACCACCACCGTCACGTCCCCCGAAGAGCATTACATTATTGGCAATAATGCCAACCTTGCTGCGATTCTGGCCTTCCGGCGTCTGCCAGCGGTCTTGTTTCAGTTTTCCTTCTATGCCGACGGGTTTACCCTTCGTCAAAAACCGCTGAAGAGCTTCAGCGCGGCGACCAAAGACAGTAATATCAAAATAGTGGACTTCATCGACCCAGTTATCGCCTTGTTTCTTCTGATCATTGATCGCGATCGCAAATTCGAGAATCGCAAGTCCGCTGTTTGAATACTTCAGTTCTGCATCGCGAACAAGATTTCCGGCCAGGACGACCGTGTTGATACTTGATTGGGCCATAGAAATTTACCTTTACTATTCTTCTTTGCGCACCATCAGAAAACGGAGAAGTTCGTCCTTGAGACGTAAGGCGTGCTCCGTCTGATGAGCCTTTTCCGGATTCATCTTGCAGACATAATAATAATAATGAGCCTGTTTTTGCTTCTTGATGGGAAAGGCAAGAGTCCGGATCCCCATATCTTCTTCCTTTTCGATCTGGGCTCCGAGCTTAGTTAATTCGGTTCGTACCGTTTCGATGCCGGAATTAAAGATTTCCTGGTCGGCTTGAAACACGCACATGGCTTCATAATTTCGCAATAGTTTCCTCCTTATGGACTTGCGACTACCATTATTGATACCCTCAACGGTAGCAAGAAGGTCGGAAGAACGTATCATGTCGGCCGATCAGTGTCAACAGAAAGGAATCTACCATGGGTGCGAAAGTGCACTACGAAGACAACCTGTTTTTTCTTCATTCTATTTTACGAACAATCGAGTCGGGCCTTCGGCTTGATATCGACCCGGAGTATTTCAAGGACAAGATACTGGAAGACGTCTTTTTTATTGATGCAACGCTAATGCGTACCTTTTCATCTTTGAAAGACAATGCATTCCTCATTAACAGGGCTTCCTATCTTCGCTCTCTTCGCAGAACGCTGCGCGCGTTTATTGATTTTCTGGCTTCTGTGAACGCCGGAAAACTGGAAGCAGCGGCTATTCTCGAAGCGTATCGTGACCGACTCGAGAGTTCCATGGAGACGCACCAAAGGACAATACGAGAAATTGACGCCATCCTCGATTCTTTAGAGCCAGATGATGAGGCGTCGAAGGTAATATCCATGGAAGAGTATGGCTTTCTTCTTTCCCGGACAGAGGAAGCAGACCCGGACGACGAAGAATAGACCTGCAGTGGCTTAAAACTCTGGTACGAACCGGCGGTTTTCAGTATCCTGACAGAACGATGCTTCGAAAAACGAAAATTGTTGCTACTATGGGTCCCGCGGTCGATCACCTGGAGCTGATGAAAGACCTTCTTCGAGAAGGCGTGAACGTAGGCAGATTCAACTTCAGCCATGGGACTCACGACGAACAGGGCGGTCGCATTGAGATGCTCCGAAGGGCTTCTCAGGAGACGGGAATCCCCGTTGCGTTGCTCCTTGACACAAAAGGACCGGAGATTCGTACCGGAACCATCAAAGACGGAGGCTCCGTCACCCTGAACAGGGGAGATCAGATTACTCTTACCACCGAAGAAGTAGAGGGCACGGCGTCCTTATTAAGCGTGAGTTACGTAAATCTGCCCGGCGAAGTCTATCCGGGAGGACACATATTCATCGCCGATGGCTTGGTGGATCTGGAAGTTGAATCGGTTGAGTCCGAACGTATCAATTGCATCGTACGAAACGGAGGAGTCTTCGGCAGCCGGAAAAATGTGAACGTTCCCGGTGTAAAGACTTCCCTTCCCGCGGTAACCGATAAGGATATTGCAGATATCCAGTTCGCAGTAAAAATGAACATGGACTTTATCGCAGCGTCATTCGTTCGGAAGCCCAGGGACGTTCAACAGGTTCAGCAACTTATCGATGGAGCGAAATCAACGATTCGAATAATTTCCAAAATAGAAGACCAGGAAGGAATGGATAACATAGCCGAAATAACTCGACTTTCTGCGGGAGTAATGGTTGCCCGGGGCGACCTGGGGGTCCAGCTGGAAACGGCCCAGATTCCACTTGCGCAGAAGCGAATCATTCGGGAATGTAACCTTCAGAACAAGCCGGTAATTACAGCTACGCAGATGCTTGACTCGATGATTAACAACCCCAAACCTACCCGAGCGGAACTTACCGATGTGGCCAACGCCATTTTCGATGGAACCGACGCGGTCATGTTATCCGGTGAGACTGCAAGCGGAAAGTTTCCTGTGGAGTCTGTTCGGACCCTGCACAAGATTGCCATTGAAGTGGAACAGTCTCAGGAGTATATCAAGCGCAGTAAAGAGTACTTCTACTTTCACAAGACAGAAACGGATATTGCCGACGCGATCACCAAAGCGGCATATGTCGTAGCTACCGATGTGGAAGCTGCAGCAATTGTCGCACCTTCTCTCCGAGGAAACAGCCCACGACTTCTGTCCAAGTACCGTCCCATGCAGCCGGTTATAGCAGTGACTACTTCGGACGTAGTGTACCGGCAACTACTTATCCACTGGGGCATATACCCGATATTGACTGATCATGTCACCGACTCTGATACGATGATTCAGAACGCCCTGCAACTGGCGATGAAAAGCGGCTATATAAAACGAAACGATAAAGTCGTAACCGCCGCAGGTATTCCCCTGAACAGTCCTATCATGATGAATACTATCAAGGTTCATTATATGGGCAACATACTGAACCGCGGCCAACGCGGGTTTGGTGCGATCTGCAGCGGCAATATCGTCAAAGCCCGCAGCTACGAACAGGCCAAACAGCAACTCAAACTGAGTGGCGAAGAAATTCTTCTGGTAACAACCCTGACAACAGAATACGAACCTCTTCTGCGCCATATAAAAGGGGTCATTGTTGAATCGGCCCCCGGTGTTCCTTTGGAACGGATTCGGGATATTAATCCCGAACTGGTGTTTATATCCGATGTACGGGACGCCTACCGGCAATTTGAACATAATCAGAGCGTCAGCCTGGACGGCGAAGAAAAGATCGTATACGAAGGTTACCTTCACAACTGATACGAAAATAGCCGACGAAGTCGGCTATTTTTATTATTTCGGGTGCCGCGAAACGGCATGCGAAACTGATACCAATTCCGTTTTTGGTACCTACATTTCCGTATGAAACATTCACCCTCCCCCTCTCTTGTGTGTAATCATACGATGATGTAGGATTTCTCCCGGAGGCCCTATGGAAACGAAAGCAGACTCAGGCAATTTCCGGGGAAAGATTGAAGAGTTGGCACTTTTTCTCGAAATCAGTCAGGTCCTCGACCAGAGCCTGGATTTGAAACAAGTCATACAGCCGGTGCTGACGGCGGTAGCCGATAGCCTCGGCATGCTCAGGGGTACCATCACCCTCCTGAATCGAAAATCCGGAGAAATATTTATTGAAGCGGCATATGGTCTTTCTCCCTCGGAGCGCGAGCGGGGCCGATACCGTCTGGGCGAAGGAATCACAGGAAAAGTTACTCAGTCGGGACAGGCCATGGTCATCCCCCGGATCAGTGAAGAACCGGAGTTCCTCAACAAAACTGGAGCCCGCCGGGGACGGCAATACCAGGACATCTCCTTCGTGTGTGTTCCTGTAAAAATAGGCAATGAGACGATCGGCGCCCTGAGCATGGACCGCAAATTTGCCGGGGACAGTAAACTCCAGGAAGATGTGCGAATTCTCACAGTTGTAGCATCCCTGATCGCCCAGGCCGTAAAGATCCGGCAGAGTGTCATGGAGGAGCGGGAACAACTCCTTGAAGAAACCAACCGCCTCCACCGGGAGCTGGAAGAGCGATACCGACCTTCCAACATCGTCGGAAACAGCAAAGCGATGCAGCACGTGTTTGATATGGTAGCTCAGGTTTCCAGAAGTGACGCCACCGTCCTCATCCGTGGTGAAAGTGGCACCGGCAAGGAGCTGGTTGCCCAGGCGATTCACTATAACAGCCACCGTGCTGCAAAACCATTGATAAAGGTCAATTGCGCAGCACTTCCCGAAACTGTCATTGAGAGCGAGCTGTTCGGCCACGAAAAAGGAGCCTTTACCGGCGCTATTTCGACCCGAAAAGGACGCTTCGAGATGGCAAACGGTGGCACGATTTTTCTCGATGAAATAGGTGACCTCTCACCCATGACCCAGGTAAAACTCCTTCGGGTCCTTCAGGAAAAGGAGTTCGAACGCGTCGGCGGAAACGAGACGATCCGCATCAATGTACGGGTTATTGCCGCTACCAACCGGAATCTGGAAAACGCAATGGAAGAGGGCGTGTTCAGAGAGGACCTCTACTACCGTCTGAATGTCTTTCCTATTCATATTCCACCGCTGCGGGAGCGGCGCGAAGATATTCTGCTTCTTTCGGATCACTTCATCGCCAAGTATTCTGAAGCGAACCACAAGCCCATACACAGGATTTCCACGCCCGCTATTGATCTGCTCATGAACTATCACTGGCCGGGAAACGTCCGGGAGCTTGAAAACTGTGTTGAACGCGCCGTTCTTCTGAGCGTTGACGGCGTCATTCATTCTCACCATCTGCCTCCAAGTCTGCAGTCCGCTGAGAGTACCAACACCCAGGTTCACGGCACGCTGCAGGAATCACTGGATAATCTGGAACGGGAACTCCTCATGGATGCCCTGAAATCAACTAAGGGGAATATGGCGAAGGCGGCACGGATGCTGGGAATTACCGAGAGAATTATGGGGCTCCGGGTAAAAAAACACGAAGTCGATCCCAAGGTTTTTAGTACACGGACGTAGCTTCAAGATATTTCGACTACAATTATGTAGTACTTTAGAACCTTGAATACTATCATGTTGCTTGGTCGAGAAAAACTTCTGTTTTTGTTTGGATAGTCTTAATCTATCTGCCATAACAATTTGTGAACCGAAACGCCTTGCACCGAATTTCATATATTTTCTATTTCAAGATTGGCACGACATTTGCATACAACCTCGGGTAACGACGTTATTCTACTGAGTTTCGCATGCCGCATTGCGGCACACGAAAGTAACAAAAATACCCGGCTATCGCCGTGTATTTTCATATGAGGAGGTATACGTATGAGTCGTCGACTGATGATTGGTGGCGTACTGTTCTTCGTCCTTGCGATAGGACAGTTGGCGGCACAGGAAGTTCTGCCGGAAGTGGCTGCAGCCTTTGACATGATCTGGCTGACTCTTTCCGGTGCTCTGGTGTTCTTCATGCAGGCAGGTTTCGCTATGGTTGAGACGGGTTTGACCCGAGCGAAGAACGCTTCGAACATTATCATGAAGAATCTGATGGACTTTTCCGTCGGTGCACTGGCGTACTTCATTGTGGGATGGGGTCTCATGTACGGCAGCAGTGCCGCGGGGATCATTGGGACAGATCAGTTCTTCCTGGCAGGTGCTGATTCGGTACTGTATCGGGACTGGTTTTTTCAGGTCGTCTTCGCCGCAACCGCAGCGACCATCGTAAGCGGTGCCATGGCGGAACGGACAAAGTATTCAGGTTACCTGCTCTATTCCGTTGCGATAACCGCTCTTATCTATCCGGTGAGTGGTCACTGGATCTGGAACGGCGGTTGGCTGGCCGAATTGGGCTTTCATGACTTTGCCGGTTCTACCGTTGTTCACTCCGTGGGAGCGTGGGCCGCGTTTGCCGGAGCCGTCATGATTGGACCCAGGAGGGGCAAATACGTGAAAATTGGTGATCACGTCACCGTAAAGGCTATTCAGGGACACAACATGCCGCTCGCCGCTCTGGGAGTCTTTATTCTCTGGTTCGGATGGTACGGTTTTAACGCCGGAAGCACCCTTTCCGGCATGGATGCCGATATCGCCTACGTGGCAACCACCACAACCCTGGCAGCGTCGGCAGGCGCAATTGCGGCGATGTTTACATCCTGGGTATGGTTCGGTAAACCGGATCCGTCCATGTCACTGAACGGCGCGCTCGCGGGTCTGGTGGCAATAACTGCGGGAACGTGGGTTATTTCACCGGCCATGTCGATCGTTGTCGGTCTAATCGGTGGTATTCTTGTCGTCGCGTCGGTTGAGTTTCTGGACAAAGTCCTGCACGTAGACGATCCGGTCGGTGCTGTAAGCGTACACGGCGTTGTCGGTGTCTGGGGAACCCTGGCGGTAGGTCTCTTCGGCGATCTCTCCAAGATAGATAGCGGCCTTACCAGGGGTGGCCAGATCGGTGTGCAGCTGATTGGTATTGTGGCGGTATTCATCTGGGTTATTGTACTTGCATTCCTCCTGTTTGGAGCTCTCAAGCTTTTCGGATTGCTTCGGGTGAAGGAAGAAGACGAACTCCTGGGACTGGACATTACCGAACACGGGGCGGAGTCCTACAGCGGATTCCAGATCTTTTCAAACATGTAAGGAGGGCCTACGATGAAACTGATTGTTGCCTATATACAGCCGCATAGGCTGAACGAAGTGAAGGAAGAGTTGTACCGGGCCCAGGTATTCAAGATGTCTGTCAGCAATGCCATGGGTGCAGGACAACAGAAGGGCTATCACGAAACTTACCGGGGTGTCGATATCGAGGTGAATCTATTGAAGAAGGTGCGTCTGGAGATCGCTGTGAACTCCGAGTTTGTCCAGCCTACCATTGACGCTATCGTAAAGGCGGCGAGAACGGGTAAGATCGGAGACGGCAAGATATTCGTCATTCCGCTGGATGATGTAATTCGAATTCGCACCGGCGAAACCGGACCGGACGCTATTGGATAGGTAGAAGCAGAAAGAGACATCATGGACCGCCCCGAAATTTCCGGGCGGTCCTTTTTATCAATCACAGGAATCGAGAACGCGCCGGAATCGTTCGTACCGTTCACGATACCGCAGATACTGGTCGGTATAATGATTACTCTTTTTCCGGTCGGGATCAAAAAGGTGCAGTTTATGGACTACCCGTCCCGCTCCTTCCGCCAGATCACGGACTTCACCGAGCGCGAGAAGTCCGGCGCAGAGATTTCCTGTCAGTTCCGCATCAGCAACTTCAGGAACCTCAATAGGAATCCCAACGATATCAGCCTTCATTTGCGTCCACAGTCCGTTCTTTGCCTGCCCGCCGCATGCGTTCAGCGAGGTAATTTCCGCCCCCGCTTCCCGCAGGATTTCTACAGCCTCCCGAACGGCAAAACCAATAGATAGTACAACTGCAAGACCCATTGTGGCACTGTCGTGTTCCGCCCCCAGACCGATAAACATTCCCCGTTGGAATTCCCACGCTGCTCCTCTGTGGACCGACGGAAAAAACCACGGGACGTCCGCTTCTACGGGAACATTCAGGATATCCAGCATCATCGCTCCGTAGTCCCGACTTCCCTGGCCGCTGATTTCCCGGAACCATTCAAAGAGCAATCCCGTCGCTGAAAGAATACCCGCAGCGTTGTAGAGACCGGGAATGACGTGAGGAAGCGTGCGTATTCCCGGAAAGTTCAGCGGCTCTGCGCTGCAGTGGTTGATGCCTTCAGACGTTCCCGCACGGTCACAGGTTCGGCCCGGCCGAACCGTGTCTGTCCCGAGAAGACTCATAAGAAAATCGGACCCTCCTGCCACAACCGGCGTTCCCGGGGGCAGCCCCGTCCACTCCGACGCCCGGACGGTGATACCTCCCACGGCTGCTCCAATCCGTA
Source organism: uncultured Spirochaeta sp. (assembly GCA_964496635.1). GTDB lineage: Bacteria > Spirochaetota > Spirochaetia > DSM-27196 > Alkalispirochaetaceae > Alkalispirochaeta. The sequence continues at coordinate 139,030 of CAZCAE010000003.1, forward strand.
CGAAGGGCGGCAACCTTTGAGAGGGCACGCTGTATCTGTTCACCTCGGCACTGTCCCATATGTACGGACGGAACTCGTCACTGGGGGTAATAGCAACAGCTTCACCGGTAAGCATGAAGATAAGGTACTCCGGAAAGGGTAGATACCATTTCACCCGACCGGAGCCGGTGGAGTGTTCTTCAAACCAGGCGATTTTCGGCAGGTAAAAAGAGCGTGTCCCTTCGATATATCGTTGACGGGAATCAAGCCACAGCAACGGCTGGTCGACCACTTCACCATTTCCGTCGACAGCAACGATAGTTGGACCGTTTCCGCTGATCACAACGGCATCGATGTTGTAATTACCCGCCACATAGGGAACGGTGTGGCTGAGAGCCTCTATCCACCGGAGGGCTTCAAAGGTGCTGCTCTTTTCGGATGGGCCCATGACTTTTCGACGACCTTCCGACAGCAGGCGTCCCTCACCGGTCATGACCGCAGCCTTGATACTTGAAGTTCCTATATCTACGACAAGAACCGTTGGTTCAATATTTCCGGGTTGTACCACAGTGAAGGTGAGGCTACCACCCTACCGGACAAACGTCCACTCCCGGTAATTATTGCATCCAGAGACCGAGAAGGGTACATTCAAGGTATGAAGCGAAGTAACAATTTCAGTTTCCCGGTTGTGGTAATGATACTGTTCCTGGCCGCAACCGCCGCGTGGGCGGCCGGCTCGGCTGAAGGTAAAACCGATGATTCCTACAATATCGGCGTTTTTGTTCCCGGCGTGGTTGACGGCAGTCCGACCTATGAAATGCTGGTCCAGGGAGTTCAACGCGCTGCGGCGGAAGAAGGACCCGGCAGTGTCTCTGTCATTGAAGGCGGTTTTAATCAGGCGACATGGGAAGAAGGGGTTATGTCTATGGCCGCTTCCGGATCCTATGACCTGATCGTAACTTCCAACCCCAGCATGCCCGAGATTGTATCAAACGTTGCATCGGCCGTACCGGAAGTGAATTTTCTCGTTCTTGACGGGTATCTTGAGGGCCATCCACGCATTCATACGATTCTGTTCAACCAGATGGAACAGGCTTTCCTGTGCGGCTATTTTGCCGGTCTGGTCACCACCAGCAACATGGATGGAATCAACAAAGATGCCAGAATCGGTCTGCTGGCGGGACAGGAGTATCCCATCATGAACGATGTGATTCGCCCCGCCTTTCAGTTGGGTCTCGACGCCGTCTCCACCGGCGGTACGGTTGACTTTCGCGTCCTGGGAAACTGGTACGATGCCGGAAAAGCTCAGGAGATCGTCGCGGACATGATCACCCAGGGAAGTGATGTTATTCTCACCATTGCCGGTGGTGGCAACCAGGGTGCAATTTCGGCGGCCCGGGAACGGGGTGCCTATATAATCTGGTACGACAATATCGGATACGACGAAGCGCCCGGTGTAGTCGCCGGCTCATCCTTCGTTCGACAGGATGTAGCCACATATGAAGCAACCGCGGCAGCGATTCGGGGCGAATTATCGTTCGGTACGGCCCGTGTTCTGGGAGTCAGAGATGATGCGGTGAGCTTTGACACGAAACATCCCCTTTTTCGGGAGAACGTTCCCTCCGTTATCATCAATGAGATGGAACTTTTGCTGCAAAGGATGGGGGACGGGGAACTCGATCTCACCATGCCCGTCCCGCAGTCGTGAAACCGGGAGAGACACCACTTCTTGAAGCGACTCACATCAGGAAGAATTACGGGTCGGTGTGCGCTCTGGAAGACGCTTCGATTTCCCTGCACGCCGGAGAGATTCACGGGCTGGTCGGAGAAAACGGCGCCGGCAAGTCGACGTTAATGCGCATTCTCGCCGGGATAGAAGTGGCCGACGACGGAACCATTTCGGTAACCGCCGATTTATCGGGCAAACCGTTGATCCCGGCGATCGTTCCGCAGCATCCCAGACTGGCAGCGAGTATGGCGGTCTGGCAGAATCTTCTTCTGGGCGTTGAACCGCGTCGCGGTATGATAATTGACCGAAACAGGGGAAGAAAGATTCTGCTTGAAACTGTGCAGAGACACGCTATCGACCTGGATATCGACAAACGAGCCGGCGCGCTCAACGGAACGGAATTGCGTCTGGCCGCTCTCATTGCCGCCCTCGTCCGTGATCCCGGCCTGATAATACTTGATGAACCAACGGTAGGCCTGGCGGAAACGGACCGGGAGGCAATTCTCAACACCCTCGATTCTCTCCGCCGGGACGGACTGGGGGTACTCTATATCTCCCACGACCTGGCGGAAGTGTGTCGCATCGCCGACATCGTCACTATAATCTCCGACGGGATCACAAAGAAACCTCTCGACGGCCCGGTTGCGCCGGAAGCGCTGGCGAAACTGATGTTCGGTGGGGAAGCCGTACCGGAAACGGAGAACCGTCGCGTCGAGAAGCAACCTGTTTCCGGGCAGTCTGAAAACGGACTCAGATTCGAGGATACCCATATTTACGATCGCACGAGTGATCGGAGCGTGGGACCCATCTCTTTTTTGGCCCCTGCCGGCAAGATTACCGCCCTCACCGGTATTCGCGAGGCAGGTCTGGACCTGCTGGAGCGGTACCTGTCAGGGGAAGCACGGGTAATTGACGGCGCCGTTCGGGTGGCAGGACACAGGATCTCTTCCCAGATTGATCCGGCGGAACTCCGGCAGGAAGGGGCCGTATACATTCCCTCGGATCGCTTTGACAGCGCGGCTGCTCTCGACGGAAGCGTCGAGGAAAACGCCATACTTCAGGTCAGGAACCGGGTCTATCCCGGTGGTATTCGTACAACGCGGCAAAGCCAAGGTTTCACCCGAACCCTCCTCGGCAGATTCGGAATCACCACCGCCCGGTCCGTACCACTTGGTGCTCTTTCAGGCGGAACGATTCAAAAACTGATTTTGGCGCGGGAACTGGAACACCCGGCCCCGGCGTGTATTATCGCCGAACCCTTCGCCGGTCTGGATCTGAACAGCCAGAAGACACTGGGAACGTTCCTGCGAACCATCGCGGACGGCGGTACCGCACTTCTGATTCTCAGCTCGTCGGTTGATTCCGTCATTTCAATTGCTGAAGAAGTCTACGTTCTGACGGCGGGGAAGATGACCGGACCGTTCGGGCCGGGACAGCTTCACGAAATCAGCCACGCTTTTGCCGGAACCATAAAAAAATCCGCTTTATTGAAGGCCTCGCCGTGATCAGACCACGACCGACCCTGTCCAGCTCACTACTTGCCGCGACGGCGGCTCTTCTGACGGTCGTTGTGGTTGTAATTCTGACGGCAACGGAACGGGGTCGGAGCCTCGGAACCTTTCTACACGGCCCCTTTGCCAACAGATACGCCATGGGCAACTT
>CAZCAE010000004.1:0-138210 GCA_964496635.1 uncultured Spirochaeta sp.
TGGATGATGTTCTAGGGCATCGTCGTGATGACCCTCGATATGTGTTTGAGAGCGGACCTTCCGTTCTCCATCGATGAACGAAAGCCGGACCGTTCCCCGTGCCGCGAGTGCTCATGTCCCGTTGCCCAAACCCCGCAGAAAACCGGGGCCGGGTCCGTTTGCTCTCTTGACGGCGGGAGGCCTCATATGTGTTATCAGCGATATTGACGCCCTTGCCAATATGGTGAGCTTTTCCAACGGCGTTGTTGTCGCCGCAGGGCAGGCTGTCGGCGAGGTGGACGAGGCGACGATCCGACGCCTGCAGATCAGGGAAGCGATAAAGGCGCACCTGGCCAAAGAGCAATCGGTATACCGCCAGGGTATAAAGGTCCTGAGTCTGTTTTTTATCGATCATGTCGTCAAATACAGGGACTACAGGCGTGAGGATACCAAAGGCGACTACGCGCAGATATTTGAGGAAGAGTACGGCGCGGCGGTCAACGAATTTCTGGCAGAACTGCCGTTCGACCACGGGGGGTACCGGGAGTACCTGAGTAATATTGACGTCGACAGGACGCACAAAGGCTACTTTTCCATCGACAAGAAGACCAGACATCTCACTGATCCGACAGTAAAGACGCGAGGAGAGATGGCCGGCCAGACCGACGACGTGGAAGCGTATGACCTCATTCTCAAGGAAAAGGAGCGACTCTTGTCCTTTGACGAACCCGTACGGTTCATATTCAGCCATTCCGCATTGCGGGAGGGGTGGGACAATCCCAATGTTTTCGTAATGGGCATGCTCAAGCACAGCGACAATACCGTTTCCCGTCGTCAGGAGGTGGGACGGGGCTTGCGGCTTGCGGTCAATCAGACGGGGGAACGGATGGATACAGCATCCACCGTTCACTCGATCAATACGCTCACCGTTGTTGCCGGCGAGAGCTACCGGACCTTTGTTGAAAACCTTCAGAAGGAGATCGTGGACTCCCTCGCCAGCCGCCCCCGCACCGCTGACATAGACTATTTCGCCGGGAAGAACGTTCAAGACACCGCCGGCAATACCGTAAAGATTACTGACCATATGGCTCGGCAGATCTATCAATATCTGGTCAGAAACTCCTACTGCGATGCCGACGATGCGATCACCGAGGCCTACCACGAAGCGCGTAACGCCGGTACGCGGGCACAACTCCCTCCCGAGCTCCAACCATATGCCGAGAAGGTATTCGGTCTGATTGATAGCGTATTCACCGCTTCGCAGATGGAGATTGCTGAGGACGATCGTCGGGCAAGGACGAATCCGCTCACCGATAACTTCTACAAGAAGGAATTCCAGGAGTTGTGGAAACGGATCAACCACAAAGCGGTTTACAAGGTGGACTTTGACACGGCAGAACTGGTGGAACGATGTACCACGACGCTCCATACGCAGCTCAACGTGACCCCCCTGACCTATACCGTACGGCGAGGTACCCAGGCGGAGAAGATCGACTATGGTGGACTGAGCGCCGGAAACGGTTTCGTCGTAACCGAGGACGAGCGATATTACGAAGGTACCGCCCGCTCATCGGTGAGTTACGATCTTGTAGGAAAGGTGGCGGCGGGAACCGGGCTTCTCCGAAGTACGATAGTCGCTATCTTGAAGGGCATTGAACCGGCGGTGTTTGACAAGTTCCGCGCCAACCCTGAGCAGTTTATAGCAGGAGCAATACGCCTGATTAACGAACAGAAGGCCGCCACCGTGATTGAAAAGATCAGCTATCACTCTCTTGAAGACCGATTTGATACCGATCTCTTCACGATCAACCAGGTCAAACAGGACTACACCCGCGCCACAAAGGAGCTCAGGAAGCACATCTATAAACGCGCGATCGTGGAATCCGACACAGAACGGAAGTTTGTTGAGGATGTTGATGTAGCGAACGAGGTTGTAGTGTATGCAAAATTACCAAAAGGTTTCGCGATCCCGACCCCTGTCGGTGATTACAATCCCGACTGGGCCATCGCTTTTGAGGAAGGAAAGGTTAAACATGTGTACTTTGTTGCGGAGACCAAAGGTTCTATGTCGGATATGCAGTTGAGGGCCATTGAAAGTGCTCGCATCCAATGCGCAACAGAGTATTTCAAAGAACTCAATCGGCGGATCGATAAGCAAGGCGTCACGTACGGCAAAGTCAGCAGCTATCGGGAGTTAAGGATGATCGTAGCACCTGGAACGTAAACTGAACCTCCCCGGGTTTCACGGTCACCCAAAAGTTTGAGAGGATGGGGTCATGGGTAACCAAAGCAAGCGGTATCCACCCGAGATGCGGGAGCGGCAGGGTGATTACGAGTCCCAGTGGACGGCGATCGTCTCCGTATCAAAGAAGATTGGTTACACCCGAGAGACGCTCCGTCGCTGGATTCGCCAGGTTGAACGGTACAACGGGCAACGAGCCGGACTGAACACCGATGAAAGAAAACGTCTGGGGGACTCGAAAAAGAGAACAGGGAACTCAAACGCTCGAATGAGATTCTGCGCCTGGCTTCAGCTTTTTTCGCATAGGAACCCGGGGCGGTTCACACGGAGATATGTACCATGGTGGGCATAACGATCGCTGATATTGTTTGATCGTTGTTTGACAGAACGGGGTCCCGCAGCCGCAACCAGGGATGTAAGTCCTTTCCATTCATAGACTTATTGCTCATACTTTGTTTGACCGTTGTTTGATTGGCGCCACGATACGGCCATCCCGAAAGTGTGCGATTCCGGGTATACTGCACCCCGAGGTTCTATGACGAATACTTCCGGAGACTCCCGGCAGAAGATCGCCGTTCTCTTCATTCTCCTGGTGTACACCGTGTGGGGTACCCAGCCGCTCTACTGGCAACTTTTCGGAACGATCCCGCTGTCGCACATTCTGGCTCACCGCATCATTTGGTCGGCGCTCCTGCTCCTTCCAGTGGTCCTTGCAAGCCGACGGCGCGTCCAGCTGATGCAGATCTCCGGGTCCCTCCGGCGGATAACGATACTGATGCTCTGTGCCGTAGCTATCGGCGGAAACTGGCTTCTTAATATTTACGCTGCCGCGACCAGACAGGTTGTCGAGGCGAGTCTCGGGCATTACATCACACCCATTGCGATTATCCTGCTCGGCGTCATTGTGCTGAAGGAACGCTTTCGGCTTTACAAGATGGTCGGACTGATACTGGCGGCCGCCGGAGCGGGGATCCTTACGGTACACATCGGGAGGCTCCCGATAATCGCGCTGCTCTTGGTGGTGACCTTTACCACCTATACCTTTCTGAAAAAGACAACACCCCTCGGCCCGCTGGTGGGGGTGACCGCCGAAACGTTGTTCCTGTTTCCCTTCGCTATCCTCTTCCTGGTGTACAGGTACATAATGGGTGTGCCGATCTTCTTTTCCGACTCACCGCGGGATATCGTCCTGCTGGTTTCAACGGGGGCGTTTACGGCAATACCGCTGCTGCTCTTTTCCACCGGGGTCCGCAGGATCGATTTTTCGAACCTTGGTTTTCTCCAGTACTACGCTCCATCGCTGAGCTTGTTGATAGGGGTTTTCGTCTTCCGCGAACCGTTTTCGCTGGTGTACTTTCTGAGTTTCAGCTTGATCTGGACGGCAATCCTGATCGTTGTGTTTACACCGATTCTTGCGCGGCAGAGAAAGATCGAGCAAAAACGGATCGGTCGATCAGTATAGCTGCAGTTGGTGGGAGAAACCGGGTGTGATACAGGATATGTCACACACCCGACGACCCAACGACAGCGCCTACAAGTATCTGTTTTCCAGCACGGTGGTGGTGCACCAGCTTTTGACCCGTTTTGTCGATGATCCGGCGGTGGCGAACATCGCTCCCGATGACATACAGCGCATTGACAAAAGCTTTGTCAGCGATGCGTTCCTGGACCGCGAGTCCGATGTGATCTACCGCGTTGCCGTTGCCGGGCGAGAGGTCTACTTCTACGTGTTGATCGAGTTTCAGTCGACGGTGGACAAGTCGATCCCGATCAGGATGCTGCACTACATACTTGGTCTGTACGATCAGATGTACCGCGCCAGTACCGACGGCTGACCGCTACCACGTTCCCGTAATCCTGGCCGTTGTTCAGGTCTTCGGTGAGAATCGGCGTGCGTCCATGTACCCGTGCAGATATTATACCTTATCGGGTATATTATTGCTGCATGGATCGTTTCAATCCAATTGGACGGTTTCTCAAAAGCCGGCGTCGGGCTCGGTTTACGGTTCGTCCGAGAACTTGAGCAGGGTAAGGAGACCGTACGACTGGACAAGGTCAACCAGACCTTGAATATGTTCGGGTACCACGCGGTACCCGTTAAGATTGACGTATGAGTCGGCGTGGACCCGTGTATTACAACGATCAACCGGCGGGTACGAGTTTGTCTACGATTCCGCGTGGCTCGGACGCCAGGATCGACAACCGGTAAGCATGACGCTTCCGCTTCGGGAGGAACCGTATTAATCACATTCTATGATTCCGTTCTTTGACGGTCTCATCCCGGAAGGGTGGCTACTGTCGACCGCGCGGAATGAACTGTCAATACTGCGGTGCACCGTTTCGGTTGGGCGAACGGTCGCCGGTGCGCAGCGAAAAATTTCGGTTCATCTCTCACGTGAGGGAGGCATGAGCCGTCTCACGCCTGTCGGCTACCCGGCGCGCTATACTCTCAAACCTCCTGCCCGGGAATACCTCGAGTTACCCGAACTGGAACACCTTGTGATGGCGAGCCGGGCGGGTATAAAGACCGTTTCCCACGGTCTGATCCCGATGGTCGACGGCAATCTCGCCTATATCACTTGCCGTGGTGCTTCCCGGCGATCCGGAGGAGACTGCACTCACGGTGAACGGGGAAAAACGCAGCCTGTTGCGATCCGATTTCGTCGCGTTTGACGGCACGATCGGCTTGAATCCCAAAGCGGCGGGACACAAAAGGAATGCTAACCATCAAACTCCCACGGATTCACGACATCAACTCCGGCGGTCGTAAAATCGGACACATTTCGGGTGGCGAGGACTAACGTATGACGCACCGTATAAGCCGCGGTCAGTGAATCGATCGCCGGTAATGGGTTTCCCCGCTTCTCGGCGTTCGCGGAAAGCGCGCTCCATACCACAGCCGTCTCCTCGTCGAATGGAAGGATTCGACCTCGAAAACGATCGTGCAGCTGTTCCAACCACACGTCCAACGCCACACGCTTTGACCGGTCCGGAAAAAGGAGAACGCCCCGCCGGAGTTCACCGACGACAACCGACGGGAGGTACGCGCGATATTCCGGTAACGACCGAATCCAGCCTGATCACCGCCGAAGACGGATCCGGCTTGATCGATTCGGAAACAACGCACGTGTCCAACAAGATCACAACTCCGCCTCACGACCGGCCTCCAAAGACCGCCGGATATCTAATTCAACCCGCGGAGCTGACAGAAAGAAGTCACCAAGATCCCCCGATGGCGCAGACAACCGCCGGAACTCCTCCGCCGCAACCACGACCACCGCCGCCTTCCCGTGACGCGTCACCTCCTGAGGTCCCTCTTCCAACGACCGATTGACCAACTCACTGAATCGAGCCTTGGCGTCCTGCAACGCCCATGTTTTCATATGCACCTCACGGCAACAACTGTAAAATGACTGGACAGACTAGTCGATACTGCATTACGTAGACCGGTCGACCGACGAAGCGGCGTCTATGCGGCGTTCGAACCGGGCTTTCGGTGGGTCCGACCACAGACTGTTTTTTCCGTGTTAGTGGTATTATTGGTGCATGAGACAACCATCCTCAGGAAGAATTCTTGCGATAGTTCTCGTTTTTCCGTTTCTTACCGCCTGCGGGAGTGCCGGCGCGGGGAATGGCGCCGGAGGCGGGACCGGCAATGACCCTGGTACCTACTACTCCACCTGGATCGGTGGGGAGAGGGAATCACCGGGCTACAGGCGAGTAAGCTTTGGAGAGAATTTCTTTTCCCGCCCCGGCACGATATATATGTCTCCAAACGGCTCCGACGACGGCGACGGAAGCAGGGAGAATCCCTACGAAAGCCTGTGGGTCGCCAGTGAGATTGCCGCACCGGGAGAGATGGTTCTTTTGCTTCCCGGGCGCTACGAGCATGGCCTTACGTTGAACGGCAGCGGCGAGGAGCTTGTCCCGGTCACAACCGGAGTGAGCGTGGAAGGTGGAAAGGTCTTTTTCCCCTCGGGGACCGATGTAAGCGGTATACAGGTCAATGACGGAGATTTTGTTTATGTCTACCGGAGCAGATACTCCAACAATGGGGTCCACCAGATTACCGGTGTCGGCAATTCAGGTGGCATACCCTATGTGGAAACTGGAGCGGTTTTCTACCCTGAGGACGGAGTAAACGGTGACGACCTCTCCTTGAGTGCTGCGGTGGGACGTCCCCTGGTTATCGCCCCGGCCCATACGGGTACGGTGGAGATAGGCTCCAGTTTCTACATTGAGAAGCATGCCTGGACTCTCATCACCGGTCTCCATGTAAAAGACAGTGTGGAAAGTTTCAACATTCAAAAGGGTGGGAGTTATCATGTATTCTACAATAACCGGATCGAAAACCTCTCGGACATGAACGGGATGCAGGTAGGTCTTTCCACTGCCGACTCTCCCTCTTTGTATAATGTGCTTGCCAATAATGTCATTATCAATCCCCAGGTGGAGGGGATCTATATCGGCGCCGGGGGACAGGGCGCGGAGAATAATTATACCGATTTTAGCCACCTTCTGGGGAACGATATCACCATGACCAACGGGGAGAGTCTGGAAAACGGTATCGACCTGAAAGAGGACAACCGCGGCTCGGTGGTGGAGGGCAACTATCTTCACCATTTTGACCTGATGACATCGGGAAACGGCGCCGTCGATATCAGGGAGCGCCATGATGGCGTGCTTTTCTATCGCAATCGTTTTGAAAACATCCGGGCCAAAAAATCCGATGAGAAAATGTATCAACCCTACCTTCTCACCCACGATGCAAGAGGTACTGAGGTGTTCAATAACGAATTTATCCTTTCACAAGGGTTCGACGGCCGGGGGGTCCATGGATGGTCGAGCAAGCTGAAAACCTCCCACGGAGAGGTTTCCTTTTACAACAATACCCTGTGGGGGGATTTTGGCTCCGCCGTTATGGTTGACAATACCGGCGGAGCGCTCACCGTGGCAAACAACGCCCTGTCGGTACCTCGCCCGGCCGTTGTGTACAAATTCGGTGCGGCGGTCTCGGCGAGCCACAACGCTTACCTGAGCGTGGCTCCCCCGGATGCGCGTAATTGGGCGGAGACGGCGGATCCCGACGGGACCCCCGAGACAAATCCTCTGGTGGCGGAAGACTTCTCCTTTGTTTCCCCGAACGATCCAACCCCTTCTTCTTCAAGTCCCTTGGTGGGACAGGCCGACCAATCGCACGCACCGGCTTTGGATTTCATCGACCAGGTGCGTCCGGACTCCGCATCCATCGGGTCGCGGGAAGCGAGATAGCGATGTCTCTTGATAATCTGCGGTACCCCAAAACCTGCGAAGCGGGTGACCTCTTCAGGAACACAGACCGAAAAGACAGGACGACAAACCGCCGTGTCTTTCGGCGCCTGCGACTCCTCGCTATTCTTTAAACCAACCGGGTGACTATCGGGCGGAGATACACAGCCACTTCTTGTCGGTAACCCCCGCACCTATACGGAACAAAACGACCATATTCCACCAATCCGTTCAAGCTACGCAAAAGTTGCGTTTCCATCCCTGCGGTAACGCTCACGGCGGTGGTCGGTGTTAAAGGAACAGAGGCGGTTATCGAACATGGTTGCCGCCCCAGTTTCAAGATAGGAGAAGGAAGTCCATGAAGCGAGAAATAGTGTTAATTGCGCTGGTTTTGTTGATCTCGGTTGGGCGCGTGTTTGGCTTCGAAAAGCCGGCGGAGCACATGCTCACGGCACAGATCTGGTATCCCCTGAGTACCAACACAGGCAAGGACGACATTTCCAACATTAACCTCTATCTGGCCTACAGCAGACTGGGTGCTGTGCGTGGAATAGACGCAGGCTACGGGTTTTCCCACGTTTCGGGAGACGTACGCGGTCTTCAGTGGAGCTATTTCGGAAGCTACGTTGGTGGTGAACTCACAGGCGTTGCATCAACGGGGCTGTTCAGCGGAGTGCGCGGTCACGTCTTGGGAATCCAGTTGACCAGTCTTGGAAACTGGGCCGGCGCCGGGCTTTCGGGGGTGCAGGCCGCCGGCATCGCAAATGTCTCCGTTGGTCCCACCGATGGTGCCCAGTTTGCGGGCGTCACAAACGTGGCTCGCGGCGCGGTTCGCGGCTTTCAGGGAGCGGGAATAGTAAACATAGCCGGCGACGTTACCGGCGTCCAGACGGCCGGTATCGTAAACGTGGCGCATGAGGTCAGAGGTGTTCAAATCGGGCTGGTAAATGTCGCGGAAAAGATGAAGGGAGTTCCTGTCGGACTGGTAAACGTCTCCCGAAACGGGGGAGTGCAAATTTCAGGCTGGTACGGCGGCGTAACCGACGCCAATGCGGGACTCAGATTTCGCTCCGGGGCCTTTTACACCCTCTTCACCTACGGCTACACCAGCGGTACCTACGATGGAATCTCGCATTCTTTTGAGAAAACCACCACCGTAGCCGGCTCGTTTGCCGTCGGCACACAGATACCCTTTGGACCTTTCCGCCTGAATTTCGATGCCGGTGTCGTCGCGGTTGATAATGGAAAGCTGTACGCCCATGACAAGGACGAGGATCAGTGGGGGCTTCAATACCGCGGTGCGGCGGAACTCCCGCTCTTCTGTGGTTTGTCAGCTTTCGCCGGACTCGGTGCCACCTACCTGGTGGATGCCGACACGGATATGGGCGCACGAGAGTTCGGTCGAGGCGCGTGGAACGACTTCGTCTTTTTCGGCGGTGGGTACGAGCTGTAGATACGTGAACAGCGACGCGTCACGGCCCGCCGATCCGGTTACCGCCGGCAGAACCGGTACCGCTCCGCAGAACGAAGTTCAATAAAAGAAGTGAGACGAATCGGGTCACTTGGCGGTATGTTTGTAACTTCAGGAGAGTACCAGCATGGTCAAGAACAAGATCGCAATAGTCGGCGCCGGGACGGTTCTGGATTCCGCACGCCTGCGGACGTTTCTTTCCCGGCGATGCAACATCAACCCGCAGAATGTTCACGGCTACGTCATCGGGGAGCATGGCGACACATCCTTCCCGGCATGGTCAAACGTGACCTTCGGCGGCGTCCGGGCGTCGGATTTCTGCGAAATCTGTGCCGGTGGATGCAGTGACGAAGAGCTCCGGGACGAGGCGGCGCAACAGATTATCCAGGCAAAGGGCTCCACCTTTTACGCCGTTGCCCGGGAGTTTGACGGCTTCAGGGAGACCGCCTTCAGTTATCCGCGGTTCATCGGCAAGGAAGGGATCGCCCAGGAGTTGAAGTACGAGCTCACGGGGGAGGAAACGGAGCTCCTCCACCAGTCGGTCCGGTACAGTATCGAGAATATCGAGCGGGCGGGGTACTGAAGCTGCCTTTTTTGCACCGGGGAATTCCACCGATAGTCCGGAGGCGCTGCGCGTCCCCTTTGATTATGCGTTGGACTCGTCGTTCAGCGATTCCAGAAAGGCGCGAAACCTCAGTAGTTCTTCGATGAGCTTCGGTTGCAGTGAGCGAACGGTCGCCACCATGTGATCAAGCCGGCTCCAATCCCATTCCAGTTGAAAATAGTATCGTTTGAAGTGACGAAACCGCATGAGCTCATCAAGCTTGGATACCGCAGTACTGGAAAGAACAGCCGGTCGAGTATCGGGAATATCCATGCTCATCTTTCGCAACAGGTCGGAGTGCCAACGGGTCTGTTCCAGATGGTTGCCGAATTGCTGCGAAATCCGGAAAAGCACCGTTTCGACGGCGGTGTAGTAGTTCTCAACCAGTCCGGCGATTGCGACGCCCATGAAATCAGTTCGTCCCAGATCTCCGATACCCGCGGTTTCCGCGGTTTCGATCGTTTCGATCAGCCTCGTGGTTATCGTTTGCCAACCGTCGATTTCTGCGATGAGGTCGGTGATTTCATTCATCGGCTTAGTCCTCCCGAGGACGCTCGTACACCACTCGCCCGCGACGGAGAATCTGCTCACGATGCTCCGGCCACAAGTATTCCCACCGCACCAGATCGAGGGGATAGTCAGTCATCTCGTACAGATCTTTCTCCAGTTGTAACCAGGTTTCGAGCTGCCCGATGCCTTCTACGGCGATATCAATATCTGAGATAGCGCTGAATAGACGGGGATCTACAAGGGATCCCCACTGATATATCCGCACCGGTCTATATGCATCGCGGACGTGGGCAATCAGGGTCGACACAGAGTCCTGCATTGCCCCAAGGCGTTCCCGCAACGCGGCTTGTTCCTGTTCCCTGCGCTGCTGGTAGGTGCGAGCCGCCGCGCGAATATCGATCACCATGCTTGCAAGTGTATATCCCTCGCCGGGGAATGTCAGCACGCCGCTATCGTTTGTAGTGTACCATCTCTTGTGTCAGAGGGGGCTACTTGCGACGGAACCGACGGTTTTATACTATAAGTTATGCCCCGAACATATCCTTCCGCCGCAGATTGCAAACGTTCTGCCGCACGAACCGACGATATTGTTCCCGCCCTGGAAGCGTGGACGGACCGTAAACGACTGCTGGTCGGGTTTGAAGAGGAGCTGCGGGCCGTGAACGAGGCGGTATCTCGATCCGGGCCGTACCCTCAGGAGTGGAAGGAGAGCGCAGCGACGATGATAGCCCTCCTTCCGGTGGTGACCTCGCCCAGACGGATGGCTGCAGCGGTCCGGAGTATCGGCGGCGACCTGAAAAAATCCGATGTTGATCTCATGCGGCTGTGGCGACGCGTCCCGTGGGCGTTTGTCGCCTTTGAGTCGGTGGAAGCGGTGGAACACGATATCGTGATCGTTTCACCGATTGGACCGGCACCGACAGGGTGGCCGCCTGATCAGTTCTGGAACCGGCTGCCGGTCTTCTCTCCCAGTCTGGCCGACCTTGCCCGAAGCGGTTTCCGCTCGGGTATTGCCCTCGTCTTCTGGGACGGCACCGTCTTTCACACATACGGAATGATCCTTACCTTTCAGTCCTTTGACGGAAAGGACCTTCAGTTCTTTGTCTCTACCGTTGACGATCAGGACGATACGGATGAAGGAATACCATTTCTTGCCGGAACGGCACCCGCCGATGAAGACGATACATCACGCCTCCCGGTGAGCGACATTATCCGTCGTCGGCCGTTGCCGTTTCTCCGCCTCTTTGCGTGGCAAAGCGTTCCGGCTGTGTCCGGCCGGGGCGGCGCATGGACCTTTGCGGCCTCAATGATTGAGTGGACCGGGTCGTTTAACACCACCGATTTGACAGAATGGAGTCGCTTTGTGGACGGTATTGACGATTTCATTGTCGGCGAGAACGGGGCTGTCGGGTTCCGGATTACCGCTGACGGTCCGATGTACGATCCGGTGGTGGTATACTCGGAGGAGGACGGAGTTCTGTTTCTACGGGGGATGACGGATAACGCGTACGCCCGGGGCCGGAGGGCGGTGGCTCACCTTGCGAAGTTTTCCGAACGGCCGGATGTCCGCGCCTCCCTGTCCATGCGGGCTGCCGCAATGGAAATCCTTGACTTTGCAGATGTGCTGACAGTATTGGAAGAGGATGTCACACCCGGAGAAGATAACGCCGCTTCCGACGGACGTTCTCCGGTTGGACACGTTGGTGGAACAAAGCCGGGACCGGATCTCGGAGAGATCACGATAGAGCAGATACAGCCGGTACTCAACCTTTTGATGGAAAGCCACAATGAGGGCAAGGATTACTCCGACGGGGAGATCGCCGCGTGGACCGGCGTAACACCGGAACAGGTACGAACGCTCCGGGAGCACGTGGAAGGGATTGTTCATCGGAGCGATGCGGCATATCCCACTCCGGACCGTTTCGGTCTTCCTCCCAAACCGTTTCATGCGCTCTTTTCCCGCAGGACGCCCCTGGTGACGGGTGTGTTTTCCCTGAAGGATATCCAGACGGAGAAGCTGAACCCGGACGAGGAAGCCCTTGTTGCCGAAGCGCCTCTCCTCCGGTTTGCTCGATGGGTTATTGAGCAGGGGGGGCTTCCCGCCACTGCGGCGGGGTACGTGTCGCCGGCGGTGGTACGAAAAGCCCTGGACGAAGGGATCGTTACCCGCTATTTCGCGGTGGATGAAGAACTGTTCGGGTTTGAAGCCACGTCACAACCGGGCAAGGAGCTTGATGTGGTGGTATTCCACTACTACCGGACTGTTCTCGAAACGGCAAAGGTACTCCGTCTCAGGAAGAACACCTTCGAGGTGAACCCTGATGTGGCCGATTCATTTACCGGTGCCAGTGGTACGCCGGTTGCCCCGCTGTACCACCGCCTGGCGGAGGCTCTCTTTGAACATGTCCCCTGGGATGAACCCCGGTTTGGAGAACCGTACCCATACCTGCGAGACTCAGCAGGGTTTCTGCTGTACGCTCTGGACACGCTTTCCCGGGGCGACACTGCCGACGGGGACGGTTGGGTCAATGTGGACCTCCTGGTTGACGTCTTTCTTGGGGCCCATCCCGATCTTTCCGAGTGGTTGCAAGATAATGCCCGGCAGGGACGATTATGGATCAATATTCACATGGACGCGCAATTTTGCCACCACCTCTGCATGCCTCTGGGACTGGCAGAGGTCCGGCGGTCCGACGAAGCGGTAATGATACGCCCCACACAGCTGTTCCATACCGTCTTCGACGTGCAGAAATGAAGCGGGTTGCGCACGCCCTACCGGACACCTCAACGGACGAAGAGCGGCTGAAACTGACAATAGCCTACAACGGGGCAAAGTTCCGGGGCTGGCAGAAGGGCAACGGAAGGACCGTGCAGGATACCCTCATAGCGGCTATTCAGCGGTCTCTGCCGGACAGTTCCGGTATACGCGTGGACGGCGCGGGCCGGACGGATGCGGGGGTCCACGCGGAAGGCCAGGTGGCAAGTGCGGTCGTTCCCCGTGGAACTGACCGGGCGCGGCTGCTCCGCCTGGTCAATCAGTACCTCCCCAACGATGTGGCGGTGCGCTCCGTGGAGCAGGCGGACGACCGGTTTCACGCGCGCTACCACGCCGTTGCCCGCACCTACCGGTACACCATCCTTGACGGCCCCGTGGGCAACCCCTTTCTCAACGGCCTGGCGTGGCGCTGCACCGGCGACCTGGATGTCCCCGCCATGAGAGACGCGGCGGCAGTTTTCGTGGGCGAACACGACTTTGCCGCCTTTACCGCCGACAGGAAAAAGTCCAACACCGTACGAACTGTTCTTTCCATAGATTTCGAACGTCGAGAGTCAGCGACACCGCAGGCATCGTCACCCCGGCAACCGTCACCCCGGCCCCTGGACATAAATATTCGGGGTAACGGCTTTCTTTGGCGGCAGGTGCGCGTCATGGTGGGGGCCCTGGTCCTGGCAGGTGAGGGTGCGGTAACCCCGGACACACTGAAGAACATTCTTGCATCCGGTGACCGTTCCCGGGCTCCGGCACCGGCACCCGCCTGGGGCCTTACCCTGAGCTCGGTGGAATTCGGGTAACCATCCCCCCTCACCTCACAATCGCCGGAACCACCTCTCCGGCGGCACCCCGAATTGACAGCGTTGCCCGGGTGGAAAAGGGTGTTTCCTCCGGGTTGATCTCCACCACTGCCGCCCCGGCCTGCAGAGCGACATCCGGGAGCATCGCCGCGGGATAGACCACCGATGAGGTACCGATGACAAGACAGAGGTCCGCCGTTTCAGCGGCGTGAAAGGCCGTCTCCAGGGCTTCTTCCGGCAGGTTCTCTCCAAACCAGACGACATCGGGCCGCAGGTAGTCTCCACAGACGGGACATCGCGGCACATCCCGGGCAACCCGTTCATCTCCGGCCGCTGCAACATCCCCGACAAAGACGGCTTGTGCGGCTGCATCCTCGTCGCCGAACGTATAGGTAACACAGCCATTGAAACGGCGCACCCGGAGAATGCTTCCGTGAATCTCCACCAGCTTTCGGCTGCCGGCGCGATGGTGCAGGCCGTCCACATTCTGCGTCGCCAGGGTATACTCCGGCACCTGCCCTTCCAGCCGGGCCAGGGCGTAGTGGGCGGCGTTGGGCTCCACCGAGGTAACCAGGGACCGCCGCCAGGCGTACCAACTCCAGACGGTCGCGGGATCCCGGCGGAAAGCCTCCGGTGTTGCCAGATCTTCCGGGCGGTACTTCGCCCAGAGCCCCGTCTGGGCGTCCCGAAAGGTGGGGATGCCGCTTTCCGCAGAGACGCCGGCTGGTCCGCCAGAATTTCCCGCAGTACCAGGTAGCCCAGGACGGTACGGGCGTCGGACTCCTCGTATGAGGCAAGCCAGTTGTTTGCAAGAAAAAGGATGTTGTCATACTGTTCCGGGTGAACCAGCTGCAGGTCTGTCGGGGAGGTATAGTCCCCTTCAATATGGCGTACCGGCCGGTTCTCCGACACCATGCCGTGCCGGGCCAAATACACCTCCCGCTCTTCCGACGGTATCAGCGACATGATGTCTACTCCGAACTGTTCATTTTCGTAACTGTGCAGCTCCCGGACGAGAGCGGGGGCCTTATGATTCCAGCCGAGAACAAGCAGTTTCTTCTCTGCCGTCACACCCGTCGCAGGAGGCACCCCGCGTCGCACCTGTTTCCCCGGCAGGACGGCAGAGTCCGGTTCGTTATCTGTCCATGTTCGTGAAAGAAAGACGATCCGATCGTCCCTCTCCAGAGTGATGCGGTCCGGCGGATTCAGGATGGGTCGCAATGCACCGTCCACTTCACGAAGCAGACCAAGGATTATGGCCCTGGGAAAGACCTCCGCAAGATCGTGAAAACATCTCTTTGTGTCTGATATTCTGTGCCATCAGTCGGCTGATAACCTGGTCACTTGCCACCAGTTCTATGTTGGAGCCGTAGGCGGCCCCGGCGATGGGCCCTTTCCGGCCATCAATAAGTTCCGCCACTACAAGCGGTTGCCGTTCAGATTCGTGTTCATTCCGGTAATTGGCCACGGTCAGGAGGGACTTTATGGTACGGGTATCCATGATTTCCGCACCTTCCACGCCTTCGACGGCATCGGTGGTGAAATCGGAACCCGGCATGATGATTACCCCGGCGTGCATGAAATCCACTCGCTTGAGATGTTCCGTTCGGAGTGGTGACCCGGAACGGAAGGTGATGAGCCGTTCGTTCCAGTTTCTACCGAGACTTTCTTTCAGCTCAAGGTGCAGCTCCGTGGTTACCTCTTCGGTAAGAATAACGATATGGAGTCTTCGTGCACCTATACGTCGGAGAAAGCGTTTTACCTTGCCCTCCGAAGAAACCAGTTCCCGGACGATGGATGCCGTACGGTTCGTCCAGCCCAGAATGAGAATGTCGTCGTTCTGGGTTATCGGTGTGAGGCCGCTCTCAAGCCGCCTCATTGTTCGTTGCAGCCACTGGCTCATGATTGCGATGAGGGCACCCATAAAAAGGACGTACCCCAGAATTGTCACAACCGTGGAAATAATCTGCAGGAGCAGACCTTCGTCATCTCCCAGGTACCCCGGGTCGGATAGTCTGAAGAAAGCCCACCATGCGGAATCGCCAAAGCCCTCAAAGGAGTTGGTCAGGGCAAAGCCCAGAAATCCTGCCGTGACGGAAACCAGCGCTATGAACGCGGCAATAATTATCAACTGATAATGGGCTCCCCGGAGCAAGAGCTTCTCAAGAAGAAATTTGAATCTGTTGAAAAACCTTTTCATGGCTGACTTCTCCTGACGTATATTATTCCTCGATAAAATACATGTCTAACCAGTATTTCCAGTCTACGCCCTGTATTGATCCAAAGCATGCATGACAAACGGAAAAAATTTTTCAGGAATACCGGACTATATGGTTGCATAAAGCGATATTTGTAATAATAATGGAACGAAATCGATTAACTATTATGGCAAAAGCAAACCAAAAAGATAAAGCGAAATTTACAGTTAAAGACATCGCAGAGATGGCCGGGGTCTCGACGGCGACAGTCTCACGAGTGTTGAACGAAAAAGCGATCGGGAATATGAGACAGGAAACCTACGAGCGGATCAAACGAATAATTTCCGCAACTCATTATTCGCCGAATCCTATGGCTGCCGCACTTCGCAGCGGTGCCACACGTGTTGTTGGTGTCATTCTTCCAAACAGTATTAACCCGTATTATGCTCAGCTTGGCAAGTGGATAGAAGATGTTGCATTTAAAAACGGGTTCCTGACCCTCCTTTGCAATTCTGATTCCGATGTTGATCGGGAAAAGGCTTATATCAATTTACTGGTTGCACAGCGCGTATCGGGCATTCTTTTTTGCAGTACTGCTCTGACAGGTGAAGAAATCAGCGCAATTGCTACCAACAAACTCCGCGTTATACTTCTGGACGAAAAACTTGAGGATTACGACGGGAATATGGTAGTAGGAGATGACTATACCGGAGGATTCAAAGGTGCGGAATATCTTCACTCTTTAGGACACAAGAATATCCTTATCGTCACCGGGCCGTCGCATCTGAGTTCAAACATCGCTCGGATAGGTGGAATCCGGCAGTATTGCAAGATGCACGATATTGACTTTAATGAATGGCATGTTACACGCGGTGAGTTTACCTTTGAATCAGGATACCGTGCGGTATCGGATGCATTGCGCTCCGAGCTTAGATTTACCGCCGTGTTCGCTCTCAACGACCTCATGGCGTTCGGGGCCATTGGAGCTCTCAGAGCCGCTCAAGTTTCCGTACCGAACGATGTCTCTGTGTTGGGATACGACAACGTCTATATCGACGAATTTCTCCCTCCACGATTGAGCAGTGTGGCGACACCCTTCGATCGTATCGCCAATGAAGCGGTCAACCTGGTTATTCGAGATCGAGACACAGAAAGCATAAATGCGTCCGATCAAAACTCGCGGATACTTGTTGAGCCCAGCATAGTCATTCGCGAAACGTGCATACGACTCAACTAGTCTGGTTGGCGCTCAAACTGACCAGATATGTTCCAAACACGAGATTCGATCTCAAGCCACTTCGCAACCTGTCCAAGTTGATCTCCAATGTGACCATAGGCAACGGCGAAATGATTCTCAATACCATCATCAAATATGACTTTTTTAATCTGTTCAGTAGAAATGCCAAACTCGATTTTCATTGACGCACCACGCAACGTCGGATCACCGGTGATCGCCTGACCCTCAAACGCGTATAACCGAAATCGATCCTCTCGCTGACTGAATCGTGCAACCGTTACCGGTCCCGGACGACAGACCATCTCGGTCGTAATACTATGGCCATGCAAAGGACTCTTGTCATAGCGGACAGTAGTATTTGGGTCGGCCAGTGAACTGACTCCGTTGCCACAATGCCAGACGACGCCAATATTGTCGTCCAATGAAATGATGTCGACAAAGAATACAGGTTGACGGGAAAGGAAGTTTTCAACCAGCATTGTTAATGCACCGCCAAGGTCCGCTTCACATGAGGTGTTCAGTCCTTTATCGTTGCAGCGCCCCATCGCCGCACAGGGAACCGCTCCATATAAGCTCTGAAACTCGGGGAAACACTTCACGGCTTGTGCTTTCAGCGAATATTTTGAAGACAAGTGTCGCATTGCAAGACCGATTTTTGCAGTCTTCTCGAAATCGGTTTCAGTAACAGCGTCCGATGCGGTACCAATCTCCTTAATCTCGCTTATCTCTTTTTGAATCTCCTTCGGATCGCGAGATTCAGCTTCCGAGAATAACTCAGACAAATCGATATGATGAACCTTAATTCCGAAGGTCTTTCTCATGAGCAGTTCATCTGCCGCACTATGGTGAAAGCCGGGCGGGACGTATCCAACCAGGCCAATTTTACTATCAAGCAGTCGAGCGACCGTTGCCGCTGCATCTATGGCCCGCTTCAATTCTTCGACTAATTCCTTGGAGTCGGGAAATCCGTGAACATGGTGGTATTTGAGTCCCAATCTCCGTAGTGTGCCAGCAATTATCATAGATCCACATGTCGAGTTTGCGACAACAGGGGTATCATGTAGTGACGGCTCGGGGGTCGACCAGAGCAAAATCGGTCTTCTAACCTTTTGTCCCATAGCTGTCGCAAGAATACCGCTATCAGAATTGATACTTTGCATTATGAGAACATCTACATTCTGATCTCGAAACAACTCACCTGCGGCAATTGCATCGTCTTCTATTGTTACCACTTCCTTCGGCATGATGAGATCTACATCATCAAAAGATGAAAGCAACGTGATTGTCTGTTCCCGAAGCTTTTTGGCCCAAACTGCATCAAAAATTGGTTCGACTATCGGTGCGTATCCTAAACGAATTTTTTCCATTTCTTACCTCCCTGTAATTCTCACCGCTTTGATTTCTTATTCATAGAAAAGCATTTTTGTATTGAAAGCCAAGACTTTTCCCTTCTTCCTTAATTGTCTGAAGTCCACTTTTTATAATTTCAAGATCCTCACCGTAACAAAAAAATGAGGCTCCAATTCTTTTCAGTTCGCTAATATGTGCGGCGGAAAGGGCTACCGTTCCCCAGTGTTTTCCGTGTGCTTTTGCCGCTCGATCTATTGCCTTATACGCTTCAAGTACCGACGGATGTTCGTTCTGTCCCGGAATCCCGGATAATTGTGTAAAGTCCGCCCGTCCAAAGAAAAGAACATCAACCCCTTCTACCGCGGCAATATCCATCGCCTTGTCAACCGCAGAGCCGTCCTCAATTTGAATTACTATAAACGTTTCCTGATTGGCTTTTTCAATATACTCCGGCATCGACATCGTACCATACGGCATATCGGCACCGGCACCATCGATTCCACGTTGTCCCATAGGATGAAATTTTGCCCATCGCACTACTTCTGCTGCTTCTTCGGCATCATCACACCGGGGATACATGATGCCTTGTGCCCCTGCCTCCAATAGACGAGCCATTCGAAAAAACTCGCCTTTGGCTGGTCGCGCGAGAATGTCCGAAGCCCCTACCCGGGCGGCACGCATTAAATTCTGCGCGGTTTCGATACTGACCGGTGGATGCTCAAGATCTATCCAAATTCCATCAAAGCCCATCAGACTGGCCAACTCAAATACGGCCGGACTTCCCAGACCAAGAAGCGGTATCAATACGGGCTCGTTGTTCTTGAGTTTTGCCTTTATTACACTTTTTCTCATCGAGTTCACACCTCAAAAAGACGATTTCTGATCATGCCCACGGAGCAATAGCTGCCTTCGTTATCTCGGAACCATCGAATAGCTTCTTACTACTCAGACATTCGAACGCATCATCAATGTCGGCAAGCGGTATTTTATGACTAAGTATCTTTGCCACAGAGTGTTGTTCTCGTTCGAGAACTGTGAATGACTTGTAAAAATCTTCTACGCTGTGATCAAATATGCCTTCTATACGAATATTCCGGTTCATGATATCTGCAGGGTTTATTTCCGCAGCGCCCTCGTTTACTGCATGCCCGACAATACAGTAGGTACCGCTGTCTCGTACGTATGCGATTCCTTCACCGATAACAGCCGGGACACCGACACACTCGAAAACAGAATCCGCCCCGTACCGGTTGATCGACGACTCCCGAACGATTCGTATTCGCTCGTCTCTCTCGGGTATTTCTTCCATGGTAATTGTGATGTCCGCACCAAGACTGCGTGCAAGATCGAGTTTCGCCGTTTTTCGGCGCGTCACCATTATAATGCGAGCGGCACCGGCAATTTTCGCAGCCAGTACATGCAACAGACCTAACGATCCTGCTCCCTGAACAACAACTGTGTCACCCGGTCGTACAGAAGCTCTTATTACACTATGAAAAGAAACAGCTAGTGGTTCCGCAAATATTCCCGCTTCCGGTGAAATGTTCGTCTTGAAAAAGTCTGTCTTAGAATAATCGAGAGAAACGTATTGACTGTAACCACCGTTGAACGGGGAAGCCGCCTCGTTCCGGGAAAAAAATCCGTACTGTGCAGGGTTAATGCATCGTACCGGCGTTTTTGCTACCGAGCAGAAATAACACTTGCCACAATACATAGCTGGCGTGAGTATGATTCGGTCACCCGGTTGCACCGGATTCCCCAAATAATCATGTATATCACCAATTCCGTTCGCTTCTACGGTACCGACAATTTCATGTCCTAGAACAATCGGAAATTCGACATCGCTGTGTTTGCCATTAAAAATATGTACATCTGTACCACAGACTCCGCACAATTCAACACGCAGCAAAAGCGAATTCTGGTTATCTCTTGGAACAGGGTGTTCATTGATTTCGAACCTTCCACCTGCTTGTGGCAATAAGGCGACTTTCCCGGATCTATTCACAACAATTCCTCAAAATAACGTTTAACGTAATGGTTTACGTGAATCCTAACAGCCATGACTTGCCTTGTCAAGGAAGGATTAAACTATACTTTTCGATTCTCTTTGAGAGACATGCCATGGGACTAATGCCTGTTCGGCAAGTACAACCATATAAAAGAGAAATAATCCCAGTAACGACAGCGTTACGATTCCAGCGAAAGCCAAATCAATACGTAAGTCTCCCGATGCAAATTTGATCAGATAACCAAGTCCTGCGTCACCGCCAATCCATTCACCGGTTGTAGCACCTACAGTGGCATTGATCGCGGCCCACTTTATTCCAACAAATACCTGCGGCAATGCCGATGGTAGTCGGATTTTGACAAAACCACTTCTCGAAGTTGCGCCCGTTGACGTCAAAAAGTAGCCCAATTCCGTACTGAGGGACGAGAAACCCAGAATTCCATTCAATAGAATTGGAAAAAAACATAGCAGAAAAACTATAAGGATTTTCGATGTTATTCCAAATCCAAACCATGTAATCATCAAAGGTGCCAGAGCGATTTTCGGTACAAGTTGCAAAGCAACCGTCGCAGGGTAGATCGTCTTGCGCATTGGTTGAGAGAACGCTACTCCCAGGGAAAACGGAATTCCAAGAGCCAAAGACAGAAAAAATCCTGCAAAAGTCTCCGTTGCAGTAACCAGTGTATAGCGCCATATCAAACGTAGGTTACGGACAAACTGAATTACAATTTCGGAAGGGCGAGGGAGAAGATATGTTGGAATATCAAGCAGGCGAATGCCGATTTCCCACAATATCAGGAAAACGATCGTAGCAAATAAGAATGTGCGGGACGATCTCAATCGTGCAACAAAACGGGCAATGAGACGATTCCAAAGTGATGTATCAACCGATTGAATAATTTCCATACAGGTGAACCTCAGCCCGAACGGGTTACATGTTTCGAAATTCGTTGTGATACATGCCACGGAATCATCTTCTTTTCGATCCAGAGAACAATTCCATAGAGAAATAGCCCAACGCCAGTCAATATGATAATCGCAGCGATGGCGATATCCATTCGAAACAACCCGGTGGACATACTTATGAAATAACCAAGGCCGGCATTTCCACCTATCCATTCGGCAATAGTGGCACCAATTGTCGCATTCACAGCGGCGCCTTTGAAACCGATAAACAATTGTGGTAGCGCGAAAGGTAACCGGACTTTAAGGAACGTACGCAACGGCGTAGCGCCGGTTGATAAGCTCAGGTATCGTAGCTCTGATGGGAATGACGCAAAACCGAAAATCCCGTTTATCAGGATCGGGAAAAAGCAGACAAGAAATACTACAACCATCTTTGAGCCAAAACCGAATCCTAACCAGATCACGAATACCGGAGCAAACGCGATCTTTGGTACCATCTCGAGGGTAACGGCAAGAGGATAAAAGGTTTGGCGTAGAAAACCCGAAAAAGCCGTTGCTATTGCTATCGGCACACCCAATGCAAGGGCAATTCCAAAACCAACAAAGGTTTCGGTTGCTGTCACTATGGTGTGCCGCAAAAGGTCGGGGAAACGGATCACCATTTGAGAAAACACCCTCGATGGTGGTGCTATGATATAGCGGGGCACATCGAACGTCTTTACGATCACTTCCCAGAGTAAAAAGGATAGAATAAAAAAGACAACGGTCGCACTTTTTTCCGTGATGATGTGGATCGTATTTCTGTAGATCTGCGTCACAGAGTTTCTGTCTTTCATCTTTTGGTCATCGTTCATTTAGCTCTCTCAGATGACACCGTAATTCATAAATATGTCCGAAATCTGTTTTACGTAATCCAGGAATTCTGAACTTTGCCGGACTTCGAAACTACGTGGCCGTGGGAGATCAATAGAGATTTCGCGATCTACTCGCCCCGGACGCGGTGTAATGATAACAACCCGATCAGAAAGTTGTACTGCTTCAGAAATGTCGTGAGTTACAAAGAGAACACTTTTCTGGGTGCGCAACCATAGTCGTTCAAGATCGTCCCGTAGCTGGGTCCGTGTCATCGCGTCCAGCGCGCCGAGCGGTTCGTCCATGAGAACAATCGGTGGATCGTGTATCAATGCGCGACAAAACGCGGTCCGTTGTTGCATGCCACCCGAAAGCTCAAAGGGGTGTTGCTTCAGAAAACCGCCGAGTCCAACCGACTGCAACAGTTCAATCGCTTTTTCGCGATACTTTGACGGATTCAAACCGCGCAGCTCTACCTGCAACAGCACATTGTCGAGTACGTTTCGCCAATCGACGAGTACCGGTGTTTGAAACACGATCCCAATATCCGTACTTGGTTTGTTGACCAGAGTTCCATCGATGTATATCGAACCTTCGGTAGGCGATAACAAACCTGCGACCATAAGTACAAGGGTACTCTTTCCACACCCTGAAGGACCGAGGAAGGAGACAAACTCCCCCTTCCGTATTGTCAGGTCTGCCGGACCAATTGCATGTACCGGTCCGCTTCGCGAGTCGTAGATTTTTTTTACACCGTCGATAGCGATCAAATCCTGCATGGACATCTCCGTCAAACACAATAGATGAACTCGCCGTCAGTAACTGACGGCGAGTGTCTCCACAAGTCACTGTTCAATACGGCAATAAGGCATTTGTATAGAACGCTTCAGCAGGCATATCCGTTTCAAGTTCGGTGAACTGTTTGAGCAGGGATAACGCACTCTCCCAGTCTTCCTTCACATGCAGCCCTATTTGTCCGCTGGTATTGTTCGACGAAACGAGGATCGATAGTGTGACATCCAATACTTGCCGCATTTGGGTTAGAACAGCATCGTCGGCCTCAATTGCTTCGGAACCTACCATTGCTCTGATGGCGGCGTCCGGATCCTCCCGTGCCGCTTCGACCGAGCGTATGGTTGCCCTCACAAATCGTTCGACCAGATCCGCATTGTTGTCCACTAAGTCTTTATGTGCGACGATCGAGTAACCCGGCTGATATACACCGTAGTCTGAGTATGGAATTGCAATGGGTGGTTCGCCACCGTTAGCAACGACTTCAGCAGGTACGTCATCGAGGCCCCCTAAAGTACAGGGAGCAAGTTTTTGAAGATAGCTCGTAATTTTCGCCCCTTCTGCAACGTTCATTAGCTCGATCTTTCTGATGTCTGCGCCACCATTTTCTGCTGCAACCGGAAAAAACAGATTTGTTCCTGCCGACGCAGTCGTCAATACCGTTTGACCCTCCAGATCTTTGAATGTACGTATTCCTGAATCGGGATGGCAGAAAACTGCATCGACTCCTTCTGCATCTATGACAGCTACCGATACAACTGGTGCGCCTTGAGCCGCAAGGTTGATCATTGTTGCCGATGAAGCATATGCAAACGTATCATCCCTGTTTGCTACCAGGCGGACTCCGTTCGCCGACCCGTTCCCCTCTCTTATGTCAAGTTTTATATTTTCCTCTTCATAGAATCCACGTTCCTTTCCGAGAAAAAAGATCCCATGCGATCCATACCACAGCCAGTTCGTACGAATAGACACCTCATCCAGACCGTCATCGCCAGTCTTCCCGGACTCGCCTTGACCCGATGCGAAGATAACACTGGCTATCATTGCAAAAATGACAACCCATACCATGATTCCACGTTTCATCTTGAGACCTCCTTGGCGCCTGAAGTTGGCCGATTCCTCGGGCGTTTGTGTAAAGCTTTTACGTAAACGTTTACGTAGTTGATATTACGACCTGTTTCTTCATTTGTCAAGGAATTATTATTGGTTCTGGTGCAAAATGTTGGACGGGAACTTACTTGTTATCCAACTTGGAAGTGTCTGATCCAGACGTATCCTTGTCCGATTCTTCTGATTCAACCTGCTTGATTCCTTTTTCGAACTCATGCTTCGCCTGACCGAGAGACCGCGCAAATTTTGGTATTGCTGACGCTCCGAAAAGCACCAAACCGACGCCTACAACGATTATCAGTTCAGTTGATCCGATCATCTTTTTTCCTCCGTACGGTATTTGTCCTCGTTCTTTTCGCTTTCAATATCCTGCTCTATCGTTTTTGCAACTTTCACCACACTGTCTTTAAACTCACGCACCTGTCCGAAGAACTGACCCAAAGTTTTAAACAACTTCGGAAGCTCATTCGGACGGACAAAAACAATAGCGACAAGTCCGATAACGAAAATTTCCCAGAGCCCTATCTTGAACATTGTCTATTCTCCAAAACGAAACAATTTCGCCACGATCAACGTTATGAAATACAGTGCAATCAACGGCAGTGCAATCGCAATTTGCGATACGAAATCCGGTGGTGTTAACACCGCAGAGAGCGCAAAGACAGCGACAATGATAAAGCGACTCATCCGCAAAAGCACTTTTCGTTTGACGATCTTGAGAATCATCGATACTTCCAGCACTATCGGAAGTTGAAATACGACTAATGTAACGAACAGAAACTGAAGAACGAAAAACACGCTATTTCCGTACCCGAGCAAGAGACCGACGTCGTGCGGTACAAAACCGTTCGATGTAAGAAAGCCGACTGACAATGGTACGATCTGATAGTAACTGTAATACACGCTCGCTACGACAAGCACGAAACTGACAACAAGACTGACTAAGAAAACCCGCTGCTCCGAACGTTTAAGCCCCGGGAAAACGAATCCAATCACGTTATACATATGTAGCGGCAGCGACGCGACAAGCCCCGCAAGGATCGATATCTTAAGACGTGTCAGAAAACCTTCTGTCAAGGAATGAACGAAAAGTGTCTCATTCGTTTCGGTTGCACTTGCTATTCCACGAAATGGTTCCATTAAAAAAGTCAGCAAATCGTCATAAACCAGATAACACAGGACAGCACCTACTATCCACGCGACAACAGAAATAACAATTCGTGTGCGCAGTTCGCCGAGATGTCCAACAAACGTGTACTCCTTCTTCAACTTATGGTCACGCTTCATTTCCAAATCGGACACCTCTACCAAATAGATAAATCGTATTACGTAAAGCTTTTAGCATAGTACGTACCAAGCGGTGTTTTGTCAACTTACAATCTCAAAGTGAGTCCCCCATATACATGTGGTTTTGTCTTCATCCTCGCCATAGTAACCAACAAAAAAATTTTCGTTACCAAGTGCCACAATAGTAGGATATCCAAGATTCTTGTTGGGAAACCTATCATCGATTATAATCTCGTTTTCAGTACTCCACGATTGAGCACTTCCGTCTTCTGAAACCACTGCGAAGATACCCAGAGGACTCGTTCTTCGCCCATACACCATAATAAATCGGCCGTCTGCCAAACGTGCGACATCGGCTGGATATCCATCAATGCCGACAGGAACCGGTTTTGTCCACGTATCTCCGTTGTCACTGGAACGGACATGAAAGAGAGAGCGCGACGTATTCTCGCGCAAAAGCACTACGATTTGACCCATTTCGTTAATAAATGGACACGGCTCTTCGAAAAACCCTCTATCCATCGAGGCAATAAGTCGTGGCTTCTCCCATGTATAACCATCGAAAGACCTGACGCCGAACACTTTCTGATAATTCGGAACATCACTCATTGGGAGCAAGATAGATTTATCGTCCAACAGTACGGCGCCTCGCATGCCGTATCCGCCACTATAACTACCGGTATCTATCGGTATGGTTTTCTCCCATGTTTCACCATTATCATAAGAATGATGCACGTATGTCCGCCCACTACCACGCGCCCACGGCGCAACCTCATCGGGATTAGCCACAATCTCTTCCGGATCCTCCAGCTCACATGAACCAGTCATTTCCCCGATCCAATCGGCAGGAAACGCAATTGTTTGGTTTCCCCGATTCTGGCGTGCAGCTTCTATGTTCAGCCAATCGAATTGCCACTGGTTTATAATGATATGTTCGTCTTCGAGCACAGTAATACCGGAACACTCCATACCCGACCAATTGAATCCGGGGACGACACGAGGAGCAGACCATGTCTTGCCCTGGTCTTTCGAGCGAATTGCAAAATTGATATACCGCGGGTCTTCCGGGGGGTGGAGGATGTACGTTCGACGGACCGTCTGGTTAAAGATCAGAAGTATCTCGCCATTAGACAATAGTCTCGCGTGTGGATGTGCGGAATACGAATACATGTCCCGGTAGATAATACCGGACCTTACGATACGGATTTTGACGTCACTCATACTTTCTTCCTTATGTTGTGATGGTAAGTCGTGTTGTTCTGACATACTGAATCGGTTGAGCATCATTACTCCACTCATGATACCCAACAACTACGGTCCCATCACCGAGTTGCACAACGCTTGGATACCCGATGTGTTGAAACAACCCGGGGTTATTGGGATCAACGACCCCGCCAAGCTTAGCGCCGCTTGCGGGATCAATGGCACTCGATCCCGGTGTCTCTTCACTATTGCGAGTTGGTAGTCCACCTTCCCGGATTACAAATTCGTCTTGTACATCCCATGACAGGCCATCTTTTGACACAATCCCTCGTACTCCATAGGGTGGACGACGATAGCCGTACACCATCAGATAACGCCCATCGTGAAGCTGGATCATATCTGCGGGATAACCCCAGATGTTAGTCCATTGTGGTTGAGTCCATGAGAAACCACCATCGTGTGAAATGGTCATTACCATGTTCCTTGCATCGCTGCTCGGGTTTACGTGGGTTCGCATAAAACAGACAAGAGTACCGTCGGATAAACGCAAAAGAGAGGGCTCTTCGTAATCGATAATGCTGGCCGGATCGTAAGCGAGGGTTGAAAAGTACTCCCAGTTCATACCATTGTCATCGGAGCGCAGTAACGCCGAACGAGTGCTCTCGTTTTCGCCTTCTTCGCCATATCCACGAATTCGACCATACACTCCAAGTAACAGTGTCCCCGACGGTAACTGCCACGGCCCAAGTCGGAAGCCAACATGTTTGAGGGGACGTCCGTTTACGGGAATCGGGTCGGACCATGTCAATCCTTTGTCTGTTGAATGTATGACATATGCTCCAAGCCACCCCTGCAACTTGTATGCCCATGTCCAATCCCCCCATTCCGGTGTCATTGGGGCGTTGCTCCACGACGGTTGCTCAGGACGAATCCCACGCTTGAAAAATCCCGTTATCGTGATATTTACGATCCACGTACCGTCGTGAGTCTCGATGAAACCACAGTCCCAGTTACCGGTCGTATCAGTATAAGGAAGAACAACGCGCTTCGTATCAGGGTCCCAGTTTACACCGTCTCGGGAACGCATCATGACGGTTTGTCCGCTGTCATGATGAAAAGGAAATCGCTCCTCGTTGAATACCGCAACAACTTCTCCGTCGGCTGTGAGGCGGAGGTTGACCTGGTTCTCGCACCGTTTGTTTTCCGGATCCTTGTATAATACGTGATGCGATACATTTGAAATGTGTTCCACATTAATCTCCTTGAGACGTGGCGCAATCGTCATGTATGAGTTTTACGACCGTATTCCTAATATTGGTAAAGTGTTCAAGTCCGGGAAGACCACGCTCTTTCCCAAAGCCACTCTGTTTTGTCCCTCCCGTCGGTGCCTGGATTCCACCCAGGAACCATCCATTGATCCAGAACGAGCCAACTTCTATCTCTCGTGAGATACGAATCGCCCTGGAAATGTCAGAGGTAAACACGCCGGCACATAACCCATATTCGGTATCGTTGGCTAAGTGGATGGCCTCCTCTTCGGTTTCAAAATAGATGACTGCCAAAACCGGACCAAACACTTCGTCGCGCCATAGTTCGGACGAAAAATCCGAAATCTCATAGAGTTCCGGGCCGACAAAACAACCTGCCTCCGGCAGGGCACGAGACGTGTCGCTTCGCAGACTTTGATGCGTTTTCTCTGCTCGTTCTATGTACCCTTTTACCTTTTCGTAGTGTGCAGCGTGCGCCAACGGGCCCAGATTGGGAGATGTGCTTCCCGGGCCGATAGTGAGACTATTTACCCGCCCATTTAGCAGTTCGATAAACGGTTCAGCGATCGATCTGTGAAGAATCAGCCTTGAAGCTGCAGCACAGATCTGTCCTGTGTTATCAAACGCCGCAGTAACAATCTCCTCTGCCGTTCTTTCTAGGTCTGCATCTGGGAATACAATCGCAGGATTCTTTCCACCAAGCTCCAGGACCAAGGGCGTGACTCGACCAGCAGCTTGGCGCATCACACTTCTACCGGTGTCGAGAGATCCGGTAAAACTGACGCCCCGAATGAGGGGATGCGCTACCAACGTGGAACCAGCCTCTTCCCCGGTACCAGTTATTACATTGAAGACTCCGGGTGGTAATCCTGCATCAACCGCGATCTGTGCGATCCGAATTGCGCTCAACGGAGTCTGTTCCGCCGGCTTTAAAACCACAGTACAACCTGCAGCGAGCGCCGGAGCAACCGATCGTATTGCCATTCCCAATGGAAAATTCCACGGTACGATATGCCCGGTTGGTCCAATTGGAACCAGTTCTGTGTAGTCTAAAAAATTCCGGGAAATCGGTATGGATCGCCCTTCCATTTTGTCGGCGGCACCGGCGTTGTAACGAATGACCTCTGCAGCCTCCGTTACTTCTTCCAACGATCGGTTCAGTGGTTTTCCCATTGTCATCGTATCGAGGAAAGCAAGCTCCTGACGATGCTCTTCCAGCTTCGCGGCAAAAGCAAATAGGATTCCGGCCCGATCGTTTGGAGAAGTCCCTGACCACACCTGGCAAAATGCCCGATCGGCACATTTCACTGCGTAATCGACATCGTCAGCATCAGCCCTGGGTACACCGACAACACTTTCACCGGTGGACGGATCGAAGCAAGGAATCCTATATCGTTTGATGCTGTCGACGTCATTTCCGTCGACAAACATTCTATTGGGAAAATGAATACCGGTATTTGCAGTGGTCATACCATTACTCTTTAATTCCAACTTTTGAGACACCTTCAATGAAGTACCTCTGAAGAAGGAAGAACACCAGAAGACTCGGAATGCTTAGAATCGTTACTGCGGCCATCGAGACTCCAAACGTCCCCAATTGTGTATGCGAACCTACGCCAGGTGCGAAACTCGCGATACCAACCGTCAGTGTCTTCATCCGATCTTCGAAAACGATCAATAGAGGCCACAAGAAATTATTCCAATTGAGATTAAACAGGATAATCGTTGATGCTATCGCAGGCGAACGAGACAAAGGCAGAGCGATGCGCGCAAACACAACTAATCGAGAAGCACCGTCTATTTCGGCCGAATCTTCAAGTGACTGTGGTAGTTCGAGAAAAAACTGCCTAAAAATATACACACTGAACACATGGGGAACAGTTGGGAGGATCAACCCGAGATATGAATTGGCAAGTCCCACGTTGATGAACCCAATCAAGAGTGGAATAACGAACATCTCAAGCGGAACCATCAATGACGCGATAAATAGCGCAAATATCGCGCTGCGCCCGGGAAAATTGAGTCTGGCAAGAGCATATCCCGCCATGGACCCGATCAAGACAGTAATTGCAGTCGCGGTAACCGAGACAATAACGCTATTCATCATCCAGCGTTCTACAGCATGGTTCGTAAAAACCTTGATGTAATTGTCGAGTATTACCCGTCGTGGCAACCATTCTATCTCAAGAGTCATCACATCCTCCGGCGGCTTGAAGGAGGTGCTGACCATCCAGACGAACGGTGCCATCCATGCCAGAACAATTGCCAGACCGACCAGCCAGATGATAATCTGTGAGGGACGCATTGAAAAAAATCTGGAATTCTTTAACACTTCTTTTATTCTGAAGATAAATTTAGTCATCGTTCAGTACCTCTCACGAATGAGAAAACGCTGGATGATTGTCACCACAAGTATCATGAAAAAGAGAAGCAGCGAAACCGCCGACGCATATCCAAGCCGTCCGATGACGATTCCTTCGGTATAGACATAGTGAATGACCGACATTGACGAGGAAGCTGGTCCTCCGTCGGTCATAACGAGTACCTGACTGAAAATACGAAACGTAGCTATCAATTGAAGAGTAACGACCAGACTGATCGTTGGTCGTAACAGGGGCAAAGTAATATACCAGAGCTTCTGAATACCGTTCGCTCCGGTTATTTCGGCAGACTCATACAATTCGCGCGGGATTTCCTGCAGTCCTGCCAGAAAGAGAACGAATCCCAAGCCAAGGTCCCACCATATGGATGCCATGCTGACGCCATACAACGACCACGAGGTATTGGTTATCCACGGTATTGCTTCGATCCCTATTCGACCGAGATAGCTGTTAATGATACCGTATTGTGTATCGAGAATCCAAACCCAGATTAGACCGATTACAGTAGCCGACACGACGTTCGGTGCAAAGAACATTGCGCGGCTTAAACCGGAAAGAGGCCAACCCTGGTTGACGTAGACGGCGAACAGAAACCCGAGAATCGCGATTCCCGGTACGATAACAAGACCGTAATGCATCGTATTCTTGAACGCCTTCAATACGTATGGGTCCCCAATGGCCTCCGAAAAATTCGCCAGTCCTACCCAAACCGGCTTGCCGATAATCCCCCAATCGGTAAACGTTATATAGATACCGAATACGACTGCGGCGACAATAATCACGAGAAACGGAATCAAAAACGGTAGTAGCAATACATATGCACTCCAGTTAACCCGTTTTCCTCTCCAACGGATGGCGTACATTCGGTTGCGCAACTGTCCTAACATAAGTTTCCTACACTATCGATTTACTATAACCATCGTTCGATCAGTTCGATCAATACGAACCCAGTCGACCTGAAAGACCGACCGGGTTCCCATAGGCCCATCAACCAGCGTCAAGACCTGCTTGCCAGCGATTGTAGAGTTCCTCCATGGCCTGTGCGGGACTCTTCTCGCCAACCCATACCGGGTCAAGAGTTTTGACCATATAGTTGTCGCCAGTATAGATCGTGTAGTCGTCCGCCGCTATAACGGGGATTTCTCCAATTGTCGCATATTCCATTCCTTCGACAAATGCACCACGAACCTTCCATGGCGGTCCAGCGGTACGGTAGTCAGGTCGATTGACAATAGACTTGCGAGGGCTCACCCCACGACCTTCGGTGGTCCACAGGAAGCTGTTGTCGGACAGCCACTTGATTGCCTGCATCGTCGCCTCGTATCGGCCGGTATCTCGTTGGGTATACATCTCTATTCCACCCATCTCGAAGTATGTATCACGATTATCTTCTCCGATTTGAGGAAACAGGAATGTCTCGAAGTTGAGACCCTGCTGAAGATATCCGTTGATCGTCCAAGGCCCGGTCCAGAATATTGAACCCTGTCCGTTACCAAACGCTTTGTAACGATCCGTCACGTCACGCGACGAAACCTTGTGTTCGTCGAAAAGCGCAAGAACCCATTCCATAGCCCGTATACCGGCCTCCGGATTCACGCATGCGGTTTTGAGATCATCGCTGGCACGCTTGAATCCCATCTGATGGGCAACGATTCCCCACGTAACATTGGGTTGTATAGCCGACGCGGTCTGCATGATTCCAGATCGGACAACTTTGCCGGAACTGTCGTATTTGGTCATCGCCTTTGCCCATTCAAGAAGTGACGCGTTGTCCTGGGGAAAGTTAGACGGATTCAGTCCTGCTTCCGCGACATGGTCCATGTTGATTTCGGGCTGAAGACTCATCAGATCCATTGGTATAGAGAACAGTTCGTTGCCACCATAATTTGGATAGCGAGAGTTCTTCAATGAGGATTCAGAAAAATCGGAAATATCCAGACCAGCTTGCCGTGCCAAATCATTTAATGGAACCGTCACACCATCGCGTGCAAACTGAGCGCCCTTACCGGCCGGAAGCCCAAAACCCATATCGGGGGCTTTCCCCGTCGCGACCGCTGCAAGCAATTTTGTTCGATATTGCTCGTATGGAACCAGCTCTTTTCGAATCTGAACTCGCTTATCTCTGTGAGCCTCGTTAAACATCGCGATCCAGCGATCTTCAACCTCACCATCCGACGCCGAGTTCGGACTCCAATGGACGATTTCCATCGTCCGAAGCTGTCCCGGCGCCTCGCCGCCTTTCTCCTGAGAACCGGACGCATACGCCCGACCGGGACTCGCCGCCATCAGGGTAGCTCCCGCTGCCGCCATGCCGGAGACCTTCAGGAACTCTCTTCTGGACATTCCTTCTCGTTTTGCCATCGGTACCCTCCTTGAATCGAAGCGCCGTTCCGGCGCTGTTTTACTTTGAAACAGACTATGCTGTTCCTATTTGCCTGGATCACCGGTCACGGCAATCCCAAAAGCCTTCTTAAGACGGAAGAATCCGCTTTCAACGATCAGCCAATGCCGAATTTCTTTTCGGCTTCACCAAATACTCGGTCGAACGTATCGATGACGCGATCGAGTTCCTTGTGCCCGATTGTAAGGGGGGGAATCAGCTGCATCCGATTGTAGTAGTACCCACCCTTTTCATAGAGCAGTCCCTCCTCGACTGAACGGGCACAGATGAAATTTGAAGCTTCGGTAGCCGGTTCTTTTGTCTTTCGATCTACAACCAACTCTACGCCGGTATAGATGCCCTTCATTTCTATATGGCCGATAATCGGATGCCGCTTTTCCAGATCACGGAGGCCCGACAGAAAGTATTTACCCGTTTCGTTTACATGTTCGAGAAATCCAGGGTTTGAAACGGTATCAACAACATGGTTTCCAGCGGCACAGGCCAAGACATTGCCCGCCTGGGTAGAAACGTGCGCACCCGGGCCCCATTCCGTAAGGATTTCTTCTTTTGCTATTACCGCAGAAATTGGAAGACCACCTCCAAGTGCTTTTGAAGTCACTATCATGTCCGGCTCGATACCCGAATGTTCGAATGCCCATACTTTTCCGGTTCGCCCCAGTCCAGTTTGGATTTCATCAATAATGAGAAGCATGCCAAAACGATCCGCAATACGACGGAGAGTCTGCAGATATTCCGGTGGTGGAATATAATACCCTGCAGAACTCTGAAACGGCTCAACCAGAATGGCAGCAACGTTGCTTATCCCTTTTACTCCGTCTGTATACGGTGATTCTTTACTCTCCAACAGACGTTCAAAGGCACGGAGAGAATCCATTCCGTATCCAGGAAACTTGTCATCTGCTTTGCGGTATTCATGAGGAAAATGGAAATAGCCTACCGTTTTGTCCGGGAGCACGGGAAAAAAATAGGGCTGCATGTTCCCTTTACCTGTAAGGCCCATCGTACCATAGGTTACGCCGTGATAATCGCCGTATGCTGTAAGGATATATGGTTGACCGGTATAGTACCGGGCGGCACGAACAGCCAGCTCAATACCATCGGAACCGGTGACACCAAACATAACCCTGGTCTTGCCCTTAATCTTTGAGATGCCGCAAAGTTTCTCGGCGAGTTTTATCCGTTCCACATGTGGAAAATCGAAATAGTGCGTCAACTGGCCCGCCTGCTTCTGGATAATCTCGGTTATGTCTTTGTTGCATTCTCCTAACTGAGATACAGAGAAACCAGCTAACAGATCGAGATACTCTTTTCCATCGGCGTCGTACAGGTATGCCCCTTCGGCTCGCTCGATAATCGGCGCAATGTTGAACAACCCCCAACCGACCCCTCCAAAGGATTCGTACTGGATCAGTTTACGTGCAAGAGCTTTTGCTTTTGGACCAAAACCGGATTCTTCAATTCGCTTTTCGAGATCTTTACTGTGTACCTTCAACCGGTCTCGTTGTGCAATTTGACTTCTTTTTGCTGAAATGTTTTTCACTCTATACCTCCGTTTCGTAGTTGTTCTATATCTGCCAGCGGATAATTCCCGCACGGTGTGCCTGCTCAAGTCTCTGTGATCATTAGATAGCCATTTCAAAGAACTCTTTCATGCTTTGTTCATCCAGATCGCGAGGGTTTCCCGCTTCTAGATCTTCACGTCTTTCCTGAAGAATCTCGATAAACTGCGGAATCGAATCCGAGCCAACTCCAAGTTTCGAGAGTCTGTCTGGTATTCCGATATCCGAAAGCAGTTGGTGAATGGCATCAATCCCAATCTCTGCTGCTGCCCGTTCATCATGACTTGAGACGTCGCGTCCCATCGCTGTTGCGATCTCGGAAAGGCGACTCTGTGTCTGCTCAAAATTGAACCGCAAGGTTGGTACCAACAACGCTGCTGCTGTCTCCCCATGGTGAGTCGGATAGACTGATCCGACCGCTTCGCTTGCGTGATGCCCAATTACAACATCAACAAACGCAATTGCCATTCCGGCCAACGAACTTGCCCAACCAATCGCCGCACGTGCCTCAAGATCAGCGCCGTCTTGCACTGCACGACGCAGATAGCGCTCACACAAACGCACCGATTCCAGTGCCAATAGATCCGAATAACCGTGAGCGAGTTTTGTCGTATACGCTTCAACCGCCTGGGCCACGACATCACCGCCTGCTTTCGCCGTAAGTGAGGGAGGTACAGTACTCATGAGCTCCGGATCGATTATCGCAACCTTAGGCACAATGAATTCACTGGCGAATCCGTTTTTGCGCTTCACGGATCGATCGGTGATGACGGTATACTGTGTCACTTCGCTACCCGTTCCGGCAGTTGAAGGTATTGCAACGATAGGAAGTACCCCCGGGCCAACAGCCTGCCCGGAAACATAATCCCAGACATCACCGCCTAAACCAGCGACGGCAGCGGCACCTTTCGCTGTATCGATCGCACTTCCACCGCCAAGTCCAATCACGAATTCTGCACCAAACCGTTTCGCCGCTGCGGCAGCGTCATTGACCATTTGACGCTCAGGATTACTCGTAACTTGGTCAAAAACATCGGCATCAATATCTGCGGCTTTCAACGAATGAATGATCCGATCTGTATAACCTGATGCTTTCATACTGCCCTTGCCCGTCACAATAAGCGCCTTTGAACCAAAGGGCCTTCCATAAGAGCCAACCTCGTCAGCTTTCGATTTCCCGACAACTATTCTTACGGGCATAAATGCGTTGAAACAGATCACGTGCATCCTCCTCAAATAAAATCGTTTACGTTAAACGATTACGTATTTTAGGTCTGAAATTGTGCCTTGTCAATCTAAATATTCCTCGATTTGTGAAAATGGTATCCTGAATTCCCGAGCAACCGGTTCATTAACACAGTGACCGTCATAAAGGTTTATTCCCGTTCGGATCGACATCGATTCTGACGCAGCCCGTTCAAGCCCCTTGTTTGCGATCTGCAGCCCCAAAGGGGTTGTAGCGTTATTCAAGGCGCCGGTGGCCGTTCGACTGACCGCCCCCGGCATATTTGCCACACAATAATGAACAACCCCGTCTATTATGTACGTCGGTTCATCGTGTGTCGTAGGTTTGGTCGTCTCGAAACACCCGCCCTGGTCAACGGCTACATCTACGATAACGGCACCGGTCTTCATCTTCGAAAGGTCACTCGCCGCAACTAACTGTGGCGCCCGTCCGCCGGGAATGAGCACTGCGCCAATTATGAGATCGCTTTCAATAATCGCCTTTTCAACATTTGTATCAGTACTCAGGAGAGTATTAACTTTCCCATGGAAAACGGTATCAATGTATTCCAGACGATCTACATTGACATCGAGAACAGTTACATCTGCACGCATACCGACAGCGATTTGGCATGCATTAAATCCGACTACACCACCGCCGAAGATCGCAACGTTACCGGCCGTTGCGCCGGGGACCCCGCCCAACAACACTCCACGCCCGCCAAATGGACGCTCGAGGTACTTGGCGCCTTCCTGTACGCTCATTCTACCGGCTATCTCGCTCATGGGTTTCAGGCACGGCAGGCCACCCGTATCACCTTTGATTGTCTCGTACGCCACGGCTCGAATCTTCTGTTTCATCATTGCTTCGGTAAGAGAGCGAGAAGCCGCAAAGTGAAAGTAAGTGTAAAGAATCTGGTTTGGCTTCAGGAGATCGTATTCTTCCGGTTGGGGCTCTTTTACCTTTACAACCATATCGGCTTTTTCGAATACAGTACGGTTGTGGTCGACGATCTCTGCTCCTGCGATCCGGTACTCTTCGTCGCTATAACCGGCACCGATACCGGCGTTGTGCTCAACCAACACACTATGACCACCACGGACGTATGCTGCGACAGATTCGGGGGTCAGGCCGACTCGATATTCATGTCGCTTGATCTCTTTTACAGTTCCGATAATCAT
The DNA here is from genome assembly GCA_964496635.1 of uncultured Spirochaeta sp. Taxonomy (GTDB): domain Bacteria; phylum Spirochaetota; class Spirochaetia; order DSM-27196; family Alkalispirochaetaceae; genus Alkalispirochaeta. The sequence continues at coordinate 36,609 of CAZCAE010000004.1, forward strand.
TTTGACCTCCGTTCGTCTGCGGGCACACCCCCTGAGGGATTCGGCCAACGTGATACAACCGAAGCATCAATCTTCTTAAGCCCTTCCAATGAGAACTCTTTCGATTGGCAGAAGGAAAAAACTTCACCCTCAAGCTGGTCGATCGTCTCGCCGACGCCGGCAAGAACATCAAGTGGTACGTCGTCCGGAATGTAGAGAACTCCGTGACGGTCAGCAACAAGCAGGTCGCCAGGTCGTACGGTGAGCCCAGCTACAGTTACGGGGTTTCCATAATCTATATAGTGGCCGTTGGCGTGGGACGGTAGTATCTCCGAGGAAAAGAAATGAAATCCCAGCTTCTCTACACCATCTATATCGCGTACTGCTCCGTCAACTATCGCTCCGTCACACCCGAGCGCTTTGTAAACATTCGCGTAAAACTCGCCCCAATTTGCCCCAACAGCAGGCTTGTCAATATCTTCACAGACCACAATTTTGGGACCGGGCAATCCGGCGACATAGTCCCAGAACTCGTATTCATGCACCCCAGGATGTACGCTTGTTGCCGGAGAGTCGGTCTCAATACGGCAAGTCGCCGCATACCCGATGAGCATCGGCATTTTCGGGTAGCGATCAACCATCGTTGCATCACAAAAACCTTCATTGGCCGGTATTGAACAAAACGTCTCCAGCGCGTTTGCAAGTGTAGGTACAGACAACCGCCTAAGACGCTCAAAATTCTCTTTCGTATGACTATCATTCATAAAGACTCCCCGAATAAACAGAATTACTTAAACGCTTACGTTAATGCATTACGCTTATAGAGTAGCTCAGTTCTCTCGTCACGTCAACGGTCAATTACTTTTCAAATTTATTCCAATTTTTTAGTTATAATGAATATATATTATAATATTTATGAATATATAGGCATTGATGGGCCAAAAATTGGCATCCGTACAAGTTCTACTTGACATCAATTAGATATCTGATAAACTGTATCGTTATACGTAATCGTTTACGTATAGATGTGCGGAACGATTATTATGGAGGAGTAACAGATGAAGAAGTTTCTTAATGATCCGGCGGAATTTGTAGACAATATGCTTGACGGCCTTTATAAGGCACATCCGGGAATGGTCACGTATGTCGGTGGAGATCGTCGCTGTCTGGTCCGGACAGATAGTCCTACCCGAGGGAAGGTCGGTATTGCGACGGGTGGCGGTTCGGGGCATTTGCCGCTTTTCCTTGGATATGTCGGAGAGGGTATGCTGGATGGATGTTCGATCGGAGGGGTATTTCAATCACCCAGCGCAGAACAGATGCTCGAAGTTACAAAAGCAATCGATGGAGGGGCGGGCGTACTCTACATATATGGGAATTATAGCGGTGATATTATGAACTTCGAAATGGCTATTGAGATGGCCGAGGACGAAGGCATCCAGGTCGAACAGATTGTCGCTGGTGAAGATGTTGCATCTGCACCAAAGGACGAAATGCAAAAAAGACGAGGCGTAGCGGGAATCTTCTTCGTTTACAAAATCGCCGGTGCGAAAGCCGCGCAGGGTGCCGATCTGAAAGCAGTTAAACGTGTCGCAGAGAAAGCTGCTTCGAACGTGCGGACAATGGGTGTCGCGTTGTCCGCTAATACGATCCCCGAGGTAGGAAAAGCTCGCTTTTCGATTGGCGACAACGAAATGGAGATAGGAATGGGGATCCATGGGGAACCAGGTATTCGCCGCGGGAAACTCCAGACCGCTGACGAAATTGTTGACGAAATGATGTCACCAATATTGGAAGATCTTCCGTATGCAAGCGGTAATGAAGTTGCCGTTCTTGTGAACGGCCTTGGCGCAACACCTCTCGAGGAACTGTATGTTTTGTTCAATCGTGTACATGACGTACTCGAGAACCGGGGAATATCGATCCACAGCAACTACATCGGCGAATACGTAACATCCCTGGAGATGGCCGGCGCGTCCATTTCGCTACTTCGTCTCGATGAGGAACTGAAACCACTCCTCGACGCAGCAGCAAAAACACCGTTCTTCCAACAGCTCGAGGTTGAACGTGAAAAATAATGTTTCAAGTCGACGATATTTCGGTTTCGGACGGCCTTGCACGGGTTCAATGTCTCTTGGCACATAACACTCACGATTGAGATGTAATAGTGGAGGAAGGAAATGAAAAATTCGATTACACTTCAACCGAAACCGTTAGACGCACAGTCGTTCGCACGGTACGGGCATATTATTTCACACAATAAACGAGAACCTGCATATCATTGTCCGGAATTCGATTTTTATGCCGACATAGCCGTTCAGGAATTTGGTTACGAAGTCGCATTCGGTATGGTTACAGCTCGAGCCGTTACGAACACAGCAAATACTTTTGAGCGACACCAACGGACGGCAGAACTGATCGCTCCGCTTAATGGTGACGTCATTGTTGTTCTCGGACCTCGCAGTCACGATGGTCCTCCAGCCGACGATCAGTTTGAGGCGTTCCATATTGTCTCGGGTACCGCAATCATTGTTAATGCGGGCATATGGCATTTTGCGCCTCTGGCGATATCAGACGATGTTTCAATTCTAATTGGATTCCGGAACGGTACACCATCGGAGGATCTCGAAGTTCACAACCTCGAAGAGATGCGTGGTACAAGATTCGTTTTGGAAATGTAACTGGTCGTCGGGCGTTCCGGGTTTAACCGACTGATCTGTGGGGTGAAGATTCGCCCCACACGACATAGGCCAATTTCACAATTTTCCTGGATCTAACGTCTCGTGTCGGTCTTCGCACGATCTACACTAACACCTGGCGGTGTTCTGCATGAAGTATACGATTCTGTTTTGCATTCTTAAATTTTCAGGATATTTCGTTGCTCCCGCTTGCCTGTTGTCGGTCACAATACTCGAGATTGACAATATCATATGTATTCTGATTGGAGCAGTTTCGTTATCTACTAGCGTTTCCATAACATATACTTCTTTCCGTCGAAACACCGCGGCAACCTCTCCTTTGTTAGACACGGATTCCTTTGTTGTCGTTGATGACGGGGCTCACAATGCGAATACGGATATGGTGTTCTGGCAAGAAAAGTTCTTTCTCGTCCACACGTCGTCACCATTTCATTTTGCAAGCCGCTCATGTGAGTTGGTAATTCATCAATCAGACGACTTGCTGACATGGACTGAGGTAACACGAATAAAAATTGAGGGATATGACATTCGAGACCCGAAATTTGCACCTATCAACGAGCGCCTGTTTCTATACTTCATGCTAAACAGAGCAACCAATCCCGAGCCTTTTACCACCGTCTATACGTTTAGCGAAAACGGTCAAACGTGGGAACCAGTCCAATCAATTGGACACGAAGGTTGGTTGTTCTGGCGTCCCAAGAGCCCAGACAGCTATACCTGGTACGTCCCCGCGTATTGGTGGAAGCATGGTCGGGCGATCCTTTTAAAATCGACAGACGGTGTGTACTGGACGAGAGTGGCGGAAATCAATACCGGTGGTAGAAACGACGAAACGGCAATCGAGTTCGGTACTGATGGTCGACTTTGCGCGATTGCTCGTCTTGAATACAGTGATTGTCCGCTTGGAGACTATCGCGCCTCGACGAAGGTTCTCGGCTCGGTAAAACCTTATAAAAAGTGGGCGGAAAAATACGAAAGCCGACTCACCCGGCTTGACGGGCCGGTACTCTTTGCCGTCTCGAATCATATATTTGCCGTCGGTCGATACCAGCCTGAGGTTGGTCGAATCTTGAATCGGTCCGGCAGCGTTTTCTCCAAGAAGCGTACAGCCCTGTTCCTGCTACGGGAAGGCGAACTAGTATACTTGTCTGATCTTCCAAGTTCAGGAGACACATCTTACGGCGCTGCGATCGTGCATGGTGATACCTTGTATATATCGTACTATACGAGCCGGATCGATCGTGACTTTCTCTGGTTCGAAGGAATGACCAATCCAACGCATATAAGAATCGCAAAGATCAGAGTTGAAGATATCGAAAACCTGGCAGTTTCGTCCGAAAAACAAAGACACACAATGCACTCATAGCTCGGTCTTCTACCGGTGAAACCTGTTTCGGAAAACAGAATGTGCCGATGCCCGGCATCGGTGATTAACCCGGAGTTCTACAGGATAGTACCATCGGTTACGATAGTCTTGACAGAGACAGTCGTGATTACATCACTCAATAGGACTATACTTCCTGTATGAGCAACTTCTCAGTTGACCTGCTTATGACCGGCCGTCGCCGGGTCTTAACTCCCGACGGTGAGGAAAGCGCCATTCGCAAACCGGCGGTATCTGGTCCCGTAACAGTGGAGTCAGATGGACTGGACGGCGACGAGCACGCATATCACGGTCACGGCGGACCGGACAAGGCAATTCTCCACTGCGCCGCCGAGCATTACGACGATTTAGCCCGGCGATATTCACAGTTTGTCTTCGATATCGGCGGAAAACGGGGCGGATTCGGCGAGAACATCAGCACCCACGGCATGACAGAGGAGACGGTATGTTTGGGTGATCGTTACCGGATAGGACCCGGCGGAGAGGACAACCGGGGCATTGTGGTGGAGGTCACCGGTTTCCGCCAGCCATGCTGGAAACTTGGATTCAACTGCGCCGTCAGGGAGGTGCCCCGGATCATGCAGGAAGAGGGAACCCCGGGCTGGTACTACCGGGTGCTGAAGCCGGGCACAATTGCCGCCGGTGACGCCATCGTTCTCCTGGACCGGCCTTTTCCGGAGTGGCCCATAGGTCGACTTGTCCGCGGTTTCTACGGAACTCCCCTGGATGCGACTTTCATACACGAGGTTCTTGCCGTTCCCGCTCTGGGGACGGAGCTCCGACACACAATGGAACGGCGAATTGCCACCGGCACAGTAGAGGAGTGGCAGAGCAGGTTGTACAGGGACTAGTCTGTTTCAATCCAGCGCCGAAATGAAACCCTGCATTTCGTCGTCGGCGAGTCGGGTGTAGCGACACAGATCATCCGGTGACAGGTCGGCAAAATCGCCGAAGGTGGTTACGGCGTCACTGTCGATATCCCTGCCGTGATGGATGTAGGTGGTTTGATAGAAGGCGAGCTTCTTTTCCCGGTGAATGCCAACTTCGACAAGCTTTCGGGCGCCGGCCTGAATGAGACGCAATTTCTCGTGAAGGTCCTCTTCGGAGTCGATGCTCCAGACACCAAGGAAGATTGGCCGCTCGTTGTTGTTGATGTCTCCGGTAAACTCACCACGGAGCAGGCGATTCTTGGGAGCTCCCAGATAAGGGGCAAAGTCCAGGTGCTCCGCCAGCTTGCGATCTGTGGTGAAGCTTTCGCCGGTTTCGGGGTTCAGAGTGAAGATCATTACGTTTTCTATCGCCTGGCCGTAGCTTTTCAACATGGCCCCCCGGAGATCGTGATCTTTCCGGAGGGCGACTATGGTCTGCCACCGGTGCACTATAAGATCGGTCATGTGGATAAGCCAGCGCCGCAGGGCGGGCCTGTCCACCCGGAGCTCCCCGATAAACTCACGGAAGGACGACTTGTCGGTGTCACCCATCAGGAAGGAGAGAACCGTGCGAAATATTGTCCGTACGTTATGATAGGCGCTGAAGTGGAGGAGCACGTCGAAGAGGAATATCTCCATCTTCCGGGTCTGCCAGACATAGGTGATACTCTCCTGCCGGGACGAGCCTATCCCCGGCGGACCCGCTTCCGACCGGGCCGCTTCGGTCAGAGTTGTCAGAACGTGATAGCGCTGTTCAAGGTAGGTGAACCACGGGTCGGCATCTGTCGACGGTCGGTGGAAGCGGATTTTCCAGGTGCACCCCCGTCCGGGACGGCCGTCTACGGCGATATTTTCAGGTCCGAACGTATTGAATATCTGTACCGTTCCCAACCCTTCTCCCTCGCGACGGTCCTTGGTGGAATATCCCACAAAGGCAGGAATACCGTCGGCTCCGATCGCCAGCTGATCCTGATTCATGCCGGTGCCGTTGTCCCGAAAGCGAATGTAAGGAACGCCGTCGTCCTCTCCAATCTTGACTTCCACGATCCCATCGGGGCGGTCTGAAGCGGCAATGGACTCCAGAGCGTTAGCGACAATGTTCACGAAAGCCCTGCCGAAGCTTACGTAGTTGCCGAGAACCACCACGTTGGTCTTCTGCAGTTTGAGACGCAGTTCACAATTGAACGGAGCCGCACCCACATACGGTACAATCCGTTCCAGAATGAGATCGGTGATATTCACCTCGTGAATCCGGCTCATGGAATCCCGGAAGGCGTTGAGAGTGTTCACCAGAGAGGTGGTCTCGCGATTGATGTCCTCTATAATGCGTCCGCAGTTTTCTATTGAGAGCATATCCACCATGCTGGAAAGAAACCGGATCGTTTTACGGGCATCGTGGCGGGTGCGCCCGATCTCTTCGGAGGTACTGATACCCCCGTCTGTTTCGGAAGTGGCTTGTGTCAGGACGTCACCGCCGATACCGGACAGGTAAAAGTACACCAGGTTGCGATACACAATTGATTCTCCCGTGCGGAATCCCCGCTTGAGAAAGAACTCCAGCGTGTCGGTGTGTTTCTCCCAGACGTACAGGTAGACCAGAGCGTCTTCAGGAATGGCCTGAAAAAGGCGCATGCAGAGGGCCGAACCAACGCCCCTGCCGCGGGCAAAAGGGCTGATGACGAGTTTGTACAGTAACCAGGAGCGTCTGTCCGTACCGGAATATACAAGAATATAGCCGAGAAGCTCTCCCTCTTCGATCCAGACAAAGCTGTGGTCGTAGTCTTTCTCGATCTCCGAGTCACGAATATAGGGGCTGGGAATGAGAAACGCGTCGATGTTAAGAAGGGGGTTGGAAGCAATGTTCGATTCCAGATCCGGAGTTAACGGACGAATCAGGTTGGCGTAGTGCGCGTCCATGGGTCTATGGTATCGGCGGGGACACTATTGGACAACAGCGGTTCCGGCTGTATTTCCGTTTGTGGTACAATGATGCCATGCAACCATTTCAGTTACAGATTCCTACAAAAGTTCTTTTCGGTGAAAACGTCCTGGAGCAGCTTGGCCGGGAGGCCGGTGAATTCGGAAAGCGGGCTCTGCTTGTCTACGGCGGCGGCAGTATCAAACAGAACGGTGTCTATGACACCGTCACGAAGCAGTTATCCGGTGCGGGTGTTGAGGTAACCGAATATGACGGTGTAAAACCTAATCCGGTGGTCTCTCACGCGAGGGACGGTGTCCGCGCCGCCCGGGATGCGGGAGTCGATCTGGTAGTTGCCGCAGGCGGAGGAAGTGTCATAGACGAGGCGAAAGCCATCGCCGCGGGCGCCGTCGCCGGTGGAGACGTATGGGACTATTACATTCGCCGCCGAACCGTAGAGAAAGCTCTGCCGATACTGGCGGTGCAGACGCTGCCGGCAAGCTCGTCGGAGATGAACGGTGTCTCCGTTCTCACAAATGAGGAGACACTGGAGAAGTTCAGTGTCCGCTCTACACTGCTCTGTCCGAAGGTATCCTTCCTGGACCCGGCGGTAACGATAACGATTCCCTTTCAATATACCGCCTACGCATGCACGGATATTCTCTCACACATGATGGAAGGATACTTCACATCTTCCGACGATAACGCCAGGGTTCAGGACGGTATGGTAGAAGGCGTCTGCCGCGCCGTCATGACGGCGACGGACCGTCTGCAGGAGAATCCCCAGGATCTGAATGCCCGCTCGACGGTCATGTGGGCGGGGGCACTTGCCTGGAGCGGTCTTATGAACGCCGGAGTTGCGGGAGCGTCACTTCCCAACCATATGCTGGAGCATCCCCTGAGCGCCTGGCACGACATTGCCCACGGCGCCGGTCTCTCCATCATCATTCCGGCGTGGCTGCGGTACGCCCGGCAACGTCACGGCGAGCGGATCATACGCTTTGGGAAGACAATTCTGGGAATGTCCGGGGATGACCTTTCGGTGGACCGCGTTGTAGAGAAGCTGGAGGGGTGGTACCGCAAGATAGGTACGCCCGTTACCTTTGCCGAAGGCGGCATTACCAGCCCGAACGTGGATGGCTATACCGAAGGAGCACTTCAACTGGCAAAACTGTGGGGCGTTTCGGGATACACCGAAGAAGTCATTCGAGAGGTCTATAAACTGGCGGGAGCGTAGTAGACAGAACGACCCCTGTAGCTGGTGGAAGAACCAGCCGGTTGCCGGTGAAAGCGACGTCCGACGCGGTTGCGTATTCCAGCCGGATGAACTCCCGTGGACACACCCATGCGATCCGCTTTCCACCGAAGTTGACGGCCACCAGAAATGAGGTGCTGCCGGTTCCGCCTGTGTCGGCTCCGGACGAACGAATATAGGCGACAACCTGCCGGGGAACCTCCGGCCCGTCGAGCAGGGTGAACGCTCCGGTAGAGAGCGCCGGAAACCGGCGGCGCAGCGTCAGAAGAAAACGGTAATGGTTCAGAAGTGAATCGGGGTCACTCTGCTGCGTCTCTACGTTTACCTCCGGCAGGTTGTCGTGAACCGGCAACCAGGGAGTTCCCGTCGTGAAGCCCCCACCGGAGGTGTTGCGCCATTGCATGGGTGTACGGCAGCCGTCCCGGTTGAGGTACAGCCCCATCAGTCGGGCGACCCACCGGGGCAGCCACGAATACTGCCGGGCCACCGGATCAAGGGCATCACTGAAAGGAAACGCCCCATCCTCCATTCCAATTTCCTCGCCGTTGTAGACCACCGGGATGCCCCGGGCGGTCAGCTGCACCAAAGAGATGCAGCGAGCCTTTCGGAGGTCTCCACCGATGCGGGAAACCCAGCGTCGCTGGTCATGATTTCCCAGGACAAGGGTAGGCATGTGAGGCGAAGGGTAGCAAGTCTCAAAGGTTTTCAGAATTTTCCGGAAAAAGGCGGCCCGAAAGGTAAAGCGGAGCATCTGAAAGAGGAAGACGGCGTGGAGACCCGGCCGTGTGTCATTGCCGAGGTAGTTGCGTATTACCTCATGGGGGCCAAAGACTTCGCCTATAAGGACACGCGGAGGAGACCACCTGTCGGTGAAAGCTCGAAGTCTGCCGGCAAACTCCACATTCTCCGGGAGGTTCATCGTGTATTTCTTTTTCTGGTTTGCTCCGTCATTGGAATCTACCGGTTGGCCGATACGCCACGAAAAGGGATTGTCCCGAAATCTGTCGTCCTTGAAGACGGCGTGAAAGATATCCAGCCGAAGCCCGTCGACACCTTTGTCCAGCCAGAACCGGACGATATCGAGCATCGCGACTTCGACCGGAGGATGGCGGTAGTTCAGATCCGGCTGAAAGTGCAGAAAATTTGTATAGAACGACTGTTTCCGGGCCGGCTCGTACTGCCAGCCGTTTACCCCGGTAATAGATTTCCAGTTGGTAGGCGACCTGCCCGGACCCCCGCGACCGTCACGCCCGCCGCGCCAGATGTACCAGTCACTGTACCGGTTATCCCTGCTCTTTCGGGACTCACAAAACCACCGATGCTCCACAGAGGTATGGCAGAAAACCATATCAAAGACGACCCGCATGTCCCGGCGATGCGCTTCCGCTATGAGCTCTTCCGCGTCCGCCATAGTACCGTATTCCGGCGATACCGCCCGGTAGTCGGAAATATCGTAGCCGAAATCCTGCTGGGGACTCATATAGAATGGCGAGATCCATATCGTTTCAAATCCCAGATCCAGAATGTAGTCCAGCTTTGAAATTATGCCCCGGATATCTCCAATCCCGTCACCGTTGGAATCCATGAACGACCGGGGATATATCTGGTAGATTGCCGTCTGTTGCCACCACAGGGTGGCCGGGGTGTCTTTGGTCACACTTTCGTCCAGAATTTCAGCCCTCTACGGCCATTGTACACCACGAAAAAGAGTAGTGGTACAACGCTACTTCGCGTTATATTGAAACAGGATGTATCATGCGTCGCAGTGAACACTACACAGTCCCCGATAAGCTGTACTCACTACCGGAACCAGGGGTCTATCGGCAGGTCTTTCACGAACTACCTCTTCTGCAACGCATTTATCTCACTATTCGTACCTGGTTCGGCGACGCCGATATTTCCCGAATTATCCGGGATCATGAACTGGACGACATCAAACGGAGACTCTCCGGAAGAGACTCTCCAATTGTAGACACGACGATCCCGGCACTGCGAGACGGTTTTCATTCCCGGGTCCGTCCGGTCGCCCAGCAGATTGCCACCCTTAAGCCGGTTCTGGCGGAAGTACGTGGCGCCGGAGCGGGGCCCTTCATGCGGGAGATGCTGGAAAAACTGGACTCTCAGCTCTTTGCCACTCTGGATGCGGCGTGCGTCCTTCCGGAAGCTCTGATGACGAACCCCGCCACAACGGCGGCGGACGCGAAGAAGGCGGTACACCAGGATGTCCTGCAGACACTGGAGGTTCACGAAAAGGCACTTCGGGAGCTCCTTGATCCGGTATGGGCAAGCATAGAGGCGCTGGCATTATTGGCTACCGTCGATTTTACCGCCCTTATTCCGGCGGAAAACCGTACGGGCATTCAAATACCTCTGAGACCTGTGAAAGACCAGCTGGTACGCCTTGCCTGTACGGTGGACCTGTGTATACGGAACAAACGTCCCGACGCCATTAAGGTAGCCACCGACGAGGTAGCCCGACGGCTGGGTAAGCGGTTTGGCGCTCAGGATACTATCTGGAAATCCATTGAGACGCTGGACAAGGGAGTTTCTCTGGAGGACCTGGTACGACTTGCGGCAGATGAACCTCGTCTTGAACTGGCCCAGCTGAGTACTCCATTCATGTGGTGGCAGAGGTTTTCCGCCGCCTGGATTGAACGGATAGACGTACAGGGTCCATTGCTGCGGTACCGCTCCATGGTCGTTGAAGATATTCTGCGAAATCAGTTTGAAGTGACCGAGCAGGTTCCGATGTGGATTCCCCCTTCACTGTACCAGCGGTCCGTCGGGACTCTCCGGCGATTGAGCAGCGCCCAGCGCTTTCGGGATACCCGGACAATGGTGGGCGCCCTTGCCCGGGAACAGTCGCTGATGTCCGCAGGTGAACGGGGTCGTATTCTGGAAGCCCACATGGAACTGGACAAAGCGTACACCCGCCTGGAAGAGCTCACCGGCATAGGTGAGAGCCGCGGGAAAATTGGGGACGAACTGCGGAGACTGCGTCAGACAGATACGAGCGAGTCTGTAGCAGGGGTGCACAAAATGAACGTCTACTCCAAACATCGTCCCGAAATGCGGGCATTTCTGGATCAGGCAATTGGGGCACTCACAACCATTTCCGGTCAGTTTAGCCGAAACAGGGCTACCCTCAGGAAGGTTCTGAAATCGGGAACAATCCGAATAGATCTGGGTAATGAAGAGGTGTCACCGGTGGAAATTCTCGATCTGATATCGGAGGTGTACGCCCGTCTTGCCGTAGCGCTGCGGGGTCTGGTCATTCTGGAACACGAACTTACCAGAGCTGTCCAGTCCTCCGGTTCGGAGGACCAGGAAGCCGACGACGAATCCCCGGCAAATCAGTGAACGGTATCTCCATTACGCAACGTATTCGCTTCCCTTTTTGCCTACCGTCATAAGCAGAATGGAAAGATCTGAGTTACGGACACCGGATATTCGAGACGCCTGAGCCACCGAAAGCGGCTGGACGTGTTTGAACTTCTCCCGCGCTTCGTTGGAAATACCCCTGAGGCGGTCCCAGTCGAAGTCGGCGGGGATCTTCATCTGCTCCATTCGGCGAAAGCGTTTCACCATTTTATCTTCCCGGGCAACGTAGCCTTCGTATTTGATGTCCAGCTCCACCTGCCGCAGCCACTCCACCGGACGTGTGTCGCCGGTCCGGGGATCACAACTGAGTGCGGGCTCCAGGGCGGCCAGATCGGTGAGGCTCACCTCGGGACTCTTGAGGATGTGGGCAAAACTCTTTCCGACAAAGCGTTTCAGGAGAACCTCGCCGGCAACCGGGCCCCCGTCGAGGCGGGTGGTGCCGACCCCTGATCCGTCTGTGCCCGGCGGCATCGCAAGTTCAGTCCCCGACAGATTTCGCGTTCGGAGAAGCTCCCGGATTTCTTCCAGGGCGTTGCGTTTTTCCTGGAAGCGCTCCCACTCTTCGGGGCTGTGCATGCCCAGTTCCCAGGCGTGGCGGTAGAGACGCATGTCCGAACTGTCGTGACGGAGGTTCATGCGGTGTTCCGCCCGGGAAGTGAACATGCGGTAGGGCTCTTTGGTGCCCAGGGTGACCAGGTCGTCGATGAGGACGCCGATGTACGCCTCCGAACGGGTAAGGATGAAGGGATCTTTGCCCTGCATGCGCATGACGGCGTTGATACCGGCAATGAGGCCCTGCCCCGCCGCTTCCTCGTACCCGGAGGTACCATTGGTCTGGCCCGCGATAAAGAGGCCCCTGATCATCTTGGCTTCCAGACTGGGATAGAGCTGGGTGGGGTCTATGTGGTCGTACTCAACGGCGTAGCCGGGCCGGACGATTTCCGCGTGTTCCAGGCCCCGTATGGAGTGGATAAACTGCTCCTGCACATCTTCCGGAAGTGAACTGGAGATGCCGTTAAGGTACATCTCTCCGGTGGAGAGTCCTTCCGGTTCTATGAAGATCTGGTGGCGGATGCGGTCGGGGAATTTTACCACCTTGTCCTCTATGGAGGGGCAGTACCGGGGACCTGAGCCGACGATACGTCCCGAATAGAGGGGGGATCGGCCCATGTTGGCCCGGATGATGGCGTGGGTCTCTTCGGTGGTAAAAGCGATGTAGCATTGCACCTGCTCCCGCTCCACGGTCCGGTTGCTGTAGGAAAAGGGGACTATTTCGTCGTCACCAAACTGGGGTTCCACCTTGCTGAAGTCTATGGAGCGGCGCATGACCCGGGCGGGGGTGCCTGTCTTCATACGGCCCATGCGGAAGCCCAGCTCTGTCAATGCCTTTTCCAGACCCCGGGCGGCGGGTTCGGCCAGGCGACCGTACTCGCCGGTGTATTCGCCGATGAAGATGCGGCCGTTCAGGAAGGTGCCGGTAGTGACGACGACCGTGCGGGCGGTGAAGTGCTTGCCCCGCTCGGTGACAACGCCGGCTACGGAGCGGGCCGAGGCGGGGGATGTGTTCAGGATGGATGGGGCCTGCTCCGCCCCGGATGTGCCGACAGGTACGTCGTGTGTACTGTAGAGAAAACCGGTGACGGTATCCTGAAAGAGGGTAAGGTTGGGTTGCCCCTCCAGAACCTGTTTGGCCTTCACCTGATAGGCCAGCTTGTCAGCCTGTGCCCGGGGGGCCTGCACGGCGGGGCCGCGACTTCGGTTCAGGACGCGAAACTGTATCATCGTCTCATCAGTGATGCGGCCCATCTGCCCGCCCAGGGCGTCTATTTCCCGGACCATGTTGCCTTTTGCCAGGCCCCCGATGGCGGGGTTGCAGCTGAGTTTGCCGATAGTATCCAGATTCTGGGTAATGAGAAGCACGCTGTACTGCATGCGGGCGATGGCACTTGCCGCTTCGATTCCGGCATGTCCGCCCCCTACCACAATGGCATCAAAATCCATGTGTGATAGATTATCAAAATGTTGAGGTTTTATCTATGAGTGACACATCTCGATACGTCCAGAGCATCGTTCTGGTTGATGATGATGAAGATGTCCTCCTTTCCCTTGAACGGGATCTCCGGAAATGGACGAAGCGACACGGGCTGAAGGTATACACCGTCCATTCCGCGGAGGAGTGTCTCCGGCTGGTACACGAAGAATATCCCGCTATTGGTCTGGTCATTTCGGATCTGAGAATGCCGGGTATGAACGGGGCCGACCTGTTTGTCCGTCTGAACGGCGAGTTCGCGGATATCGGGTGTATTCTGGTCACCGCCTACGCCGATATGGACCAGATTACCCGGGCAGTATCCTCGTCGCTGTTGGGGCTTGTGCAGAAACCCTGGAGCATACCGGCCTTTGAGGCTGACCTTGACCGGGCTCTTGAGCATGTGGAATACCGCAGGGGGACGGAGGAACGGAATCGGGAAATCAATATGCAACTGGAGCTGGCCGGAGCGTTCCAGCGGGCGGCTGTGGCGGTTTCGGTCCCGCCGGACCAGCGGATCAGTTATGGGGTTTTCTCGCGATCAGCCCGGGAGCTGCACGTCTCTGGTGATTTCAGCGATCTCCTCCGGCTGGACGAAGACCATTACATGATGCTTGTTGGTGACGTCGCCGGTCATGGTGTCCGCGCGGCCCTGCTTTCGGCAATGCTGAAAATTGTGGTCCGGTCGCACATCGAACAAGAGGGACACACGTTCTCCGGGCCGGGAGAACTGTTAGAGCTTTTCAACCGCACGATGGCAACCTATCTGCCGGAGACACCTGATATGATCGCTTCCTGTGTGGTAGCTATTGTGAACCTGGCGTCACAGTCGGTCCGGATTGCCAACGCGGGCCACCCGCCGGCATACGTAGTGGAGAGCGGTACCTACCGGTTCAGTACGGTTTTGAACCCGGCACTGGGGATGGAACCGAAGGAGGCATACCAGGAGGAGTCCATGGAGATTTCCCCGGGCAGTCGCATTGTTCTCTTTTCGGACGGTCTCTACGCCGTTCCCGGTGGCAGAAGGGCTGACGGTAGAAGGGCCGGCACCGACGAAGCGACGTTTTCCAGGACGCGAACGGGAACGATCTTGCAGGGGGCCCACCGAGGGGCCGACTTTTCGGAGAATGTCATACGCCTGGTTATGGCGGACCGAATTCTCCGGGGCATGCCTACGGTACCGCTCTTCGTTGATGATGTGACGATAGCGTCCCTGGTGGTGCGGTAACTTTATGGAATACCGGGTTTTTGTCATTCTGGCACCGGTAGCGGCGGCAGTCCTGATAGGCTCGGCAGCCCGTATATGGCGTTTCCGTCGGCACCGGCATTCACTTTGCGCCGGTGGCTCGGCAATTCTGGAACGAGACGGCCATGTTTTCGGTAAGCGGATATCTGACGATGCGGGGTACCTACGGATGGCTCTTCTGGACGAACGGGGCCTTTATATACAGCCTGCTCCTCTCTGGAATCATCATGATCGTCCGAAATGCTCTGGAGCGCCCCGACTGGTACCAGCGACAGACGCTGATCCTTGTAACCGGTGCAATTCTTCCGGTCCTGGTGAACATGGCCTACATTTTTCGTCTCTTTCCCTGGTTGCGGAAAGACTTCACGTCCGTTGCTTTTGCATTATCGGGTCTCGCGTTTTTCTTTGGTATACAAAACTACCGCCTTCTGGGGAAGAGACCGCTGTCGCGAAGCACCGTTCTTGAAGACGTTCACAGCGCCGTTCTCGTTTTCGACGATGAAGGTCAGATAATGGACACGAACCCTGCGGCTCGGGAGATGCTCGGTCTCGACGCAGCGTCTCCGGCGCACAACTCTTTGTCGGAAGCTTTACTGGCGGGTGTATCCCTCCGGCAGTACCAGCATTTCGAGACCTCCCGGGAAGGCGATGATGGTGATATCAGAACTTTCGATGTTACCGTCCGCCCGGTGATAGAGCGGACGGGTATACACCCGGCAACGGTGGTGACTGTTCATGAGACCACCGAGTGGCTCCGGCTGAAGCAGACGAATCAGGAGATACACCTCCGCATGATAGAACAGGAGCGACTGGCCACAATCGGGATGCTTTCCGCCAGTATCGCCCATGAGGTAAAGAACCCTCTGACGGTACTTCGCAGTACGTTTGCTTCCACCTTCGGAAAGGCAGTTTCCCTCGCGGCCGGCGCCGAAGCGGAGAATGTCAATGAGCTGGAGCAGAACAACGCCGTCTTTCAGCGAGGACTTGATCGGATCATTTCGGTACTGCAGACACTGACCGGTCAGGCCCGTCCCTTTGACGCCGAAGAACGGGTTCCGACAAACCTGCATCAGCTGATCAGAGACACTCTTCAGCTTAGCCGTTCGGTCTGCAAGGGAGTAGCTGTTGTTGAGGAACGATTCGGAGACCTTCCGGAAGTCCAGTGCATGCCCGGAGCGATCAGTCAGGTATTCCTCAACCTCATCCTCAACGCCGTTCAGGCTATTTCTTCCGTTGGAGCCACAGACACTGACCGAAGAAAAGGAAGGATCATCATCCAGACGGGGCTGATCCGGTCTGAGTCGGGCGAAACCTACGCACGGTGTCTCTTTCTGAATAACGGCCCGCCCGTTCCACCGGGATCGGCCGAGCGGATTTTCGAACCCTTCTTTACTACCAAGGCGCCCGGTGAGGGAACGGGACTGGGTCTTTCCATTTCCTGGCGGATCGTTGTAGACCACCATGGAGGTAGGCTTACGCTTCTTGAGGTGGACGGAATGACGGGGTTTTCCGTGGAACTGCCGGTGTAAGTGTTTGCTCAGATAGAGACAGAAACCTGTTGACGCATTTCGTGAAATCAGGTAAGCATAAGGAACCGCAGACCGGTAGATATATCGGCTGCGGTTTTTTTGTATCCTGCCGGGAGGTTTCGGGCAAAGAGTAAAGAGCGATGAAAACGGTAAAACTGTTTGTCGGACTGCACTTGTCGGAAAACCTCAAAGAACTTCTGGTTGGGTATCAGACGAATCTGAAAAATTCACTGGCTGAGTATATCTCCAATGCAGGGGGGGGCCGTCCGGAGCGGTCGGAGCGAATCGTCAGGTTTGTGTCCCGGGAGAAAATGCATATGACGCTTCTCTTTCTTGGAGACATTCCGGAAGAGCTCCTTCCAGTCGTTTATGCCGCCTTCGATCGCGCCATTTCCGGCGAGATCTCCACGGAGGAAGGGGTGCCGCATATGATTCCGATGCAGATCGGCGCCTTTCCCAACCCCCGTCGTGCCCGGGTTATCTGGGTCGGAGCGGAAGATTTCGGGGGAACCACAGAACTGCTGGTCAAAAAACTTCGGGAAGAGCTGGCTGCGGAGGGAAACCGTTACGGATTTCCCGTGGATACCCGACCGTTTGTTCCCCATATCACAATTGCATATCCCCGAAGGAACCTTACCGTTGAAGGGAGGAAAGCTCTGGCGTACGCTCTCGATTTTCGGCAATCCGACCCGCACGCCGACAATCGATCCGTCCAGTCGAAGGCACGGGCACACCGGATTCCACGAATCGCGGTGATTGAAAGCAGGCCCGCTCCCGGCGGCACTGCTTACATCGATCGGCATTGGATAGATCTGTGAAGCTTTTAAGGCCCACCGGATTTCTACATCCGGGCTTGGGAGGCCGGCTATTTACCGACACAAAAACCGCTGAAAACGGCGTCAAGAATCTCTTCCGAGGTGACCTCTCCGGTAATCTCGCCCAGAGCGTGCAGTGCTTCCTGAAGGTCGACGCTGATTGCATCGACGGGGATATTCCGGCTCAGCCCGTCCAGTGCTTCGTCAAGAGCGAGAATCGTCCGGTCCAGGGCGTTTTTTTGTCGAAGAGAGTCAATGACGGGAGCCCCCGACCGCATCCGATGTTGCGGAATGAGGGTGTTCGCGATATTGGTCACCAAAGCATCCACGCCCTCCGTGGTAACGGCACTGACAGTAAAAAAGGCCGGTGTTTCCGGAGGAGCAACGCAATCGGGATGATCTCCTTTGTTCCAGACAGGTATGACCCGTGGCGAATCATATGTCGGTTCGGCCGTGCTTTGAAGACTGGAGCGGCAACCTAGTTCGTCCAGTATTGCAATATCTTCATCGATTAACCCTGCCGTTCCATCAACTACATACACCACAAGGTCACTGGCGGTCACCAGATTTCTTGTTCGCCGGATACCCTCTTCTTCGATAGATTCTTCGGTGTGGCGAAGTCCCGCGGTATCATATAACTCAACCGGGATACCCCGGAAATCGACCCGACAGCTGATATAGTCCCTGGTAGTTCCATGAATCTCGCTTACTATAGCCCGCTCTTCCTTGAGAAATGCGTTAAAGAGCGACGATTTTCCCGCGTTGGTCCTTCCCGCCAGCGCCACCTTCGCGCCTTCCTGATATAGTTTACCGGTCCGATAGCTTTCCGAAAGTTCGTTCAGCCGTTGCCGGGCGGTACGAATCGGTTCGGGGTCGAGGGGTATTTCTCCCGTCTCCTCTTCAGGGTAATCAAGCTGAATAGCTACCGACGCCATAACGGTGACAAGTTGGTCTTTCACCTCCCGGACGGCGCTTTCAACGCTTCCCCCGAGTCGCTGCATCGCCATTTCGTGGCTTGTCTCGGTCTGGGCCGAAATTACCTCGTTGACAGCCTCGGCCCGGGTCAGGTCGATTTTTCCCGCAAGAAATGCCCTCTGCGTAAACTCCCCCGCTTCTGCAGCTCGGAAACCGTTGCGATACAGCGTTTGCAGTATGCGACGGACACCCGGCATGCTGCCGTGACAGTAGATTTCCAGCATCTCTTCACCGGTAAAACTGTAGGGCTCCCGAAACACCCCGAGCATAACTTCGTCAATGACCTCATTCTTTTCAGGATCGATCACGAGCGCCCGTTTCATCCGGCCTCCTTTGGTTGTTCTGACTTGTTCGGCCCGGTCCGTGATCGAGGCAACTCTGTCCACGCAACCGGGCCCGCTGGTGCGGATCACCGCGAGAGCAGCGGATACCGGCGCCGTAGCCGGTGCAGCAATAAGATCGTGTTCCATAGCCTGCAGAAACTACTGTGGTTGTATTACAATAGCAACCTGTATGGTAGAACCAATTTCAAATGTGCTTCGTCGTTGTAGCGAGGAGAAAAGACCGTTGGTGTTCGGCCATCGCGGCTGTGCCACCGTCGCCCTGGAAAACACTCTGTTCGCCTTTAAACGGGCCAGGGAAGACGGCATTCCGGCGGTAGAACTGGACGTCCAGGTGAGTTCCGACGGAAAACTTGTGGTCTTTCACGATGGCGATCTGCAACGCCTTGCCGGCAGGCCGGACCGTATCATTTCGCTGCCCAGCCACGAACTGGCGTCGGTACACTTGTCCGGTCCGCCCCGGATGGAAGGAGCAAAAGGGAATGGAGAACTCCTCACCGATGTCGGTGTTCCCCTGCTGTCACAAGTTGTGGAGACATTGTCTCCGGAAATGTACATCGACATCGAAATCAAGTCTTATAATGATACTCCCGTCACAACGGGAGAGCTTCTTGCAGAATTCATCAAACGTCACAATGTGGTAAAACGGGTGATGGTTTCTTCGTTCGATCCACGCCGGATTTGGCGTTTTCGCCGCACCGCCGCGGCAGTACTGCCCCGGAGCGACCGGGTTGTGTGTGCGGCAATTTACTCCCAGGATCCTGAGGTGCCCTGGTATCTCAGGCGGGGGGCCGGGCACTACATTGGCGGCGGGACTGTCCGCAAACCCGCATGGAGGGACCTCCAGAACCGGTCGCTCCTGCCCGGCCTGACCGTTCCATGGACTGTCAACAACGATGATACCGCCCGATCGTTGCGAGACAGGGGTGCCGCGGGAATTATCGGAGATAATCCTGCAGCCCTCCTGCGGGCCCTGGAAGAATAGCTGTCGGAGTTACGGAAGTTGTGGTGCGAGACGTCGGGCAAGATGACGCCCCGATTCCTGAAAAGCGGCGCGGATAGTCGCCTGGGCGCTACTTCCGGATATTCGTTCAGTCACCGATACGGCGGCGAGACGACGGTCTCGGCGAAGATCAAAGGTTACGGCGCTGATTGCAACCACCACGTCGAAGCCTTCATTCTCGGTGAAAGCAAGTATTCGGGCATCTCCAACAACTGCACGGTCCACCGACGCAAGCACATCGAAGGGCAGAATATCATACAGGTCCGCCACTTCGATGACATCGAGCGCTGCCAGCCGATCCCGGTCTCTGGAATTGAGATCAACCCGGCGAACCCGAAATCCTATGGCCCCGAGTTCCTGAAGGACACCAGCCATGGCATCTGTTCCCGTTATTGGATTGCCCGCAATATCCCGGTCAAGAATTATTACCGCAGTTGGTACGGTCGCAGCTTGGGAGGTCACCCTGAGAACAGCGGTATCCCTCAATCGCTCAGCGATAGAGCCCAATACCGCTTCTTCATCCGGAGTAGAAATTGTTTCTGTCCACCGCTCAAAGACGGTTCCAAACCATTCAGGCTCAACAGTTACCGCGGTGATGCCGGCAAATTGGCGGGGAGAAATGACAGCTGAGACATATCCGTCATTCATTGTACGCACACTCCGCCGGGAGATTGGACGGTTTCCATCTATTTCGGGACCGACGATACGTAACGCCATTGATATACCTGTCACTGCTTCGGGGTATTTCCTGTCCTGGACAGAGACCTGAATGGTCTGGCCCGTCTCATCGCCAAGAGGAACGGTGCTTTCACCCGGCTGAAGAGAGATAATGATATCTGCTGCTGCTGCCAGAGCCGTTTGAAGAAGTTCCATGCGGGCGACGGGAGTCGATGGTACATCACCTCCCAGGAGCCTCCGAACGGTCTCAATGGAGCTTCCTGTTTTTGCGGAAGGAGACTCCACAGCCGACGGACTGCCCTCTTCGTCGGCCAGTGAACGCCCTGCCACCGCCTCTGCGTCGGCCCGCAATTCGCTGTCCAGATAGAGAAGCAAAAGGAAGACCTCGTGGTTGTCCATTCCGTCAACCCGACGAAACTCGTCCAGCCGCTGAAGTGACTCAACTCGAATCCTGGCCGTTTCCTCTATTCTTTCGGCGAAATCGGGACCCAGAGATACGGGATAGGTTTCAAGTTTTCGAATAATCAACTGTTCAACCCGACGAAAGGCGTCTTCAATAGCCGCGTCTCTGGCAGGGCCTCTTTCCGGATTGCGACCATATGCGACGAACCGGGTACCCTCGGGGTATGATTCATCGACACCGGTTATCCATCGCGGAGGCTTGTCTACAACGGGAGTCACGCATCCGCTCAACAGTATAACCAGAAAGGTGAGAACACATAAAACAGGAAGACGCGCAAACATTTTCATCTATCTTTTATCTCTGTATATAAATCGGCCGAAACGTGTCGCCGGGTTAAGTACAAAGTCGTAGTCGCTACCAATCAGCAACTGGGACATACGATTTTGCAAAGGTACCGGAGGAAAGGGAATATACCACATTTGTTCCCCAACGCCAGGCATCCCAAGACTTCGCAACACCGAGTATTGTTCATCACTCCGGGTGTCTTCGGAATATTCAAAATAATACGGCAACCCTCGTCGCGCTATTGTCATTGTGAGTTGACCCCGAAGAGACAGGATTGCCCGTTCAAGGCTGTCCGGAGGAATACGACGCAACGAATTCAACGCCGCGTCGCGATGAGAAAGTGAACTGAGAACAGAAGGACCTGTCACTATTGTATGTACCTCGTCTCCGTTGTAACCCTGCAAAGACAAAGACACATGTATTACCGTCGAAGCATAGTAATTTTTGGTGCTGGCGTGAATCCTTGTTTCGGGTGCAAGAACCAATACAAGTCTGCATTCATCGAATCGGCGTGAGGTTGTCCTGACGTCTCCTTTGCTATAACCCGTATTTACGAGGGCGTCGACGTATTCTCGTTCAATACTCGAATCCGGACCGAGCATCGTGTGGGAAAGTCGTACAACCACTGGCCGAAGGTCCATCCAGGCAACAAGTTCCCGCCGCGTCTCTTCAGACAATCTGGTCGGGGCACGTTCTACTGGAGGTTCCCACACCGCCGCGTTTTCGATGGACTCATACTCCTCCGGGATTTCCGTTTCCGGTGGCGGTACCTTTTCTTCCACGATCGCCGGTTCACGTATTACTGGAGTTTCTGTTTCCGGTACGATGTCTTGCGGTTTCTCAGTCGCTTCCGTCGAATCGTCCGAAATCGTGTCAGTCGACACTTCGGGGGGCAGCGTGCGACATCCGTTCAAAAGAAGTACAATGGACATCCCGATGGCTATTGTGTAACCCGAGAAAGCTCTACGGTACGACATCACTCAAGGAAATATCGAAGCAAGGAATGCGGGATCAGAGTCAACCAGAAGGGAAATCGATACTGCCAGGAGACGTGACGGCACGGATGCTGGAATCGTTACGATTCCGTCTGCACTCACATCAAATGAGGGTCCATATTGAATGACAACAGTGTCGGCCGACACTTCTCCGGAAGCGAATTCGGAATACAGCGTACCGGAAATGCGTTCCGGCCTTGTATCCGGTCCCGGATCATAAACATGAACCACTTCGTTCGTTCTACTGAGGATGAATTGGGAAATACCGTCACTGGAAGTCCAAAGAAAGAGGTGATCTTTCGGTATGTGTACCACGATTTCTTCTCTGGCAAGATCGACAACGGTTGCACGAAGACTTGGACCTGCCATCGATCCCCGCTCGTGATAGAGATACGATGCAAACCGAGCGGAAAAGTACTCTGCTGCACGGCCTGTTTCAACCACTTCTATATACTCTACCAGGAGTGAACCTTCTCCCCGAAACGTCAGAACGGGATAGGTATCTTTGGTATCCTGAGGGATGTCGAAAAGAGTTGCAACTTCGGGAGTTTGACCGGGGACTTCCAGAATCGCGACGAGTTGATCATCCTGGCGAATAAGCAGGACCGACACGGTGAGCCATCCGGGGTCGTTCGACGGAAGCTCAGGGAACGGTTGGTCCATCATTTCACGGCTATTTCCCGGGTCCGACTTTTCGTCACTTTCTTCTTCCGGTACCGCCGCCAAGTCACCGGAAACGAGCTCTTCATCTTCGTTCCGTACAGGTTCCGTCATCGCCTCGGGCGCAACAGGATCCTCATTGGATTCGTCATCGGTCGATTCCGAATGATCCTCCAGAACGGTCTCCTCGGCGTTGTCTCGGTCAACCGGCATTTCCGGCTCATCCACGACAACCTCTGCCTCGTCGTCAGTATGAATCGGTATTTCAAGACGATCAGGAATGTCGAAGACTCCATCCCTGGCAAAGCCGACGGGTATTTTCAACGATGACGAATCTGCATCCGTAAAAGAAATGATGAGTTCTCCGTCTACCTCTTTGTTGGCAACCCGTACAGAGAGGCGTCGGGCATCACCGTTTGCAGGCATAATATCGTAGGGTATTGTAATCGAACGGTCGGACGGCACACGATAACCAAGCCGTTCCATTTCGACATCCAGGATGACGTCGTCACCGATCATTACAGACTCAAAGTTTTGAGACAACTGGTCCCACGTTGGATCAAGTCGACCATTCAAGGGATATACCAGTAAAGCGTTTTCACTGTAATCTCTCGCAGGTACATCGGCCCTGATAAAAACATCCGTCCTGGAAGAGATAGATGTTCTATCGTCTACGATAACCCCTTCGTCCGGCCCCCAAGGGAAAAGATCGACCGCCATGGTATGGACCCCGGCATCTTCTCCGGGCGAAAAAACAATCTTTTGAAATCCATCTTCGACATATCCTTCGCCAATCAGAGATTCTCCGAAATACCACTTTACATAAGGTCTGGTGTATGCGGTGCCGACAATATCCGCCACAGCGACAGCCTGGGCGTTGGTCCTTATTGTCGAGGGATACACCGCTACTCCACGAATGACCGGCGACTCGGAAAGTATAAAGATTTGCCGTTCGTCTCTGAAAAGAAACTCTTCACCCCGCATTGCTTCTACAACCAGGGAATATGGACCCATTTCAAACTGGTCCAATTCGAATTTCGGCAACTCCGGTTCCAACAGGTCATCTTCCAAAAAGACAATCTCGCCGGCCACCTCGCCATTCGGTTTTTGCAGTTGGACCAGAAGATTGGTCACCCGGGAAGTCTCTTCATCCGGATACGTCAGCTGCATTGAAAAGGGAACAAAGGGCGATACTACTGAACCACTAACCACGGTATCCAACTGAGGACCGTCAGGTTCATCAAGAGAATTAAATAAATTGGAATTTTCTGTACAGCCGGTAAACAGAATCAGTGCAGCAAAAAGCGCCTGGCACCCGATCCGCCAATGCCGGACACACCTCTCCATACTTATAGTATACACCTGTTTGTTCGGGAAACCAATGCCGCAAACCATGCCGCAACGGCATGCGAAACTAATCGCCTTTGACAAGTTTCGGAAGCGGCGTATCCGCAGCCACATCGGAAGACCAGAGCTTCACAATTTCGAGAATAGTCTCGGTAGCACGCACCATTGATCGCAGGGGTATCCACTCGTAGTGACCGTGAAAATTGAGCCCGCCTGCGAAGATATTCGGCGTAGGGAGTCCCATTTCAGTCAACCGGGCCCCGTCGGTACCTCCTCTGATCGGCTCGGGTACCGGCTCAACTCCGGTACGACGAATCGCTTTGGTGAGAATATCCATCATGAAGGGATACTCTGCGATTCTGTCCCGCATGTTGAGGTACTGCTGTTCCGACGTCACGGTGATCCGGCTTCGAGGATACGCCCGCTCCATCGTCCTGCCAAGATCTTCCACAAAGGCCACCCTTCGGAGCACTTCATCGAGCTCGAAATCCCGAATAATAAGGTCGATCTCCGCCTTGCCGTAGTCACCCCGAACTTCGACGGGACAGTAAAAACCGAGACGTCCGTCCGTCGCTTCAGGACTCTCGTTCTGCGGCAGCATAGAGAGCAGCCGTCCCGCGATAGTCACGGCGTTGGCCATCTTTCCCCGGGCACTGCCGGGATGAATCACATACCCTTCAATCCGAACGTTCACTCTGTAGGCACTGAAACACTCCGCCTCAACGCTGCCTTCCTTGCCGCCGTCCATAGTGTAGGCAAAGCGGGCATGAAGGTCTTCTACGGACAGCTTGTCTACACCCCGCCCGATTTCCTCATCGGGAGTGAAGACGATTTCCACTTCAGGGTGAGGAACCTCGGGGTGACTCATGAGGTATTTCGCCGCCGACATGATCTCCGCTACACCGGCCTTGTCATCAGCACCAAGGAGGGTAGTTCCATCGGTGGTAATGATCGTCTCACCGACAAAGCCGGTAAGGTCCGGATACTCCCGGGGATCGAGAACAAGCCCGTTACCGATTTCCAGAATTCCACCGTCGTATTCCTTCCATATCCGGGGAGACACGTTCTCTCCGCTTGAATCGGGAGCCGTATCCATGTGGGCAAGGAATGCGACAGGAGGCGCCGCAACGTTCTCGGTAGCGGGAATCCGGGCGATGACATAACCGAACTCGGTAACCTCCACATCGGGAATATTCAGTTCCTTCAGCTCCTGCTCCAGCACCCGGACGAGATTCCATTGGTGTTCAGTAGAGGGGGTGGTTTCACTGTGGCGGCTGCTGGTGGTGTGAATCGCGACATAGCGCAGAAAACGATCCAGTACGTCTGTTTCCAGGTTGCGAAGTTCTTGCTGCTGGTCCATAGGGCATGATACAGGCATTTGCTCATACCCGACAAGTTTCCGTATATTAGGAGAATGGGAATACCGCAATACCCCGACTGTGCCCCCATCGATCTTTCGATGCGGGATGATCTCCATCCACGTCTTTCTATGCTGCCCGACGGTGTGTCCGAATTCACCTTTGCGGGTCTGTACCTCTTCCGAAATACGTACAACTACCACCTCTCCCGTCTTCCGGAAGAAAAGTTGCTTATCAGCGGCGAAAAAGAGGGGCTCACTTTCTTTATGCTTCCCTGCGGCCTGCCGGAAAACCCTGATGTGACAAGCTCCCTGTTCGAACGGTACGACTTTCTGAAAGGTCTCA
This sequence comes from uncultured Spirochaeta sp., assembly GCA_964496635.1. Lineage (GTDB taxonomy): Bacteria > Spirochaetota > Spirochaetia > DSM-27196 > Alkalispirochaetaceae > Alkalispirochaeta. Next base: position 62,223 of record CAZCAE010000004.1, read on the forward strand.
GCGAACGGAACGCCGATGAATCATGGATAGCCATGGAAAAGCTGGGACTTACCGTTCAGGAAGACCGGGACAACTTTGACTATCTGTACTTGAAAGATGACCTTGCAAACCTTGCGGGTAAGAAGTTTCACAAGAAACGCAACCACGTGAACGCCTTCGTGAACAATTACCGTTTCGATGAGCAGGTTCTCAGGCAGAGGCACATACCCGATGCACTAGGCATTCTGGAGGCGTGGCAGAACGTCCGGGACGACCGGGCCGATTACGCCGCTGCCAGGGAGGCGCTGGAGCTCTTTCAGGAGCTGGACCTCAAGGGCTACATCGTCTACGTCGATGACACTCCTGCGGCGTATACCATTGGAGAGTCTCTCATGAAAGGGCAGAGTTTCGTAGTCCATTTTGAAAAAGCCGTTGACGGTTATCGCGGAATATACCAGTTTATCAACAAGGCCTTTGCGGCGATGTTACCCAGACACTATCGGTGGATTAATCGCGAACAGGACCTTGGCGATGAGGGGCTCAGACAGTCAAAAATGACCTATCGGCCTACTGGATTCGTAAAAAAATATCGTGCGGGCAGAAGCCTTCCGGAAATGAGCGGCAATGCAGGAGAAGATCAGGCAAGCGCTTAAAGACGATCTCTATGAACGGGTAGGCGAAACGATGGAGTCTTTGCCGAATCGGTACGTTTCTGTTCATACAAGCGCGCAGATTACAGATCACGCAATTGCCGTTGAAAGCCTGAAACCGGATTATCCCGTTCGTGTCGTTTCCCGGGATGTCAGGAAAGATCGGTGCAGTTTCACAATCTGTACATGGGATGCCCCGGGCCTCTTCAGCTACATCAGCGGTATACTTGGTGCCAGAGGATTCAACATTCAGGAAGGTGAGGTTTTCACCGGCTCCAGCGGGCTTGTCGTCGACAGCTTTTCGGGCATTCTACATGACCACGGCGATCCACGACGCTGGTGCGACGCCCTCGAGCGGGAACTGGCCACACTCTTTACACAGCTGCAGTCGTCTCCCCCGGGGGTTGATGAAGTGCGGGTCGCCGTAATGGAGAGGGTGGCAAAAAGCTATACGACCCTCTCACAGTCACTTGACCGGTCGGATGAGCCGGAGCCGCTGCTGCCTATCAGAATTCACATAGATAACGATGGACCACTGACACGGGTTGCGGTAACCTCCCAGGACACTCCCTTTTTTCTCTATTCTCTGGCAAACGCTCTGGCCCTTCAGGACATGTCTATACGGCAGGTCGCCATTGAAACGAGCAATTCCGATGTTCAGGATACCTTCTGGATTGAACACGCCCGGGGCGGCGCCGTCACCGGTGAGTTTGACCGCCGGCGGCTGCAGCTGTCCATCCTGGTTACAAAACAGTTCAGTCACGCTCTGGATCAGGCGGCGGACCCCCGTGGTGCATTTATTCGCTTTGAGGAGCTTGTCCGGAAAGTTGCCGGTGATGGCAGCGGCGAGCGCATCCAGAACCTCCTTGCCGATCCTGCGGCCCAACGTGAGTTGGCCCGGCTTCTTGGGGCAAGTGACTTTCTCTGGGAGGATTTCATACGTCTGCAGTATGAAAGTCTTTTGCCGCTACTTCAACAGAGTCAGGCTCGCCAACCCATGAGCACCCCCCCGGTCGAAATGCCGTTAAAACTTGCCGCAGCCCTGAAGGAAGCTTCCGATCGGGACGGTAGAAAACGAATCCTGAATGATTTCAAAGACCGGGAATCGTACCTGATAGATGCGGACCATATTCTACGACGGGATACAGACTTCTTTTTTCTCAGCCATCGTCTTACCACCCTGGCAGAGGCGGTTGTCCGTGAGGCGTACCATCTTGCCTGGAACGAGCTGATCCAGACGTACGGAACGCCCAACAGTGTCGCCGGAATGTCGGCGGAGTATGCCGTTTTCGGCCTTGGCAAACTGGGCGGCAGTGCTCTGGGCTATGCGTCCGACATTGAACTGATGACGGTCTATAGCGACCACGGTGAGACCGTCGGCGGAATCAGGTCTATCTCCAACAGGGAGTTCTTCGAACGCCTCGTCCGGGAGGTGGACGACCTGATAGAAACAAAGAGAAAGGCGATCTTCGAGATTGACCTTCGGTTGCGTCCGTATGGGGATGATGGACCAAAAGCGGTACACGTTGAGAGCTTTCTGGACTACTTCGGTCCCGGCGGAAAGGCTCACAGCGCCGAACGGCTGGCTCTGATTCGCATGCGTCATATAGCCGGTGATTCTGAACTGGGGCGGCGAATGGTCACCATACGGGATCATCTGATTTACGAAACTGACGCGGTGTCGGTATCTGAGATTCGCGAGCTGCGGCAACGACAGGCAGAGGAAAAGAGTGAAGCCGGCCGTTTAAACGCCAAATTCAGTCCCGGTGCACTGGTGGATCTGGAATACAACGTACAGCTCCTTCAGGTCCGGGAAGGCAGGGTACACCGTCAACTTCGAAATCCCGGCATACACGCCTCTCTGCGAGCTCTGTCGGAGCTTGGGACAATAGATACAGAAGAAGCCGAGGGCATGATCAGGGCGTACCGGTTTCTCCGTAATCTTATAAACGGTCTGCGCATGCTTCGTGGCAACGCTCAGGACCTCTTTCTACCCGCCTTTGACACCGTCGAAGCGGCCCATCTGGCCCGACGAATGGGCTACCGCGATACGACGGAACAGTCTGCGGCGGAGCAGTTGCGGATCGATTTTCAGGTGGAGACGGCGGCGGTCCGCAGTTTCGTGGAACGCCACCTGGGCGAAGAGGCTATCCCGGAACTCCCGGCGGGAAATCCGGCGGACCTCGTCCTTTCGGACCGTCTCAGCGAGGAGCGAAGCGCCCTGGTCCTCAAGTCGGCAGGCTTCAGAAACCCGTCCCGGGGCATAGTAAACCTGCGCCGGATCGCCGGAGCGGGAGTACAAAGGGAGGTTTTTGCCCGCCTTCTCGTCCTTGCGTGGGACTACATCATCCGTTCCGGCGATCCCGATATGGCTCTCAACAACTGGGACCGCTTCACCGAGCAGGTCACCGACAGGCAGTCGTTTTTTCAGGACCTCCTGGCCCAACCGCGGCGAATAGAGATCATGATACTCATCTTCGCAGGCAGCCAGTTTCTCAGCGACACGTTGATCCGTAATCCCGCATTTCTGGAATGGATTGGCGATCCGTCGGTCATCATCGGACGAAGAAACCTGACGGCCATGCAACGGGAAATTGCCGGCGAACTCGCGGAGCTTCCGGACCGGCAGGCGAGACTTGACGCAATCCGTCGTTTTCGGCGACGGGAAATACTGCGAATCGGCACCAAGGACATCTGCCTGGCCGGCAACTTTACGGAGGTCGTGGAAGAGCTCAGTGATCTGGCCCGGGCTATTGTCACGGCCACGCTGGAACAGGTCCTCTCCGAACAGAGCAATTCACCGGGGCATATGTGCGTTCTGGCCTTTGGGAAATTGGGCGGTGAAGAACTCAATTACAGCTCCGATATTGATCTCCTGGCGGTGTATCGGCCGGATCCGGATATCCCGGACCAGGAAAAGCTGGCGACGGCGGCGTTTCGACAGGTTGTACGGGATCTCAGCGATTTCACCGTCCAGGGACAGGCTTATCGGGTCGATCTGCGATTGCGGCCCTGGGGGAACGCAGGGCGGCTTGTATATTCCGTCCCCACACTGGAACGGTATTACCGTGAAGAGGGGGCTTTGTGGGAACTTCAGGCACTGCTCAAACTGGGACCTGTTGCGGGGGACCAGGAACTGGGCTGGGATCTGCTTCGAAGCCTCCGGTCAATAGCGACACAGCGTCTCGAACACATAGATCGGGAGGTGGTCGTTTCAACGGTGAGACAGCTTCGGGCGCGGGCAGTTGTAGAGCACAATGCCGCACCCGCGGAACCGGGGGGCATCGTCGGTGCTGACGTCAAGAACGGAGAGGGAGGCATCCGGGACATTGAGTTTCTGGTCCAGGCACTGCAAATGCTCCACCAGCGCCTTTCTCCGGAAATTGTAACGGGCAATACTCTTGCAACGCTGGACCGCCTTGAGGAGGCAGGAATTCTCTCGGGAGAAGCGGTATCCAGCCTCCGGAAAGACTATCTCTTTCTCCGTCGGATCGAACACTTTCTTCAGGTATACGACGACCAGCAGTTGCACGCGATTCCCGCCGAGACGGAGGCCCAGAACAAACTTACCCGGGTTGTGATGGGCGACGGGGCGTCGCCTGAAGAACTACTACGTCACCTGCAAGAGACCCTTCGGAGGGTCCGCGGGCACTACCTCTCTGTGGTGGAAAAACGGGCGGACTCTCTGTCTTGAAAGAGGCGTCGGTCCTGAGACCGACGCCTTCTGCTCGAATGACGCTTCAAATATCGTAGTAAAGTGCAAACTCGTATGGATGTGGCCGCAGGTCCAGCGCCATCGCTTCGGCTTCCCGTTTGTACCCGATCCAGGTAGAGATCACGTCTTCAGTAAAGACGTCTCCTTTCAAGAGGAAGTCATGATCCTGTTCCAGAGCACTCAACGCTTCCCGGAGGGACCCAGGCGTTGTCGGCACTTTGGACGCTTCTTCGGGGGTCAGGTCGTAAATATTTCGGTCCAGCGGCTCACCGGGATCAACTTTGTTCTGTATGCCGTCAATTGCCGCCATAAGCATGGCACTGAAACCCAGATAGGGATTGCTGGACGGGTCGGGACAACGGAACTCGAAACGCTTCGCCTTCTCACTGTGGGAGTACATAGGAATCCTTATAGCGGCGCTGCGGTTCCGACTTGAGTACGCCAGATTGACCGGAGCCTCATACCCGGGAACGAGACGCTTGTAGCTGTTTGTTGTCGGGTTTGTAAACGCGAGAATGGCCGGTGCGTGCTTGAGAATGCCGCCGATTGCGTAGAGGGCCACCTGGGAGAGTCCGGCATAGCCGTCACCGTAGAACTGGTTCTTTCCGTCTTTCCAGATCGAGAGGTGGGTGTGCATACCGCTTCCGTTATCCATGAACAGCGGTTTGGGCATGAATGTGACCGTCTTGTTGTGCTTCCGGGCGACGTTTTTCACAACGTACTTGTATTTGGTCATGTTGTCGGCCATTTCCAGCAGGGGTGCAAATCGCATGTCGATTTCACACTGTCCACCGGTGGCGACTTCATGATGGTGCGCTTCTACGGTCAGCCCGATCTCTTCCATGAGTACCACCATTTCCGAACGCATATCCTGTAGCGCGTCGCTGGGCGGTACGGGGAAATATCCCTCTTTGTATCTCGGTTTGTACCCCAGGTTGGGTCCTTCATCCTTACCGGAGTTCCAGCGTCCCTCAACGGAATCTACGAAATAGTATCCGCTGTGTTCCGTCTGGTCATAGCGTATATCGTCAAAAATGAAAAACTCTGCTTCCGGACCGATAAAGGCGGTATCGCCGATCCCGGAGCTCTTCAGATAGTTTTCGGCCTTACGGGCGATATTCCGGGGATCCCGGGTGTAGTCTTCGCCGGTGATAGGGTCACCGATGTTACATGTCATGACCAGTGTCTTGATCTCCATGAACGGATCGACAAAAGCCGTCTGTGGCTGGGGCTTTACAATCATGTCCGACTCATTGATGCTCTGCCATCCACGAATACTGGATCCGTCAAAACCGAGACCGTCCGTGAAAATGTCTTCGTCGATCTGACTTGCGGGTACCGAAAAATGCTGCTGCATTCCGGGAAAATCCATAAACCGGAAATCGACGATTTTGACGTCCTCTTTCTTCATGAGCTCGAGCACGTCCTTTGCGGTCATTTCACTCATCCTTTACCTCCGTACATGTAGGTTTGCTTTTCGCCTTCAGGCATCGTAAATGTTACCTGTACAGCTGAATGCTACATTTATGTCGGCCAATGTACACAAAAGCGCCGAATGTGTAAAGCACTTTTTAAAAAAATACGGTCAGAGCGGATAACTATATGAAGAAATACTGCCCGGTAGGTGGATAGACCTCAGGCGGTCCGATTTCGATAGTGACGTCGCAGGATGATAAGGTAGTCAGTCATACTGGCCCAACTGAGAAAGACGGCAACACCGAATGCCCCCAGAGTGACGGGACGAAGAAACGACATAAGGACGCTCAAATTATCCATGCGCATATGCATCAGCATCAGGAGCCCAAGGCTGGCACTCACAGCGTACATCACCGCTTTCAGCTTCCCCCCCTTTCGGGCTGCCAGGGCAACGCCGTCCTTCATCATCATCATCCGGACAAAGATAATTCCTACTTCGCGATACAGTATGAGAACAAACATCCATACGGGCATAATCCCGAAGAATGCGAAAACGACAAAATAGGTGAGCCGGCTCACCACATCGGCAAAAGGATCAAGAAGTTTACCAAGATCGGAAACGATCTTCTGCCGACGGGCCACCATTCCATCAAACAGATCCGACAGCTCTATGATCACGAAAAGCGCCCACAGCAGGGCTGTAGTCACAACTACGAAACGCCCCGGCATCCAGTAGGGTAAAAAGGCAAGAACAAAAAACAGAGGACTCAGATAGAGACGAAGGCTGGTAATAGCGTTGGCAATATTCACATCTGGATGCTACGGGGCTGCCAGGAAACTGTCAACCAAGGGTCTCATAAAGTCCCTTAACCGTCGGATCCGGCGGCAGAAGACAGGCGCCGTTTCAGAGAACCGAAACGACCGGTACCGAAATAGCTGTACAAGACCGAGAAGCCCCTGTTGAGACGACGGTCTATCATGCGCCTCAGTGCTTTCTGCAGCTCGGCGTGCGTCTCATAGGTAAAATGTCGCTCACTGGTCAGAAAGAAGTCCCGCCCCGCCGTTACGGTAAGAGTGGGGTAACCGAATAGGTTGCCCTGCCTGTCGGTAATTGTCACGTAACGTGTACTTCCATCGTCGTCCCGGTGGTAGAGCGTGACCATCATATGTTCTCACTATCGGCCGATGTTCCGGGTCAGATAAGAGACCCCGGCCGAATCTCAACAACATATGTACCCGGTTGCAGGAAAGGATATCCCTCCTGCGGGAACGACACGGAAATTGTACGAACCGAGAGAACACCATTTGCGGTGAGCGTTTCAAGAAGAAACTCTTTTAGACTGCCATCGCGGAAACGATCAAGAACCGGACGTCCGTTGATTCGAAGGGCCAGCGGAGCACCCGAAGGTGGAAACCACCACAGGAAGGGTGGCGTCACCAGTACATCCACGGAAATCTCAAGCCTGTCCCGGGACGACACGGAACCGGCGGGCAACCACGCGCCGCGAAGGGGTGGCTCATTACTGTAAGACTCACTGGTGTGTGGAATCGGACCCAGGCCGCCGGTAGTAGGGACCACCGTCACATCGAGAAGATCTGCGTCTCCCGGTCCCACGCGTACGATAGTAACGGTATATGTCCCGGCATGGACTGTATCCCTCGCTTCGTCTTCATGTCCGCCAGGCCCCAGGCCTTCAACATGCAGATGAGGTTCCCGAAACGGAAACAACCCCGCCCCCACCGGAGGGGACCACAACGCACCGGCAGGCGCAACAATCACGGCGACTCCAATCAACAGAACCAGTCGTCCCCACCCTGGGAACAGGACATACAGTGATACGACGATAGCGGCGATCCCTGCGACGACGACGACCTGTGTCGGGTGAGCAAGGACAAAAGAACCACCGGGTCCACCGTATGCAGGGATCAGAAGCACCAGTGCTGTTGTCAATCCAACGGGAACACCCAGTCGACAGCGTCGACGGGAAGCGAAAGAGGCCGGAGCGGACTGGAAACGTCGGGTGAGGCAGACTATTACGGGAGTGACCGCCATGCCCGTCAGAGTAACCAGAAAAAAGGGATTCCACATGATGTGACGGAATGTGGCGCCGACCACCTACCCTCCCTTTACGAAAGCGCGTAAATCTCGCTGTACTTCCCGTTCAGATAGTCAAGAAAATAGCGGGGATTCAGGGGTTCTCCGGCGATTTCCTGCACCAGATCACCGGCGGACCGCACCTTTCCATACCGGTGTATTCGGTCTCTGAGCCACGACAGAATCGGTTCGGTTCTGCCCTGGGCCACTCCGTTCCACATGTCTTCTATCTCCCGTTCCATTACCGGCAGAAACTGTGCAGCATACAGATTTCCAAGAGCGTAGGTTGGAAAATATCCGAAAGCCCCAAAAGACCAGTGCACGTCCTGGAGTACCCCTGCGGCGTCCGTCTCGGCCTGGATACCTAAAAGATCGCGGCTCTTTTCTCGCCACGCCCCGGGAAGATCTTCAACAGAAATATCTCCCGATATTAGAGACTGCTCCAGTTCGAACCTCATGATTATATGGAGGCTGTACGTCACTTCGTCCGCGTCAACCCGAATCAGGGAGGGCTGCACACGGTTAACTGCCCGATAAAACTCTTCTGTGGTCACGCCTTCCAGCTGACTCGGGAAAAAGCGCTTCATTTCCGGCAACCAGTACGTCCAGAACTGACGACTGCGACCGATAATGTTTTCCCACATTCGGCTCTGGGACTCATGAATACCCAGACTGGTACCTTCTGCAAGCAGAGTCCCCTGCAACTCGCTCGCCACACCCAGTTCGTAGAGGGCGTGCCCCGTCTCGTGAATGGTTGAAAATAGACCTGACGTGACCATATTTTCCGCGTACCGGGAAGTGATGCGCACGTCGTTACCGCCGAGGGTAGTCGTGAACGGATGGGCGCTGCGATCCAGGCGTCCCCGGGTGAGATCGTACCCGAGAGAGGTCATAACCTTCCGACTCAGTTCTTCCTGGTCTTCAATTGGAAAGTCGCGTTCGAGAAACGATGTATCGACCCCTTTGGCGTTGTGGATCTTTTCTACCAGCTCAATCAGGCCGTCCCGAAGAGTCGCAAATACCTGCGCCACTTCATCGGTACGGGCATACGGCTCGTACTGGTCAAGAAGGGCATCGTAGCGGTTACCGTCATGCCCCAAAGCGTCGGCCATTTCCCGGCTCAGCCCCAGAAGCCGGGAAAGCCACGGCTTGAACTGATTGTAGTCGTCGGCCTTCCGAGCTATCGCCCAGGCGTGCTGTCCCCGGCTGGCCGTTTCAGCCAGCTCCCGGACAAGCCGCGGGGGCACCCGCGTCGCCTGTTCGTACTGCCTGCGCTTCTCACGGACAAAGGCGAGGTCCGTCTCTTCGGCGCCCTGCAAAGCGTTTTCCGTCAATCGGGCGAGCAACTCACCAACGCGTCCGGCGGTATTTCTCTGATGTACCAGGCTCTGCAGAAGTGCCTGTTGGGATGCCCGCTCTTCCACCGCGCCTTCGGGCATATACGTTTCCTGATCCCAGCTGAGAATTGCGGCGGTGCGTTCCAGCAGACACGATTCCCGGTCCAGCTCTTTCAGTTCATTCAGTTCTTTCAGTTCGGCGGTTTCGGCTTTGCTCATATCAACTCTTTTGATGTAATCTTGTCCCGCAGAAAATCGCGAAACGCTTCGACTTTCATGGCGGGCATGCGCTCACCCGTCCTGGTCCGTACGCTGACATCGCCGACGGTTTCCTCGTTTTCACCCACAACCAGCATATAAGGAACCTTGTCGGCCTGAGCGGCGCGAATCTTGTTGTTCATCCGGTTATCCGAAAGGTCAGCTTCAATCCGGTAGCCCGCTTCAAAGAGTACTTTCGCGACTTTCGACGCGTAGTCGTCAAACGCCGGCGCCACCGGTACCACCACACCCTGTACGGGCGCCAACCACACCGGAAAGGCTCCGCCGTAGTGCTCGATAAGAACGCCGAAGAAGCGTTCCAGCGAACCGAGAAGAGCCCGGTGAACCATATAGGGCCGTTTTTCTTTTCCGTCGGTATCCACAAAGGTCATACCGAACCGCTCGGGCATGTTGAAATCGAACTGTATGGTGGTCATCTGCCACTCCCGGCCCAGAGCGTCCTGAACCTTCAGGTCAATCTTGGGGCCGTAAAAGGCCCCTCCCCCTTCGTCGACATGGTAGTCCATTTTTTCGGACTCCAGCGCCTTTCGGAGACTCTCGGTGGCACGGTCCCAGTCGGACTGGTCGCCCACCGCTTTCTCGGGACGGGTGGAAAGGTACGCCTTGATCTTCTTGAAGCCGAAAGAGTGCCATATCCGCATAGAAAACTGCAGCACCTCAAGGATCTCGTCCTCGATCTGGTCGGGTGTACAGAAAATATGGGCGTCGTCCTGGGTGAATCCCCGAACACGCAGCAGTCCGTGGAGTACACCGGAACGTTCGTAGCGGTAGACCGTTCCCAGTTCACCCCAGCGCAGGGGCAGTTCACGGTAACTGCGCTTGTCAGTCTTGTAGATCATGATATGGAAGGGACAGTTCATCGGCTTTACATAGTAGTCGGCGTTGTCCAGCTCCATAGGGGAGTACATGGTCTCCTTGTAGAAGCCAAGGTGCCCCGAGGTTTCCCAGAGCCAGCTCTTTCCAACATGAGGGGTGGCAAGCAGTTCGTAACCACCTCTACGGTGTTGTTCCCGCCAGAAGTCTTCGATCGCGGTGCGGATGCGCATCCCTTTGGGGTGCCAGTAAATCAGACCCGGTCCCGCCTCTTCATGGGTGGAGAAAAGGTCAAGCTCCCGTCCCAGCTTGCGATGGTCGCGCTTCTCGATCTCCTCCAGCCAGTTGAGATGCTCCCGGAGCTCCTTTGGCGTTTCCCAGGCGGTACCGTAAATACGTTGAAGCATAGGCCGTTTCTCGTCACCCCGCCAGTAGGCACCGGCAATGGTGAGCAGTTTGAAGGATTTGGGGTGGATCTCCGCCGTCGATTCCACGTGCGGTCCTTTGCAGAGGTCAACAAAGGTATCTACCGTGTAGGTGGACACTTCCACATCCTCGGGCAGGTCATCAATGAGTTCCAGCTTGAACGGTTGATCGTGAAATATCTCCCGGGCCCGGTCTTTTCCCACCACGTCGCGGGTCAGCTCATGCTTACCTGTGACAATACTTCGCATCTTTTCTTCTATCTCCCCAAGGTCTTCAGGCTTGAGGTTTCGGGGGAGATCGAAATCATAGTAGAAGCCGTTTTCAATAGGTGGACCTATTGCAATTTTCGCGTCCGGAAAGAGTTGAAGAACGGCCTCCGCCATGACGTGGGCGGCGGTGTGTCTGATGCGATATAGTTTTTCTTCACGTGTAAGGGCGTCTGCCATCGTTAACCTCCAGAACTTGTCACTTCAGATGCCGACGACTCAGGCACGCCTGAAGAGGTGAAACGCCTCCGGAAACGCTTGTCTCCGTCCAGGCAAATCAGAGTGTCTATACTATACGAAAACGAGGCGGGCGATAAAGGGATATCACGCGGGCTGTCAAAGAACCGACGGAACGACTTCTCCGGTTGTTCTCAGGACAATCAGCGACCTGCCCTGAACATCCAGACAACCCCTGTCAGGGATGGGTTCTTCGTAGCCGGGTTCCCGGATGTCGTCGGGCATCGGCTGAGCCGTATCGACCACTCTCATCCACCACAACCCGGTGGGCGGGTCCGGTACAGTGAAGATCTCGTCGTCCTTACCGGCGTTAAAAATGATGAAGAAATCGTCGTCCATCCGCTCGCCCCCGACGGCCACCTCTGTACCGTCAATATAGACGGCGAAACAGTGTCGATCCACGTTCCAGTCCAAAGGGCGTCCGTCGGAACTGTGCCATTCAATATCCGCACGGGTACTTCGACTGGTATCCCGACCGGTGTAGAAATCGGGACGGGTAAATACGGGATGACTTCTGCGCAGAGCAACAAGGGTCCGGGTAAAACGAAACACTTCTCCGTATCGTTCACCAAGGCGATAATCATTCCAGTTCAGTTCATTGTTCTGGCAGTAGGCGTTATTGTTTCCCCGCTGGGTGCGACCGAATTCATCCCCCGACAGCAGCATCGGTGTACCCAGTGATAGAATCAGTGTTGCCAGAAAGTTCTTCATCTGCCGCAACCGGATCGCCTGAATCTCAGGATCGTTCGTCTCGCCTTCAACCCCATAGTTGAAACTGAAATTACTGTTGTGACCGTCCCGGTTGTCCTCACCGTTTGCCTCGTTGTGCTTCTGGTTGTAACTGACAAGGTCTCTGAGAGTGAAGCCGTCATGGGCGGTAATGAAGTTGATACTGTGAAAGGGTGTTCGCCCGTCACGATGGTAAAGGTCGGAACTACCGGAAAAGCGGGTAGCAAGCGCGCCAACGGTATTGCGGTCTCCCCTCCAGTACCGTCGCACATCATCCCGAAATTGATCGTTCCATTCGGCCCAGCGTCCCTGAAAGGCACCAACCTGATATGCACCGCCGGCATCCCATGCCTCGGCGATGATCTTTGTGTCCCTGAGGATTGGATCTTCGGCAATACGCTCCAGTATTGGAGCGTTGTCCATAAGCCGGCCCGAAGAGTCGCGGCCGAGAACACTGCCGAGGTCGAAACGAAAACCATCCACGTGCATGTCAACTACCCAGTAGTGGAGAGCCTCAGTGATCAGGGTTCGCATTACGGGGTTGTTGCAGTTGAGAGTATTTCCCGTGCCCGAAAAGTTACGGTAATACCGCGGATTCTCTTCCAGCATATAGTACGTCGTATTATCGATTCCCCGGAAACTTAACGTAGGACCAAGCTCGTTTCCTTCACCGGAGTGGTTAAAGACGACGTCAAGAATCACTTCCAGACCGGCCCGGTGGAATTCCCGGACCATTTCCTTGAACTCCGCAACCTGTTCACCTAGACCACCGTCGACCGCGTAGGATCCTTTGGGCGCAAAAAAGGCGATAGTATTATAACCCCAGTAGTTGGTGAGCCTTTCGCCCGTCAGGGGATTGTGCCGGGGGATCTCGTATTCATCAAACTCCTGAACAGGAAGAAACTCAACGCTTGTGATTCCAAGATCCTTGAGATACGGAATCATTTCTATGGCCCCACGATACGTCCCGGGGTTCTCCACCCCGGCGCTGCCGTGCATGGAAAGACCCCGAATGTGAGTTTCATAAATGATCGATTCCCGAAGAGGATAGTTCAATGGACGATCACCCTGCCAGTCAAAGCTCTCATCAACGACAATACATTTTGGAATTGTGGCGGATGAGCCGTCCATACGGAAACTCATGTCCTGATCGGGGCTGTCAAAATGGTATGCCAGGGCGTTCCGAAGGTCCCACCGGAAACTCGATGTCAGAGCACGAGAATACGGATCGAGCAGCGTTCGATGTTTGTTGAATCGGAGCCCTTTCTCGGGAGCAAACGGACCGTCCACCCGAAAGGCGTACAGGGTACCGGCGCCCAGTCCGTCAATATCAATATGCCAGACGTCGCCGGTACGATGCGATTCAGGTTCAAGCTCAAATTCCAGGACAGGATAAGCCGCCTGAGGTTGATCGTATATCTGCAGCCATACCTTTGTGGCGTTGCGACTTACCAGTGCAAAGTGTGTACCTTTCGCTGTGAGGGTTGCGCCAAGAGGGTACGGTCTTCCCGGGTGTACGGAAACAACGGATGATTCCACGATGGAGGAAAGTATACTACAAACTAACAGATGTGACTGCGGACAATATCCAGGAATATGTCACGTTTTTCCACGTGAAGCCAGTGCCCTGTCCCGGGAATGACCTCTATCACAGCCTCAGGAAGATGTTTCCGGATAACGCCATGATCGGCTTCCTGAACATACGGGGAATCTCCTCCCGCAATAACAACAGAGGCGCCCTCGTACTGTTCATCGCGAAAGGGCCAGCCCCGGATATCGTCGTATCCCGTGACCAGTCCCTTGAGATCAAGGAGCCACCGGTATGAACCATCCCGTGGGACCAGACTCTTGAGAAGGAACAGACGTACTGCCTTTTCCGGAATAAACCCGGCAAGAATCTTTTCGGCATCACTGCGACTCCCGGGATTCGACGCGGAAACCTTTTCCAGGGCTTTAAAAATCTCCGTATGTCGAGGGGGATATTCTTTGGGGGCAATATCCGCCACCACAAGTCGTTCGACTGCAGCGGGTCGACTGAAGGCCATTGCCATCGCGACCTTTCCGCCCATTGAATGGCCCAGAAGTACCACCGGCGCTCCTTCGTGACCGTATCCCAGTTGCTCCAGAGATTCCCACAGAATCTCTGCGAGATCAGGATACGTGGGCGCACCCACCGCCTCGGAACGACCGTGTCCGGGAAGATCCGGTACAAGGACGTCTCGCCGTTCAGCAAGTTCCTTGGCGTGCGACTGCCAGTTGTCACCTGACCCGAAGAGTCCATGAAGAATAACCAACGGATAGGCGAAGTGATCACCGGGGGAGCCGCCGGGCTCCCCCCGACCGGTATCGGGTGCCTCTACCGGAGAGCTCCGGTACCTGCGCCAGTATACTCCGCCAACGGTGGTGGTTTTTTCTTTCATTTTCAGGCTGACACCGCTTCTACCGGGGTTTTTTACCCTTCTTCTTGCTGCGCTGCTGTGCTATCGCTCGCTTTGTCGCCTCTACATCAGCTGCCACCGGAGCCGGAGCCGTCGTTTCGCCCGATTCCGCGTCCGGTTTCCGGACTGAAGCATCGTCACCACCTCGTGTAACGGCGCCCTTATGGTATTTTTCCAGGTCTCTTCGTTTCCGTCGGGCAATAGCACCGTTATGCCACGCCAGGAGAACCGGGGAGGCCACAAACACCGAAGAGTAGGTACCAACAAGAACACCAATAATGAGTTTCAGTGCGAAGAGCTGAATCTGACCGGTGCTGAAAACGTAGATTGCCGCCACCGCAAGGAGGGTAGTCAGTGAAGTAATCAACGTTCGGCTCAGGCTCTGGGTGATACTGGTGTTAATGACCGACCGGAAAGAACTGTCCCGAAGGAGAGCTTCATTTTCACGAATGCGATCAAAGATAACAATTGTATCGTTCAGGGAGTAACCGATGATCGTAAGCACTGCCGCTATCGTCGCTGTGGAAATCTCCAGCTGAAAGGTTCCGATCACACCAAGAATGATCAGCACGTCATGCACCAGCGCTGATATGGACGCGAGGGCATACCCGAGGCGAAAACGAAACCAGAGATACGCCAGTATCAGTACAAGAGCGAAAAAGGTAAGAAGAAGAGCCTGTTGTGTCAGATCCCGGGAGAAGCGGGGTCCCACATAGGATGCCTGCAACTCCTGGACCGTCGCGCCCGGGAAAGTATTTCGGAGAGTCGAAAGGATCTCGGCACTTGCAACCTGCTCAAAGTCTTGGATGGTACCGTCTTCGCGGACCCGTATGACAAATTGATTCTCCTCAGGGCTGCCGAGACGCTGAATCTGCGCCCCCTGGTACTGCCCCAGAGCGGACCGTATCTCTTCGACATCGGCATCAACTCCACCGCCGGTAATTCCGACGGTCAGATTAAGCCCCGCTTCAAAATCGATTCCGAGGTTGAAACCTCCCTGTACTACCGTGCCGGCGATACCACCGACGATGACCAGGGCGGAAATGGCCAGCATTACCGCCCGGGTCTTCATGAAGTCGAATACTCGTTTCATGCCTTCCTCCAGGCGATGCTGAGTTTGTTCCGTTTCAGTGTCTGTGTACTGAAATCAAAGAAGAGTCGCGTGACGACCAGGGCCGTAAACATGGAGGAAACGATACCTACCGCCAGGGTTACTGCAAAACCCTGAATAGGGCCGGAACCCAGCTGCGACAGGAACAGCGCAGCGATAAAGGTGGTAATGTTTGCGTCCATAACGGTCCAGAAAGCTTTCTGGAAACCCGCCGTAACGGCGGCCCGCGCTCCCTTGCCCAGGAAGTACTCTTCCTTGATGCGTTCAAAGATGATGACGTTGGCGTCAACGGCCATACCGACGGTAAGGATGATACCGGCGATACTGGTCAATGTCAGAGTCAGGTTGAATGCCGACAGAATTGCGACGATAAAAAACAGATTCAGGACCAGAGCGATATCTGCTACAAAACCGGCGCCTTTATAGTAAAGGACCATAAATACGATGATCAGGATAAAACCGAGCGCAACGGACCGGAGACCCACTTCAATAGCCCGTTCACCGAGGGTTGCACCAACCACCTGCTGACTGGCAATGTCCAGATCTACCGGAAGAGCCGCAGTCCGAAGAACCAGAGCGATATTGGAAGCTTCCTCGTTGCTGAAACCCGTTATTCGAACCTGACCGGTAGGAATTTCCTCCTGTATCCGGGCGTAGGCGCGAACCTTGTCGTCCATAACAATGGCAAGAGAACTGCCTACATTGTCCCGGGTCAGACCCGCAAAGATATCCGCCCCGCGACCATCCAGAACGAAGTTCACTGTCGGTCGATTGGTGAGAGGATCCCGGGCAACCTGGGCGTCCTGGATATGGGCGCCGTCCAGACCGTACTGTCCAATATCTTCGTATATGGCAATCCAGCGGACGCGCTCGTCAATACCGTATTCGTCCCGGCTGACATATTCACGAACCACCGTTCCGGCCGGGACAAACTCGGGCGTACCGTCAATCATCGGCGACCATCCGGGATTCCGGTTTTGCAGATCTATCAGCTGCGATGTCGTATCATCGTTGACGATGTGAAAGTTCAGACTGCCCCGACCCAGAAGAAAGGAGTTAACTCGCTCCCGATCATTGTCACCGGGAATTTCGATCAGAATCTGGTTGTTGTCACTGGTCCGAATCTGGGGTTCAGTAACGCCGAACCGGTCGATGCGGTTCCGGATAATCTCAACCGCGAGGTCAATGGCCTCGGACATCTGCGCCGCCGAGGGCTCCTGCCCGAGACGCTCGGCCAGACTCGCACGGTCCGCTTCCAGAGCGACACTGATACCCCCGGAGAGGTCAAGACCCAGCTGGACGATCCGTTCCTTCATCCCTTTCAGGGCGAGAACCTCGTTGCGATAGTGCTCTTCCAGCACGGAAAAGGCTTCATTCTGGTCCCGGAATGACCGGAGAACGTCGGCGGCGCTCCACTGGTCGGGCACCGGCTCGTCAATCATTTCAAAATTGTCCCGAGCAGTTTCCGTGAGAAACTGATAGGCTTCCGGCAGGGAATCCTCCGCTGCAGCGGCCGCCCGCAATTCATCAAGAGCGTTTCGGGCCTGTCCTCGCGCCCAGTCACGAATTTCGATACGGGAACTCTGGGCGAGTAACTTCTGGTCTTCCGGCACGTAAAAATACCACCGTATTGTCGGTAGTATTGCCGTTACACCAAAAGCCACCAGCGCCAGAATGATCAACAGACGTAGTCGTTTACTCATTCAATAACTCCGATGAGAGAGTGGGTTTGTCAGTTCTTGTCGGAATCTTCGTCGGCAGGAGTCTCTGCAACTTCGCCTTTTGACTCGCCGGCCTTCTTGTCGAGAACCGAACTCACCGCACTCCGAGAGAACTGGATTTTAGTATTGTCATCGACCTTCAAAACCACGGTATCATCTTTCAGAGAAAAAACGGTTGCCCGAATTCCGCCGATAGTAGCTACCCGATCACCCTTTTTCAGCGCAGCAAGCATCTGCTTCGTCTCTTTTTGACGCTTGTTCTGCGGACGAATGATCAAAAAATAGAAGATCGCAAATACAAGACCAAACGTAACCAGCGTCGGCGCCACCGAAGCCGGGCCTGATGCCCCGGCGCCTCCAGCCGGTGCTCCCATCAAAAGAGGCAACTCCTGAAAAATATTCATCATCTATGTATCCTTTGTAATCTGAAAAATCGTGCGATACGGTACCATGCACGCGGTAGTGGGTCAAGTTGGCCGGAAAACCCGGCGGTTACGAGACTACCGATACTTTAGTGACTGTCTCGGGCGTTCCGAAAACACCGTACATTCGCTGTAACCCTTCGATCGAAGCCATATCGATTTCTGTTGCCTCACGGAAGAGAGGCAGGAACTTATCCAGCTCACCGTCGTAAAGGGCGGCGCAGAAGGCCGAACGGTAGAGACCCTCCTCCAGCAACTGTGTGGCATTCATTGCACCAAACCGCTTCCGGGCGCTTCCGTCAACAATAGCCGTATCGCCCTGATACCCGATAGTAAAGATAAAATCGCTGCGCTTCACATCCGCCATAGTAACGTTCTCCCTGTGGCACCCGACCGGAGAAGCCCGCGGACGCCAAAAAAAGGCGGGGTGGCCTGCACCCCGCCTCATACTACCACATTTCGCTATTCATGGTACGGAGGCTTACATCATGCCGCCCATACCTCCCATTCCACCCATGCCGTCCATTCCACCGCCGGCGGGAGATTCATCCTTCTCGGGAAGATCCGTAACTGCCGCTTCGGTGGTCAACAGCAGACTGGCGATAGACGCCGCGTTCTGTAGCGCCGACCGGGTAACTTTGGCAGGATCGATAATACCTTCCTGCACCATGTTGACCCACTCGCCGGTCGCCGCATCGTATCCGATACCCTTTTTCTCTTTCTTGGCACGGTCCACGATGATGGAACCGTCAACGCCCGCGTTGATTGCTATCTGCCGCATAGGCTCTTCAAGGGCACGCTTCACGATCTTGAAACCGACTTCGCCGTCACTGTCCAGTCCAGACATATCCGCTTTTTCCAGTGCGCCGAGAATCTGTACCAGAGCGGTTCCACCACCGGGAACAATGCCCTCTTCAACGGCCGCACGGGTTGCACTCAGGGCATCTTCCACGCGGTGCTTCTTTTCCTTCAGCTCAACTTCGGTAGCGGCACCGACATTGATAACGGCCACACCGCCTGCAAGCTTGGCGAGACGTTCCTGTAGCTTCTCCCGGTCATAATCGCTGGTTGTCTCTTCAATCTGCGCCTTGATCTGAGCCGTCCGGTCCTTGATGTCCTGAGGTTTACCGGCGCCATTGATAATAGTGGTGTCTTCCTTGCCCACCTTGACCGATTGGGCGGTACCCAACTGGCTGATATCAACTGTCTCAAGCTTGAGACCAAGCTCTTCGCTGATGACCTGACCACCGGTAAGGATAGCAATATCTTCCAGCATTGCCTTGCGGCGATCACCGAAACCGGGTGCCTTGACGGCACAGGCGTTCAGAGTCCCGCGAAGGTTGTTGACGACGAGGGTCGCCAGCGCCTCGCCTTCCACATCTTCGGCGATAATGAGAATGGGCTTGCCCGCCTGGGCAACCTTCTCAAGAACGGGAAGCATGTCTTTCATGCTGGAGATCTTCTTGTCGTGAATGAGAATGTAAGGGTTCTCAAGAACTGCAACCATGTGCTCCCGGTCGGTAGCGAAGTACGGAGAAAGGTATCCACGATCAAACTGCATACCTTCCACAAAATCCGTGGTGGTCTCCATCGTCTTGGATTCCTCAACGGTGATGACGCCGTCCTTGCCAACCTTTTCCATAGCGTCGGCGATCTCGTTACCGATTTCCTTGTCGTTGTTGGCAGAAATGGACGCAACCTGGGCAATCTCGTTGCGGTCCTTGATTGTCTTGGCCATCTTACCGATCTCGGCAACCGAAATACTCACGGCTTTGTCAATTCCCCGTTTGAGGCTCATAGGGCCGATACCGGCGGCAACACTCTTGAGGCCTTCCTTGATGATGCTGTACGCGAGAACGGTAGCCGTCGTGGTTCCGTCGCCGGCAACATCGTTGGTTTTCGTAGCGACTTCCTTGAGAAGCTGGGCACCCATATTTTCAAATGGATTTTCCAGTTCAATCTCTTTTGCTACAGAGACGCCGTCCTTGGTGACGGTAGGTGCACCAAATTTCTTGTCGAGAAGGACGTTCCGTCCTTTGGGCCCAAGGGTCACGCGAACTGCCCGTGACAGCTGCTCTACCCCGCGCAATAGCGCCCTTCGCGCTTCTTCGTCGAACTTCAGTTGTTTTGCCATAACACTCCCTCTTTGGATACGTGTAAATTGTGTAGTATGATTACGGTATTACGCGCCTCTATAGCGCGCTGGCAAAGATACAAATGTTTTTACGAATCATCAACTGAATTTTGCAAATTGTTGTAAATATGGCGCAACATAGGGACGAAGACCGTACATTGATCACTATTCTGTCGACCGAGGCCGAGACGATTCCCTTTCTGGAGGGCCTTCTCCGTTCTTTTCGGATAGCGCGACCGCCGGCGTCGGTGACGCTCCATTTTCCGGCGGTCCTGCTTGGTACCACCGATTCAGCGACGCGTCGTCGTTTCGGCGCACTGGTAACGGATGAACTGCTGAACGGAACCGTACAAATCCGGTCCGCCGGTTTCGCCGGCGCCGCCGTTGAGCTGCTGGGACCCAGGGAAGCTCAACTGGAACGGGAATGGGGGATTACCAACCCGTGGAAATGGGGATTCAGCGACGTTTTCGGAGTATCTGAACCGTTATACGTTCCGTTGCACAGGTCTTTCCGACCCGACGGGACTACCCACATTGTTCTGCCCCGATACGGAATGGCCGACCTCCTCAGCCAGAAACACGGCGAAGTACTGGCAGGACTGCTGTCCCGCAGGATGAATAACAATACCGACGAAAACGAAGAACCCCGAAGTATCCTTGAGTATGATCCCGTCACCGGCACGCTCGGAGTCTGTCGAAATGGAATTGAGGCCTACCCTTCTTATCGGGAAATCCATGTTCTCGCCGCCCTGGCAGATCTCGGGTCTGACGACCGTGACGAGCGGGACGAGCGGTACACCAGGAGTGTTCTGTTAACTGCGGCAGATCGGGGTATAAACAGACGGAGGGTGGCGAACCGCCTTGTTCGTCCCAAAAGTCCAACGTCTCCGGACACCTTCGACAGGCACACCATTCCACGAGATTTACAGGGCGGTGTGCTGGGACAGCTGACCATCCAGGAGGGCACTGCCAACATTGCTTTCGCAGGCGGCCGTTTGACGGGGATAACGAAAAGGAACGCCGGCTATCACGCAGACAATCGAACGCCGCCGCTACCCAGAGCTCAAGGGTTTCTGCAGCGCCACCGTTCCGGACGAGTCGAAACAGCGTACCTTGAAACCGAGCTGGCGGCGGCATTTGCGGGCGACTCAATTCGGGAAGTACAAGAGACTGCAAAGATTGAAGGGTGGTGTACTGTTGAGACAACGGCAATCATCCGTGATGGTATACCTGCCGTACTGGTAAATCAGCGCTATACATGCAGTAGAGAGGTTCAAGATATTTCCCGGGCAAGTCTGTTTGAGCTTCCGATCCTGCGAGTTTCCCCCGGCGAGGAGATACGCATAGAACCGGCCGCTGATCATCGGATTGTTGCCTGTGAAGAAGGGACTGAAGTTACAATCTGCGGTGCCACTGTCTCCGTCGAGAGTGTTTCCGGCAGCGTCACGATGTATCCGGGATCGCGCCGGGAGTTGATTCTGCCGTTTCACTTTGCCGTGATCTCTTCACGGGACGGCCTGTTTCTTGTCTACCGACCTGTACGGCCCATGCGTACCATTCGTCCCGGTCGGTGGACCGTATCGTTTGTTCTTTCGTCGGATACTCTGGACACTCACCTGCTGAATGAACTCGTACGGGACGCTACAGGATTTACAGCTGACTCTGAAGTCTGACCGTCCCGGCGTATACCGACAGAGTTTCATTGGTGCCTTCCAGTAACAAAGCTCCATCGTCCCCGACGCCGGCTATAACACCGGTGACGGGCGCACCGGCTCCCTCCGTCCCGGCTCCCTCCGCAGCTTCCACGGAGACCGGTAAACCCCGCCATGCCAGCCGCCGGGCCACCACATCTCTCCACGCATTTCCGCGAAGATGCCGTAAAAGAGCGGTATCCACCGCCGCCAGGAGAACTGCATCATCTTCTATCTCGCAAAATTCCCGCAGCGAAACGGGCTGAAGATCAGCGGTGTCCGGTGCCCAATGCCCGGTAATAGTCCGGGCGGCTTCCCGAAAGTACAGGTTGACACCCACTCCGATAAAGAACCACCGGGAATCCGCTTCGACCAGAACCCCCGCAAGCTTCCTGTCGTCCAGAAGAAGATCGTTGGGCCACTTTATCTCCGGAAGGGGGCCTTCCGGGAGAAACTTTGCCACTGCCTCAGCCAGGGCTGCACCGGTCCGGAGCGCAATCACTCCGGGGTTGCTGTCTCCGGGATCGAACACACCGTTTCGGCGCACACCAACGGTCATCATAAGGGCTTCTCCGGGAATGTCGTGCCACCTTCGACTCCGTCGTCCGCGACCGGCCGTCTGGTGCCCCGCGCGAACCCGAAATATGTCATCCCCGATGCCGGGGACCAGCCGACGGGCGTGCACCATCGTTGAATCGACTTCGTCGAGATAAATTTCAGGAATAGTCACGACTTTTCACTGGCCCGTCGGCGATTCAATTCTGGAGGACACAATATGCCCGGTCGCTTTATCCAGACGGAAAACGGCGGATTTCATCACTTCCCGGACGGTATACTCGGCCCGGCATATCTGAATTCTGACACCGGGGAAGACCGTACCGGTGACTGTGACCGCAGCATCCTCACAGACGTCAAGACGTTCTGCCAGTACACCCAGCGCCCGCGTGTGTTTGTTCCGCTCTTCTTCCAGTCTGTGCAGAATATCGAGCTGGCGGTCACTTGGATCGTTGCCCACCCTTTCGGTCAGCTTCTGCAGACGAAGAGTGATACTCCGGTACCGTTCCCGGTTCAGTCGCAGTTTCCGTTCCGCAATAAAGTCGATACCAACGCGAACAAAAGTGGGTATACCCGCGGCGTTTCCCAGAGTCGCGCAGGTTATCCCTTCTGCGGCAGTGATAATTCCACCGATAATTCGACCTCCCTTTTCCGTAGAAAAGGAACCGAGGCAGCCGATTCGGGCGTGATAGGCGTAATGGGTAACCTTTACGGATAACTTGCTTTCAACATAACAATTGCCGACAAAACGAACTGACACGGAACCGCCCGCCCGAAGCAAAGACTTGCCCCGACCGATTATACCTCCGGCACCGGCGAAGTTCCCTTTACAGTAAATTTCCGATACATCCACTGTACGGTCGGCAGTAATATCACCGGCCGCCCAGATGTGAAATCCTTCCTTGATTTCACCCTTTACCGAAACATTTCCGGGAAACTCGATACTGCCGGTACCGTATCCGATGTCTCCTGATATCAGAAGGTGGTCTTCAACGTGAAATTCGTCGGCGGTAATGACGAGCTGCCCCCCTACGACAGCGTAGGCGACGTCGTCGTCCACTCTCGTATGTTCCCCCGGTTCGCAGGAAGGGACCTTTTCAACGCTAAAAGATATTTCTTTACCGTACACGTCCGTACCGGCAACTCCCTCCGACGGAGGAACGAGTACTGCCAGCTTATCGCCACTGTATACAACCTGAAAATGGGTTTCTTTTTTGTAGTCTACCCGAAGTGCATCCGGTTCGTTGACCGAGCCGCCATGAACCGTAGCGACGGAGACGTCCCAATAGGCGGGGCGAGCCGATTGAGGAGGGCTTCCCTCGGCAATGAGAACATTCTCTACAGAACGCAGTTCAGTATTGCATGCGAAGATAGCTTCGGAGACGGCCTGCTGCAGGACGCCGAAAACGATACCGCCGTTTTCGAGAACCGCATCCACGTATTCCGGGGTAAAGGGTTGTCCTTCACCGATAGGAGGGAGAAAGGTTCCGTACACGGACATGCCGTCGTCGGAGACCGTTAGTTCCAGAACAGCATCGCGGTCTATAGACATAGTCTTCCATTACAACTATCGGCCGGGTCGGGGAAGAGTTGAGACTCTCGGGAAACGACGCTCGTTTCTGTTGAAACAATTTTCAGTTTGACGTAAGTTTATACCTCTACTCGGCATATTTATTCACGCCGGTTATACGCGGCAGAAAATCGAAACCGGAACAAGAGGTAGACGGTGCGGGAACGGCAACTAAGACTCAAGACTATACGTAAAATCATACGAGAGCATAGAATAGACAGCCAGGAGCACCTTCTTCAGCATCTTGAGGAGCAGGGGTTTCGGGTAACTCAGGCTACCCTCTCGCGGGACCTTAAACTTCTGAAAGTGGGAAAGCAGGCTGTCGGAAATGACGGGTATTTTTACAGTCTTCCCAGCGAAGAGATGCGCAGGGAGAGGGAACGCAGTTACTCTATAGATTTTGCCCGCGGGTACGTATCCATTGACTTCACCGGGACACTTGCGGTTATCCGGACTCTCAACGGCCACGCCGACAGTGTGGCTATTGCAATAGACAATCTCAATATTGAGGCCGTTCTCGGTACCGTCGCCGGAGATGACACCGTCTTCGTGGCACTGCGGGAAGAGATTTCCCGGGAGGACTTTCTGAAAGATCTTCGCGCCCGGGTGCCGGAGTTCGAAGACTAAAACGGGAGATTCATGAAAGCAACAGTACTCGGTTCAAACGGCTACGGGGGAATGCTTCTTCTTCGCATTCTCGCCGCACATCCCGACATTGACGTGGTTACCCCGTCCGCTCGCAGCCAGGCGGGAGAGCGGACGGAAGACGCTGATCCCGGCCTTCCGCTGAGCTACAGCCGCTCCGGTGCGGTCAGATCCACCGTCCTTGCACCGGAGGACGCTATTCAGGAGTCCGCGGATGTAGTGTTTTCCGCCCTGCCCCACGGCGCATCGGCGGAAGTGTGCGAACCCCTGCTCGGAAAGGTTCTGGTCATAGACCTTTCTGCGGACTTTCGTTTTTCTGATGAAGCACGCTTTCGGAATGCCTACGGTTCTGCCCGGCCTGCGCCGGCCTTCCAGGACGCGGCAATATACGGACTTGTAGAGTGGTACAGAAATTCTCTTTCCGGAGCGGCAATTGTGGCCAACCCGGGTTGCTATCCAACAGCGTCATTGATGCCGTTGCTGCCCTTGATACACGCCGGTATTGTCGTTGACGGTCCTATCGTCATAAACGCCATCAGTGGCATAACGGGAGCGGGACGAACAGCCCGGGTAAATACGCTTTACTCTGAACGCACGGAAAACTCCAACGCCTACGCCCCCGGAACGTCGCACCGGCACCACGCGGAGATTTCTGAACAGTTGGCCCTTGCGGCCGGGAATGCTCCCGGGCTTCCCGGTGACATTTTCTTCACGCCTCACCTGGTCCCGCTGAAGCAGGGCATGGTGGTGACGACCGTTGTTCCTACGGGTAATCCCGACGGAGCGGTTGAAGCCCTCATCGACCGCTATGCCGAAGAGGCTTTCGTGGAACTCACGGGAACCCGCCCGCCGGAAACCCGGGAAGTCCGGGGAACCAACCGCATCCGCATCGGCTGGCAAAAGGAAGCCCGCGCCGTCATCCTCATGTCGGTCATGGACAACCTCTGGAAGGGCGCTTCCGGACAGGCGGTACAGAACATGAACGTTCTGTTCGGGCTGGAGGAAACGGCGGGTCTTCTTCGGGAGGGAGACCTGTGACGGTAGTGAAGATCGGCGGGGCCGTTGCGGAAGACCAGACCGTTATCGAAACGCTTCTGGAAGAACTGAATACAACCGACGGAACGGCCATACTGGTTCACGGGGGCGGAGCTGCAGTGACCCGTCTGTCCGGGCGCATGGGAATAGAGGCGAATTTTTCAGATGGCATAAGAGTCACCTCGGCCGAAGAAATGGAACTGGTCGACATGGTACTGGCAGGCAGGGTCAATACCGAACTGGTCCGTCGAGCGTACCGCCGGGGGATTTCCGCCGTTGGTCTCACCGGTGCCGACGGGGGGCTTTTTGTCGGCGCTCTGGTCGATGCCGGGTCGGGCAACCGTACCGCCACGGTAAAAACGGTGAACCTGACGGCAATACAGACCGTGTTGGCTGGCGGCCTTTTACCGATCGTTGCGACTGTCGGAGTATGCGGTGCCGGTGAGGGGGTCAACATCAATGCCGACGAGGCAGCACAGGCACTGGCTGTGGCCTTTGCCGGAGAGGGTCGTGACGTGACACTCTGTTTCCTGTCCGATATTCCGGGCGTTCTTGACGTCGACAGGGAGGTCATACGGGAAATCGCCGCGTCGACTGCAGAAGAACTCGTTCAGAATGGTGTAGTCCGGGGTGGTATGACGGCGAAACTTCGTTCGGCCTCTCATGGGATCGCGGCAGGACTTGAACGCATCATCATTGGAGGCTACCACCGGAAAGGAGACCTGAATCGGCTTCTGACCGGCAGGACCGGAACAACGGTACGGTAGTCCAGTAGTTTCGCATGCCGCATTGCGGCACGCGAAAGTAACAAAAATACCCGACTTCGTCGGCTATTTTCTTATTAGGAGAAGATATATGACACAGGCAGCGTTGACAACAGATACCCCGTTTGCACGCAATTACAGCAGGGAAGTTCTCCAGATTGTAAAAGGTAAAGGCGTATACCTCTGGGACGCAAATGGAACGAAGTACCTCGATCTGGGGTCCGGTATTGCCGTTAACGCGTTCGGATACGGTGACAAACGGCTCGCCGGTGCGGTGGCCCGTCAGATGAAGGAACTCATCCACGTGTCAAACCTTTACGCCACGCCTCCCGCACTGGAACTGGGATACCGCCTTCTCGAATTCGCCGGTCCCGTCGGGCGAGCGCCGTTTACGGGTGTTCATTTTGGAAACAGCGGGTCCGAGGCGAACGAAGCAGCAATCAAATACGCCCGTCTGTACGCCCACGAAACACGGGGAACGGGAAATCATAAAATCCTCAGTTTCGAACATGCATTTCACGGCCGGACTATGGGTGCCCTCTCGGCAACTCCAAAAGAGGCGTACCGGAAAAAGTTTGAGCCCCTGGTTCCGGGGTTTGAAACGACACCGTTCAACGACATTGCCGCTCTGGAAGCGACACTGGACGGCACTTTTGCCGCCGTCATCGTTGAACCGGTACAGGGTGAGGGGGGCCTCACGCCAATTACGCCGGAGTTTGCCGCAGCGCTGAACGAGCTTACCGCTCGCTACGATGTACTGCTGGTTGCCGACGAAATCCAGACGGGGCTGGGACGGCTGGGTAACTTCTTCGGTTCAACCGCTGCGGGGCTGGAACCTGACATCGTTACCCTGTCCAAACCACTGGCGGCGGGACTGCCGCTCAGTGCAACGCTCATACCCGACCGGGTAAACGGTCTTGTCTCGCCCGGTGATCACGGCACAACCTTCGGCGGCGGGCCCGTCACCTCCCGGGCGGCCCTGTACGTGCTGGAACGGCTTACCGCACCGGGTTTCATCGAATCTGTGCGAGCGCGGGCGGACAGCCTGGAAAAGGGACTGAAGGCAATTCAGTCCCGATTCGAATGTGTCGGAGGCCTCAGAGGTCGCGGGATGCTCCGCGGTCTGGAAGTCAACCTGGGAGGTGACCAGGAAAAACTCTTCCCGGAGATACTCCCTGCCGCAAGGGATCGGGGCCTCCTGATACTGCGCTCCGGCGAGAATGTAATCCGAATCGCCCCACCTTTGATAATATCGGAAACAGAACTGCAACAAGGCCTGTCGCTCCTCACCGAGACGCTGGCCGAGATCGAGAAAAGGAGTCAATCATGAAAACATCGGAACATACAATCAGAAAGATCTGTCTGGCCTACTCCGGCGGGCTTGATACATCAATCATCATCCCCTGGCTGAAAGAACAGTACCAGGGCGCTGAGATCATCGGCATCTGCACCAACGTGGGTCAGGACGAAGACTGGGACAACATGGAGGAAAAGGCACTCCGTTCCGGCGCATCAAAACTGATCATTCGGGACATTCGAGAAGAGTTTGCCCGGGATTATCTCTTCCCCATGCTCCGGGCGGGCGCAATTTACGAAGGTAAATACCTTCTCGGAACGTCCATCGCCCGGCCGCTGCAGGCAAAGCATCAGGTTGATGTGGCTCTGAAGGAAGGCGCCGACGCGCTTGCCCACGGATGCACGGGAAAAGGGAACGATCAGGTTCGATTTGAACTGACCTACAAGGCGCTTGCCCCGCAGCTGCAGGTTATCGCGCCGTGGCGCGTCTGGGATATCAGAAGCCGGGAAGACGCCATTGAATATGCCGAGAAAAACAACATCCCTATCGGCAACATTTCGAAAAAGAATATCTATTCCCGGGACTGGAACATATGGCACATGAGCCATGAAGGCGGCGACCTGGAAAGCCCGTGGAATCGACCCCAGGACGATATGTTCCAGCTTTCAAAATCTCCGAAAGAGGCGCCGGACAGGGAAACGGAGATTACCCTCGAGTTCGAAAAGGGCATTCCCGTCGGACTCGACGGAAAGAAACTGCCTGCCCTGGAAATCCTGGACACTCTGAACCGACTGGGCGGTGAGAACGGCATTGGCCGGGCCGACCTGGTGGAGACACGGCTGGTGGGAATGAAAAGTCGCGGAGTATACGAGACTCCCGCCGGAACGATTCTGCACCAGGCCCTTCGGGAGCTGGAAATGATCACAATGGATTTTGACACTCTCGGCATGAAGAATCAGCTGGCCCTGAAGTACGCCGACCTGGTATATGCGGGCAAGTGGTTCACCCACTTCCGGGAAAGCATGGACGCCTACATGCAGGCCGCCTCGCGGTACGTCACCGGATCGGTCCGCGTCGTTCTTTACAAGGGAAATATTATTATCGCCGGCCGGAAATCACCGTACTCTCTCTATATAGAAGATCTGGCAAGTTTCGGCGAATCCAGTTATGACCACGGTGACGCAACCGGTTTCATCAACCTGTATGGTCTGGCTACCGGCGTACAGGCGATTGTGCACAGAAACCCGGAGCTGGATGAGGGACCGGCTCACCAGATGCGTGAAATGGCGGGCTTTTCGGAGAAATAACTTGGCTGTTGGGCTTCGCTACGGCAGAAAGACCACGGAATACCGCAACGGCGCCGGAGTCGTCACTGCTTCCACAAGGGACGTGTCGAACCGGACGCCTTCACCGTTCCGGGCGCCTCCATCCAGACGGACTATCTGTCCGCTGGGTATCAGGTTGGTGATGATGCGGCTCTCCCGAAAGACAACTTCAAGTGGTCTTTCGCCGGCGTATTCTTCCAGAGCCCAGGCAAGGTGGTCCTGATACTCCCGGCGGGACATCTGCGAATCCGGCGGCATCAGAGATTCAACCACCATTGGATCCATTCCGCTGAGATCGGTAAAATGTTCAATCGCACGCCGGTCAATTTCTGCGGCGATCCGCCGGAACCCCTGGGTTCGCTCGAAACGGAGAAACCTGGCGAGACTTTGCCCTTCCATAGCCAATACGTGTTCCACAGAATCAAAGGAGATTTCCAGAACGAGCCGGTCCCGGCCGGGTGAATCTATAGAGTCGAGGACGACTCCGGGACGACCGGCAAAGGCTGCTTCTACCGCCTCAGTATCGAAAAGGGGCGCCTCTGCAGAGGCGCCGAACCCCATACCAATGTCTGAAAGATAGGCGACAAATACGGGGTCCAGGCGAATATCCAGGTTTCCCCTGCCCGATCCGTCTTCGTTAATGACAATGTCCTGGTGTGCGCTGCATCCGGTAAAGATGATAATGAGCATAGAGACTGTCGCGAAATAGGTCCGCGTCATGGTAGGTACTATATCGCAACACCCTTATCGATACAATTCAGCCGCCCGCTCCAACCGCTCCGCCTCGCTGCAGCGGCCACGTTTTCGGGCTCCAGCGGCGAAGATATCCAGCTTTCGGGCAAGTACAGTTCGGGCAGCTCCCTGATCTGCCGTCGAGCGGTGCCGACCAAAATAGTCCGCATCCACCAGTTCCCGCAAAGCGGAGATACGGAACCCCTCAATCTGACCGTATTTCTCCGATAACTGCTCCCATGGACCGGCTCGTTTTTCCGTCAAAGGCCGGTCCACAAAGGCAGCCTCGGTATGGCAGAGCAGACGAAGCCACAGCTCGTAATCCTCCGCTACTTCAAGATCCTCGCGGAATCCACCATGCAGCAGGTAGAAGTCCCGATCCACCATGACGGTGGACGGGCCGACGATGCACTTCCACAGGGCATCATAAAAGATATCACCCTCCCGGCGGTGTCGCTGTTTTCGTTGGGAAACGGTCTTTCCGTCACGGTTCCACCGCTCCCGGGTATGGGAGAGGCGACATACTGCCCCCTCGGAATCCAACGCTTCATGCAGCGGGATTTGCAATTCAAGCTTGCCGGGCAGCCAGATATCGTCGGAATCGAGAAAGGCGACAATCTCTCCGGAAGCTGCTTCTACCCCGCGATTCCGCACCGCCCCGGGATAGCCGCTCCGGTCTATCCGCAGCACCCTGACCCGTGGATCCTTCAGGGCGACGGCGGCGGCGCATTCGGCGCTTCCGTCATCGGAACCATCGTCGACAATGACAAGTTCCAGATCCCAGTTGGGTGGCAGCGACTGGACAAGAACCGATTTTACCGCCAGAGGAAGGAGACTCACCCTGTTATAGACGGGGATCACCGCCGATACTTTTCGACGCGCGTCCACGCCTTCGGCGCTCGGGTCGGTATTCACCGGTTCCGGCTCCGCTGGATATACTCAAAGGTCAGGTCCAGTGCCTTCTGTCGATCTCTCGCACCACGCTGATACAGGACGTGGGATTCCCCCGGAAGCAAGCGATACTCAACACGAGAAAACGCGCGCTCAATAATGCGGCGATTGTAACGCCATGCGACAACTCTGTCCCGGTTTCCCTGAAGCACCAGTATTTCCCGCGTGATCGGGGGATATTCGTCCAGATAATCCTGAAGTTCACGATTCCACGCTAATTGGGCATCAAACCAATCCAGAGGCATTCTGCGAATCCCCAACGGAGAATCGTACTGCGTTGCTACGGTGGTGATGAAGGGGCGCGTCAGAAACCTGCCCACCCGGGCGGGATTATACATCCAGCTTCGAACCAGAGGCGCGGCAAAGACCACCGCTTCAAAAGGATCGTTTCCACTCCGGAGATATTCAAAAATTGACAGGGCGCCGGTACTGTGCCCGACTATGTGCCACGGCGGAGGAATATCTCCTTGAACGACTTCCATCAGTACAGCAAGAAAGTCCCCATAGTCCGTAAAGCTCTCTATACCCCCGCGAACACCACCGGACAGTCCATGTCCGGGAAGTTCCGGAACGACTACCATGTAGCGTCGTTCAAGGGCTTCCCGGACCACGGCCGAGTGATCCAGTCCGTGGGAGAGATACCCGTGCAGAACGATTACAGTACCCGACAGCCTGGAGACATCGCCCTGCGCTGCAACCACATCGGGATAGAAAAGGTGCAACGCCATGCCGTCTCCCTTGAAGGCGAAAGAGACGGGCCGGTGTCTTCCGTCAGGAATACCCTTAAGGCACCGTCGATAGTAATGCCGTATGAGTGGCGCTTCAACGTCCCCGGAACCTTCATAGGGCTGTAATTCGTCCCGCATCTCTTCAAAGAGAGGGTATTGCAGGGCGTGTTCCCGGGAAGTTATCGGTGACTGACAGGATGTCGTCGCTGCAAAAAAAACCAACAACGATGCCATCAGAAATGTGGCACGTCCAGTGTGCTTGGTTGCGTCCATCGGGGTCTAATGTACCTTCTCTGCCGCCGCGTGTCACAGCTGTTGTGAATCCGGGATACCGTCGGATATACTCCACCACATGAAGACAATTCGAACAACACTTTTCCTGATACTCACTATGATGGCGGCAATAATGCTGACGTCATGTGTTTCAATGCTACACCGTTCGGTAGACCGAAACGATCTTTCGGGAGTGCAGCGGGAAGTAACGGCAGGGGCGTCCCTGGAATCAACGGACCATCGCGACAAGACACCCCTTCACCTGGCCGCCGAACAGGGACACATGCAGATTGTGGAATACCTCGTGGAGAACGGAGCCAACGTAAACGCGACGACTCCGGCAAAATATGGTGAGGTAACGCCGCTGCGGTACGCGATTGCAAACGAGGACTACCAGATGGTTCGCTATCTTATACAGAACGGCGCCGACGTCAATCATGCCAATCAAGGTGGATGGACGCCCGTTATAACTGCCGCCAGGGTTGGAAATCTCGATATCATACGGCTCTTACTTGATGCGGGAGCGGAACTGGATGTACGTACTTCCGACGGACTCACACCGGTCCGTGTTGCCAGCAACTACGGATGGACCGACATCGTCGTGTGGATGACCTTAC
Organism: uncultured Spirochaeta sp.; assembly: GCA_964496635.1. GTDB lineage: Bacteria > Spirochaetota > Spirochaetia > DSM-27196 > Alkalispirochaetaceae > Alkalispirochaeta. Next base: position 94,174 of record CAZCAE010000004.1, read on the forward strand.
TTCTCGAACAACAGTCTGAATAGTTTCGTATGGCGCGTTGCGGCACCCGAAAAAAAGGGGGGCTTGCCGGTAGAGTCGTGAAACGTGAACACGGGGGCACATGAACACATAAAACGACAACGTACCGGTCAAACCCCACACACAAGAGGAGGATCCTGTGAGCTATTTCACCAGTCCGATAATCAGATTGGTGTCGTTGCGGCGGATCCGAAATGTAACTTCATCACCACTCACACCGTTTAACTCCATATAGAAATCGCGAAGGGTTCCGACGTCCCGGTTATTCACCCGGACGACAATATCGCCGCTTCGCAGACCCGCTATCGCGGCGGGAGAACCGTCCGAGACGTGTCCCACAATCAGGTCACTGCCACGACTGGGAAGGTCCAGGTTTGCCCGAATCTGGTCGGTAACTTCAACGACGGACATACCCGGCCACAGATCTGATGAACGCACCTGGTCTGCCCTATCGGGACGAGCACCTGTCCGGACGTATACGGACCGGGTGTCACCGTTACGTTTTACGAAAAACCTCGTCCGGTCCCCGGGAGAGAGGCTGGTAACGGCACGCAAAAGATCGTCTCCTCCGCGAATGGGAGTGTCACCAACCCGGATAATGATATCGCCGGGTTGTATGCCCGCTTCGGAAGCGGGAGACTGACGGTACACGTTAAAGACAAATGCACCCCCCTCCGATTCACGGAGCGAATTTGTAGGACTTTTCGGCGGATCCGCCATATTGACACCCAGCCAGCCGTATTCTATCCGTCCCGACTCAATGAACTGGTCTATCGCCCTGGTGGCGTTGTTAATAGGAATGGCGAAGCCAAGTCCTACGTTACCTCCGGATTGTGAAGCGATCCAGGTATTCATGCCGACCACCTCTCCGCGAAGGTTGACCAGGGCTCCCCCGGAGTTTCCTTCATTGATAGCGGCGTCGGTCTGAATGTAATCGGTCAGCGGCAACGTATCGGGATGACGGGGCCCTTTCCGACCGAGGGCACTGATAATTCCGCTGGTAATTGTTGACTCGAAACCCATAGGATTACCCACGGCAAGAACAAAATCACCCACCTGCAAGTCACTGCTGTCGCCAAGCGTCGCTATCGGTATCTCGTCATCGGATTCAAAGACGATAAGAGCAAGGTCGGTATTTCGGTCTGCGCCTACCAGCCGGGCTTCATACTCACGTCCATCATGAAGACGAAGGTTGATATCGTCGGCACCACCGGCGACGTGTTCATTTGTAAGGACATAGACATTTCGGCCGTCCCTTCGGACGATAATCCCCGATCCAATACCGTGACGCTGGTACTCCTCACTCGTCTCGGAAGTGTCGCCGCGGCGATCGGTCCCTGGCCGTCCGAAGAAAAAATCCAGAGGAGAGGTGCCGCCCCGGGACGAAGACGAAACCCGTTCCACCACTTCGATTTCGACAACTACCGGAAGAACGTCTCGAGAAATGCGTCTCAGGGTGTTCTGGAACGCCTCCATAATCTCCATATCCCGGGACTGCGCGCCTGTCGGCGCCGGGCTGAAGAACAGGGCAAGGACTCCGAACGCCACAACCATCGGGAGGGGTGGAATGAATCTTTTCCGATCTACGGCACCGTTCATCACGAGAACAATATGGCGGCAGCAGCTTTCCACAGTGTTTCAATCCCATTACAGTTTTGTCATGTTCAAACTGGTTTTCTTTGTACCTGAAAAGCACGCCGAGGACGTGAAAATGGCGATTTTCGAGGCAGGTGGTGGTAGGTACGAGGAGTACGATTACTGCAGCTGGCAGTCCACCGGAACGGGACAGTTTCGCCCCTCCGACAAGGCATCGCCCTTTATCGGACAGGCGGGAACCATTGAGAAGGTATCGGAACTGCGTGTAGAAATTCTGTGTACCGCCGAGACTGTCCGCCCGGCGATCCGGGCTCTTCTGGACCGGCATCCTTATGAAGAGCCGGCCTATGAAGTGTATGAGGTGTGGCAGCTACATGAGCTGCCGGACCACCTCTGACCATCAGCTCCGTCAGACCCGCAGATTCAGGGGCTGCAGCACCTTGTCGATATCGCCGATGTAAAGTGCTTTGGGGCGGAAAATGCGCTGCTCGTGCTCCCGCTGCTCCAGAATGTGGGCAAGCCAGCCGGACGCCCGGGCTGCCGCAAATATCGGCGTAAAGAGGTGACTTGGTATGCCCAGCAGACGGTAGACCGCGCCGGAAAAGAAGTCCACATTGGGATAAATGGGTTTGCCTTTCTCTTCCATGATACTCCGGAACGTCCGCTCCACAGTCTTCAGGATTTCAAGATAGCTGCGGTCGCCTCTACGTTCGGACAGTTCCTCCAGAAAGCTCTCCATGACAATCGATCGCGGGTCCTTGGCCCGATATACACGGTGACCCATGCCCATGATCTTTTCCTTCCGGTCAAGTTTTTCTTTCACGAACTGTTCGGCCCGGCCGGCATCACCAATCCGGTCGACCATAGCGATGACCTTTTCGTTGGCACCGCCGTGCAGGCTGCCGTACAGTGCGCCCATAGCAGCGGAAATACTGGAGTAGCAGGTACTCTGGGTACTTGCCACAACCCGGGCGGTAAAGGTGCTGGCGTTGAAACTGTGTTCCGCGTGAAGAACGAGGCACTTGTCCATGATTTCGCCGTCTCTTTCCTCAGGCTCTTCACCGTGAAGCATATACAGGAAGTTGGCCCCGTGACTCAGGTCATCCCGGGGCGGAATGTAGTCAAGGCCTTCCCGGGTGCGATGAAAGGCGGCGATGACGCTGGCAATCTGGGAGACCTGATGCAGCGTATCACGACAGTTGCAGTGCGGCCCGTGGTGAATTTTGTGGTCCACGTACCCGCTGAGGTAGCTGACCACCGACTGCAGCAGTTCCATAGGGTGTGAGTCCTTCGGAAAGTTTTTGATCATCTCCAGAATAGGCTGCTTCAGATGGCGGCCTTCCCGCATCCGTCGACGAAAATCCTCCAGTTGCGCGGTCACAGGAAGTTCACCGTTCAACAGCAAATAGGTAACCTCCTCGAAATCGGAACTGTCTACCAGTACATCAATAGGATACCCCAGATAGTAAAGCTTTCCTTCTTCGCCGTTGATCTTGCAGATTCTGCTTTCCGCGGCAATAACGCCGTCCAGACCTTTTTGATACTCCATCTGTTGTCCACTCATGGCAAGCCTCCTCAGTTCTTTGCGTGGATCATACGGCCGTCAACACCGAGGGCGGCCTCTCGCACAACTTCCGAAAGAGTGGGGTGGGCGTGTACCGTCCTGGCAATATCCTCGGAGCAGCCCCCAAACTCCATCACCGTCACAATTTCCCCGATCAGATCGCTGGCCCAGGGTCCTACAATGTGAGCCCCCAGAACCCGGTCACTCTTTGCATCGGCAAGAATGCGCACTGACCCGGCAACGGCCTCCATGGCCAGGGCGCGTCCGTTGGCAGCAAAGGGGAAACTTCCCGCTTTGTACTCGACACCGTCGTTCTTCAGCTGATCTTCCGTTTTTCCGACACTGGCAGCTTCCGGCCAGGTGTAGATGACGTTGGGTATCGTCTCGTAATTGACGTGACCCGCCCGCCCTGCAATCCGTTCCGCCACGGCCATGCCGTCGTCCTCAGCCTTGTGAGCAAGCATCGGACCGGCGACAATATCTCCGATGGCCCATATTCCCTTCACCGCCGTGGCGCCGTGGTCGTCAGTTTCCACCCGGCCCTTGTCGTCAACTTTCACGCCCAGCTTTTCCAGGCCGAGTCCGTCGGTATACGGGCGCCGGCCCACTGCCACCAGGACCTTGTCCGCCGTCAGTTTCATTTCGGAGCCGTCTTTCGCCGTCGCCGTAAGGGTCGCCTTCGCCCCGGCGCCGGCCTTCGCCCCGGCCACTTCCACTCCGGTCACTTTCGTCTCCAGAAAAAACTTCATTCCCTGTTTACCCAGCTCGCGTTTCATCAGCTTTGCCGTCTGGCTGTCCCAGCCGTTCATGATCTGCGGCAGCACTTCAACCACGGTAACCTTTGATCCCAGCCGGGCCCAGACGCTTCCCAGCTCCAGCCCGATGACTCCGCCGCCGACCACAACCAGCTCTTTCGGAACGCTTTCGAATTCAAGGGCGCCGGTGGAATCCACCACAGTCTTCCCGTCAAAGGGGAGAAAGGGCAGTTCAATCGGTTCCGACCCGGTCGCCAGAACGATATTCGGCGCCGTCAGCGTTTCCGCCCCCGCCGACGCCCCCGCCGGCGCCGAGACCTCCACCTTTTGTGGGCCGGTCACCCGACCGACCCCGGTGTATACTTCCACACCGTTCATTTTCATCAGCGAGGCGACACCACCGGTCAGTTTTTTCACTACCCCGGCCTTGCGCTTCATCATGGCGGCCACATCAATCTTCGGCTTTCCCAGGGAGATACCGTGCACCACCGCCTCATCCCGGGCGCGGGCAAAAAATTCGCTGGTATCCAGAAGCGCCTTGGAGGGAATGCACCCCACATTGAGACACGTTCCCCCCAGGGCCCCCCGTTTCTCCACCAGAGCCACCTTCAGCCCCAGCTGACTCGCTCTGATGGCCGCCACGTATCCGCCGGGACCGCCTCCCAGCACAACCACGTCAAAATTCTTCATCATCACAATCCCAGAAGCATCCGGCTCGGGTCCTCAATCTGATCCTTGACCCGGTTCAGAAAGCCGATAGCCTGTTTTCCGTCGATAATCCGGTGGTCGTAGGTCAGAGCCAGATACATGATCGGCCGCACCACAATCTCGTCGTTCACTACCACCGGCCGCTTCACAATGGAGTGCATTCCCATCACCGCCGTCTGGGGCGGGCTGGGAATAGGCGTCGAGAGCATGCTGCCAAAGACACCGCCATTTGTAATGGTAAAGGTCCCGCCTGAAAACTCATCCGGCAGAAGCCGGCGCGCCCGGGCGCGTTCGGCAAAGTCCATGATCCGCCGTTCCACCCGGGCAAAGTCCATCTCGTCCACGTCCCGCAGCACCGGCACCACCAGCCCCGCGTCGGTGGAAATGGCCACTCCCACATTGTGGAAATTGTTGTAGACAATCTCCGGGCCGTCCACGTAGGCGTTCACCTCGGGAAACTCCACGAGCGCCCGGGCCGCCGCCTTCACAAAGAAACTCATGAAACCGAGCCTCACCCCGTGAACCTTCTCAAAGCGTTCCTTCTGGCCACTCCGCAGCGCCATGACCTCGTTCATATCCACCTCGTTGAAGGTGGTCAGGTGGGCGCTTTCCTGTTTGCTCCGGACCAGATTTGCCGCGATGGTCTTGCGCAGGTTGGACATCTTCTTCCGTTCCTGCCGCTCTTCCGTTATTCCGGATTTTGAAGATTGAACTGGCGTTCCGCCGGGTTTTGCTTCCTTCTGTGGTGCGGAGCTACCGGATCGGGAGGACTCAATGTAGGCTTCCACTTCGCCCTTGGTGAGCCGACCGTCCTTGCCGGAGGGCGAGACCGACCGCGCCACCGTTGCCGCGTCCAGACCGTTCTCTTCCAGGATCCGCCGTACCGCCGGAGAGAGGGCGTCATGGGCCTCGCCGGCAGGACCGGCAGGACCGGCAGGACCGGCTTTCTCCGGGACGTCGTCGCCCTTTTCGGCGGGAGCACCGGCGGGTGCCGACGCGTCAGTGTCAATTTCTGCCACCACCGAGCCTATTTCCACCTCTTCGTCGGCCTGAACCTTTATGGAAATCACCCCCGTCGCGGGCGCGGGAATAGGCAGCGTCGCCTTGTCCGTCTCCAGTTCAAAAATCTCGTCGCCCTCGTTGACGTAGTCGCCGTCGGCGACGTTCCATACCGCCAGAATCCCGCTGGTAACGGACTCGCCGACCTGTGGTACCTCTACCGTCTGCTTCATGTTCTGTCGTCTCCTCTCGTTGCCTCGTCACCACCGTCCAACTCGCCTGTGACCGACGAAAAGGCGTCCCGCAGCAGCGCCTCCAGCTCCGCCGTATGCTCCCGGAACGATCCGGTGGACGGCGAAGGGCTCGGTCTGCGCCCTGCGTAGCGGATATTTTCTATCCCGAGAATCTCTGCCAGACGGTTCTGCACAAACCGCCAGGGACCTCGGTTCCGGCTCTCTTCCTGCGCCCAGACTACGGTGACGGCCTTTCGGTACGGCTTTACAACCCGCGCAATTTCGTCCCAGGGGAAGGGATACAGCTGCTCTATCCGAACAATAGCCACATTCTGCACACCCAGCTCCTGTCGCCGGGCGTCCAGGTCGTAATAAACCTTCCCACTGCAAAAGATAAGCAAATCCGCCTTTTTGGGCTTCCGCGGATCGTCAAGAACGGTGTGAAAGTGGCCGGTAGTGAGCTCATCCAGGGTTGATCTCGCCTCTTTATGGCGCAGAAGACTCTTCGGCGACATAACAATAAGCGGTTTCCGGTAGGGTTGATGCATCTGTCGACGCAGCAGATGAAAGAACTGCGCCGGAAGGGTTGTATTCACCACCTGCATGTTGTCATCGGCGCACAACTGGAGAAATCGCTCCAGGTGCGCGCTGGAATGCTCCGGCCCCTGCCCTTCATACCCGTGGGGTAAAAGCATCACCAGGCCGGAGTTGCGAAACCACTTGCTTTCGCTGGAGGAGATAAACTGGTCAATAACCACCTGGGCGCCGTTTACAAAATCGCCAAACTGTCCCTCCCAGATCACCAGAATGTTCGGCTGGGCGAGGGTATAGCCGTAGTCAAACCCGAGGACAGAGTACTCCGACAACGGGCTGTCGTAGACACTGAAGGTGGGCTGATCGGGAGCGATGTGCTTCAACGGCGTGTAGTAATGCGGTTTCTCCCGTTCCACATCCCACCACTCGGCGTGTCGGTGGCTGAAGGTGCCCCGGCCGGAGTCCTCGCCACTCAGGCGAATAGGAAAACCGTCATCCAGAATAGAGGCGAAGGCCAAAGCCTCGGCAAACCCCCAGTCTATCTCCTTTCCCGTCTCCAGCATCGTTGCCCGGTCTTTAACCAGACGCGCCAGCTTCGGGTGGAGATGAAAATCCTCGGGAACGGTAGTCAGAACGGCTCCAAGCTTTCGCAGACGCTCCTCGGGCACACCCGTTTCCACCACGTCGTGACGGTATTTGTGCTGAAATACGGTCCATTCACCCAGCTCGAAAGCGTCGTCCATGTCGAGTCTGTAGTCACCCTTCGCCATATCCAGCTGTTCTTTCAGCACACCTTTGTACCGTTCCCGGAACTGGCTCTGCTCTTTCTGTGACCACACACCTTCTTCAGCCAGACGCTTCCCGTAGATTTCCGGGGCGCTGGGGTGGTCCTTGATCATCTTGTACATGATAGGGTGGGTGTAGGACGGTTCGTCCGCCTCGTTGTGGCCCAGGCGGCGGTAACAGAGGATGTCCACCACCGCGTCGTAGCCAAACTTCTGTCGCCACCCCATAGCCAGATCAATGGCCCGGACTATCGATTCGGGATCATCACCGTTAGCGTGAAATACCGGCACCTGCAGAGACTTGGCGATATCAGTTGTAAAGAATGTGCTCCGGGCGTCCCTGCTAGCGGTGGTAAAGCCAATCTGGTTGTTGACAATAATATGGACCGTTCCGCCGGTGCGGTACCCCTTCAGCTGGCTCAGATTGAAGGTTTCCGCAACTACACCCTGCCCGCTGAAGGCGGCATCACCGTGAATCAGCACCGGCAGCACTTTCTTCCTGTTAATGTCTCCCCGGCGACGCTGAATACCCCGCGCCTTACCCTGCACAACGGGATCTACCGCTTCCAGGTGGCTGGGATTCGCCACCAGTGAGATGTGGATCGTCCGCCCCGTCGCCTTGTCCACATAGTCAAAACTGTGACCAAGATGGTACTTCACATCACCGGTTCCGCCGAACTCGTGGGGCTGGTCGGCGTCAATGAACTTGGCAAAGGTCTCTACCGCCGGTTTGCGCATGGCGTTGGTAAAGACGTTCAGTCTGCCGCGGTGGGACATGCCCAGGACAATTTCCTGCAGTTTGTACTCTACGGCAGTGTAAATCAGATAATGGACCGCCGGTATGAGCCCCTCACCGCCCTCCAGGCTGAACCGTTTCTGCCCGATGAAGTTGGCATGGACAAAGTGCTCAAACGCTTCCGCCTTGATCAGATCCTTCTGAAAGCGGATTTTCTGATCCCGGGACCAGTCCCGACGGTGCTGGTCCCGTTCAATCTTTTCCAGAATCCACCGTCGCATGACCCTGTTCTTGATATGGAGAAACTCAATTCCCAGAGTGGAAAGGTAGGTCTCCCTGGCCCGGGCGAGAATATCCCGCAGGGGCATCTGCTGAGGTTCAAAGAAACCGCCGGAGTAGAACTCCGTGTCCAGGTCATCCTCGCTCAGACCGAAGGACTCCAGAGAGAGGCTGTCAAAGACGCCCTCAACGGTAATGCGCATGTACCGCATGGCCGGCGTCTCGTACGCCTCCAGGGGGTTAATGCGGGCGTAAATTGCCCCGACGTCACGATACGCCCAGAGAAGACTCTCTACCCGGGACTGTTTGTCACCACCCGGTTTGAGGTGGGGCCCCGGAGCGTGCCCGACAAAGGAGGTTGATGGCCTGGTGGATTCCGGTTCCCGTTCGCCCGTCAATTCAACGGAACGGAAGTACTCCTGCCATTCCGGACTGACCGAACCGGGATCTTCCTGCCAGGCGGCGTAGAGCTCGTCGGCAAAAGCCGCGTTTTCAATTCCCACTCGTTCCATGGGCGTTACCCTCTCGTATCGGCCACAATCATTGCAGTTTCTGCTTGAGAAGGTCCGGAATTTCGTCGGGTTTGTCCGCAACCGGCACGCCGGCAGCCTCGAAGGCCTTCACCTTGGCGTCAGGAGTACCCTTCCCACCGGAGATGATCGCCCCGGCATGACCCATCCGTTTTCCCGGAGGGGCCGTCCGGCCGGAAATGAACCCTACTACCGGTTTGGTCATCTTTTCGCGAATGAAATCCGCCGCGTGTTCCTCGTCATCGCCACCAATCTCGCCAATGACCACAACCCCCGCGGTATCGGAATCGGCCTCAAAGAGCTCCAGAGCATCAATGAAGCTGGTACCGATCACCGGGTCACCACCGATACCCACACAGGTGCTCTGACCCATACCGTGTTTGGTCAGGTTGTAGACCACCTCGTAGGTAAGTGTTCCGGAACGGGAAATGACCCCGATGTTTCCGGGAAGGTGAATGTGGTACGGCATAATGCCGATCTTGCACTTTCCGGGGCTGATCAGACCGGGACAGTTGGGACCGATCATGCGCAACCCCTGCTCTCTCACGTAGTGGTACGCCGCCAGCATGTCCAGAACGGGGACACCTTCGGTAATAGTGATAATCAGAGGCACCTTCGCGTCGGCAGCCTCCCTGACAGCTCCGGCGGCAAATTTCGCCGGAACAAAGATGACCGTGGCGTCAATGCGGTGGTCCTTCAGCGCCTCCCGTACGGAGTCGTATACGGGAACGTCGTCCATTTTCTGGCCCGCCTTGCCCGGCGTCACCCCGGCAACAACCTTTGTTCCGTCTTTTACCATCTGCCGGGCGTGAAAAGAACCGTCCCGCCCCGTAATGCCCTGCACCAGCACGTGTGTCGTTTCATCAATCAAAATACTCATGTTTCAGTTTCCTTCCGCGTGTCTTTTTCGGCACATCAGGACGCCACTACTTTCTTGACCGCGTCGCTCAGATCATCCGCCACGGAGAAGCCCTTCTCCTCCAGCATGGCTCTACCCTCTTCCTGGTTTGTACCCACAAGGCGAATCACCATAGGAACCTTGATATCAATCTGGTCGGTGGCCATGATGATACCCTTGGCAATATCGTCACAGCGGGTAATACCGCCAAAGATGTTGATGAGAATCGCCCGGATCTTGCCGTTCCGAAGGATGATCTTTATAGCGTTCAGTACCTTCTCCGGATTGGACGAACCGCCCACATCGAGGAAGTTGGCCGGAGAGCCGCCGAAGAGCTTGACGATATCCATCGTTGCCATAGCCAGGCCGGCACCGTTGACGATGCACCCGATATCACCGTCCATGCTCACGAAGCTGAGACCAAACTCTTTCGCGTCAATCTCGTCCCGGGAATACTCCTCGGCGTTCTTCATTCCCTCCACGTCGTCATGGCGAAAGAGGGCGTTGTCGTCAAAGTTCACCTTGGCATCCAGCGCCATCAGTGTCTTCTCATCCACCAGGGCGTACGGGTTGATCTCCACCAGAGAGGCGTCCTTTTCCACAAAGAGGGTGTACAGTTTCTTTACCGTATCGGTGGCCTGCTCTATCAGCGCCGGCTTTTCAAAAACATCGGTAAGGACCCCCACCAGGGCGTCCTCGTCGATACCGGACGCAATGTCGATGGGAAACCTGATAATCTTGTCGGGGTCGGTGACGGCAAGTTCTTCAATTTCCACACCCCCCTCTTTGGTCACCATGAGGACAATCTTCTTGCTGCCCCGGTCCATGATCAGCCCGACGTAATACTCCTTGAGTATGTCCGCCGCCGGCACGACAAGGACCTTCTCCACCGTCTCACCCTTGATATCCATGCCCAGGATGGCATCGGCCTTGGCGACGGCATCATCGGGGCCGTTTGCCAGCTTCACACCGCCGGCCTTGCCACGGCCCCCCACTAATACCTGCGCCTTCACGACAACCTTTCCACCCATGCGCTCGGTGGCGGCCCGCGCCTCGGAAGCCCGGGTAATCACGGCCTGGTCGGTGACGGCAATGCCGTACTCTCTGAACAGTTCTTTTCCCTGATACTCGTGAATTTTCATGAATTCTGTGCCCTTTCTTCCGCCGTCTCTTCACCCCGGGCGTGGCGATACTTCTTGATCTCCCGCTTGGTGAAATTGATCAGCTTGGTAATCTTGATATCCCGGGGACAAACCCGGGTGCACTCGAAGTGGCTCTCACAGGGCCACACACCGTTTTCCGTATCCAGCACGTCCAGTCGCGCTTCCAGCCCCTTGTCACGGCTGTCAAATATGAAGCGGGCGGCGTTGGTTATAGCCTGGGGACCAATGAAATGGGGGTTCTTGTCCAGGATAGGACAGGCGGAATAACAGGCCGCGCAGTTGATGCACTTGGTGGCCTCGTCAAAGAGCTCCCGCTCTTCCGGAGACTGAATATACTCACCCCGTTCCGGCTCCGGTGTCTTTGGAACGAAGTAAGGCTTCACCGCCCGGAACTTCTCAAAGAAGGGGGACTGGTCCACCATCAGGTCTTTCTGAACGTTCAGATGCCGCAGCGGTTCAATCTGTACCGACCCGCCGTCGGCCAGCTCAAGATCCTTGAAGAGAGTCTTACACGCCAGTTTTTCAGTACCGTTTATCCGCATGGCGTCACTGCCACAGACGCCGTGAGCGCAACTGCGGCGGTAGCCAAGGGTACCGTCCTGGTTCTGGGTGATGTCCATCAGAGCGTCCAGAATGCGGTCGGTGGATTTCACCTCCACCTGGTAGTTCTGCACACGGGGTTCCGTGTCGGACTCGGGATTGTACCGCTGAATTGCAAGGGTAACCTTCATGCTGTATCGCTCCTCTCTCAGTACGTTCTCGGTTTGGGTTTCCAGATGCTCACGTCCACCGCCTTGTAGTCAATGGACACCGAATCGCCGTCAATACCCGTCAGAGTGTGCTTGAGCCACTGGTCGTCATTTCGGTCGGGGAAATCCTCCCGGGCGTGGGCACCCCGACTTTCGGCGCGGTTGGCGGCACTGGCTGCGGTAATAAGGGAGAGATCCAGCAGGTTTTCCAGCTCCATGATCTGCAGCACCTCGGCGTTAAAGCCGTTACCGTGATCCTGGACTGCCACCTCCTTGAACTCTTCCCGGAGTTTCCGGATTTCCGTTACGGCGGCGTCCATCTTCTCCTGCGTCCGGTAGACACCCACCTTCTCCATCATCACTTCCTGCATGTGTTCCATGATCGGTCCTACGTGGCGGCCGCCCTTTCGGCCCCTGAGAACCTCCAGACGCTCCCGGGCCCGGTCGGCGTCACTCTCCTTCGCGGGGCGGGCGGATGCACCTTTCACGTACTGCGCAATATGCTGTCCCGCCCGGCGGCCAAAGACCACCAGGTCCACCAGGCTGTTGGTGCCCAAACGGTTGGCACCATGTACTGATACACAGGCGGCCTCACCGGCGGCGTAGAGTCCGTCATATACGACGGAGCCCGTGTCCACCCGACCATCCACATCTGTCGGAATGCCCCCCATGGCGTAGTGGGCCGTGGGCTGTACCGGCATGGCCTTCTCGGCAGGGTCAATATCCAGGTAGGTCTTGCAGAAGTCGGCAATGTCGGGAATTTTTGCTTCCACCACATCCCGTCCAAGGTGGCTTGCGTCCAGCCAGACATAATCGTCGATTTTTTTGTCGCCCCGGACACCTTTTCCGGCGGCAACTTCGGTCATGATGGCACGACTCACCATATCCCGGGGCGCCAGATCCAGAAGGGTGGGAGCGTAGCGTTCCATAAAGCGCTCGCCGTCGCGGTTCTTCAGAATGCCCCCTTCACCGCGAACACCCTCGGTAATGAGAATACCCATACCCAGAATACCGGTAGGATGAAACTGGTAAAACTCCATGTCTTCCAGGGGAATTCCCGCCCGGGCAAGAATAGCCGGGCCGTCGCCGGTGTTGGCGTGGGCGTTGGATGTGATCTTGAACATCCGGCCGAACCCGCCGGTGGCAAAGAGGACCGCCTTGGCCTGGAAAATATGAAGCTCTCCGGTCTTCAACTCAAAGGTGACAATTCCCCGGACGGTAGTACCCTTAAGGAGTAGATCCACTACCTGGTATTCGTCGTAGAACTGCACGTCGTTCTTGACACACTGCTGATAGAGGGTCTGCAGAATCATGTGACCCGTCCGGTCTGCGGCGTAGCAGGAACGGTGAACCGGTCCTTCACCAAAGTGATGGGTATGGCCGCCAAAGCGCCGCTGGGCAATCTTGCCGTCGTCCAGCCTGCTGAACGGCAACCCGCGGTTTTCCAGGTCGTACACGGCCCTGACCGCATCTTCAGCGAGAATTTTCGCAGCGTTCTGATCCACCAGGTAGTCGCCACCCTTGACCGTGTCAAAGGCGTGCCACTCCGGACTGTCCTCTTCCACATTGCCAAGTGCCGCCCCGATGCCGCCCTGCGCTGCACCGGTATGACTGCGCTGCGGATAGAGCTTGCTGATCACCGCCGTCTTCGCCGTCTTGCTCGCCTCCAGCGCCGCGTATAATCCGGCACCCCCCGCCCCGACAATTACCGCATCAAACTCGTGTACCAAACTGACCTCCCGTCCCGCTCCATGTGAGAATAAGTCTACTTGCTTACTCATCAATATAAAACGGCTCTCTGGAGAGAGCAACCAAAAGCGAAAAAAAACCGGCCCGTATCAACGATACGGACCGGCACCACACCAAGGAGGTCACCATTACACCCAATCAACCGGGCGAATAGACCGCTTCCAACGTTTTTACACCCTCCTGCACCGCGTCGGCGGATGCATCGAGAGCGGTTTTTTCATCCTTGCTGAGCTCAAGCTCGTATATCTTCTCTACACCGTTTCGGCCAAGAAGAACGGGCACACCCAGAAATATATCGCGGTGACCGTATTCACCACGCAGATAGGCGCTGGCGGCGACAAAGCGCTTTTCGTCTTTGATCATCGCCTCCACCATCTTGGCCACACTGGCGGCGGGAGCGTAGTAGGCGCTGCCCTTCTTCAGATAGCTGACAATCTCCGCACCGCCGGTACGGGTCCGTTTCACCAGAGCCTCTATCGCGTCGGCGTCCAGAAGCTCCGTCAGAGGAAAGCCCGCCACAGAGGTGTACCGCGGCAGGGGCACCATGGAGTCACCGTGGCCGCCCAGCACCATCGCCATGACATCCCGGGGAAGAACACCAAGCTTCTCTGCTATGAAGTACTGAAACCGTGTGGAATCAAGTATCCCCGCCATACCGACAACCCGCTTCAGGGCGAACCCGCTTTCCCGCAGGGTCACCATAGCGATGACATCCAGCGGGTTGCTCACTGCAATAACCAGCGCATTCGGAGCGTAGGCGGCAATTGCCTGGGCCGCCTGCTTGGCAATATTCACATTGGTCTTCAGCAGATCCATCCGATCCATACCCGGTTTCCGCGCCATGCCGGCGGTCATGACCACCACGTCACTGTCGACAATGGCAGAATAATCGTTGGATCCGACAATAGTGACATTGTAGTCACGGGAGGGGGCGGCGTGCATGAAGTCGTGGGCCTTGCTCTGGGGCATGCCCGGCACTACGTCCACCATGACGATGTCGGCGATGTTCTTCTCGGCGATATAATAGACTGCAGTTGCACCGACGTTGCCGGCGCCGATAACGGATACCTTGCTCATACTTCCCTCCTCACCAGCAGCAGAAAATTGACTGCAGTTCTTCTGCCGACTGCTTCAGCACTTCCACCTGCTCGTGGGACAGAGACGGCTCCATAACCCGGACAACACCGGTCCAGCCCAGCACCGCCGGCAAACTCATGGCCACATCAGAGAGACCGTAGTGTCCTTCCCAGACAAAAGATACCGGAAGCACCTGACGGGTATCCCAGGCAATAGCCTGCACCACATCCGCCGCCGCCGCAGAAGGACCGTAGTAACTGGACGCGCGCTGGGACATCTCCACAATAAGATCGCCGGCGCTGCGCGTCTCTTCAAAGACTTTTTCCAGCTCTCCCTGCTCCATGAGAACAGACGCGGGCACTCCACTTACCCGGCAGTAATCTGCCAGGGGAAGCATCCGGTCCGAATGGCGCCCTATCACAGTGGCAGAGATGTTTTCGGTAGTGATTCCCAGCGCCTGTCCCAGAGCAAATCGCAACCGGGTACTGTCCAGGACACCTCCCAGACCGATCACCCTGCTCGCCTTCAGACCCGAAGTCTTCTGGAAGCGCATGACCATCACATCCACCGGTTCGGTGGCAATCACCACCGTCCCCGTGTAGGAGGACATCTTTGCTACTATGTCATCTATGATTTCCACATTTTTCAGGTAGAGGTCTTCCCGCTTCATTCCCGGTTCCCGGACAGACCCTGCGGCAATGACGGCAATGTCCGAATCAAGGATATCCTCAAAGGAATCGGTTCCCCGAATAGCCCGCTGATATCCCCGGATGGGCGCCGCTTCCATCATGTCCAACGCCTTGCCGGTAGCCATACCTTCCTGAATGTCGTACATCACTACATCACCGATATTCCGTTCGGCGATGAAGAATGCCGTGTTGGCGCCTACGTTCCCCGCGCCGACTATCGCGATATTTGCCATTCCTATCTCCCGTTGTCTTCACAGTATACTGAGTACCCCGCGAAACAGGAAAGTGATTTTGTCAAGAATTTTTGTTTTTCGGAATCTTTGTGCCGGGGACGGTGCCCCGGCGAACTTCGTTCTGCGGAGCTACAACCCGATAATACCCTGAGAGAAAAGACTGTCCAGCTTGGGGGCAATGACGGCCTGACAGTACCCCTGCCCGGGATTTTTGGCAAAGTAGTCCTGATGATACTCCTCGGCGGGGTAGAACGCCTCAAGGGGTTCTATCTCCGTCACCGCCGGACGACCGTAGAGTCCCAGAGTGTTCATAGCCTGCATGGACCTGAGAGCCGTCTTTCCATCGGTGTCAGTCTCGTGAAGGATGATGGAGCGGTATTGGGTGCCGATATCGTTTCCCTGCCGGTTGGGTGTCGTGGGGTCATGAGCCTTCCAGAAGACATTCAGCAGCGTCTCCACGTCCGTTACCTCAGGATCGTAGGCAATACGGACCACCTCGGCGTGGCCGGTGCGGCCGCTTATCACCTGTTCGTACGTTGGATCCGGAGCAGTCCCTCCGGCGTACCCGGAAATAGCATCAATCACACCGGGAACGTTGTCATAAACGGCCTCGACGCACCAGAAGCAGCCACCGCCCAGGGTGAGATATGCTGCTTCCTCAAAATCGCGGTCCGTTCGCCACATCGTCTCGGAGTCTCTGGGAGGAATGGAAAAATCCCCTTCTGTAATACCGGTGGCGGCGGCAACCGCAGCGGCTCCTCTTGGAGCATCGGAGACCCGGGGGTTGTCCTCACGGGTACCATAGGCCGGGGTGGCGGCGCCCGCGGACTCACCCCGCTCCCGGGACGCCATTGCTCCCACCGGGGCCACCACCAGCGCTAACATGATCAACGCTATACTCCAGCGTAATTTTCCGATCGATTCAGTCAGGTTACTCATGTAGTAAAGATACCACCATCGAGCCAAAACGGCAGCATGCAGTATAAACTCAGTTCCTCAGTAAACCGAGAACCTCTTCCCGCCAGGCGGCATCAATAATGGCGTCCAGGGCGGCGTCCAGGCGGTCCGGGTCTGTAACACTTTCAATCAGCTCGGCGTCCCCCGTTTCCAGGCCGAACTTTCGGTCAAGGAGGCGCTTCAGAACCGCGTGTTTGTCCCGCAGCTCTCCTTTTTCAATACCCATGCGTTCCCAGCTTGTGACATACGGCATAGTCTGTGCTCCTCGTGCAGTTTCGGTCTCATCAAAGAAGAGCTGCTCCAGCTCCTTTGGCAGGGCAACCAGCCAGTCCAGGAAGGCCAACAGTCCCAGAAGTTTCCGTTGCTCCTCCGGTCGGTCTGCCCGCTCTACCACCACCTCTTGCATGAGCCGACGTTTCAGCTCATAGCGGCTGCGGTCGTCCGGCCACTTTCGTTGTCTCTTCTTCCGTTGCACCGCCAGGTGAATACGAGTCACTGTGGCGAAGATGTTTTCATTCTTCTCACGGAGACGAACCTGCTCTGAATAGTCTATCAACTTGGCAGTGTGAAATTCCAGTCTCAACGTTGCTCCCAGCAGATCCCGGGTAAACTCTGTGGGTCGAAAGCGGGTATTGCTGTCTGCCAGAACCACCAGGGTCACCGGAAAGTGACCGAAGCGATCATAGATACGATATGAGTATTGAAAGAGCCGTTCTGCAAAGGTTGACTCGGGGCTTCCCTGGATTTCGACATGACAGAGGATGAGATTCGGTGGCGGATGTGCGGCATGGCTCATTACGGCCCCCGACGGGGGCAGTTCCACCAGCAGGTCGGCAACTCTGCCGGGGAGCTGGTTTCCTCTGCTGATGCGATTCAGCTCCTTGTCACGGAAGACCGGTCGGGCCGACAGGTCCAGGGCGGCGGCGACGGTGGGGAGGTAGTATGCAAGAAAGTCGGGAAGGTAGTCCCGGATGATGTCTTTCCAGGCGGAATCCTGCGGGTGTCCTGTGGTGGTCATACACCTTTTACTGTGAAACCGACCTCGATGCTTCAGGAAGGCGCCGGAATATTTCGATTCAGACGGTTTTTTTATCCAGTCCGCAGTAGCCCCAGCACCTCTTCCCGCCGGGTCGCATCAATAATAGCATCAAGGGCGGCGTCCAGGCATTCCGGGTCGGTAACACTCTCAATCAGCTCGGCGTCTCCCGGTTCGAGGCCGAACTTACGGTCCAGCTGGCGCGTAAGAACCGCATGTTTTTCCCGCAATTCTCCCCGGGCGAGCCCCTGCTCGATCCCTTTCTCAATCCCCTGCTCCAGCCCTTTCTCAATACCCATACGTTCCCAGCTTGTGACATACGGCATAGTCTGTGCTCCTCGTGCAGTTTCGGTCTCATCAAAGAAGAGCTGCTCCAGCTCCTTTGGCAGGGCAACCAGCCAGTCCAGGAAGGCCAACAGTCCCAGAAGTTTCCGTTGCTCCTCCGGTCGGTCTGCCCGCTCTACCACCACCTCTTGCATGAGCCGACGTTTCAGCTCATAGCGGCTGCGGTCGTCCGGCCACTTTCGTTGTCTCTTCTTCCGTTGCACCGCCAGGTGAATACGAGTCACTGTGGCGAAGATGTTTTCATTCTTCTCACGGAGACGAACCTGCTCTGAATAGTCTATCAACTTGGCAGTGTGAAATTCCAGTCTCAACGTTGCTCCCAGCAGATCCCGGGTAAACTCTGTGGGTCGAAAGCGGGTATTGCTGTCTGCCAGAACCACCAGGGTCACCGGAAAGTGACCGAAGCGATCATAGATACGATATGAGTATTGAAAGAGCCGTTCTGCAAAGGTTGACTCGGGGCTTCCCTGGATTTCGACATGACAGAGGATGAGATTCGGTGGCGGATGTGCGGCATGGCTCATTACGGCCCCCGACGGGGGCAGTTCCACCAGCAGGTCTGCGATTCTGCCGGGGAGGAGGTTGTCTCTGCTGATGCGATTCAGCTCCTTGTCACGGAAGACCGGTGTGGCGGAGAGGTCAAGGGCGGTGGCGACGGAGGGAAAGTACCAGGTGAGAAAGTCGGGAAGAAAGTCCCGGATGATGTCCTTCCAGGCGGAATCCTGTGAGAGTGGTGTTGTGGCCATACCTTTCCTACACGTGAACTGGAACGGCGCTTCAGGAAAAAGAAGCATTCTTGCAGTAGTTGCATCTGCATTTCCGGAATATAATAAACGTTCGATGCACATACAGATAGCGACATGCATTGCTGCAGTATCACAGAACGGAGAAATTCCCCGTGTCTGACATGCACAACAGGACAATCCTCCTTGTAGAAGATGAAGCAATTATTGCCCTGGCAGAAAAACGGATGATAGAACAGCATGGCTTTGCCGTCATTACGGCAACTTCCGGGACCAGGGCAATTGAAGCGCTCAATGCAAACCCCGGTATTGATCTTGTCCTGATGGACATTGATCTCGGGCCGGGTATGCCCGGGACCGAAGCGGCGGAGAAAATCCTCGCGGAACACGAAGTGCCTCTGGTCTTTCTCTCATCTCATACCGAACCGGAGGTGGTCGAGAAAACCGAAGGGATTACCTCCTATGGTTATATCGTCAAAAGTTCAGGAGAAATGGTCCTTATCGCCTCTATCAAGATGGCCTTCCGTCTCTCTGAAGCAAATCTGGAATTGAAAAAGATCTCCCAGGCCGTTCGGCAGAGTCCGGTCACTGTTATGATTACCGATACGGACGCCCGGATCGAGTACGTAAACCCGAAATTCAGCGAATTGACGGGATATACCGAAGCCGAAGCCCTGGGAGAGAACCCCCGCATCCTTCAAAGCGGCATGACATCGGAGGAGGTCTACCGGGATCTCTGGAAGACCGTGACGGCAGGTAAGGAATGGCAGGGGACCTTCTGGAACAGAAAGAAAAACGGCGAGCTCTACTGCGAGAACGCGTTTATTGCTCCGGTAATGGATGAAGCCGGCACCATTCTGAATTACATTGCCGTAAAGGAAGACATAACTCAACGGGTCAAAGCTGAAGAGGATCTTACCCGGTGCAGCAGCAGATTTTCCGCCCTTGCCGAGGCTTCACCGATTCTCATCTGGGAATCGGATGACAATAAGATGTGCACCTATTTCAATGCCCGTTGGCTTTCATATACCGGACGGACTATGAAGGAGGAACTGGGATTCGGGTGGACCGAGGGGGTTCATCCCGATGATCTGGACGCGTGTCTTCACACGTTTACTGTGGCTTTCGACCAACGGGAGCCCTTTGCTATGGAATACCGCCTTCGGAAAGCAGACGGCAGTTACGGCTGGATATACGATCAGGGCAGTCCGAAGTTCGAACAGGAAGACCGGTTCGCCGGTTATATTGGTGCCTGTACCGATGTCACGGAGCTCAAAGATGCTCAAAGCACACTTCGGGAGAATGAACAACTCCTGCGAATACTGTTCGATTCCGCCAGAGACAACATCCTGATTCACGAATTACAGGATGACGGTCTGCCCGGTCCGTTTATCGCTGTCAACGAAAGCTCCTGCCGCTCTCTGGGCTATTCCCGGGAAGAACTAATGGCCATGAGTCCTCTGGAGACGACGGAAATGCCGGACCACGACTTCGTTCGAACGATGCTCGCTACAGTCGTAGACAGGGGAAGTGCACTGTTCGAGGCAACGGGGAGGCGAAAAGACGGAGAACGGGTTCCGTTTGAGCTGCATGTACACAATATACATCGCGACGGTCGCAACCTGATTATGGCAATTTCACGGGACATAACGGAGCGAAAAGAAAAGGATGCGGAACTCCACCGTCTTTTGAACGAAAAAGAACTGATCCTGAAAGAGGTCCACCATCGAATAAAGAACAATATGCTCATGCTTTCCGGGTTTCTTTCTCTCCAGTCAAGCCGGATGAAGAGCCCTGATGCGGAAATGGCGCTGGAGGAGCTCAAAAAGAGAATTGAGAGCACAGTCGTTCTCTATGAGACCCTTCAGAACTCCGAAAGTTTTCAGCGGGTGAACACTGGAGACTATTTCGGCACACTGATCGATCGAATACGAGAACTGCTTCCCGGGGAACAAGAGATCCGCATAGATACCGACATTGAAGACTTCTCTCTACCCGTGAGAATGGTAACTCCTCTCGGTATTATCGTTAATGAGCTGATAACCAATGCAATCAAGCACGCCTTCCCCCAGAGGGACAGAGGCCTGATAACGGTCTCCGCAAAGACGGGCCAATCTGAACGGGCAGTATTCACCGTAAAGGACGATGGATCGGGTATCCCCGAATACATCGACCCGTCAGCCTCACCCGGACTTGGCCTCTCTCTGGTTGACAGCCTTTCTGCCCAGATAGGAGGTGTAGTCACAATAGCGAGAAAAGGCGGCACCACTGTCACAGTCAGTGTTGACCTTCAGAACGGCCCGTAACCCACTGAAACCGCCACGTAGAGAAAGACCTTGCCGACGCGGACCCGACAAAGAAGTTCATCATCAGGGTAACTGCGTAGATAAGGAAAGCCGCCGGCGCGTACAAACTGGTGGAAGAGGGAGTGATGGAAAACCCCACCGTGGAATCCGCCGTCGGTATTCATCTGTGGCCTCAGGTACCCTCGGGCGTGATCGATATTGTGGACGGGCCGCAGATGGCGGCGAGTCACTTCTTCTGTCTCACCATCCAGGGCAAAGAACGGTGTATAGGAGCTCAGTTTCCGCCACCCCAGGACAGCGGGTAAAAAGTGTAATTTTTTTCTTGCAAATTCCTACAACCGGGCTACTATTATAGGTACCAACCCACCAAACTGTCGGACACACGGGCCGACGATCCATCCACCGTACTGTCGGGTGTAGAGACCGACTGAGCAACAACGTAACAGGGAGGATGATATGAAAAATCATCACCAGGAAGGACTCGTTTTCTTTACCGACCTGACGCAGTACCACCGTCTGGTCAAGGATGCCACCTTTGAAGAAGAGGCGGCACTTCTCACCCAGTTTGCCCAGATCACCCACGACACCGTCGCCGGGCACGGCGGCACGCTCATCAAGTACATCAGCGACAGCGCCCTGGGCTACTTTCCGGATACCCACGTTGACGAGGGAATTGACGCGCTGCTCCAGATGAAGCACCGGGTGGAACACGAAATGGTCATCGGCGGAAAGCCGGCAGGCATCCGCATCGCCGCCCATTACGGCCCCTTCTACGTCGTCCACTACCCGCCGTTCAACACCCCCGACGTTCTGGGAGACGCAGTCAACATCGCCGTGCGGCTCGGTGAAGGCGGACAGTCGGAACACCAGGGAAAGCTGATCGTCTCGGCACAGACGTTCCGGAAGCTTTCCCCGGAGACGCGCAAGAACTTTCACAAGTACACCCCGCCAATTCTCTACCTGGCGTCGGCGTAAAAGGGATCAGCCGGTAAACGGGATCGGGGCGCCTGCCCCGGCCCGATCCACCCGCTCGGGACGCGCCGGTACGATGGGGTTGTTGCGTCCCACAGCGGGTTCTCCGTTTCCGAGCAGCTTCACTGATTGTCCGGCAGCCACCGTAGATACTCTTCAATCTGTGCCGCCAGAAAATAGGGCAAACTCAGGAGACGAAAGGAATGGCCGTCGGGCGTTTCAAGGAGATCAAGCCGCAGGGGCCCCGCGTATAACCGTACGGCTACGGTGCATCCGCTTCGAGTCACATATTGGTGGAGCGAACGCAATCTGCCGGTCGCGCCCGACTTGACCTCTACGGGAATGACCCGCCCGTTGAAGGGAACGAGAAAGTCGACCTCCGCCTGGGATTGGTTCTTGTCTCGCACCCAGAAACGGGGCGGCTCCAGGCGTCGTGTCGAGCGTGCCAGAAGCTCCTGACCGACAATCTGTTCGGCAATCCGTCCCCGATACAGATCGTTCAGATCGGCCACGTCCAGGAGGGATGCCTGCAATCCCGCTTTGTAGTTCATCAGCCCCACATCAAGAAACTGCAACCGCGGCGATTTCTTTCTGTCCGGCAGGAGGGGAAGCTCGTATCCCGTCACGGGGTATAGCAGATGAAGCAGCATTGCCCGCTCAAGAGTCCGCAGCGCTTCTCCCACCTCTCGCGATCGGTAGGCGGAGTTGCCGAAACCCTGAAAGCGAACCCGCGTTCCCGACTCAAGGGGGGCCGTCTCTATGGTATGACGCAACACCTGAAAGGCCGAACGCCCGCTCGCATATTTTCCGGCATCATCGATATACGACGATACCAGGCTTTCGTAGATCGCCGAGATTCCACTCAATTCGTTCTGCTCAGTCCGGTACTGCACAACCTCCGGCATGCCCCCCAGCAGTACGAACTCGTGGAACAAGGCACGTAATGTAGAATGCGCGTATTCCGGTAGAGGAACTGCACCGAACGCCTCCAGCGCGACTGACTCGCCACGCGCCACCAGAAATTCACGAAAGGTGAGCGGATGCATGTAGGCGTATTCAACCCGCCCGACGGGAAAAGAACTGCGGTAGGTATCAATCATTACCTCAAGAAGAGAACCGGCCGCAATCACCGCAACGTCCGGCACCTCTTCATAAAAATACCGCAGCGCGGAAACCGCCTTTTCAGAGTTCTGAATCTCATCGATAAAAATGAGCGTCGACGGTTCCGAGACACTGCACTTTCGGGCAAAAAAAAGCGCCTTTACCAGCGTGTCAAAGGGTTGGTCCCTCTCAAAGAGGTCCCGGTCTTCCTTCCGTTCCAGGTTGAATGAAAGAAACTGCTGAAAACGCCGGGCAAACATCCGGACGGCGGTCGTCTTTCCCACCTGTCGCGCGCCACGCAGGATCAACGGCTTACGGTGCGGCCCGCTGAGCCAGAGCTCCAGATCTTTTTGAATTGCCCGTTCAAACACACCTTATATTATACTTCGATACAATTATTGTAAAGAAGTAAGGGTATTTTGTGACGATTATTGTATCAAAATACGGGCTATTACGGTTTATCGGTGCAGCAGTGAGTATGGGCGCCTGTTGTGGCGCAGGAGCGCAACCGGACAGCGTGATTTTCATTGCGCGTATATAACATTTATGATAAAATCATGCAATGGATTTCCGACGGCTTGTAGAACTCACCGCAAACCTGCACTGTTTCTCCCCGGGCATGCTCGCAGCCGGTGAAAAACTCGATCAATTACGGGTGCAACTCAGCCGTTGGGCAGCCAACAACCGGCTCGTCCGCATTCATACCGGGTGGTACACCCTTGCCAAGCCGTACCGCACGATTCACATCGATATGCAGGTTATCGCGTGCACCATCAAACAGGGCTCGTATGTCAGCCTCCAGTCGGCGTTGGCCTACCACGGTATGATTCCGGAATACGTTCCTGAAACCACCTGCGTTACAACGGGCAGACCCACCGTCATAGAGACATCATTCGGGCGCATTCGCTACCGCCACATCAAACGGAACGGATTCTTCGGGTATCGTCAGGTTGAAAGCGGTGCCCAGCTGTCGTTTGTCGCCGTCCCGGAAAAGGCGCTGCTGGATCTTTTGTACCTGACACCGGGCAGTGAAAGCACATCGTTCCTCCGGGAACTTCGCCTGCAGCAGATTGAGAAGATCAGCATCGAAACCATGCGAAGCATGGCCTCCCGGCTTGAAGCGCCCCGTCTCACCCGAACCACTGAACTCCTCCGGGAGATTTCAGCATGAAAGAACAGCTGCGTGAACTGGCTGAAGCGGGAAAAACGGTCGACGAATCGACACTGCGTGTCCGGGAGTACCTGCAGGCGCGGATTCTCGAGGCGCTCCAACGTGCCGGCGCGTTCAGACACTGGGCATTCCTGGGCGGTACCGCCCTTCGCTTTCTCTTTCGCCTTCCCCGCTTCTCGGAGGACCTGGATTTCTCCCTTGAAGGAATCCAGGGATCACCCGATATCCCCCGGGATGAGTTCACTCGATTCATTGCACACGTCGCAAAGATGTTTGAAGCGGAAGCGTACACGGTGGAAACGCGTGAACGGCCGGAGGCAACCGTCCAGTCAGCGTTCATTGGCTTTCCCGGTCTTCTCCATGAGCTGGGCCTCTCACCGCACCGGGACCAGAAGATCTCCATCAAAATCGAGGTTGATACAAACCCGCCGGGAGGGGCAGAAACCACAACGTCCGTCGTCAGACGACACGTGTTGCTCAACCTTCTCCATTACGACAAAGCCAGTCTCTTTGCCGGTAAGCTCCACGCAATTTTGCAGCGTCCGTACGCCAAGGGACGTGACATCTATGACCTTGTCTGGTACCTGAGCGACTCAACCTGGCCGGAACCCAACCTGCACCTTCTGCACGCCGCTCTCGCCCAGACAGGCACAACCGTATCTGAGCAGCAGCTCTCAGGATGGCGCAATCTGGTGGCGGAGCGACTCGTATCCTATGAGCCTGCCGAGTGGAATCGCATCGTCGACGATGTCCGCCCCTTTCTTGAGAAGTCAGAAGAGATTGAACTGTTGAAGAGAGACACCGTTCTCGGGTTGCTTCACTGATTGTCCGCCCGAGCGTACGGGTTGTCAGTCACAATCGGTGCAACAGAATACGGGCTAAAACCGGTTAGTGTTTCGGCGGTGGATCCGGGCGCCTGCCCCGGCCCGGCAGACCGTGCCGGGGCACCGGGCTTTCCGGGGGTTCCGTCCGGCGGCTGCGCCGCCGGACCCCTCCGGGCCCCTCCAATCCCTGGCGCGGAGATAGTACTACTGGAAGTGCCACCTGACATTCACTGGCTCGGCTCCCTTTGTTGCGGTCCAATCCCCTGCACCACCATTCGACTCTGGCATTCTCTGGATTAGCTGCATCACCTCTATTCAACCAATATGTTTGGTCGTCATCCGATAGGCCCACGATTCGCATCATATCTACAGCCGTGGAATAAGTCAGCGAATAATCACCGGTTCTGGCTCCAGGCAAATGAAAAAGCTCGTTGTCGCCCGAATTTCCCGGGGTATCAGTAGATGATTGCAACTTACCATCCAGCTTATCCCGGCTTATGTTCAGACTTGGAAAACTGTTGCTCCTGAGCGTGCTCAAACCGAACGAGATATTGGTCCTTCAACCAATTCCCCAGTATTCCACATACCACTCACCGCTCGCGGCGCCGTCCCAATCCTCAATCGTCCCCGCCGGAAGCACCAGCGTGTGAGGGTCTGCGGGACTGAAGTTTCCGGTCTCACCGCTGACCGAATCGCTGCTGCTGTTGGCCGGGTTCTCGCATCCCGTTGCAAGCAGCGCCAACAGCGCAATGGCTGCAAAAACGATGAAACGACCCGTTCTGTTTTTCATGACCATGTTTTCTTACTCCTTCAGTAATCAATAAAATGTTGGGAGTAAGATTCCACATCGGAAGACTCCGGGCATCTACCACATGGTATAATTAACATCTTTTTGCTCATGTTTTTTACTCTCACATGCCAGGCGACGTGATATATTCTCCGGACAATGCAGAAGGAAACAACGAACTCAGGGCCAGCGCAAACCAGCACGCCCGGACCGATGCGCCTTAAAGAACTGGTGAACGGCTTTGCCCGGGGGACGACGGAGTTTGAAGAGCTTATTGACGCGCTGATGCCGCTTCTCCACGGAACTGAGGAGCTTCCGACCGACACCGCCCTGGATCTCTCTACCGCGTTGATAGAACTTGAGTCGGAAACGTTGCAGGACGACCAACTCTTTGCGCTGGTGAACGCCCACGGTGCCGCCGCGGTGGCGCTGGCGCAATCGGGTCAGATTCTGGCGGTCAACGCGGCGGCGGCGGCTCTGTTTCGGCTTTCCACCGGAGACGGTCTGAGCGCGCTTGGGATCAGCAGGACAGAGTTTGAACGCTTTACACAGCGGCTTGCGATGACTCCGGGAACAACCCTCATCAGAGGGTACCGCACCGACAAAGCGCGACAGAAGGAGCCGATCCTTCTCTCCGGAACCTACAGTCCCGGGTATCGTGCCTTTGTCCTGAAGGCGCTGCAGAACTACTGGCCCGATTCCGTAGACCACGCGCTGGCAGAGCTCTTTGAGCTCTCCCACAGTGAACGCGAGATCCTGTCGGGCCTGGCCCGGGGGATGACCAGTGACCAGATCGCCGAAGAACGGAAGCGCACCGTGGGAACGGTGCGGCAGCAGGTGAAAAGCATTCTCCACAAGCTTGAGGCGGCACGACGGTCACCGTGGATGGCCCGCCTCATGACGCGCCCGGCGTTGCGCTCCGGCATTATCGGAACCTACAGCTTCTACCTCAACCAGATGGGTGCCGGATTTGAACATGACCTCCAGATGATGCTTACCGACTGGAGTCACCTCGTCGCCGCTCTGGAGGTGCCGACGGTACTCCTTCACGGCAGTCGCAACCCCACCACACCGCCGGCGTATCCGGAGATCTTCCGGAAACTGAACCGCGGCTTGCGCATTGAGCTGGTTGAAGATGCCGGTCTCACCGTGGCGGTCTCGCACCCACACCGCGTTTACGAAGAGATTACCCGTCTGCTGTCGCCCCTTTGAAAAAGCAACTTGACGGGTTGATATCAGTAGTGCAAAATGTAGTACATGAAGACGGTTGATGTCCGCAACCTTCAGCATCACCTCGGCAGTTTTCTTGATGCGGTGGAACGTGGTGAGACTCTGGAGGTCCGTCGGCGAAAGAAGGTGATCGCCCGAATCGAACCGGTCACGGAAGCAGAACCACCCGAATGGCCCAACCTGTTGGATCGGGTCAACGCGCTGTATCCTGACGGGGCGTGTACACCCTCTGCAAGCGATGTTCTCTACAGCGATCGGGGATAGGGAGTGGAGTCCACCGTGTATGTCGATTCCGGCGTACTGATAAAACTGTACGTTCGGGAGCCGAACTCCCCGGCTGCCGCCGCGATAGTACAGGAGACACCGTTTGTACCTTTGACACCGCTTCATGAGCTCGAAATCAGGAACACCTTCAGAGCACTCGTTGGCCGGGGAACGATCACCGATGGTCAACGGGCTGCTTCTGAACACACGTTTGACACGGATATCACCACAGGACGTTTGCGCAGGACAGTTCCGGACTGGGACGCGGTATTCCGTCGTTCCGCAGAACTGGCAGCTGCTTATACAGCAGAAACCCTTGCACGGTCACTTGATCTGCTCCACGTCGCGCTGGCGGGCCAGCCGACAGGTTTTTTTGTCACCGCGGACAAACGACAGGCGGCAGTAGCGAAACGTGCCGGGTTTGAAGTCCGGTTTGTTGAGTAACCCGTTACCGGAAGAGAGAAAATACCAATGAAGCGAATTGTCGTAACAGGAAGTGAAGGAAAGGCCGGCCGCTCCACGGTAGCCCGGCTTCAGGACCAGGGGTACAGCGTTCTGAAGGTGGACATCGTCGCCCCTCTGGACCCTACAGACCACGATCTGCGCCGGGCGGACCTCACCGACCTGGGCCAGACGATGGAAGTTCTTCACGGGGCCGAAGCGGTGGTGCACCTTGCCGCCATCCCGGCGCCGGGGATGGTCACCGACGCCGAGACCTTCCGCATCAACATTTTATCTACCCATAATGTCTTTCTGGCAGCGGCGAAGTTGGGCATCAATCGGGTGGTCTGGGCTTCCAGCGAGACCGCCCTCGGCTTGCCCTTTGACCGCCCCCCTGATTATGCACCGGTAGACGAAAACCATACCTACCCGGAGTTCACCTACGCCCTTACCAAAGTTCTTACCGAAGAGATGGCCCGGCAGTATACACGATGGCACGACATGACCATCGTCGGACTGCGTCTCTCAAATATTATTCTTCCGGAGGACTACGCGGACTTCCCCGCATACCAGGCAGACCCGCAGTTGCGGAAGTGGAATCTCTGGGGCTACGTGGATGCCCGGGACGTGGCACTGGCGTGTCAGCGTGGGCTGGAAGCTGATCTTACCGGGGCGCATCACTTTGTGATTGCCGCATCAGATACGGTCATGGACACTCCCAGCGCAGATCTCATGAAGGAGGTCTTTCCGGATGTTCCCCTGACAAAAGAGCTGGGCCCGTACGAAACGCTTCTCTCGATTGACCGCGCCCGGGAGGAGCTGGGATACGAGCCCCGGTACAGCTGGCGGGATTATTGTGGAGATTGACCGTCAGGCTATCTTAAAAAAAGAGGCCACCCGAAAGTGACCCCCTCACCTATCACCAAAGTGAAGACCTCCATGAGGTCTTGTCAGTAAGGAGGGACCTTTCGGCTGGCCTCTGTTTATAACGATAGTCCTGTTCTGCCAAAACGTCAAGTATCAGTAGAAGTTCGTCCTCCCGTGCTCAAAGATTTCGAACTCACTCTTGATCAATCCGGCAATCGCGTCACGAGGACGATTCTCACCACGTTCCCGGGCGACGTAGATCGCCCAACTCGCGTAGTCCGCCAGTTGGAGATAGGGATGAGAAATGTCCTGGTGAAAAACCAATGAATAGGGTACCCCGGGCAGCTGACTTTTGAGGAACGTCTTGATGCCCCTCTCAAGACCGTGTTTCTGCCCTTTGGGTGGCTTAAACCGCGACAACATGACCGAGACGTGATCAAACTGCCGAACAACAGCTCCGTAGGGGTGGAACACATATTTCAGAACATATTCCAACATACGAGGATAGAAAACGCGGGGTTCTCGGAGAGAGAGGTGCAGTTTCGGTTTGTCCACGGCGATACTATCGATTCGTCCGCGATCCAGACTTCCCATGATCGAAAAAACCTTGTCCCGGATCCTTTGTCTATCCTCAGTCGCATGAAACCGTTCAATGTCCAACCCCTGTTCGATCGCTTCATGACGAACCCGGATCAGCTCCGCGACGCCCTCCGTGGGGTCGGTGGTGGAAAGTACAGAAAGTACAAACCAACGCGACGCGCCGGGTCTCCGAGAAAAGTCGAAGTTCCCCGATTCGTCGATAAAGATGTAGAGTTTGTCCCTCTCAGCCATCACGCTCCGCAACTGTTTTGTCGAGCCCTAACGCCTCAAGCTCCGCGACGATATCGCATACCTCACCGGCGGCGTTCTCAAGTGAATCCGCCAGCTCCGCCGCGATGATCTCCGGCGACGGCAGATCGTCAAGGTCCGTCAGGGCTTTGTCCCTGATCCAGAAGATATCGAGGCTGCTGCCGTCCCGGTTAAGGATCTCCTCCCGCGTATAGCGACGCCATCACCCCTCGGGGTTGCGGGCACGCTGTTCCGGCGTCTGATTGGGCATCGTGGAGAATTGTAATCAAGAAACTGGTGTATGAGAAGACACGCGTAATACAGTACAGAGTGTGACTCCTCCTGGCCTGCGATGGTACCGCCGCAATCTCTGTTCCCTCCGGACGGTGACCGCGCCGTTCCTGGAAGAAGTGTGTAAGTGGATCTACCGGCGTTACACCGTCAATTCCGAACAGGACTTTGACGGTTGGTACCTCGGTTGGCGATGCCGCTACCCGGCGCTATACTGAAGAGTATGAACGGCGCTGAACACGCGGAATGGTACAGTTATCAGGATTACCTCTCCTGGCCGGAAGGGGATCGCATTGAACTGATCCGGGGAGAGCCCTACGCGATGAGCCCGGCGCCACGCCGGGAGCACCAGC
This sequence comes from uncultured Spirochaeta sp., assembly GCA_964496635.1. Classification (GTDB taxonomy): domain Bacteria; phylum Spirochaetota; class Spirochaetia; order DSM-27196; family Alkalispirochaetaceae; genus Alkalispirochaeta. Next base: position 123,985 of record CAZCAE010000004.1, read on the forward strand.
GTATAGTAAGTACAATTCATGGACAGCTTTACCAGGCGTTACGTGGCGCCCCTTGTGAGGTGTATCCGGCACCTTTTGATGTAAAACTCTCAGTTGACGCCGAGGACCACCAGCCTACGGTGATACAACCTGACCTGACGGTCGTCTGCGATCCCGGCAAGCTCACCGAACAGGGAATGACCGGCCCTCCGGATCTGGTGATAGAAATCGTCTCGCCCGACAGTGGATTTCACGATCGAAGTAGAAAATTCGATCTGTATCGAGATTCCGGTGTACGGGAATACTGGATCGTCGACCCGGACGAACGGGTCGTGGAGGTCTACCGTCTGGAAGGCGACGGATCGTACCGCCGTGTCGGCGCATTTGGCGGTTCAGATAGGATCACCGCCGGCATAACCGACGCTATTGTCATAGACCTGGCGGAGGTGTTCCCCGTCAGTCGGATCGAATGAACGTACTGATCGCCACGTTTTCGCAGTTCGGTACCACCACGGCAATTGGTGATGAGATTGCACGGGGACTTCAGTCGGCCGGCGCGACGGTTGACTCCGTGCGTATCGGTGGTGACGCGATTCCCGATCTCACAGGGTACGACATGATCGGAATCGGCACACCGGCATACATGTTCCGGCCGCCCTTTCCGGTTGTCGACTTCCTCCGGGAGCTTTCGGGAATCTCCGGGAAGCGTTTTTTCACCTTTGTCCTCTACGGAACCCACCGCGGCGCAACGGGAAACCACGTTCGCCGACGACTGCGTCGCGCCGGGGGCGTGGATGTGGGGTACTTTACCGCTCGCGGCGCCGACATGTTTGTGGGGTATCTCCGGGAGGGCGTTCTCTTCTCTCCCGATAATCCGACCGACGACGAACGCACGGCCGCCCGGGAGTTCGGGGTGGTTGTCGCCGGGCGGGCAGCACACGTTGCACCGTACGACCCACCAACGCCGATTCTGTACGCGCTGGAACGCGCGTTCTTGAATCGCTTCTTTATCCGGACAACCCTGGCCCGCGCGTTTCACGCCGATGACCGCTGTATCGGCTGCGGCGCCTGCGTGAAACGGTGCCCAACGGGAAACATCTCACTTTTCAGCACAACCGGCGACGCGCGGCCGGAGTGGGGTACCGATTGTCTGATGTGCGGCGTCTGCGCTCTGGTGTGTCCCGTAAATGCGGTCCGAAGCCCCTACGATTGGGGAATAAATCGGATCTTCATGAAAATCAACGTGCGGCGGGGGAAGCGAGTGGGCGTTCCGTTTCGCGCGGTTGATCCAGCAGATAGGTCAACATGGAGCCCTTCCCTTTGATTTCCACCGAACCGCGAGGGACAAACGGGTAGTCATCGCGGAGGATCTGGTAGGTTGACTCGGTGACCTGGATCTGGTTGCAGACGCCGTGAGATTCCATCCGGCTGGCGGTGTTGACCGTGTCACCCCAGAGGTCGTAGATAAACTTGCGCCGCCCGATGACTCCCGCCACAACGGGACCGGAGCAGATGCCGATGCGCGCCCCGATCGCCCGGCCGTCCGGGGCTGAGTAATCGCGGAGTTCCGCGAGCATCGCGATCGCCAGCTCCAGCGCGCGGCGGGCGTGGTCGGGATGGGGGTCGGGTACACCGGCAACCGCCATGTAGGCGTCACCGATCGTTTTGATTTTTTCCAGTTCAAACTGTTCGGTCAGCGCGTCGAAGCGCGAAAAAAGTTCGTTGAGAATTGAAACGACCTCCGCCGCGATCGTCGCCGGCAGCACATTCAGGAGCAAGATGCTCGGACTTCTCCCGTTCCTCCTGGAGTGACATATACCACCCCGCCGACACCGCCTGTAGGATAACCAGTAATAAAAGGGGGATAAATATACAGGAGATCATGATCGCCGAGGAGACCGTCAAATACCAATCGGGAAAGGTATACACCGGCGGTCGCGAGCGCGCCACAACGAGGAAGACGATGTGAAAGGCGATAATCGCCAACCCGATGAAACGGCGATGCGCGTTACCACGTCCCGGATGCGCAGACCAGACGATCGCGGCAGTGATCATCCCCAAATGGAACCCACTTTCCCATCCGGCGTAGAACGTACCGAGGATCGCGTGCAGAACAATCTCGACCGTCGCGAGAATCAACCCGAGCAGGAGACGGCCCCGTTGGACAAATACAATAGCGGCACCCAATAAAGCAAACGAGACGATGTGGTAGTACACCATCTCTTTGATTCCGACAAACCACCATCCGAGGACGATCACGACGTGGGCACCGAAAATCAGATACGCCCCAACGACGAGGCTGCGATACCACGCATGATACTCCGCACCGATCCCCTCCGGAATCTCCGGCCGGAGAAATGACCTGACGGCACCGCGTTGTCCGTTTTGCATGTGTAAAGTGTAGAGATTGCCTCGGCGGGGTGCAAACGTTGTGGCATGGTACTATTATATTGTGCCTTGACACAATTATACTGAATTTGTAGTGTTAATTCATGGATAGAGTACGACTGAGTGTCGATATTGATCCGGCTATCAAACATCGTCTAACGGTTCTCGCCGCTCTTCGGCAAACCACGATCAGTAACATCGTCGTGGAAGCGGTTCAGCGGACACTCGGCGAAGACGAAACCGCCGCGATCAACGGCGACACAACCAGCGCCGCGGGCGCTCTTGCACGTTACGCCGATACCGAACGACGGAAACGGGAGGAGGGAGCGTGGATGAGCCACGTCGCCAAAACTGCCGAGGACCGCGATACCGGGCGATCCCGATGACGAATCCGGGAGTATCAGCGCGGTACGTCGATACGAATGTCATTCTCCGCTACCTTCTCGATGATGATCCGGTGCTTTCTCCTCAGGCACGGACATATCTTGATGACGGATCAAAGAACCGCACCGGAGTGGAGGTGGTAGCCGAAGCGGTGTACGTCCTCGCCGGAGTATACGACGTTCCGCGACGGGAGATCAGCGTGGTCCTGTTACGCCTCTTCGGCGATGAACGATGGGTATTGGACCACAAAGCAGCAGTGATCTTCGGGCTGGAACTATTTGGAAATTCCTCCCTGGACTTTGTTGACGCGTGGCTGATTGCGCTTCACCGAGTTGAACACACGGAGATTCTTACCTTTGACAAACAGGTCCGTCGGCGGGCTTCTTCTTGAATATATAAACGCGCTGTACTCGGATGAGGCGTGTGCGCCGCCGGTCACCACCGGAATTCATCGTTCCACAAGTCGTCCAGAAATCGTTTCCAGTGGATGATGCGAATGCCGTCATCGGTGATGCGGTTGGTTTCGTCCAGCGACACGACGATTCGTTCAGCCTCCGGTGCCACCAACGCAAAGGAGCGGAGGGGACGCAGGTGTTTGTCTGTGACGCGCGTTGCCGACTTCGCTTCAATGGCGACGGTATCCCCGATGACAAAGTCAACCTCCGTGCCGGAGTACGTCCGCCAATAGGTGAGCGGTTCGCGAATGCGCCGGTAAGAAAGATAGGCGCGGAGTTCCATTGCGACAAAGTGTTCAAAGGCGGTACCGAATTCGGTGGTTCCGGGATTAAGCGCGGTAATCCCTCGGAGAAAGTTCCATATGCCGACATCGAACAGAAAAAACTTTGGTGCGGTGACTTCTTTTCGCCGGTGGCCTCCCCGCCACGGTTCAAGAAAGAAGCCCAGAAAGGTATCGGTGAGGATTTCGAACCACGAACGGACGGTAGAGGGGCTCAGACGGCAATCCCGGGCGACGTTCGCAAAATTGATCTGCTCGGTGTTGGTCAGCGCGGCGATCTTCAGAAAGCGACTGAAGTTCATGAGATTCTGTACCCGCGCTTCCTCGCGCACCTCCTCCTTCAGGTACGTATCAACATAGGCTGAGAGTTCTTCTTCGGGATAATCGCTCCCGTAGATTTGAGGGAGCCCGCCATACCGGAGATAGCGATAAAGGTCGAACTCGGGAATCTCCCGGTAGACCAGCGGAAAGAGGTTCGCCTCCCAAGCTCGCCCGGCAAGCAGATTGACCCCTCCGCGCCTCAGTTTTCTCCCGCTTGAACCGGTGAGAATAAACGTAACGTCGGTGGTCTCGATCAGGTAGTGAACCTCATCGAGGAGGACTGGAAGTTTCTGTATCTCGTCAACGACAACGACCGGCCACGTTCTGTGAATCTCACGAACGCGTTGCGCGAGAAGAGACGGATTCTCCGCCAACGGCAAATACTCCGCCGAACGGAGGAGATTGATAATGGCGTCGGCAGAAAACTGATCTCTCAGGAGGGTCGTTTTGCCGGTGCTCCGCGGCCCAAAGAGAAAAAATGACTTCCGTTCCGAGAGACCGCGCATGTCCAGGATTCGCCGGTAGTGCATACCTCAGCGTACTACCAGATTGGGGTAAAATCAACATTCTCGATGTGTATTTTCCGGTAAAATACGTATTATTGAAGCTGCTATTTGCAACCCACCTTCCAGCGGGACGAACGACGCACCCTGGGCGGAACAAATCGAAATGCCATGGAAGAAACGATGGTCGATGCCAGAGTCACCTATACTCTTCAATATTCGGGCAGATTTTACATCATCGAACACGTCCCTGCACGCGTATGCCAGGAGACCGGTGACGAGTACTTCGCTCCAGAGACGGTGGAGCACATTCAGCAGATGATCGAAGGCAATAAGAAGCCTGACCGGGTAGTCGAGACCCCTGTCTTTAAGTATGCATAAGAACCAATGGGTATTGCACTATTAATAGGAGGGAATCCACCGGCGGCAAGCGGCATCCTCGACGGGAGGGACTGCAATGATTACTGATCCCCGTTACTTTCCCGCGGTGCTCCAGGTCATCCCGGCTCCCGATTATCATGTGCTGGTGTACTTTGACGACGGATCGATCCACGATTTTGACGCGCGGCCGCTTCTGGGAAAAGGAGTGTTTGCCGCGCTGAAGGACGAGAGCCGTTTCAGTTCCACCGTTACTGTCCTGAACGGGACGCTTGCCTGGGATCTTCAGGGAAACAGGGATGAAACCGCGTGTCTGGACGTTGACCCCCTGGTAATCTATCGCGAAAGCCCGGAAGTGGACGAACCGGAGTGGGTGGCACGGGAGTCACGGCCCGACGCGTGATGCCTCCGACCGTCGCGGCACGTCGATGTGCCGTGGTATGATACCAGCCATGGCGCAGCACCAGATTACCACCCCCCAAGAACTCCTTGACGATTCCGGGCGAATCATTGAGGAGGGATACTCCACCCTCCCGCTACAGAGATATCGGCGTACGGCGATTCGGGCGTCGTGGTTACGGATCAAGGAGTGGGACTACTACGCCGTAATCGATCAAACGTCAGGATTCGGCGTGACGATGCCCCTTGCCGATCTTGGCTACGTCGGACCCGTTTCGGGGAAATCGCACTGCACCAGCCCGCTGACGTTGAGCGCATGGTGATCACCGCCCACGGTTCAATAAAGAATCTCAGAACTATATCGATGTGCGCTTTACCATATCACTGTCACCGAATAGTCGTGGAAAGCGGGGTCAGCTGTGACGATCGTCAGGTCGTTGTGCATCGCCTGGGCGATCATGATGCGATCAAATGGGTCGCGATGAGTCCACGGCAGAGTAGAGACGGCGTGCACATGGTCCGGCGTGATTTCCAACCAGCTCACGCCGTTGCGGGTCATTGCGCGGGGAATTGTCTCGTGCCAGTCCGAGGAGAGTTCAAGTTTACCGATGCTCGTCTTTATTCCGATCTCCCAGTATCCGGCAATGCTGAAAAAGAGGGAGTTCTCTCGATTTGCAAGCGCCGATCGCGCCCGATGAGATAAATTCCTGGAGTCCCCAAGCATCCACAGGAGGGCGTGGGTGTCGATGAGAACCTTCATTCAGGGTTCTCTGCAACCATATACGGCTGGAAGTCTTCAAGCGGATCGTTGAAGGAGTCATCCATCGTGACAATCAAGCCCGGTACGGTGTCAAATTGGCGTTCACCTTCGGTCCACGGCTCCAGGCGCGCGATCGGCGTGTTTCCGCGGGCAACAACGATCGTTTCTCCCGCTTCGACCGCTTTCAGGAGCCGCGACAGGTGTGTTTTTGCCTCGTGCACGGTAACAGTTTGCATACCCAAACTATGACTTAGTCATGCGACTTGGTCAATACTCTATGCCTATTCAGCGGCCGCCTGCTCCTGTTCCGGCGCGCCCCGTGATCACGAGATTTTTGATGACGCATTCTTTGAACGGCAGATTCCATTTCGGCTCTTTCCCGACTCTCCGGTTTGCAACGACCGTAGAGAACAAGTTGGTCACGAAGAAACGTACCGAACAGCAATTGCGCCGCACCGGAGGCGGGCTGAAGCAGGTTAACGATGCCGAACGCGTCATGGACCGTATTGGGGCTGTCGCTGCGCAATCCGGAGAGCTCCCGCCAATTTATAAGTGAATTGACAATTGGCGGGCTTCAGAATACCCTCATACCATGGAGATCATATCCCGAAACGTTGAATCTCTCGTTACTATTCTTCGGGAACAGTACCCGATTCTGACCATCGTCGGGCCGCGGCAATCAGGAAAAACAACGTTATCCCGGAAGGTATTTCCCCGATTCGGCTATGTATCACTCGAAAACCCCGATATCCGCATGGAGGTCGAACTTGATCCAAAAGGTTTTTTGACTAACTATCCGGACGGACTGATTATCGATGAATTCCAGCGCGTACCACAGCTTGCCTCCTATCTTCAGCAAATCGTCGACGACGATCCCCGTCCGGGTCGTTTTATCCTGACCGGATCCCGAAGTCTCGAAATTATGGACCAGGTAAGCCAATCTTTGGTTGGACGTTCGGCAACTGTGGAGCTACTCCCCTTCAGCTATTCTGAAATTTTTCCATATATCGCAGCCCATGACCTGACGAGTATTCTGTATACTGGTCTCTATCCTCCGATCTATCATCGTAATCTGGATCCGGCGATTTGGTTTTCTAACTATGTGCGGAACTATCTGGAACGGGATGTCCGGCAACTGGTCAATATTCGGGACCTCAACAGCTTCCATCGCTTCATCGTGCTCTGCGCCGGTCGAGTCGGTCAGCTCATCAACTACAGCGATATCTGTTCGGAACTGGGGGTTTCTCACAATACCGTCAAGGCATGGCTTTCCATTCTTGAAGCCCACTATGTAATATTCTTCCTCTACCCCTTTCACGCCAACCAGGTCAAAAGAGTTGTCAAAACCCCCAAGCTCTACTTCTACGATACAGGCCTGGTAAGCTGGCTTCTCTCCGCCCGAGAGGCGAATCATCTGGACGCCCATCCGTTGCGAGGGGCAATCTTCGAGAATTTTTGTGTGTCTGAACTCACAAAGAGCTGTTTCAACCGGGGCGAACGGTCAAATTTCTATTTTTGGCGGGATAAATCTGGGCATGAGATCGATGTTATCCAGGATTCCGGACTGGATTACACCGGTATCGAAGTCAAAATTTCAAAAACGTTCAACAAATCGTTCCTGAAGAATCTGAATTACCTGGCCGAACGGGACAAACGACTGACCCGGCGAATCCTTGTCTCCGGCGGTGAGGAGAGCAAATCGCTGGGCGATTTTTCAATCGTAAGTTGGAGAGATATCGAGTCCGTTACTCCTCATCAATGACAGGTTCTTGATATCAAAAATGGATATGTGACTGCGGCGTGGACCGCCACCAAGCGCCTCAGCCTGTTGAGCAGTTTTCTGTCCGGCGACTTCGCCGGTACCGGCAGGGTTCATCCACCAACCGGGCCGCTGCGGCTGTAGGAGCGTCCTCGACGGTGACCGGCATTGACGCGCGGCCGCTTCTGGAAAAAGGAGTGTTTACCCCGCTGAATGACGAGAGCCGGTTCAGGTCCACCATTACCGTTCTGAACGGGACACCTCCCACCGCCGCGACACGTCGATGTGCTGTGGTATGATACCGGTTATGGCGCAGCATCAGATCACCACCCCCCAGGAACTCCTTGACGATTCCGGGCGAATCATTGAGGAGGGATACTCCACCCTCCCGCTACAGAGATATCGGCGTACGGCGATTCGGGCGTCGTGGTTACGGATCAAGGAGTGGGACTACTACGCCGTAATCGATCAAACGTCAGGATTCGGCGTGACGATGACGCTTGCCGATCTTGGCTACGTCGGACTGTTTGCCCTGTGCCTGGTAGATATCAAAACGGGGTGGTGGGAACAGGTGGATACGCTTGCTCTTCTTCCCCGAGGACATACCGGCCTGGCCGAGTCGGTCGATTCCGACAATGTTGTGGATCATACGGACGCGACGCTGACGCTCACGGCGGAGCGAAGCGGTGACGGGCGGTTGTTGCGCTTCTCAAGCGACGCGTTTCCATCCGTCGGATCCGTTTCGGGGGAGATCTCCCTGCACCAGCCCGCTGACGTTGCGCGCATGGTGATCGCCACGAGTTGGGAAAACCAGCGTACCGCGTTTTACTACAACCAGAAGATTAACTGCATGCCCGCCGAGGGAGTTGTCCAGGTGGGCACCACATCCCACGCGTTCACCCCGGACGGGAGCTTCGGCGTTCTTGACTGGGGGCGCGGCCGGTGGACGTACCGCAACCGGTGGTATTGGGCGTCCGCATCGGGAACTGTCGCCGGCGTGCGATTCGGTTTTAACCTCGGGTACGGATTCTCCGACCGCTCTTCGGCATCGGAAAACATGATGTTTTACAACGGTGCCGCCCACAAACTCAACGAGGTTGTTTTCGATTACGACCCGCAGGAACACCTTCAGCCGTGGCGGATCACGGACGACGAGGGGCGACTGGATCTCACCTTTCGACCCACCCTTGATCGGAGCGGTGACACCAACCTGCTTCTTGTGCGGTCGGTGCAACACCAACCGTTCGGCTACTATTCCGGTACGGCGGTTCTGGATGACGGAACGCGCGTCATGATCGACGAACTTCCCGGGTTTATCGAAGACATATACAACCGCTGGTGATCACCGCCACGGCTCCAGGCGCGCGATCGGCGTGTTCCCGCGCGCAACAACGATCGTTTCTCCCGCTTCGACCGCTTTCAGGAGTCGTGACAGGTGTGTTTTTGCCTCGTGCACGGTAACAGTTTGCATACCCAAAATATGACTTAGTCAGACGACTTGGTCAATACTTGCAACCTATTCGGCTGCCGCCTGGTCGATCCGGTCCGACCCGGTGGGGCGGGAAGGGAGCTCCGCGGAACGCAAGTTCTATCTGGAAATCGATTGACGTCTGCGACGACTGAGGGCGGAGACGATACCGCCGGCAATGATGAGAGCGCCGCCAACCAGGTGGGCGGGGCCGATCTGTTCGCCCAACAGGAGGATGCCCAGGGTAGCGCCGTAGAAGGGGAGCATGTTGTAGAAGACCATGGCACCGCCGGCACCGAGTTTCTTGACGCCGGTATTCCAGAGGAAGTAGCCGATTCCCGCGGGGACGATACCGAGGTAGATGATGATGGCCAGGAGGCGCAGGGAGAAGGTGGCGGGAAGGAACTGCTGCTCCACGATTGCCGCAATGATGAGCAGGGGCAGGCCCATGTAGAGAGATAGGATTGTTGCCGACAGGGGTGAGCGGTTGCGCGTTGCCCGGCGGCTGGATACGGACTGGAGGCCCCAGACCGCCGCGGCGGTGAGAACAACCAGATCTCCGGGGTTGACGCCGACTTCCCGGAGGGTACGGAGAGAGCCGCCGGTGATGAGGACAACCACGCCGAAGACGGCAAAGACGGCGCCCATGAGCTGTCGTCCCGTGTACGGTTCCTTGATGAGCCACGCCGCGAAAAGTGCCGTGAGGAGGGGGCCCATGCCGTTGATGAGGGTGGCATTGACGGCGGTGGTGAATCGCAGGCCAAGGTACAACAACGGCGCGAAGAAGACGATACCGGCGATGGCCATGGCCGCAAGGGGCAGGATGTCTGTGCCGGGCCGGCGTTCTTCCGGTGCTACCCTGGGCAGAAGAAAGGAAAAGAAGATCGCCGCTACAACGTAGCGCGCCGCGGTAAGGGTGATGGGGCCTATATCGGCGCGGAGGTAGCGCCCGATGGTGATGTTGGTGGCCCAGGAGAAGGTGGCGATATTTACGCAGAGAATACCCAGAAGGGTTTCCTTGGTGTCGGGCTTCATGGCGATACGGTACCACAGATTTGCCTTTTTGGTCGCCCTGTTGGTATATAAGTGTCTACACGGAGGAACACATATGGCCGCACACGAGACAGGTCAGCAACCACGATTTGAGTCGGACTCTATGGGAAAAATTGAGATACCCGGGTGGGCCTACTGGGGTGCCCAGACGCAACGGGCGGTAGAGAACTTTGGCGTGAGTCCGATGCGGATACCCACAGCGATGATCCGCGCGCTGGCATTGATCAAGAAGAACGCCGCTGCGGTAAACTCACGGCTGGGACTGGTGGACGGGAAACTTTCCGAGGCGATCGTCCAGGCGGCGACCGAAGTCTACGAGGGGACGTGGGACGACCACTACCCGATCGATGTATTCCAGACCGGCAGCGGCACCAGCTGGAACATGAACACCAACGAGCTCATCGCCAACCGGGCGAATGAGATTCTGGGCGAGCCACGCGGGACGCGCTCACCGGTGCACCCGAACGATCACGTGAACCGCGGGCAGTCCTCCAACGACGTGATCCCCACGGCGATTCATGTGGCAAACCGCGTTTCGGCGGAGGTGCTGCTGGCGGCGGTTGATCACCTGGCCGCGGCGTTGCGGGCGAAGGAACGGGAGTTTGCAGATCTGGTAAAGCTTGGCCGCACGCACCTGCAGGACGCGGTGCCTATGACGCTGGGGCAGGAGTTTTCCGGCTACGCCGTGCAGATTGAGAAGGCACGCGGGCGCATTGCGGCGACGCTGGCGGACCTTGAGGAACTGGCGCTGGGCGGCACGGCCCTGGGAACGGGGATTAACTGCCACCCCGACTTTCCCGAAGCGGTGGCGGCGGGGATCGCCGGAGACACGGGCCTTCCCTTTCGCTCAGCACCCAACAAGTTTGAAGCCATTGCCAGCCGTGATGCCCAGGTGGCGCTGATGGGCGCGTTGAACACGCTGGCCACCAGCCTGATGAAGATCGCCAACGATCTGCGGTTACTGGCTTCCGGACCGCGGGGTGCCCTGGGTGAAATTGTCCTGCCCAGCCTGCAACCGGGCAGTTCCATCATGCCGGGAAAGGTGAATCCGGTAATTCCGGAGATGGTGATCCAGGTGGCGGCGTATGTAAACGGCAAGGCGGTGAGTGTCACTATCGCCGGGCAGAACGGTCCGCTGGAACTGAACATGATGAATCCTCTGATCGCCCTGGAGACGTTGAGCTCCATCGATATTCTCGCCAATACGTGTCGCGTTTTTGCGGATCGCGCGATTGTCGGGTTGGAAGCGGACCGGGAGCGTCTGGATTTCTGGATTGAGTGGTCCCTGGCGCTGGTGACACCCCTGGCAACTGAAATCGGCTATGACGCGGCCACGAAGCTGGCCTACCAGGCGTACAAGGAAAAGCGCAAGATCCGCGAGGTTGTTCTGGAAGCGGGAGTGTTGCCGGAGGACAAGGTGGCGAAGCTGCTGGATCCGAAGAGGATGGTATAAGGGCAGCCCCGCGGTTGCCACGGTTGACACCGTCGCAGAAGCGTCTATCATACATTGTAGTATGACGGAGTATCCCGACAAGCATCGTTACGGATTGAGCCGACGCCGAGATGAAATTTGCGAACTTCTGGCGCAGGCATACACCGACAACCAGATCGAACTTGAAGACTACGAACGTCGGCTTGAACTGGCCAACCGGGCGGACTGCCTGGAAGACCTGGAACGGGTAATTCACGACTTTCCCGATGCACGAGACGCTACGCAGCCGGCGGTCTCCGCCGGGATGACACCGGTGGACAACCCCTTCGATGGCACTCCCGAAACGAGAGTTGCCATCATTGGTGATCAACGCCTGGACCACCACGATTTCGTCAACGGACACGTCCGGACGTTATCCCTCATTGGTGACGTGAAAGTGCACCTTGAAAAGCTGCCCCGGCGCGGCGAACCGGTCGTACTCACCGTATTCAACCTTATCGGCGATACTACCCTGACTGTTCCCGTGGGTATGCGGGTAAAAAACGAGGTTGTCAATATTCTTGGTGATACCCGGGTCTTGCGCCATGACGAGAGTGAGACGCATGAAACCGGCAACCTCTGTATCATCAAGGGTTTTTCTCTGATTGGAGACATTACGGTAAAAGAAGAAGGATATCGGAAAAAGGGGTTTTTCCGATCCCGCCGGAAGAGATGAAACGCAACCTCTCTGTCCGGCGCCGACTGCTCTATCTGGTATTGACTGCCACCGTTCCGTTTGTTCTGGCCATTACCATTTCCGCAACCGTTCTAAGCCTGAGAATTTGGCGCGATTCAATCGAATCGATGGAATCACGAACCGTGATGCTTCAGACGGCGATTGAAACGTCACTCCGGGAAGCAATTGTCACCTACCTTCGGGCGAAGACGGAAGCGGCGATTTCTCTGTTGACCGTTATTGATACTCCTGGGGTTTCACTGGAAACGATCAGGACACACCTGCTCTCGCTGAATGTAGTAAAGAGCGGCTACGTATATGTCATAGACCGGCAGGGAGAAGTACTGATCCATCCCGACCCGAGAACCCAGGGCAGAATCATACCTCGTGTAGAACCGTTACGAACCCAATTGGAACAACGCCGGGGTTACCTGGAGTATATGTGGCAGAACAGCTTTGAGCCCCTGTTGCTCCTCAAAGCGCTCTACATGGATGAGTACCCGTCCCGGGAATGGATTGTTGCCGCTACAGCATACCGGGACGAGTTTGTGGAGCTCGTTGATCGGGAGCGTCTGACCAATCTGGTGGAGTCGTTCACCGTCGGACAGGGATCATATTCTATTGTGATCGACCGGGACGGCGAGTTTGTGGTGCACCCGGAGTATCCCGGTCGGAACCTGACCGAGTTTTTTGAGCCTGCCGAGGCGGACCGCATCTACTGGGAACTCTTTGTCGGACAGTCAGGGACCGTTCAGTACCGCTGGCCCGATCCCGCCGGCGACACCCGGCGCCCGAAGTTTCTGGTCTTTCGCTACATGCCCGACTTTGACTGGGTTATCGCCACTACTATCGATATTGCCACAGTCAGACGGCCAATTCTGATCTTTCTGTCGGTCGCCCTGCTGCTGTCGCTTCTCCTGCTCTTTGTGGTAATCAGACTCAGTCTCAGGCTGGCCCGGTCTGTATCGGATCCTATTGTGCGCCTGGTCGATTCGGTAGAGTCGGATGCGCCGGCGCCACTGCCCGCCGTGGAAGAGCGAACACCCCGGGAGCTGGTCGTTCTTACCGAGCGCATGAACGCCTTTATTGAGCGGATACGGGAGCAGCAGGCTGTGATGCAGCAAAGCGTGAACGAAAAGACGATGTTGATCCGGGAGATTCACCACCGCGTCAAGAACAACCTGCAGGTAATCGCCAGTCTTCTGAATCTGCAGTCCGGCGAAGTCAGGCACCCGGCGGACGCGGAACTCTTTGACCGCAGTCGTGACCGTGTTGTTTCAATAGCCCTGGTTCACGAACAGCTCTACCAGAACGACAACCTCTCCATGATTCCCTTTGACCTGTATCTTCGCGACCTGGTTGGACACATCCGGAACGCCGTTCAGACCGACGGCATCGTCATCAGCCTTGATGGGGAACCCTCTTTTCTTGGTATTGACCTGGCGGCACCGTGTGGCCTCATTGTCAGTGAACTGATAACCAACGCCCTGAAACACGCCTTCCCGGACGGAGCTTCCGGAACTATCAGTGTGCGGTTCCGGTTTCAGGACGGCTACTACCAGCTTGAAGTTTCCGACACGGGCAAAGGTATGCCCGAAGAGGCATCATCATCTTTGGGGATGACCCTCGTAGCTACGCTGGTGGAACAGATAGGGGCGACGATGCATATTTCCGGAACCGACGGAACGGCTGTGCGCATCTCTTTTCCCGAGCGAGCCGGGTAGTTCAGATGTTTGGGGCCGAAGCTTGACGGAACGAAGTTCCCGGGGCGTATGCCCCGGTGAATTCCCTTCAGATTCCGATGCGGATGGCCTCTTCCTGGGCCCGGATGCAGAGTTCCGCCGCCAGAAAGGTGTGGTCCTGGGACATGGCGTGGTCGGTGCCGTCCAGGCAGTCGCGGATAAGTTGACCAAAATAGGGGAAACCCACGGTGCCGTGGACGGGGATATGC